>PAQM01000029.1 GCA_002709305.1 Crocinitomicaceae bacterium | reverse complement strand
TTAGATAATATTTTAGGAAAATTTGATTATAAATTGACTGCTGACAATAATGAACTAGCTATCATGACTACCAATACTATTGATTCCGCCATTCATTACATGGAGAGTGGTAGTGATGGGATAAATTTAATAGAGGACAAATTAAATGATGAACATTTAATTTTCTCTGATTCTGATAGAGAATCTCTTTTAATAGATTTAGACAGAAAAAATAAGCTTGTAGGTTTGCTTTATCAAATGAAAGAAAGACATGACCCAAATTCAGATGCAACAGCTTGGGACGATTTCATTCAAAAAGACACCCTTTATCTATGTAAGGGGAAAGAATATGAGTTTAATTTTAGATCTAAAGATGTTATACATTCAGCTTATTTCCCACATTTTCGTGCACAAATGAATACCGTCCCTGGAATGACCACAAGGATGAAGTTTACCCCTACTCTAACAACATTAGAAATGCGAGAGAAAAAAAATGACAAGAAATTTAATTATGCCCTTTTGTGTAATAAAATATGTGGTGGTGCTCATTATAAGATGAAAATGATGGTAGTAGTATTAGAAGAAAATACTTACAAGATTTGGTTGAATAATAAATCAACACAAACATTTAGAGATAAATATTTTGCTTCTAATTAACAATTGTAAAATAAAAATTTAAAATATAGATAAATGAGTGAAGGAAATCAAGATAACCACGATCATCACCATGAAACATTTGTGTCAAAGTACATTTTTAGTCAAGACCATAAGATGATAGGAAAGCAGTTTTTAATGACTGCCGTATTTATGGGTATTGTTGCAATGTTATTGTCTACACTTTTCAGGATGCAATTAGCTTGGCCAGGAGAAAGTTCTGATTTTGTTTCTTTATTTTTAGGTGAAGAATGGGCTCCTGGTGGTATTATGAAAGAAGATATGTATTTAGGTCTAGTGACAATTCATGGTACTATTATGGTTTTCTTTCTTCTAACCGGAGGCTTATCAGGAACATTTTCTAATTTACTTATCCCTCTCCAAATAGGAGCTCGTGACATGGCTTCAGGCTTTTTAAATATGTTATCTTATTGGTTTTTTCTCTTGTCTTCTATACTTATGTTGGCATCTCTATTTGTTGAATCTGGTCCTGCTATGGCTGGTTGGACCATCTATCCTCCTCTCTCAGCTTTACCCCAAGCAGTTAGTGGATCTGGAACAGGAATGACTTTGTGGCTTATGTCAATGTCAGTTTTTATTGCATCATCATTAATTGGGTCTCTAAATTATATTGTTACGGTTTTAAACCTTCGAACTAAAGGAATGAGTATGACAAGACTACCTTTAACAATTTGGGCCTTTTTTATTACAGCAATTATAGGTGTTTTGTCATTCCCAGTTCTATTTTCAGCAGTCCTATTATTAATCATGGATAGAGTTGCAGGGACTAGTTTTTATTTGTCTGACATTATTGTTGGTGGAGAAATGCTTGCACAACATGGTGGTTCACCTTTATTATACCAACACTTATTTTGGTTTTTAGGTCACCCTGAGGTATACATCGTATTAATTCCTGCCCTTGGATTATCTTCTGAAATTATTTCAACTAATTCTCGGAAACCGATATTTGGTTATAGAGCTATGATTGGATCTATTTTAGCTATTGCATTTTTATCATTTATTGTATGGGCTCATCATATGTTTGTTACAGGAATGAATCCTTTTTTAGGTTCGGTGTTTGTGTTTACTACCTTATTAATTGCTATACCATCTGCAGTAAAAGTATTCAATTATATAACTACTTTATGGAGAGGTTCTATTGTATACACTCCTGCAATGTTATTTACAATTGGTTTAGTCTCAACATTTATTACAGGAGGAGTTACAGGCATTATTTTAGCTGATGCGGCTTTAGACATTGCTATTCATGACACTTACTTTGTTGTAGCACATTTTCATGTTGTGATGGGCCTTTCTGCTGTTTTTGGCATGTTTGCGGGTGTGTATCATTGGTTCCCAAAGATGTTTGGTAGGATGCTAAATAATCGTATGGGTTATGTTCATTTTTGGATAACAATAGTCGGTGCTTATGGTGTATTTTTCCCTATGCATTTTGTTGGTTTAGCAGGTGCTCCAAGAAGGTATTATAATTATTCTGTATATCAAGATTTTGACATGGAATCTTATAATTTAATGTTTGATTTAAATGTTATTATTACAATTTTTGCAATTATTTCTGCATTAGCTCAGATTATTTTCTTATTTAACTTTTTCTATAGTATATTCAGAGGGCCTAAAGCCAATAAAAACCCTTGGAAATCTAACACCCTAGAATGGACTACACCAGTGGAGCATATTCACGGTAATTGGCCAAATGAATTGCCAACAGTTCACAGATGGGCTTATGATTATTCTAAACCAGGAGCAGAAGAGGATTTTATTTCTCAGATTATTCCATTAAAAGAAGGAGAAGAAGAACATTAAATAATATTTGAAAATTTAAAATATCCTTTGATTTGACAAAGGTCTTTTTGTATTTTTGAGTAAATTCAAATACTTGGAAGACACATTTGATTATAGGGAAGCAGCTGATAGTAAGGGTGAGAACGATTTTGACAAGGTGTTAAGACCTGAAAGATTAAAAGATTTCACAGGCCAATCAAAAATTGTAGATAATCTTCAAGTATTTATTAAAGCTGCTTTACTAAGAAAGGAACCATTAGATCATATTTTATTGCATGGACCACCTGGTCTCGGTAAAACAACGTTAGCTCATATTATAGCCAATGAATTAAACGTTGGTTTTAGGGTTACTAGTGGACCTGTATTAGATAAACCAGGTGACCTTGCAGGTTTACTTACAAATCTTCAAACAGGAGATGTCTTATTTATTGATGAAATTCATCGCCTTAGTCCTGTTGTTGAAGAATATTTATATTCAGCAATGGAAGATTATAGTATTGACGTACTAATTGATACTGGACCAAATGCTAGAAGTGTTCAAATTGCATTAAATCCATTTACATTAATTGGTGCAACAACTCGGTCTGGCCTGCTTACATCTCCGTTAAGAGCAAGATTTGGAATTAATTTACGTTTAGAATATTATAATTCTAAAATGTTAACAGTAATTGTTAGTCGTTCAGCCAATTTATTAGATATTCCTATATCAAAAGAAGCATCTTATCAAATAGCTAGCCGAAGTAGAGGGACTCCTCGTATTGCAAATGCTCTACTTCGTAGAGTTCGTGATTTCGCTCAAATTAAAGGAAATGGGAATATAACAATAGAAATTACTGAAATATCTCTTGAGGCATTAAATGTAGATCAAAATGGATTAGATGAAATGGATAATAAGATATTATCTGTTATGATAGATAAATTTAAAGGTGGTCCTGTTGGGATGACCACAATTGCAACAGCTATTGGTGAAAATTCAGGGACTATTGAAGAAGTATATGAACCATTTTTAATTCAAGAAGGGTTTTTACTTCGAACCCCAAGAGGTCGTAAGGTCACTGAAAAAGCTTATGAACATTTAGGCAAGCAAAGAGAGAATACTCAAGGTGACTTGTTCTAATATCTTATTTTGAATAAAAAAGTTGAATATACAAGATTGATTAAAGAGAAGGCAAAAGAATTAGGGTTCTTTTATACTGGAATTTCTAAGGCAGATTTCTTAGAAGAAGAAGCAAAAAAGTTGGAAGATTGGTTGAAAAAAAGACATCATGGTCAGATGGCTTATATGGAGAATCATTTTGATAAGCGCTTAGATCCTCGTCTTTTAGTTGATGGAGCTAAATCTATTATCTCATTATTGTTGAATTATTTTCCTAAAGAGGATATAGAGGAGAATAATGATGGTCTCAAGATTTCTAAATATGCTTATGGTGAGGATTATCATTTTGTAATAAAAAAAAAATTAAAAAAATTATTAGAGTTTATTAATATAGAAATTGGAGAAGTTGGAGGAAGAGTTTTTGTTGATTCAGCACCGGTTATGGATAAGGTATGGGCTAAGCGAAGTGGCTTAGGATGGATGGGTAAGAATACTAATATTATAAATCCAAAAAGTGGTTCGTATTTTTTTATCGCAGAGTTGATTTTAGATATTGATTTAGAAGAGGATGGTCCTATAAAAGATTATTGTGGGTCATGTACAAAGTGTATTGATGCATGTCCAACAGAAGCTTTAACATCATATAAATTAGATGCATCTAAATGTATTTCATATTTGACAATTGAACTTAAGAGTCAAATTCCAAGTGAGTTTAAAGGTAAAATGGATAATTGGATTTTTGGGTGTGATGTTTGTCAAGATGTATGTCCTTGGAATAGGTTTTCAAAGCCTCATAATCAAGAAAATTTTGATCCTCACATCAAATTAGTAAAGATGTCAAAGGCTGATTGGGAAGACATATCTGAAGAAGTGTTTCGTGAAATTTTTAGGAAAAGTGCAGTTAAAAGGACAAAATATGATGGTTTAAAAAGGAATATAAAATTTATTACAAATTATTAAAAAATGAAATAATGAGGATTAAAATCCTCCAAATATGGCGCGGTACAAATCATTACCATTTGCATAAATTAATAGGCTTATTAGTATGAAGAAACCGACATATTGAGCATATTCTAATATTTTTTGAGGAGCTTCTTTACCTGTTATTATTTCATATAATAAGAATACTACATGTCCACCATCAAGCGCGGGAATAGGGAGTATATTCATAAAAGCTAATATTATGGATATTAACGCAGTATTTAGCCAAAATTTTTGCCAATCCCATTGAGCAGGAAACAAATTTCCTATTGCACCAAATCCTCCTAAAGAAGTTGCCCCTTTTTTTGTAAATAAGAATTTTAATTGTGCTACATAATCTCCAAGAGTATTTAGTCCACGATTCATTCCTCTTCCAATACTACCCAAAAAGCTATAATATACTGTTTGAATTTTATCCTTTTCAATAAAACTTTCGATGTTATAAGAAAAACCAATTAAACTATCAGACCCGACAGGTGTATTAATTGTCATTTCTTGACCATCACGTATGATATCTACAGTAATTGTTTTTCCCGCATTTTCACGTAATATAGGTTGGATATCACCATAGTACACGGTTTCTTGTTTAATTTTTCTTATTTCATCTCCTTTTACAAAGCCTGCATTTTCAGCAATGCTTCCAGGATTAACAGATTGAACTATTGCGTAACTTTGTAAAGTAACTACAGGAAAAGCTCCTGCTTCAAAAAGTTCATAATCTATATTATCTGGTAGAGTAATAGATTCTACTGTGCCATTTTTGTGTTTTACTCTTAATTCTCTATAGTTTCTTAAAAGAAGCCCATTATTTATATCATTAATATGTTTGACTTCCTTATTGTTAATTGCAATAATATTGTCTCCATTATTGATATTATATTTTGCTAATGATTGGTGAATGTTTAATCCATGGTTTAAGTTTTTTGTCTGCACTTGTTCTTCACCCCATGAGAAAACTACAAAAATGTATATCAAAATACCGAGGATTAAATTAACCACGACTCCACCAATCATAACAATTAGTCTTTGCCATGCAGGTTTTGATCTAAACTCCCATGGTTGAGGTGGTTTACTCATTTGTTCTTTATCCATTGATTCGTCAATCATTCCTGAAATTTTGACATAACCTCCTAAAGGCAACCAACCAATGCCCCACTCAGTATTTCCAATTTTCTTTTTTAATATTGAGAACCAAGGATTAAAAAATAGATAGAACTTTTCTACACGAATTTTAAAAAGTCGAGCGGCAATATAATGACCAAATTCATGAAGAATGACTAATATTGAAAGTGATAATAATAATTGACAAGCCTTAATTAAAAAAACCATATTTAAAATTTATTCCTGCAAATATATTGTTTTATTAAGAAGAAGAGAGGGAAACATAATTATTTTCAAGGAAATATGATGTCAGTGCTTCTTTTATTAAATGTTGTTGTTCCCTGCTGTTAATGTAAGGGATTTTTTTTAGGAGCTTAAAATGGGGCCATTTATCTTTATCGAGTCCTTCAAATTGGTAATATCCATATGGTTCTAGTAATGTACAAATTGCAATATGAATAAGATTAGTCTTTTCTGCTTTTGAGAAATTTTTATAACCAAAACCCAATTCATTTACACCAACCATAAACAATAGGCTTTGAATATCCATACCTTCTCCAAAGATTGTTTCAAGTTGTTTTTTTACTTCTTGAAATTTTAATTCAACGTCATAATCCATATGACAAAAATAAATATTCATATTTAGATTTTATATAAATATATTCTAGTTTATTTCTAACTTTGAAGAAAAAAATGCTGAATAAAATAATCATATTATTAAACATCTTCTTTCTTGTTTTTTTAAGTTCATGTAAATCAGATTCTGAAAAATCTAACATCAAACAATTAGAGTCACCTTCTTCTTGTTTTTATTCTTACAATGAAGGCACTACAAAGTTTAGTTGGGAAGCTTATAAGACATCTGAAAGAGTAGGTGTTTTGGGCGGTTTTAATGAAATAGAAGTTAAGAGTAAGAAGTTTGATGATCCTATTTCTGTAATAGAATCAATCTCATTTGAAATTAATACAAGTTCTGTTGAGACGAATAATCTTGAAAGAAATGGGAAAATACTTAAATATTTTTTTGAGACAATAAACACTCCAACTATTAAAGGTTCAATTATTTCACTTAATGATGATGGAACATGTAAAATCAACATTAAGATGAATCTTTTATCATATGATGTTATTGGAAAATATTCTTTAGCAGAAAACATATTTTCATTTACATCAATAGTAGATGTTTCATCTTGGAATGCTATGTCTGGAATAATTGCTTTAAATAATGTTTGTAGAGATGTTCATACTGGTAAAGATGGAATTTCTAAACTATGGCCTCAGGTAAGATTATCTTTAACAACCAAGTTAAAATCAGATTGTGATTAAATTTATTAATAAATGAATTTTATTGATATTATTTTTTTTATTTCTATAATTTTAGCAGCTTTTCGTGGTTTTAAAAAGGGCTTTATCATAGAGCTCTTTACTTTTTTATCCTTATTTATAGCTATTTACACTGCTTTTAATTTTTCAGATTCATTAATTGAAATTTTGATTGAAAGGTTGGAAATAAGTTTGGATTATTTACCTATTATATCTTTTGTTATTATTTTTTTAATCACTGGTTCTACTGTTTATTTTGCAGGTATAGTATTTCAAAAATTCATATCATTAGTTCAATTAGGATTATTAAATAGAATTTTAGGTGTTATGTTTTCAATATTAAAAATTGTTTTATTATTTGGGTTTTTAATATACTTTACTGAATTATTTGATCCGAAAGGGGAATATATTGCAGATAGTATTAAATCTAAATCATTAGTCTATTTTCCTATTCATAGGATAATGGACATCTTTGTTCCTTCTTTAGAAGAGAGTTATTTTTTTTTACAAAAAATGAGTATTATTAATGATGTTTAATACCCCAATAATTTGAATAAAGTAATAATAAGGGGTTAAAGAACTAATTATAATTAAAATTATACTAACTTTGCGCCCCTAATTAGTCTTTAATTACATGTCTGTTTCAGGAATTAAAATATTTTCAGGTTGTGCTTCTAAAGTTTTGGCTAAGAAAATAGCTACCTCTTTTGGTCTTTCTTTAGGAGATGTTAAGCTTACTAAATTCAGTGATGGGGAATTTCAGCCTTCATTTGAGGAAACGGTAAGAGGACAGGATGTATTTATTGTTCAATCCACAATACCCCCTGCAGATAACTTATTGGAATTATTGTTAATGGTTGATGCTGCAAAACGTGCTTCTGCAAGAAAAATTATTGTTGTAATACCATATTTTGGTTTTGCACGTCAAGATAGAAAAGATAAACCTCGAGTGGCAATTGGTGCAAAGTTAATTGCGAATATGTTAATGGCCTCAGGTATTGATAGAATAATGACAATGGATTTGCACGCTGATCAAATTCAAGGCTTCTTTGAGGTTCCTGTTGATCATTTGTATGGATCAACAATATTTTATCCAGAGATTGAGAAATTAAATAATGGGAACTTGATAATGGCTGCTCCAGATGCTGGAGGTGCAAAAAGATCAAATGCATATGCTAAAAGACTAAATACTGGATTAGCGATATGTCATAAACAGAGAAAAAAACCTAATGAAGTTGCTGAGATGACTGTGATTGGAGATGTAGAAGGTAAAGATGTTATTCTTATAGATGATATGTGTGATACAGCGGGAACTTTGACACAAGCAGCTGATTTATTTATGGAAAAAGGAGCGAATACTGTTCGTGCATTTTGCACACATGCCGTTTTATCAGGCCCAGCATATGAAAGAATCACAAAATCTTCAATTTTAGAATTAATAGTAACAGATACAATTCAATTATCAGAAGAGCACGATAAGATTCGTGTTTTAACTGTAGCAAATTTATTTGCGGACGTTATGAAAAGGATGGTTAATAATCAGTCAATTAGTTCGCATTTTATTATTTCATAATAAACACAAAATATAAACTTAAATAAATAAAAATGAAAAAGGCACAATTGAGCGGTTCACTAAGAAAGAACGTAGGGAAAAAGGATAGTTCTTCACTAAGACGTGAAGGAAGAGTTCCTTGTGTGCTTTATGGATCTGGTGAACAAGTTCACTTTTCTGTAAGAGCAGTAGATATTCATAAAATAATATTCTCTCCAGATGTATATCGCATAGAGTTAGATATCGAAGGGAAAAAAGTAATGTCGATTATTCAAGATAAGCAAATGCATCCTGTTCGTGATACAGCAGTCCATATTGATTTTCTAGAATTAAATGACCAAAAAGATGTAAAAGTTAATTTGCCAATAAGAACAAAGGGTTCCTCTATTGGAGTTATGAATGGAGGTAAATTAAGACAACCGTACAGAATGTTAAAAGTTGTAGGTCTACCTAACGATATTCCAGAAGAAATAATGGTTGATATTTCTTTACTTAAGATTGGAGATTCTATTCGTGTATCAGAATTGGATCTTCAGGCCATTAAAATAGATGCTCCTGAAAATGCTGTAGTTATTGCTGTTAAAACAGCTAGAAACATTATTGAAGAGGTGGAACTAGAAGAAGAAAGTGGTGAAGAAGGTGGAGAAGAAACTAAAGACGAGTCATCTAGTGAAGAAAGTGCAGAAAAATCTGAAGAAAAAGGTGCAGAGGGAAATTGAAAATAGTTTGATAAAACAGTTCCTGATATTATTTTTTGCAATGTCTTCTTTTTTTCTTTTTTATTTCAGCTAAAGATTAATTCTAGCGATTTAATAAAATGAAAAAAATAAATAAAGAAATCACATCAAGCAAACCTGTTCGTGTAGGGATATCTATTGGAGATATAAACGGCATAGGACCTGAGGTAATAATGAAATCGTTAAATGATAATCGTTTACTTTTCGATTTTACTCCAGTAATATATGGTTCTTCAAAAGTGTTTTCTTTTTATAAGAAAAGAATTTCAATAAAAGAGTTTGTTTTACATAGTTGTAGTTCTATTGATGATATTAAACCTAGAAAGGTTAACATTATAAACCTTTGGGATGGTGAACTTAAGTTTGATTTAGGTAAACCAACATTTAATTCAGGTAAATTAGCTTTTGAGTCACTTGAGGCAGCAACTAGTGATTTAGCTAAAGGCAAAATAGATGTTCTTGTTACATCACCTATATCAAAAGATGCGATGAATCAATTTGGGTTTAAGTTTCCTGGACATACAGAATATTTAGCTGATATGTCGGGTCAAGAAGATGCTCTAATGTTGATGGTTGAATCAGATTTACGTGTTGGACTTGTTTCTAGTCATATTCCTTTAAAAGAGGTTTCTCAAAAGTTAACAGCAGATAAAATTCAAAATAAAATAAAGTCTTTCTCTAAAACCTTAATTACCGATTTTGGAATATTGAGACCAAAGATTGCTGTTTTAGGTTTAAATCCTCACTCTGGCGAAAGCGGGAAAATAGGTTCAGAAGAATTAGATATAATAATTCCAAGTATTGAAAAAGTAAAAGAGGAGGGTATTATAGCTATGGGCCCATTTCCAGCAGATGGATTTTTTGGTTCTAACATATGGAAAAATTATGATGGAATTTTAGCAATGTATCATGACCAAGGGTTAGCCCCATTTAAAGCTATTTCTTTTCATGAAGGGGTTAATTTTACCGCAGGATTACCAATTGTAAGGACATCTCCTGATCATGGCACAGCCTATGATATTGTTGGTCAAGATAAAGCCTCTGGAAATTCAATGAGAAATGCTATTTATACAGCAATTGATGTTTTTAGAAACAGGCAGTTGAATAAAGAAATAAACTCAAATAAATTACAAAAACAAGAATTGCAAGTAGATAAAAAAAATAAAAAAGCTAAGTAATAAATAAAATTATTAAATTTACCTCTCTTTACTTACATTTTGAAGTGTTTTGAATTGTATTTAGAGAGGAATATTGAAAGCAAATAAAATAGTAAAAAAACAAAAATGGCACATCCAAAACGCAAAATATCAAAGACACGACGTGATAAAAGAAGAACTCATGTTACTGCAGAGGCCAAAAATATAGCGACATGTCCAACAACTGGCCAACCACATTTATTTCATCATGCTCATTGGCATGAGGGGAAATTGTATTATAAGGGTAAGGTAGTCGCGGAGAAGGAAGTTGCAGTTTAAAGATGTCTTTATCTATTATTTTTCATAATTCTTTACAGAAAACCAATTATATTTTATAATTACTTCGAATAAAGTATCAAATCTTTTTTATGTCCAA
Source organism: Crocinitomicaceae bacterium (assembly GCA_002709305.1). Classification (GTDB taxonomy): domain Bacteria; phylum Bacteroidota; class Bacteroidia; order Flavobacteriales_D; family Crocinitomicaceae; genus UBA4466. The sequence goes on along the minus strand of PAQM01000029.1, from coordinate 11,714 downwards.
TATAACTGCAGGAATAACAGGAGTTCAAGGGTTTTTACCAGAAGATATTCTGACTAATCATGATCTCTCAAAAATTGTTGATACAAGTGATGAGTGGATTACAACACGAACGGGCATTAAAGAAAGGCGTATCATGAAAAATGGTGCATCTTCAGATATGGCCGCTAATGCTGTAGAAGGGTTATTAAAAAAAACAAACACTAATCCTGAGGATGTTGAATTGGTTATATTAGCTACTGTTACACCAGATTATCCATTCCCTAGCACAGCAAATGTCTTATGTGATAAACTAGGGATGAAAAACGCATGGGGTTTTGATTTAATCGCTGCTTGTTCTGGATTTATTTATGGAATCTCGACTGGTGCTCAATTTATTGAAACTGGAAAATATAAAAAAGTAATAGTTGTCGGCGTAGATAAAATGAGCTCTATTATTGATTATGAGGATAGAACTACATGTGTTATTTTTGGTGATGGTGCAGGTGCGGTTATGCTAGAGCCAAATAATGAGGGCTTAGGTATAATAGATTTTATTCTTCGCTCTGATGGCTCAGGAAGGAACCACTTATTACAACCTGCTGGTGGTTCAAAAAATCCAGCATCATATGATACTGTTGAAAAGAGAATGCATTTTGTCAAACAAGAAGGGAAACAAGTATTTAAATTTGCTGTAACAAACATGGCTGAAATTTCAGCTGAGATTATGGAAAGAAATAATCTTTCAAGTGATGATGTTGATTGGCTTGTTCCTCATCAAGCAAACTTAAGGATTATTGATGCTACTGCAAATCGAATGGGTCTTTCGAAAGATAAGGTTATGATAAATATTCAAAATTATGGTAATACTACTGCAGGAACATTACCATTATGTCTTTGGGATTATGAAAAGCAATTAAAAAAAGGAGACACATTAATATTGTCTGCTTTTGGCGGAGGATTTACTTGGGGTGCAGTATATATAAAATGGCTTTATAATACTTAAAAAGTATTATTTTTATATTAATTTAAATTAGTAATAGATGAATATTAAAGAGGTACAAGATTTAATCAAATTTGTCGCTAAATCAGGAGTTAGTGAAGTAGAGATTGAACAAAAAGATTTTAAAATTACAATTAAATCTGAAGGTAAAAAGAAAGATAAAAAAGATAATGAACTATATATTCAAGCACCACCTCAACCTCAGATAATTACTCCTCCTGTAGTAAGCTCTCCAATCCCAGAGCCTAAGGTTGCTGAAACAAATGCTCCATCGGTTAATGAACCAGAAGAGGATTCTAAATATTTAACAATAAAATCTCCAATGATTGGAACTTTTTACCGTTCTTCGGGTCCAGATAAAGAACCTTTTGTTTCAGTTGGGGATAATATAGGCGATGGTGATACGATTTGTATAATTGAAGCTATGAAACTTTTTAATGAGATTGATTCAGAAGTTAAAGGTAAAATAGTTAAGGTATTGGTTGATGATGCTACTCCGGTTGAATATGATCAACCTTTATTTTTAGTTGATCCAAATTAAAAATTAGGTAACAAAGATAACTTGACTTTCTATAAAACATTTGTTTATGTTTAAAAAAATATTAATTGCTAACAGAGGTGAAATTGCTTTGAGAGTTATACGTACGTGCAAAGAAATGGGAATTAAGACAGTAGCAGTTTATTCTACTGCTGATAAAGATAGTCTTCCTGTTCGATTTGCTGATGAAGCAGTATGTATTGGTCCAGCAATTAGTACCAACTCTTATTTATCAATTCCTAATATTATTGCAGCTGCTGAAATAACTAATGCAGATGCTATTCACCCTGGATATGGATTTCTTTCTGAGAATGAAAAATTCTCTAAAGTTTGTCAGGAACATGATATTAAATTTATTGGTGCAACTCCTGAACAAATTGCTGGTATGGGAGATAAGGCTAGTGCTAAGGCTACAATGATTGCAGCAGGGGTGCCTTGTATTCCCGGTTCAGATGGTATTCTTAAAGATTTGAAGGAAGCTAAATCTGTTGCAAAAAAAATTAAATATCCAATTATTTTAAAAGCAACTGCAGGTGGAGGAGGGAAAGGAATGCGTGTAGTTTGGAAAGAGGAAGATATGGAGTCAGCATGGGATAGTACTCGTGCTGAATCTGCCGCAGCTTTTGGTAATAATGGACTTTACATGGAGAAGTTTATTGAGGAGCCTAGGCATATTGAAATTCAAATTGCAGGAGATCAGTATGGTAATGCTTGTCATTTATCTGAAAGGGATTGTTCAATTCAACGTCGTCATCAAAAATTAGTTGAAGAGACACCATCACCTTTCATGACAGATGATTTAAGAGAAAGAATGGGTTTAGCTGCAATTGAGGCTACTAAAGCGGTTAATTATGAAGGCGTAGGAACAGTTGAATTCTTGGTAGATAAACATCGAGAATTTTATTTTATGGAAATGAATACTAGAATTCAAGTGGAACATACAATTACCGAGGAGGTCATTAACTTTGACTTGATAAAGGAACAGATAAAATTAGCTGCTGGTGAAAAACTATCTGGTCAGAACCATTATCCAGCATTACATGCTATTCAATGTAGAATTAACGCTGAGGATCCATACTCAAACTTTAGACCATCTCCAGGTAAAATCACAAGTTATCATGATCCAGGAGGACATGGTATACGTATTGATTCTCATGTTTATTCGGGTTATGTGATTCCTCCAAATTATGATTCAATGATTTCAAAATTAATTGTTGTAGCTCAAACAAGAGAAGAAGCAATATTAAAAATGAAAAGAGCTTTGGATGAGTATATTATAGAGGGTATTAAAACTACAATTCCTTTTCATCAAAAGTTAATGCAAGATGAAAAGTTTAATTTAGGAGATTTCACGACAAGCTTTATGGATACATTTGAATTTTAAAGCTAATTGATGAATTTCTATAAGAGCGTTAATTTTTGGAGCTCTTTCTTGATATATAATTGATACTATCATATCACTTTGACCAATGAAAATAATAAGAGAACTGGTATTTTATTTTTTGAAGTTAATTTTATTTTGGGTTCTATTATTTGATTTTCAACGAGTTTTATTTTCAATTCACAATTGGGAAAAATTTCATGATTTTCATTATTCGGATTGGTTTTTATCATTTATATATTCAATTCCACTAGATTTATCTACAGCTTCATTCTTAACAATATTTCCATTGTTTCTTATACTTGTTTATATTGTTTATCCATCGAAGGTAACATATAGGATATTTATTTGTTTAATATTTATTGAAGTATTAATTTCTTCTTTCATTCAAGCTGGGGAAATTAATGCATATATCGAATGGAATCATAAGTTAACTCCAAGAGTTTTTATTCATTTATCTAATCCTAATGAAGTATTTAGAACGGCAGATTATTTAATGACTTTCTTTTTCTTTTTTTATACATTCCTTCAAATGCTTTTTTCATGGAAAATAATTTTTTTCTTCTTTAAAAGAAACGATATTATAATATCTCAAAAAATATTTTTTAGAGTTTTTAAAGGAGTTCTTTCTTTTATTTTTTTAGGTGCATTTTCCTTTTTATTAGCAAGAGGTGGAACTCAACAAATACCAATAAATATAAATTCATCTTCTTTTTCTAAAAATCATATTATTAATGATTTATGTACTAATTCAACCTATTATTTTGCAAATAGTTATTTAATTTATAATAGAAGTGAAATTGATAATTTAATACCAGTAGTTGATCCTAATTTCGCAAACTCTATTGTAGAAAAGCTTTATAATTATAGCCGTGATTATGATTCAAAAATTTTCACAGTAAAATATCCCAATATAGTCTTAGTTATTTTAGAAAGTTGGGCAGCAGAAGCAGTAGGGTGTCTAAGTGAAACTAAAGGAGCTACTTCCAATTTTGATTTACTTTCAGAAGAAGGACTTTTGTTTACTAATATATATTCAACAGGTAGTACTTCTGAGATAGGTAATATGAGTATTTTTAGTGGTGTACCCTCTATTCCTCAAATTTCTTTTTCTTCACAACCAGAAAAACATCGTAAATTACGGGCATTAAATCAAGATTTTCAAAAATTAGGATACTCTTCAGGATATATATTTAGTGGAGATTTAAAGTATGGTAATATTGAGGGTTATTTTTTAGATCATGGATTTGAAGACGTAATAGATGAAAGAAGTTTTCCTTCTCAACTAGATAGAGGAAAGTTAAATTATTATGATGAATCTTTATATAATTTATTTTTTGATCGAATAAATCAATCAATCGAACCATTTTTTCAATGTGCATTTACTGGTAGTACACATTCACCATATGATCACCCAAAAGATGAAAATTTTAACTGGAAGGGTATTGAAAGTAATTTTATGAATTCATTAATATATGCTGATCGATGCATTGGAGACTTTATGAAAAAGTGTAAGGAAAAATCTTGGTATGATAATACGGTATTTATATTTGTTGCAGATCACGGACATGCATCCCCTAATGTTCAAAGCCCTCATGAGACAGGATTTTATAGAATCCCATTGCTTTTTTGGGGCAAACCCCTCAAAGAAGAATTTCGTGGAAAAAAAATAAATAAGATAGGCTCTCAATTGGACATTGCTAGAACCTTAATGAATCAAATAGATGATGAAAACACTTTTTATACTTGGAGTAAAGATTTATTAAACCCAAATGTTTCTCAATTTGCTTTCCATACAGTTATTGGAGGTTATGGATGGGTAACCGAAAAGGGTTCTATGATTTATTCTTTACAAAGTCAAAAAATAATTAATAGTACTTTTCCGAAGGAAAAAGAAGAAGAAGAAATAAATAAGGGGAAAGCATTTTTACATAAAATTTATCAATATTATAAAGAATTATAGTGTGAAAATTTTAATTATTCGTTTTAGTTCCATAGGTGATGTTGTGTTGACATCTCCTATTTTAAGATGTTTAAAAAAACAAAAAAAATGTATTGTACATTATTTAATTAAAAGACAATATAAAGAAGTAATAGAAAACAACTCCTACATTGATAAAATACATGTTATAGATCAAAAGTATAAACAAATTTTATCCGACTTGAAGAGTGAAAAATTTGATTTTGTAATTGACTTACAAAACAATTTTAAATCCTTTATCATAAGGAAGCTTATAAATTCTAAGACATATACTGTACAAAAGGCTAATTGGCATAAATTTCTTTTAATTTACCTTCGTATTGATTTGTTAAAGAATCATGTTCTGGATAGATATTTTAAGTGCGTTGAATCATTAGGAGTTTATAATGATAAAGAAGGTCTTGATTTTGATATCCCTTCTAATACACATATAGATTATGATGTTTCAAAACCATTTATAGTTTGGAATATTGGAGCTAGTTTTAATAAAAAAAAATTATCTAGTCAACAAATAGCAGAAGTGTGCAACAGGTTGATTAATAGAGTTGTAATTATTGGCGGAGTAAATGATAAAGAGTTAGCTCTATCTATTATGAAATCAATAAAAAACAATAATGTTGTAAATTTCTGTGGTCATTTATCTATTAGTCAGGCTGCATATTTACTTAAAGAAAGCAACCTTGTTTTAACTAATGATACTGGTCTTATGCATATTGCAGCTGCATATAATAAAAAGATTATATCATTTTGGGGGTGTACTAAGCCTATAATTGGTTTCACCCCACTTATTGACGAAAGAAATTCTAGAATGATTTTATCAGAAAATTCGAAGTATCCATGTTCTAAGCACGGTAAATATTGTCGTTTTCAACCTGACGGTTGCATCAAGACAATTTCTATTGAAGATATTTATGAATCTGTAATTAAGCTAGGTGTCTGATATAGGAATATTTTTATTTTATTCTAAGAAAAAAGTTTTTTTAATTCAGTGGCCTCTTTAGGATTCATTTTACCTGCAAGGATTAAGCTTAATTGTTTTCTTCTTAAAGCACCTTCAAAACGAACCTTCTCCATATCACTTTCTGGAATTAATTTGGGCACTTCAATAGGACCTCCATTTTGATCTACTGCAACAAATGTATAAATTGCTTCATTACATTTTATTCGTTCACCTGTAACATGATCTTCAACATAAACATCAACAAAAACTTCCATAGAAGATGTAAATGCTCTAGACACTTTTGCTTCTAAAGTAACTATAGAGGCTTCTTTGATAGGTTGTTTAAAAGACACGTTGTTCACAGAAGCAGTTACAACAACACGTTTACAATGTCTATGAGCGGAAACACTAGCAATAACATCCATCCATGCCAGTAATTCTCCTCCAAATAGATTCCCTAATGTATTTGTGTCATTTGGGAGAACAACTTTTGTTGTTATTGATAATGTATCTTTTGCTTTTTTTGTCTTCATATTCTTTTTCTTGTAAAATTATGATTAATCAAGAATTATGAAATTAAACAAGATTATTTTTTTAAGTTTTATTTTAAGAATATATCCATTAATTTTTTAGCAAGTTTTCTAATTTTATAATAGTGAATTATATTTTAGTTTTTTAAATGAGTAAGCCAACAGTTAGATATGAAAATTTAGGATTGATTGATTATAAAGATGCTTGGGATTATCAAGAAAAAATATTCAGGTCTACTGTTGATAGAAAAATAAGAATCCGTAACGGAGAAAAACTATCTCCATCAGAGAATCATATTATATTTTGTGAACATCCTCATGTATATACTTTAGGGAAGAGTGGCGATAAAAAAAATCTTTTATTAGATGAAGATAATTTAAAGGAAAAGAATGTTAAATATTATGAAATAAATCGTGGTGGAGATATTACATACCATGGGCCTGGTCAATTAGTTGTTTACCCAATTTTTGATTTAGATTATTTTTTTTCAGACATCCATAAATTTCTTCGATATTTAGAAGAAAGTGTAATTAATACTCTTCTGGAATATGGTATCAAATCAACTCGTCTAGATGGCCTAACTGGTGTGTGGATAGATGTTGGAAAAACAAGCCCTCGAAAAATTTGTGCTATTGGCGTTAAAACTTCTAGATGGGTAACAATGCATGGAATTGGGTTTAATATTAACTCTGATCTTTCTTACTTTTCTAACATTATCCCTTGTGGTATTCAAGATAAAGCTGTAACTTCAATGGAGAAGGAATTGGGCTGTAAAATAGATATGGGTGAAGTCTCAAATATTTTAAAAGAAAAGCTTTCAACACAATTTGATTTTTCATATATAATTTAAATGTTTTTTAAGACCATTAAGGTTATTTTTTCTCTTTTGTTGGTGTTATTAATAACATTAAATCTGTTTATTGTTTTATCAGGTAGGTTTTACCTTTATAAAGGTATTACAAACACATATTTAGTAGGAAAAACAGGCCCAAGCATCTATGATCTAAGGTTATTCCCGTATTCAAAAATATCCTCAACTAAAAAGAGCGTAAAAGCAATAAGACAGAATGATTTTATTCTACCATTGAAATATGATTCTATTTTTGAAGAGCTAGATACGAAAGCTTTTTTAGTTTTTAAATCTGACACAATGATTTATGAAAGATATTGGGGAGAGCATAATAAAGATACTGTCTCAAATTCATTTTCAGTTGCAAAGACATTGGTCTCTATTCTAGTCGGTGTAGCAATAAAAGAAGGATATATAAACAGCATAGATGATCCTGTATCAATGTACTTTTCAGAGTTTAGTAATAGCCTTAATTCTAATTTAACACTAAGACATCTTTTGAGTATGTCATCTGGATTAGATTGGGATGAAAGCGGTAAAAATCCATTTTCAGATAATGCTGAATCTTATTATGGGAGTGATTTGAGGGGGTTAATAATGCGTAAAAAAATTAAGAATATTCCCGGTAAAATGTTTCGCTATCAAAGTGGCAATACACAATTGTTAGCTTATGTTATTGAATCAGCTACAGGGAAAGATTTGACTAAATATGCAGAGGAGAAGATTTGGAGAAAAATAGGTTTAGAGCATGATCTTTTTTGGAGTCTAGATAAAGAGGACGGAGATGAAAAAGCATTTTGTTGTATCTATGCAACTGCCAGAGATTACGCTAAGTTAGGCCTATTATTATTAAATAAAGGAGTATATAATAATGAGCAAATTATTCCTGAATGGTACTATAATGAAATGGTTTCACCTCAGAATCTAATTACATTAGACGGGACATCAAATTATCGATATGGATTACACATTTGGACATATTTGGACCCTAAAGGAAAAGTTAATTATTGTCGCGGTATGCGTGGTCAATATATTATTACTATTCCTAAAGAAAACATTGTTATTGTTAGACTAGGCGCAAAATCAAAGAAGAGAATAAGAGTTTCTAATAATGATTTTGACGAAATAAGCCTTAAATTGGGTCATTCCCCTGATTTATTCGATTATATTAATCTTGCAAAATTAATAGCCTCAGAGTATTGAATTATGTCTGTATATCTTCATTTTGTATATTTGTTAAACTCTTTATTAGAAAGTATATTTTAGGATTATATTATGTTTAGAAAAATTTTAAATAAAATATCTTTTATTTTTTATGTTATCTTATACCTAATATTTAATTCATGTAATAATGATCAATCTACTCAGATTTCAGAGAATGAAAACATAGCTAATGATTATTATCAATTTCAAGAATTAAGTTTAGAAGATTATGATATTCCTGCCTTTATCTCTTTGCCAGATGAAACAGCTAATATTGGTGCATCAACTAAACCTATTATAAGTCATATTAAAGGTGATATTAAATGGTCTATTCAGATCGGCGCCAATTTTGAGCTGCTTATAGAAGATTATGGATATATTGATGATTTGATTGAAGTAAAAAAACAAGAACTTTCAGAACAAACCTTTTTTCAAGTAAACTATCTAATAGATGAACCGGATTTAATTTTATATGAAAGAACATTACTTGTAAAAGGAATTGATAAAGCTTCTCCAAATGTAGGTGTTGAGCATAAATCTTATCATATATATGCTTCCAAAGTAATAAATGGTATTACATATGAGTTTAGATCTCGTCAGGATGGGAATGAAAAAATTATTGTTGAATTAATTGCTAAATCAGTAAAATCTATTAATTCAATTTAACGCCCTATTTTTAAATTAAAAATGTTGGATGGTATTAAATCGAGATGAAATTTTAAAAGTATTAGGTTTAATTATTGAGCCAGATTTAAAGAAAGATATAGTCTCTGCTAACTTAATAGACACACTTGAAATTATTGATGGTAAGGTTAAATTAAGAGTATTGATTTCAAATCCTGCAATGCATGCACGTAAAAGGATGTCAGAGGCAATTAATTTTAATTTAAAAAGAGAATTTAGTGAAAATTTAATTGTTGATCTTGAGGTTGCAGGTATGTCATCTGAATCTAAATCAACATTTCGTAAAATTCTCCCTGAAGTAAAGAATATTATTGCAATTGCCTCTGGAAAAGGTGGAGTTGGTAAATCTACAGCTACAGTTAATATTGCAGCTGGATTAACAAAGTTAGGGCATCGTGTTGGTATAGTTGATGCAGATATATATGGACCTTCTATTCCTACAATGCTTGATGTATTTGATAAAAAACCAGATATGATTGATATTGACGGGGTGCCTAAAATTAATCCTGTTTTAAGTTATGGTATTAAAATATTATCAATAGGGTTTTTTACTGAACAAGATAGCGCTGTTGTTTGGAGAGGACCAATGGCTTCAAAAGCTTTAACTCAAATGTTTACAGACGCTTATTGGGGTGAATTAGATTATTTATTAATTGATTTACCTCCAGGTACTGGTGATATCCATTTATCTTTAGTACAAACAGTTCCATTAGATGGAGCCATTATTGTTAGTACACCACAAGAAGTTGCTTTAGCTGATGCTAGAAGGGCAATAAACATGTTTAATTTAGATTCGATAAATATTCCAGTAATTGGTTTGATGGAAAACATGTCCTGGTTTACACCAGAAGAATTGCCAGAAAACAAATATTATATTTTTGGGCGTGATGGAGCTAAAAACTTAGCTTTGGGAATGGGAGTTCCATTTCTTGGCCACATACCACTTATACAAAGTGTTAGAGAATCAGCAGATGTTGGTAGGCCTGCGGTATTCCAAGAAAAAACAATGATTTCTAATCTTTTTGATAAATTAGTTGTTAATTTAGTTGAACAAATTGACTTGTCAAAAGAAAAAAACAAGAAGAATGTCAATTGATAAAAAAGAAATAGAGATAAAAGTGTTAGATTCTTTAGATGAATTAAGACCTTTTTTTCACGCAGATGGTGGTGACATGGAGTTTGTTGAAGTTCAAGATGATGGCACAGTAATAGTGCGCTTATTAGGTTCCTGTAGTGATTGTTCAATGTCTTCGATGACTCTGAAAACTGGTGTTGAAGAAACAATTAAAAAAAATTGCCCACAGGTAAAGAGAGTTATAGGTGTTAATATGCCTAGTACAATCTAAATTATAAAACCCCGACTTTTCAAGTAAAATGTAAAGAGGTTGTAATCCTGCTACCCCGACAAACTTTTCAAAAATCAGGGACTTTTTTCAAGTTTCTTATCTGATAACTGCAATTTTCAAAACTTTTTTGACTTTTTATTTTAAAAAATAAAAGTCACATGTCTATATCTGATGTGTTTGCACAAAAAGATTAAAACGGCGCAAAAAACGGCGCAAAAAATATTTTAATTTTTTTTTAAATTTTTGCTACCTCAAGTCGATTTATACCTGAGTATAAAACTATTTGTATTTAAATATAAATCACTGAAAATCAATTTGTTATAACAAAAGATTTTAAACTATATTAACAAAATTGATTATGAAAAAAGAACCATTAATTTCCTTCCAATTACGTAAGGCACTAGCCAAAAAAAATGGTATGGTGCCAATTTACTGTTGTTTACGTTACAATAACACACGTTGTGTCTTCAATATTAAAATAGATGTTTTTCCTAGTGAATGGGATGGTAACAACACACGTGTTATTGGACCAAGAAAAAGGGAGCTTAATTTACAGCTAGAAAACATTAGAATAAGTATCCTTCGAAAATACCATGAATTATCAAAAACAAATGTGCATTTAACAGGTAAGAGTATTGTTATTTATTATAAAAATAAATCCTTAATAATGAATTCAATAATTAACGTGTTTAAAAAGCATAATAATAACATGGAAAAACTCCTTGGAAAATCCTTTAGTTTTGGTTCATTAAAAAATTACAAAACGACCTTAAAAAGGATGGTAACTTTTATTAAAGAAAATTACTATGAAAACGATTTAAGTTTAGACAAAATTAATTACGATTTTATACAAAATTTTTCACAATATATTTTAGAAAAAACACCATGTAATCACAATGGTATGATGAAGCATATGCAACGATTAAAAAAAATCATAAATATTTGCATAAAACAACGATATATTAACCATAATCCTTTCGATGGTTTTTCTATAAATTTTAAACGATCTAATCGTGTGTTTTTATCTATCGATGAATTACAGTCCTTAACAGATATAAACTTAAGAAAATCTTTAAATAAAATTAGAGACATTTTTCTATGTTCTTGTTACACTGGATTATCGTATGTAGATATTAAGAAATTATCAAGGAAAAATATAAGGAAAGGTAACGATGGTTTTATGTGGATTTTTATTAATCGTGAAAAAACCAATATTCCATCGAATATTCCACTTTTACCAAAAGCTGAAGAAATTATTTTAGAATATAAAAACTCACACGA
>PAQM01000028.1 GCA_002709305.1 Crocinitomicaceae bacterium | reverse complement strand
TTGACGTTGTTGTTGCTACTGCTGGTTCATTTGGATCAGAAGTTTCATGGACTGTAATAGATCCATTTGGAGCTACTTCAGCTTCATTAGCTGGTGCAACAGGTGTTGCTGGTGATGTAATGGCAACATTCACACCATCTTGTACGCCTCCTGCATGTGCAGATCCATCTGCTTTAGCCGCAACTAGTACAGCAGGTACAGCTAACCTATCATGGGTTGACAATGCTGGTGCTGGTTCGTTTAACGTTGAGTGGGGTGTAGCTGGATATACACAAGGTACAGGTACTACAATTTCTCCTTCAGGTACTTCAGTAGTAGCTGTTGGATTATCACCTGCTACAGCATATGAATTCTATGTACAAGCAGATTGCGGTGCAGGAAACACAAGTGCTTGGGTTGGACCATTTGCGTTCACTACTAAGGTTTGTGATCCTGTTGCTCAATGTTCTTATACATTCAATATGACAGATGACTACGGAGATGGATGGAACGGTCAAGATGTTCTATTTGTTCAAGCTGGTGTTGCAGGTTCTCCTGTTACAATGGTATCCGGGTCTGCTGAGACAGTAACGATAGATCTTTGTGATAATGTAACTACATACATTATTGCTGCAAACACAAGTTCATATCCATATGAAATTGGATTTGATGTACTTGATCCAATAGGTCAAAACGTTGCTTCACAAGCTGCAAACACATGGTTTGGTGGCGCTGGTGACACATTAGCAACATTTGTTACTAACTGTAACCCAGTTCTTCCATGTGCTGATCCAACAGCTCTAACAGCTACTAACGTAACTGTTGATGCTGCTGATTTAGGTTGGACAGAGATGGGAACAGCTACTGTTTGGAACGTTGAGTATGGTGTTGCTGGATTCGCTCAAGGATCAGGAACATACCTTGCTGGAACTGCTTCTAATCCACAATCTATTTCTGGATTAGCAGGTTCAACAACATATGAGTTCTATGTACAATCTGATTGTGGAGTTAACCAAAGTGCATGGGTTGGACCATTTGCGTTCACAACTGCAACTCCTCCATGTTTAGATCCTTCTGCATTAGCTGCTACAAACATTACTGTTGATGCTGCTGATTTAGGATGGACAGATAACTCAGGTTCAGGTACAGCTAACGTTGAGTGGGGTCCTGCTGGATTCGCTCAAGGTTCAGGTACTCTAGTTACAGGTACGACGAACAACCCAGAGACAGTTTCTGGATTGACAGCGTCTACAACATATGAGTTCTATGTACAATCTGATTGTGGAGTTAACCAAAGTGCATGGGTTGGACCATTTGCGTTCACAACTGCAAACCCAACATGTACAGATCCAACAGCTTTAACAGCTACTAACATCACAGAAACAACTGCTGATTTAGGATGGACGGATAACTTTGGATCAGGTATAGCTAATGTTGAGTACGGCGCAGCTGGATTCGCATTAGGTTCTGGTACTTTAATTGCAGGTACGACGAACAACCCAGAGTCAGTTTCTGGATTGACAGCGTCTACAACATATGAGTTCTATGTACAGACTGATTGTGGAGTTAACCAAAGTGCATGGGTTGGACCGTTTGCGTTCACAACTGCAACTCCACCACCTGCTTGTTTAGAACCAACAGCTTTAACAGCTACTAATATCACTGATAACTCAGCTGATTTAGGATGGACAGATAATGCTGGTACAGCGTTATTTAACTTAGAGTGGGGTCCAACTGGATTCGCTCAAGGTTCAGGCACTCTAATACCAAACTTAGGTGCTAATCCAGCAGTTGTTACTGGATTGACAGCGTCGACTTCATATGACTTCTATGTACAATCTATTTGTGGATCAGATGTAAGTGCATGGGTTGGACCGTTCACGTTTGTGTCGGATCACTCTGCATGTCCAGATGTGACATCATTATCATCTGCTAACGAAACAGAAACTTCAGCTGACCTTTCATGGGTTGACGGAGGAGCTGGTTTAGCTAACGTTGAGTATGGTGCTGCTGGATTCACACTAGGTACAGGAACAACGATTTCAGGAACAGCGAATACAACAGAAACTGTTACTGGATTATCGAACTCTACTGCTTACGAGTTCTACGTACAGTCTGATTGCGGTGTTAACACAGGTAACTGGGTTGGACCATTTGCATTCAATACTACTGTACCAACTACGCAGTTAACAAACAGTTTCTGTGGAAGTAAAGCAGAGACATCGTCAAGTATTATTAAAGCGAACGCTGTACCTGGTGCAGATTCATATACGTTCAGATTAACTGATCCATTAACTGGAACAGTTATGACGTACACGAATCCAACTAGAGTAGTTAGTTTATCTAACTTCGCGATACAAGACAATGTTGTATACGACGTAGATGTTCAAGTAACGAAGAACGGTATCGTTGGTGATTGGGGTCCAATCTGTACATTAGAAGGACCATATCCATTAACACAACTAGAAGCTGCATACTGTAATACAAGTATTGCATGGCAAATGTCGGGTACGATTAAAGCAATCATATACCCAGGAGCAGAGGCTTATACATTTAGAATGATAGATCCTATTGCAGGAGACACGTTAACATACACGTCTGCGATTAGAACTGTTAACTTAAATAACTTTGCAACAGTAAATGGTGTAACATATGATGTTGCTGTAGCTGTAACGCAAAGTGGTGTGTTAGGTGAATATGGACCAGTGTGTACGTTAGCATTTGATCCTCTTCCAACAACTAAGCTACAGAACGCATTCTGTGATGATACTGCCAATGCAATGAACAGTGTTATTAAAGCGATTGAGGTTCCTGGAGCTACAAACTATACATTCAGAGTAACGGATCCATTAACTGGATTCCAAGTGATCTATCCATCGGTACTTAGAACAATTAACTTAAATGTTCTAGGATTGACTGAAGGTATCACATACGATGTAGAAGTTGCGTTAACGCTTGGACAAGGACCTACTGCAGGTACACTACAAGCATACGGACCGTTATGTACACACACAACTCCAGCGCTTCCAACAACGAAGTTGACAAATGGATTCTGTGGTCAAGTAGCGAACTCTATGAACAGTGTAATTAAAGCAATCCCAGTTGAGGGTGCGTATAACGCTGAGGCATATAGATTCAGAATGATAGATCCTATTGCAGGAGACACGATGATCTATGAGTCTGCTATTAGAACAGTGAACTTACAGAACTTCGTTGGAATCACTGAAGGTATATTATACGATGTTGACGTAGCAGTGAAGTTAAGTAGTAATGGTGGAGGCCCTGTAAGTGCATGGGGTGAATATGGTGAGGTTTGTACACACTATACACCAGACTTACCAACTACTAAGTTGACAAATAGCTTCTGTAACTCTACAGCTAATACAATGAATAGTGTAATTAAAGCAATTCCAATTGAGGGAGCGCCTTATAACGCTACAGCGTATAGATTTAGAATGATAGATCCTATTGCAGGAGACACGTTAACATACACGTCTGCGATTAGAACAGTAAACTTAAACAACTTCTACAGTCAAGGATTACTTGAAGGAGTAACTTATAATGTTGATGTTGCAGCGTTTATAAATGGTGAGTGGGGTATTTATGGTGATGTTTGTACACATACAACACCAGACCTACCAACTACAAGGTTGACAAATGGATTCTGTGGTCAAACAGCGAATATTGAAATCACAAGTGTTGTTAAAGCAATTCCAATTGAGGGAGCGCCATACAACGCTGAAGAATATAGATTCAGATTCACAAATCCAACTACAGGTCAAGAGTATACATACGAGTCAGCTATTAGAACAATTAACCTAGCATGGGTTACTGGTCTAGAGAATGGCGTAACGTATGATGTTGATGTGGCAGTGAAGTTAGCTAGTGTGAATGGTATTACACCAAGTGCATACGGTGTTTATGGTACAGTTTGTACACACGAAATACCAGCTCTTCCAACAACGAAGTTGGTTAATAACCAATGTAACGGAACGGCAGGATCACTGACAGCTGCGATTAAAGCAATACCTGTTACAGATGCAACAGGATACAGATTCAGATTAACAGATGAATTTGGTAACCAACAAACGTTTGATTATCCAACTAGAACAGGAAGTTTATCAGACTTTACTGTAACAGCTGGAGCAACATACGATGTTGATGTATCTGTAGAATTGCCTGGATTCGGTTGGGGTGCTTATGGTATTGTTTGTACATACACAATGCCAGGATCAGCAATCGGCGTGAATAACTTCGCAAAAGACTTGAGTCAAGAAGAAGGAATAGATTTCGAGACAACAATGTCTCCAAACCCATTCAGTGATGCGACAATACTTCGAATCACATCGAAAGACGCAAGTACACCAGTTATGGTTTCTGTATACGACGGAACAGGAAGATTAATCGAAAGTAGATTAGTTGACTTACGTCAAGAAACAGAAGTTGAAATTGGAGAAGACTATAACCCTGGTTTCTACCAAGTAATTATCACACAAAGTGATAACAAGGTAACAACTAGAGTTATAAAACAATAAGTATAACTTAAATAGTCTTTTAGACTACCTAAAGCTCCCAGCAGATATGTTGGGAGCTTTTTTATTTCTATTAGAATTAATCGAAGAATTTTAAGGCATAAAAAATGCTCTTAAAAAATATTTATCTTTGGTTATTATTAGGACTATTCTTTGATAACATAAAATTTATGAAAGCAGAATTATTAAGTATAGTGTTTTACTTTCCTTTAATCTTCTTTTTTCGCATAAAGAAATTTAAATCATTACGTTTAAGCACGAACAAAAAAGGCATCATATTTTATTCTTCTCATTAATAAGTAATGGAAAAAACAAAAAATCAACACATAAAATATTCATTTGTTATACCAGTTTATAATAGGCCGGAAGAAGTTGAAGAGTTGCTTGCTAGTATGGTTAGTCAGTCAGTCAAAGATTTTGAAGTAATTATTATCGAAGATGGATCACAAATAAAGTGTGAAGAAATATGTAAAAAGTATCAAGAAAAAGTGGACTTAAAATACTTTTTTAAAGAGAACACAGGTCCTGGTCAAAGCAGAAATTATGGTGTAGAGAAAGCAATAGGAAATTATATTATTTTTCTAGACTCTGATTGTGTTTTACCAAACAACTATTTTGAGATAGTAGAAGCTTTGATAAAAAAAGATTTTGTAGATGCATTTGGGGGGCCTGATAAGGCACACAAGGACTTTAGTTTATTACAAAAAGCAATTAATTATTCAATGACTTCTTTTTTTACTACAGGGGGAATACGTGGTGGTAGTGAAAAGGTGGACAAGTTTTATCCAAGAAGCTTTAATATGGGCTATTCGATAGATGTATATAAGAAAACAAATGGGTTTTCTAAAATGAGGTTTGGGGAAGATATTGACATGAGTATACGAATATTAGAAAATGGGTTTAAAACAAGGTTGTTTAAAGACGCATTTGTTTACCATAAAAGACGAACAAGTCTTAAGCAATTTTTCAAACAAGTTTTTAATTCAGGTATAGCAAGAATAAACTTATATAAAAGACACCCAAAGTCTTTAAAACTAGTTCATTTTGCTCCAGCAGGATTTACAATAGGGTTGTTGATATTAATCATGTTTTCAATAATATGTCCAATTATTTTTTTGCTCCCAATATTAGTTCATATAGCTATAATATTTATAGATTCAAGTTTTAAAAACAAAAATTTTAATATAGGGATACTCTCTGTTTTAACAAGCTATATTCAGTTGCTAGGATATGGTTTAGGTTTTATTGGCGCTTTATGGAAACGGTTGATTCTTAATAAAAAAGAATATTCAGCATATATAGATAACTTTTATAAGTAGCTGTTTTTAGATAAAATTAAGTATTTTCATTGTAGATGAAAAAAGAGAATCAACAAGAGATAAAAAAACGTATTCTTGAAGAACTTGAGAAGACAAAGGAGTCGATTAGAGAGTATAAAGAAATCACAAAACCGATTTCTCCTGAAAATGCTATTGGCCGTGTTTCTCGAATGGACGCAATAAATAACAAAAGTGTGGTTGAGGCTGCCCTTAGAAAGGCGGAAGAAAAATATAGCAAGCTTAAGCTTGTAATTGAGAAGGTAGATGAAGAAGATTTTGGCTATTGTATTCGTTGTAGTAGAGAAATTCCTTTGGGTAGGATTTTATTGATGCCACAGAGCAGAATGTGTGTTGGATGTGCTCGTTAATTATTTTTCATTTAGCAGCTAAATAGATTTAAAAAATGAAATATTTAATACTTATTATATTGTTTCAATTTGCAAAGTATACATGCTCACAAACCACTATTTTTCATAAGTATTATGGTGGTCCTCAGGAAGAGTATGGCTATGCATTTGCAGAGACTTTAGATGGTGGGTTTGTAGTGTGTGGGAGAACTTTTTCTTTTGGAGTAGGTGGTTGGGATGGATATGTTATAAGGCTTGACGCTGATGGAGATACTTTATGGACAAAGTCTTATGGAAACATTCAGTATGATGAAATACAGGACATTGATATAACGTCGGATGGTGGGTTTATTATGACAGGACACACTTGGACGACAGATTGGGCTGGCGACATTTATTTAATTAAGTTAGATGCTACAGGGAATATCATTTGGGATCAAACATATGGCGGAGCGTCAGGACTATCAGACAAAGGATACAGTGTTCAAGAAACATTGGACGGCGGCTATATAATATCAGGAACAACAGAGTCCTATGGTGCTGGTGGCGATGATCTATATGTTATTAAAACATCTAGCACAGGAGTTGTTCAGTGGACACGAACCGTTGGCTCTTCAGGCACAAGTGAAGCGGGAAGAGAAATACAGCAGACATCAGATGGTGGTTATATTGTGACGGGTTATACTGATGGTGGTGGGTTTTTAGATGTTCTTCTAGTTAAACTAAACTCTTCAGGATTAGTTCAATGGAGCAAGGTGTATGGTGGTAGTTCATATGATTTTGCATATTCTGTTCAAGAAACAATAGACAATGGTTTTATTTTGGGTGGAACAACGAATAGTTTCGGTGCGGGTAGTTGGGATGCCTATCTTATCAAAGTTAGTTCTAATGGCTCACTTCAATGGTCTAAGACATATGGTCTAGGCGGAGAAGATCGATTGCAAGCAGTAAGGCAGACTTCCAATGGAGAATATATTTTATGTGGAAGGGCTAATACTTTTGGTTTTGGGGATTATGATGCAACATTACTTAAGACAGATGCTTTTGGGAACTTACAATGGGCAAAGAGTTTTGGAGGCCCTCTTGAAGATCAAGCTTGGTTCGTTGGAGAATATAGTACTGGAGGATTTGTTGTTTGTGGATATGCTTATAGTTTTGGTGCAGGATCTCGAGATTTATTTATGATAAAAACAGACCCTAATGGAATTTCAGGTTGTAATGAGATCTCAGGGAGCTTAGTCACAAATACTCCAAGCACTTCTTCTACATCTTTCGGCTCTTTTTCAAGCGGTGGAATTGTAAATAGTGTCCCCGTTGTTACCTCCGCTACGGGAACTATTGTTACTGTACAATGTGATTCTGTTGATTGTCAGATAGTTTCAGATTTTTATACAAATGATACGCTTATATGTGAAGGAGGAACAATTATATTTACGAATAGCTCAACAGGAGCAACAGCTTATCAATGGGTTTTAGATGGGGTTCCATTTAGTAATTCAGTTAACACATCAAATACATATAATACTTCAGGGGTGTCAACAATGTTATTAATAGCAACGAATGGCTCCTGTGCCGATAGTTCTGTTGTTACAATAGTTATTAAAAACCCAAGTTCAGGTATAGATACTCAAGTTGCTTGTGATGAATTTACATGGATTGATGGGAACACTTATTTGAACTCTACAAATACACCAACATGGATTCTCACAAATGCTGTAGGGTGTGACTCTTTAGTTACTTTAGACTTAACAATAACAAACTCAAGCTCAAGTTCTGACGATATAACATCTTGCGATAGCTATATATGGTCAGCAGATGGGAATACATATACATCTACAGGGACATATTCAACAACATTAACAAATGCTTCAGGGTGTGATTCAGTAGTGACTTTAAACTTAACAATCAATACTGTCTCGGATCTAACAACTTCGACCAACGGTATTTCTATTGAAGCAAATAATTCAAATGCCTCTTCCTATGTCTGGTTAGATTGCGCAGATAATTTTACAATTATTAATGGTCAAACAAGTCAGTCATATACACCTTCAAACAGTGGATATTATGCTGTTCAGATAATAGAAAATGATTGTATAGATACTACCGACTGTGTTTCTATACACGCTGTAGAGATAATAAATAATTCATTTCTACAAAGTTTATCTTTATACCCGAATCCAACAGATGGAACTTTTACAATTGATTTAGGAGAAAACAATGAACCAGGATTAATTATTATAACAGATTTAAGTGGTAGAATAATTAGTTCAAAAAAATATAATACAAATCAGTTTTTAAACCTTAGGATAGAAGAACCAGCAGGCAGTTATATTTTATATATTGCCTCAGAAGATAAACAAGCAAGGATTAAATTAATAAAAAAGTAACTCTTATGAATCGACGAGATTTTGTAAAAAACAGTTCTCTTTTTGGTATGGGGGCATTAATCCTTCCCGACTCCCTTATAACGATGAAGCACTCTACAAATAATAAAATTCGACTAGGGTTTATTGCGGTAGGTTTTAGGGGACAATCACATCTTAATGAGATGCTTAAGCGAGATGACGTGGAAATAGTTGCTTTTGCTGACCCTGACAAAAGAATGATGGCCTCTGCACAAAAAATGTTAGAGAAAAAAGGAATGCCTGCAGCAGTTGAATATTCTAATGGAGATTATGACTATCGTGAGCTATTAAAACGTGATGACATAGATGCTGTATTTGTTTCTTCACCATGGGAATGGCATTTGAAGCATGGAACGGAAGCAATGCGTAATGGTAAGATTGTTGGAATGGAGGTTTGCGGGGCAATGACTCTAAATGAATGTTGGGAGTACGTTAAAGTATATGAGGAGACGAAGGTCCCGATTATGATTCTAGAGAATGTTTGTTACCGTCGCGATGTGATGGCAGTATTAAACATGGTTCGAAAAGGTAAATTTGGCAAATTGGTTCACGGCAGAGGAGGATATCAGCATGATTTAAGAGGAGTTTTATTTAATGATGGAATTGATGCATATAATTCTGGTGTTGAATTTGGAGAAAAGGCATTTAGTGAGGCTAAATGGAGGACAAATCACTATGTCAACAGGAATGGAGAACTTTATCCTACACATGGACTTGGCCCTATAGCGACAATGTTTGATATTAATAGAGGAAATCGAATGACACATCTTTCATCGATGTCATCGCAAGCTCTAGGCCTAAATAAGTATATAAAAGAGCATGCTAAAGGAGGGGAGGAGCATCCTAACGCAAAAGTTAAATTCAAACAAGGGGACGTCGTTACTACACAAATTAAATGTGCTAACGGAGAAACATTTATGCTGACTCATGACACAAGTCTACAGAGACCATATAACCTTGGGTTTAGAGTTCAGGGTACAGAAGGAATTTGGGAGGACTATGGTTGGGGAGGCTTAGACCAAGGCTTTATTTATTTTGAAAAAGAAATGGATCATTCTCATCGATGGGAAAAAACAAAAGAAATATTTGAGAAGTATGATCACCCACTTTGGTCAAAGTACTCTAATGAGGCTGAGAACTCAGGCCATGGGGGGATGGATTATTTTTTAGACAATGCATTTATCAAATGTATCAAGGAGGACATAGAATTCCCTTTAGACGTCTACGACTTAGCTGCTTGGTATGCTATCACTCCTTTGAGTGAAGCATCTATTAAAGACAATGGAAGCATAAAGGAGATACCTGATTTTACGAATGGGGAATGGAAAAAAAGGAAACCTGTTTTTGGATTAGATGACGAACTATAATATTACCTTACTGATTCTTGCTGGTGGACTTGGGAGAAGATACCAAAGCTTGAAACAAATTGATGGCATTGGACCTGATGGTGAATTTCTTTTTGAATATGCTATTTATGATGCTATTCAATCGGGATTTAGTAAAATAGTTGTAGTTGTAAATAAGTCTGTAGAAAAAGTTTTAGAAGGTCGGTTAAGTCCTTTAAAGAAAATAGTAGACATTCAATTAGTTATTCAAGAAACGAAGACAAAAAAATATCCCACCGATAGAATAAAGCCCTGGGGTACAGCGCATGCAGTTCTCAGCGCAAGAAGTATGATAAATGAGCCTTTTATGGTTCTTAATGCAGATGACTATTATGGTCGTTTGACAGTATCTTTGGGAGCTCAATTTCTGAAGAACAAGATATCAGATTTAATGATGGGTATGGTTGCCTTCCCTTTATTAAAAACCCTTAGTAAAAATGGCCCAGTGTCTCGAGGCTTCTGTGAAACAGCTTCGGGTTCAATATTGAAATGTGTTCAAGAATTTGAATCCATTGAAAAAAAGGATGGTATTATTAGAGCGAAATCTACTATTGAAAAACATTTAGAACCCAACACTTTAGTTTCAATGAATTGTTGGTTATTTTCTCCACTTATATTTGATTATTTTCAAGATTATTTTGACGTATTTTATCAATCATTTTCATTATCTATGGAGAAAGAGTTTTATCTCCCTCAAGCGGTTCAAAAATTAATAGATGAGGAGGGTGTTCAGTTTAAGGTTTTAGAATCTAATGATCAGTGGTTTGGATTGACTTATGAAGAAGATAGAGTAGATGTAAAAAACAAATTAAATCAGTTTGCTTTAGAATTAAACTATCCGAAGCCCTTGTTTATATGAAAGAAGAATTAATAGCTATTGTACGCCAATTCTTTCCAGACACCTTGTTTGAAGAGATTAGTATCTCATCTATTAAAAGCGGGTTGATTAATCAAACATTTAAAGTGACGATATCAGAGGATAAAAAATATATTCTTCAACAATTGAATTCAAGTGTATTCAAATATCCAGAAAGACTGCAAAATAATATTTTTAAAGTAGTGGATCATCTAAAAAAAAACAATTACGAAAAGGGTATTCTTGATCCTATCAATGCAATAAATGGAATGTCTTTTTACCAATCAAAAGACAAAGATTATTGGAGAATGTTTTCTTTTATAGATAACACAGACTGTCATCAAGTGCCCCCTTCATTAATATTTGTTTCAAATGCAGCGAAATCATTATGTGAATTTCACTCAATATTATCAACCTTTGATGTTAAAGAGCTACAAGAACCTATTCCTGATTTCTTGAATTTTAAGTTGCGATATAAAAAGTTTAAAGAAGCCTTGTTAAAGGGCGATAAAAAGAGAATAATTGAAGTGGAGGTAGAAGTTTCAGTTATCAATAGGTTTATTCATATACTTCAAGAATATGAGACAATTTATGATAAGCTACCACAAAGGATTATCCATGGCGATCCAAAAAGCAGTAATTTTTTATTTCAAAAAGATAGTTCAAAAGTTGATGCAATTATTGATTGGGATACTTTAATGAAAGGTACAATATTATATGATTTTGGGGATATGGTTCGCTCATATACAAATAGAAAGCTAGAAGATGATACAAGTGGAGATAACTTTGATTTAGAAAAATTTGAGGTGATTAAACAAACTTTTGAATCGGAGCCTTCTCTTTTGGAAATTGAAAAAACCAATCTTAATTTGGGGGCTAAAGTTGTTGTTTTAGTTCAGGGGATTCGTTTTTTAACGGATTATATAATGGGAGATAGATATTATAATGTATCTTACCCCAATCAAAATTTGAATAGAGCCAAAGGACAATTAAATTTATTTAAAGGATTGTTAAAATATTGTGATAAGATTAATTGAGATTATCTCCAATCAAGAGAGGTTTCTATAATGTAGTCTACCTCTGACTGCATCTTAGGAACTTTAACGACAAAATAAGATTCATAGTCTGGATGAAGGATTAAAAGGTTCATTGAACTTATTTTTTTGTTGTATTTTGTTTCGATTATGTGCCGATAAAGATTTAGTTGCAGACAATATTTATTATAGCTATTATCTGCAATATGATTTAATTTCCCTAAGCCATAATTATAATCACTATTAATAATAGTTCCATTAATATCAACGACTTTTAAACTTCTTTTCCAATCAAATATAATTAGAGAGCCATCATCCTTTTCATAAAGCATATCTACAGTTCCACCTATAAGCAAGTCTTCATCAAAGATTCTCCACTCGGATAAATAAGGCTTTAATGTGGGGTATTTTTTCTTAAAAGATAAGAAATGACAAAATTCTTTTAATGAAGAATCATATGATTTTTCTTGATAAAAGTTCTCTATTTGTTCATGTAGGTATGTTCCTTTATTACTTGAGTCTATAGCTTTCTCTGTCCATTCTTTTCTTAGTGTTTCAGGGGAAATGCCTCTTTGGGCAGCTTTTATTTTTGACCAATACGGTTCATCGAATTCCTGAAAGAATTTGCCAATTAATTCGCTAACCGATATAGTGTCTGGATTTCCATCTATAAAATATCGGTGTTCCTTTGCGTCAAATGAAATTCTTTGATCTCTATCTCTATTGGAATTCTTTATACCTAATACTGTTTTTTTTATTTCAGCAAAGTGAGATTGAGGAATTTTTTCGGAAATCAGAGATTCAAGTTTTATATCAGCATCTGTTTGTTCAACGTTCTGCGGAATTTTTTTCTGTCCTCTAAAACTAAAACTTTTAATGCCCAAATAATTTTCTCGATATTTTTTTTTCGCCCAATTATTTGATTTAAGTTTATTCCACTGTTCAACAATACTTGGATGAGTTAATGTTTTCAGTTCAATTGGAATAATATAATCTGGCTTTAATTCTTTAATAACATCAGCGATAAATAAACAGCACTCTTTTGGCTCTTGGTGAATTTGAATTTCGGCAAAACGAATAACTATCCATCCTCTATTTTGAAAGAACAGATCTCTTAAATCATTAGAGTTTATTTCATGTGTTGATGTTCTAGAAAAACCTTCGTAAGGTTCATCAATCTCTATATTTAGAAAAATCGTATTTCCTTTATTTCCATCATATAAAACGAAATCAGGCTCATAAGCCATTCCTGTTTTTGGCGGAACAATACTATCATTAAGCACGGTAAAATCCTTTGCGAAATGATTCGTTAAATATTTAAAGAAGAAATTTTCTGTATAACTTTTTTTATTAATATTTCCTTTTCTTGGGAGCTTAATGAACTCACCCTTTGGCATTTTAGCAACAGGGTATCTGAAAGGGGTTTCTTGATTAAACTTATCTGAAGGGATGTATCCTATTTTCTTTAAAGAATTAATTGATTTTTCTATGTCTTCTGCATATTTTTTAATTCCTGATTTTTTTTCTGACATCTTTTATTTAATTCTTTTTTCTTTTAAAGTGAAAAGTTTATTACGTCTCTTTTATGTAATTCATAAATTATAGCCGCTTCCATTTTAGAGTCGTCAAGACCTCTGTGCTTTTCTGTTTTAGGTGTTTCAGGGAACAGTATATCCCATGCCTCCTGAGCTTTCGCCCATTTGTATCCATAATTACCTTCAATCTTAAAGAAATCAACACTTTCCTTCATTGGACATAAAATATCAGGCCCTAAGTCAAATCCACTTTTAACTAAAAACTTACTGTCAAAGTCCCTGTTCCATGCTGTTATTCTACCCTTATAGGGGTTCATTAGAGATTGAATTTCTTCAAAGTACTCAGATAATGGCAAGGCGTTTCTAACTTCATCGATATCCATAAATCCATTTTCAAAAATCCATGATTTATGATGTTTTGCACTTAAGCTAGGGTCCTTAAAAACTTGATTAAATAGTTCGGTAATCTTTCCATTATCTAAGTTGAGCTCTACCATTCCTAGTTCAAGTATAAAGTCTTTATTAGCGTCTAAACCTGTAGTCTCTATATCAAGTACAATGATTTCGTTTTTCATCAGATTTTTAAAATACAAAGTAAGCCAAAGATAAGGATTTGGGTAAAATGGAAAGCGGATAGTCAATAAGTTATTATCAGAGTTATAATATAGCTAGATTGGCAAGACTAATTTTATTGTAAGTTAAAAACTAAATCGAAATAATTTTTATCTTCATTAATAAGCTTCAAAAGGATGTGAAAAAGAAATTTCGGTCTTTTAAAGTTGAAAAAAGAAAGAATTTATATAATCAAAGCATAATGATTAAAAGGCTGAAGCGAAAACAATCTTGTTTTCATCTTTTATGCTTTTACTTTTTTACAATTAGTAGGATTATTATTTTTAATTAATAAATGAAGGAATATAAGGAAATAAAAAACAGTCTGTTTTTCAATCGAACATCATTGATAACAATATTAATCTTAATGTTTAACGTCACTTTTATCAACGCTCAATTCTGGAAATTTTGGGGAAATAAACAAAAAATAGATAGTTTAGAACTTATAATAAACAAAGACAGAAAATCATTTAAGAAAGAAGTTGCACAAGTATATTTATCACTAAAAATTTTACAAAATAAAACAGATTCTTTATCCTATGATTTAATTAGCACTCAACAAACTTTAGACTCTTTGGCATTTAAATTAATAGATAAATCTATATCTGACACTTTATCTACCCCAAAAAAACTAGTAGATTCAAAGAGTATTTTTTGTCCGGATAAAAACTTTTTAGCAGAGAGTGAAAAACTGAAAAATTGTTGCTGCCTTAATGATGAAAGTTGTCTGTCTGAAACAACAGATAATGGATTAAGGGTTATTAATGAGGGACATCGAATGGCGATAAAAAGTCGGTCGATAGTAAAAGGATCTTGTTGGGATTTTGTGGATAGAGTTTTCACTAGATCGGGATTCAACAGGACTAATAGAGAGACTATTTATAGTAACAAAAAAGGAACTAAATTTTCGCAATTTGACATTCTGCAACCTGGAGATTGGGTTTATCATGTTAATTACTCTTTTCACAATGTAGAGCATAGTGCTATTTTTATATGTTGGAAAGATTTTAAGAAAAGAATAGCTATAACTTTAAGCTATGCAGGACAGAATAAATCTGTCCCTGGTAAATATGGTTTGTATGACTTGAGTGGAATATATAATATAATAAGGCCAAAAAATTAAAACTAATTTAATAGACTTGATTTATCACTTTCTACTCTTTGAAATGTAGTAAATCAATACCGCTGGCATTAATGTTAGAATGCACCAAACTATTTTTATAGGGTCCTCACTTATAAAATAATACATCATCCATAAGGATAAAAATTGAAAAAGTAATGGCGTAAATGGATAGCCCCAACAACGAACACCTAATTGGTTTTTAATATTTTTTTTACGAATAATAAAAACAGCAGAAACAGTTAAAAATGAAAAAATTGTAAGGGCAATTCCGATATATTCTATCATGTCTTTAAAGGAGGAGAAGACAACCAGAAGAGATGAAACAGAGGCTATAAAAATAATAGCACTAGTGGGGTTTCCCTTACGATTTTGTTTGGCTAATAGCTTAAATAAGTCAAAATCTTTTCCAATCTCTTCTGCAACTCTTGGACCCGCCATCATCATGGCACTTATGCCTGAAAGCAAGGCAAATGAAAAAACACCGCTAATTATAAGAGCTGTGTTTTTCCCAAGAACTTTTTGCATTACAATATTACCAACATCTATTTGTCCTTCTAACTCTTTGAAGGAAGCTACATACATAAAAATAAAATTTAACAAAACGTATATTATAGTGACAAATATAGTACCGAAAATCAATGAAAACGGTAATGTTTTTTTTGGGTTTTCTAGATTTTTTAAAATGTATGTACTTGCATTCCAACCACTATAAGAGAACATTACCCATACTAAAGAACCTGCAAACGCAGAACTTAAAATTGTTTTTGATGTCTCTGCAGTTGGCAAAAATCTTATGTTGCTGTGTTCGTAGTCCGAAAAAAGAAACGGAAGGACTAAAATTAAACTAATTAGAATTAGTTTAAAGAAAGTGATGTAGTTTTGAAAAATTCCTCCAAATTTTATTCCTCTCATATGAATTCCCGCGATTATAATTATCGCCCCTAGAGCTACAAGCTTCTGAATAGAAATATCAAAGACTAAAACATTAAAAGTATAATCCTTATCAAACCCGATTAATGGCAAAAAGTACTCTCCTATAGCTAAACCTAATGCAGCTATAGCAGCTGAAAAACCTACAATTATTGAAGTCCACCCGCTTAAGAAACCAACTAAAGGGTGATATAAGTCAGAAAGATAAGAGTATTCACCGCCAGAACGATTGACACAACTTGCTACTTCACTATACGAAAAAGCACCACATAAGGAAAGAAGACCACCAATCACCCATATAATTAAGATACTAAAAGGATCAGGGATACCATTGTTCATTACTTGATATCCAATGGCAGTAAAGATGCCAGTGCCGACCATATTAGCAATCACCATATTGGTCGCTACTGCTTTAGTATATTTTTCTGTTTTCACTTTTTAATATATAACATTTGATTTTGTTCTTTTGATCCCCAATGATAACCAAGTGAAAAAGGCAATTTACCTTTATTGAATGTTTCGTTCATGTATGCTTCGCTCAGGTCTTTTTGAAATCTACTTTCACTAAAATCTTTTACTGGCATAACGTATACACCAAACAAGTTAATATCCCAACCACCATTATTTAAATATTTAAATGGTATTCCTGTGTCATCTTCTAGAATAGAGTTGCTTTTTTCTAATGTTATCCCCCTAATATCACTAAAAGTACTGTAATGCATTAAGTATGAAGCTGATTTGACAAAACTATTACATGTTCTAATTGAATTTAAATAAGTTTTGAATTCAGGATTCTTATTAAATCCTTTGTTTGAAATGTCACAGTTAAAGTAAGTTATTGATTTTAATTTTTCATCACCTTTTTTTCTGAAAAGAAACTTAATTCCTTTGATTTTTTTATCAAGTTTATTTTCAATGCTTGAAGTAAAGGTGTTTAATTTGGAATTAGAATCTACATATACATTTGATACATTTATTATTTCGTGATCTGTCCTAGAGATAAACCAATAAAACAAGGGCAACAAACCATTTAATTCAGAACCTTCCTTAGTGTCAGCCATCATTGACTTAGTAATAAAATAACTTCTTTTATAAATATCGCCTAGACTATGGTCAACAGCATTAAGATAAAGCTTTAATTTTTGACTACTGATTGAATTAAAATCAGGTAAATCACCTATTTTCTCTTGCGCTATAAGGACGTAATCATTAGCTTCAGGAAACAGATAGTATGCATGTAAAAAATCAGCCCCAGAAAACGGATAAAATAATAAGCTAGTGTCATTAAGCTTGTTATTTGATGAAATTGTTTTCTTCCATTTTCGCATTGGCTCTAGTCTATTTTCGTGCATTTTTAAAAAAGATTCGCTTACTCTGTTGCTATATTGATTCCAGAAAGAGGTATCTATATTATTATTTGTGTTAAAATAAGAACAATCCATACCTGAAATTAAGAGACCCAAAGCATTATGGAAAGTGTCTATTGGTTGAATTGAAGGACTCGTAGATGAATCCGTTATGTTAGGTGTATTGTATGACTTGTTTTGTAGTTCATTATTAGATGAGGTGTTTTCGCAAGACGATGATAACGATACTATTAATAGAAACACAAAAAAATAAGTGGAAGACAGTTTTTTCATATGCATAATGATATTAAGAAATTAATTTTTTATTCAATAAATGAGAGTAAGTCTTAAGATTTAAATTAGAGAGTGATTTATAATTTTAGTAGTTAGTTGGCTAAAATTAAAAAAAGGGTTTATTTAATCAAATTAATTTTATGCCTTTCATACTCAGCACCAAAAAGATTATATGCATCAAGAATAAATCCATTATCGAAACTACCTTCTATATCAAGATCCATTTGTTTTGCTTTTAGAGGTTTATTTTTGTTTAACCATAATCTAAATAAATCGCCTTCTTCTTTATTTTTAAAAGGCAATTCATTTTTAATGCTCTCTAGTGAGAGTTTTTTATGATATCTATCTTCATAGTATAGAATAAAGAATTTGGCATTTTTAGGGACCCACCATCTAGTAAACTTCGAGCCAAAATCGGAAAGCCTTATACATCCTATACTATTTGCTGTTCCAAGCATCCCACGAGATAATTCACGTAAAGCAACTTCATGTATACCATTTGAGGTCATAGCTTTAGGGTAATCTTCTGATGGTTTCATTAAAAGAAAGTTAGGCAGTTCTGATCTCCCTTTATAATATGTAATATGTTTGTTTCCTCCACCCAAATCATAATCATGCAATAAATCAGCTTTTTCATATTTCCTGTCACTTTCCCAGTTTTTAGAGGTAATTCTATATTGAGGGGCATAATAGTGTCTTCTTTTATTTATGGGGAGGTATTCATTATAAGTTATAGATTTAACCTCACCAGAACTATCTTTTTTTATTATTGGCTCTAATCTTTTCGATGAAGTGGCGTATTGAGCGATTAAAAACAAGGTGTCTTCATATGCCTCACAAAGGCAAACTCGTTGACCTGATGCATAAAAAGTATTTCTCATTCGTGAAAATTTACGTATGAATGGAGGTGTCTTAAACCTCCATACTTTATCATAAAAATTGAATAATTTGGAACTATCTTCGGGATAATTAAGTCGAATGTATGAATAAAGTATCTCAATATCATTAGAAGATTTCCCCCCAAGGTCAAACAGCTTAAACAACTTCTCATCATATTTTTTAAAATCAACTAAGTTTTTAAGCTCTGCGTTTATCTCTTCTATCCCCCTAGTCTCGAAATTTTCATCAAGAGACATAAAGTCACCGACTAAATATCGGTTGTTGTAGTTGCTTTCTTTTGCTAATAAATCATTAAATAAATCACTCCATTCAAAACCTGATCTCCCACCTAAAGGATATAATTTAGGGTCTTTTAATAATGGTAAATAGCATGAATTTGTCTTTGAATAAAGTCGGATTATTTCTTGATCTAGTGAATCAACCCGGAGAGAAAGATAGCTGTCTTTAGAGCTTATTTTTTGATTTATTTCAGCTCTCTCCTGTCCATAGCATATAGAGTATGATATAAGCAAAAGAAAAAGGTTTAATTTCATGTTTAAAGGTGTAATAAAATTTTTATGTTTTCTTATTTCACTCTAATCCTTTGTCCTATATAGATTTTATCTCTGTTTCTAATTCCATTTAGCTTTTGTATTCGAGAAATAGTTGTTCTATATTTTGCTGCTATATATGATAATGTCTGACCTGATCTAACGACATGATACTTCTTTTTCGGGATATAAGGGTCTGTAATATCTTTTTTCCTTATTACAAGAAAATTTGAATGCAGGTTAAGAGAGTCTTTATCGAAGATCTTTAATGGATTAAATGATCTGCCTTTATAACGAGTTTCAAAATGTAGGTGAGGGCCGTCACTTCTTCCAGTAGTCCCGCCTAGTCCAATAACATCTGCAGCATAAACTAGCTGACCTGGTGTAACTAGAATTTTCTCAAGATGAGCATAAAGCGTTTCAAGGCCATTAAAATGTCTTATAATAACACAGTTTCCGTATCCTCCTGTGTTGAATTCAGCATATCTAACTATACCATTAAAAGAAGATCTTAAAGTATCTCCAATATTTAATCCAAGGTCAATCCCACGGTGCATCCTCCCCCATCTAGGGCCATATTTTGAATTAAATGATCCCCAAGAATTATAAAAAAAAGTTTCATTTCCCTGTATTAATATAATATTTACACTATCATTCTCTTTGATTGGCTCTAGACTAGGAAAGGTAGATTCACTAGACCAATTTGAGTTGAACAAAGAGTCATTTTTTAAGATCTCTTCGGAAAGTTTTTTTCGATTAAAAGTGTATTTTGCAGAAACACCTATTGAGTCAACAAGTGTTCTATAATTAGATCTTTTTATTGTTAAGAAAGAAAAATCTTTTTCCTTAATTGTTTTTAGAGGATTATAATCATATTCTATTCCATTTTGAATCCATATAGTATCGCAAGGATTTTCCTTGTTTATTTGGCCTGAAACATTTTTTAATGGTAAAAGGCTGATTAAAACAATTTGTAATATTGAGCATTTATTTTTCATTTTCTCTTTTTTTCATATTCTTCACCATATAGATTGTATGCATCTAAAATAAAACCATTATCAAAACTTCCGTCAATGTCGACATCCAATTGTTTAGCTTTCAATGGTTTTTCATTATGTAGCCATTCTCTAAATAAATTACCTTCTTTTTCATTTCTAAAAGGGAGTTCTTCTTGTATATCTTCTTTAGAAAGTTCTTTGTGATATCTATTTTCTTTGTATAATACAAAAAAATTAGCAGATTGAGGAATCCACCAACGAGTAAATTTAGAGCCAAAGTCGGACAATCTAATACATCCTATACTATTTGCAGTACCAAGCATACCCCTAGATAATTCTCTTAAGGCTACCTCATGAATACCATTTGACCTCATGGCTTTAGGATACTCTATCGACGGTTCCATTAAAAGAAAATTTGGTAACTGTGCATTTCCCTTATAAAAAGTAATACGCTGGTTTCCTCCTCCAACTTTATTATCATGCACCATATCAGCATTTTCGTATACCCTATCAGTCTCCCAGTTTTTAGATGTGATTCTATACAAAGAAGCATAGTATGACCTTCTTTTTTCTATTGGTAAATATTCGATATGCTTAGTGGAAATAGTATTTCCAGAGCTATCTTTATCTATAATGGGGGTTAATCTTTTAGATGAAGTAGCGTATTGTGCAACTAAAAGAAGAGTGTCTCTATAAGCTTCGCATAGACAAATCCTTTGACCACTAGCGTAAACCTTATTTCTCATAACAGAGAATTTTCTTTGGTAAGGTGGGGTTTTAAACCGCCATACTTTTTCATAAAAATTGTTTAGTGCGATTGTATCATTGGGGTAGTTTTTTCGGATATATTGGAATAATATTTTTTTATCATCTTCAGATTGTTCAGCTTTATCAAATAATTCAAATAATTTGTTGTCATATTTCTTAAAATCAATAAGTTTAGAAAGATCAGGGTTTTTCTCTTTAATCCCTCTAGATTCTAAGTTTTCGTCTAATGTCATCAGGTCTCCAACCAAATATCTGTTTCTATATTCACTATCAATGGATAAAATATCGTTAAATAAATCTGACCAATCAAAACCTACTTTAAAGTTAGGGTTGTAAAAAGAAGAATCTTTCAAAAGGGGAAGATAGCAAGAATTTATTTTTGAGTATTTTAGGATAATGTCTTGACTAAGTTGGTTAACAGGTTTTACTTCCCAATCATTTTGTGTTTTGATTCTAGCTTTTTGAATTTTGGATTCAACGCTTTTTTTTTCAGCGCAAGAAAAAAAGGAAGTGACGCAAGCGAATGAAAGAAACACGAAAAACAGACTCAAATAATAAAAAAGATTTTGTTTCATAAACTACTAGTTTTTATGTGAAGACTACTTAAGCGAATATTCAAAAGCAATATTTTTTATTCACAAGCAACGATTTTTTTGCACTAAAATAAAGAAAAAGAGATCTATTTAAACTCTTTTTTATTCCTTTGTTTTCTATTTTATATGTAACATGAAAAATTATACTCATCTATTACTTTTTATTATTTGTTTTTCTTCATGTGTTAATGAAGTAGCCAAAGAAAAAATAGTTAAAAATAAGTACATAGATTCTCCAACAGTCAAAAAAGAAAAAAACAAAGAAGAATTAACAGAAAAAAAATATAATGAATTAGCACAGTTTCTAGGAGGCTATAATTGTAAAAAAGACAGCTCTTTAAAATCATTGGAGTCAAGTCAAGTATTCAAGGACTATCAATCAAAGATAGATATGCTATGGAGACGAACAGAGGATAAAATACCAATCATGAAAGATTGGTCATCAAAAGAATTGTCAGATTTAAACAAAGATGGAGGGACTTTATTTTACCCTTTTTCAGGAGCAGATTTTTTACATGCAGATTTATTTTTTCCAAATCATGACCATTTCGTCATGATAGGTCTTGAGCCAATCGGAACGTTTCCTAACTTAAGATTAAAGACAAAAGACTCTACATTTTCAATTTATATGTCTCAATTAAAAAAATCCATGAATGCTATTTTGGGTATGAGCTTCTTTAGAACAATCGCAATGGCGAAAGATTTTAAAAGTGATTTGGATGGGACATTGCATGTGTTAATGCATTTTTTTGCCCGAACAAATCATGAGGTTTTACTTCAAGAAAAGGTTGCTATTATGCCTAATGGATCTTTAACTAATGATTTATCAGAACTTTCTGATTCAACTTATATCGGGAACAGATATTACTTTAAACGAAACGGTGAAGAAAAAATAAAGTCTCTAGTATATTTTGCAGTAAATATTCAAAACGATCCTTATTTAAGTAGAGGGGGATTATTTGCTAAAGGGTTAAAAACTAGAACCGACCTTGTTGCATATTTAAATGGGATTGATATTAAATCAACCTATTTGAAGTCTGCATCTTATTTGATGCACAGACCAACATTTAGCATAATAAGGAACTTGATATTAAATAAATCACAACATCTTTTGCAAGATGATTCTGGAATACCAATAAAATATTTTGACTCGAACATTTGGGATTTAACGTATTATGGTAATTATTCATATCCAATACCATTATTTAAAGAACGACATCAAGAAGACTTGAAAGAGGTTTATCTTAATAAAGATAAAACAAAACCTCTTCCGTTTGGTATAGGCTATCAGTTTAGAAGAGGTACCTCAAATTTAATGCGAGCATCCAAGAAATAGTATTATTGAGAGTTAAAAAAGTCTATCACATTATCTACTTCACTACTCCAATAGTGAAAATTGTGTCTAGCTAATGAATCTATATGTAGAATAGATTTTTGTTTTATTTTATCAAGTGATTCGTAGAATAAAATAGAGTGTTTTACAGAAACAACTCGATCTTTTAAACCATGACCAATATAGAAAGGGACTTCTAATTGATTAATATCTTCTAAAGGGTTTTCATCTTTTTCCCAGCGGATTTTATTATTTAAATAACTACCAAAAAACCCATTGTAAAGTATGTCGTTAGGGAAATTAGAAGGATTAAAATCACCTGATAAACTTGCACCAGCAATAAAAACAGATGAATTTTCAAGTGCTAAAAACAAAGCGCCTCTTCCTCCTGTAGATAACCCTAAAACATAATTTTTTTGACTAGGAAGCAGTAGATTAAATTCTTTTTGAAAAAAGGTTATAATATAATTATTCACCCAAGCTCTTGTAGCTTCTTCTTGCCAATCTTTTCTTGTTTCAGGGTATATTTTGGCGCTATAAATACTTTTTTTCATATTTGGTAGGATTAATAAATAACCATTATGACTAGCTGTTTCAGATAGGCTTGTACTATCAATCCAATAAGAGTATGGGTGATTCCAACCCGGTAGGACAATTATTGATCCTTTGAATTCAGTTGAGGGAAAGATAATCTTGACATCAATTTTTTTATCTCCATTTTTAATTGAAATTAAAGTGTCATTTTCAATTGAAGGATTTATATCAGATAAATTTTTTTTAATTTTGAACGGCTCACTACCAAAGTTTTTTTGTTCACATTTTATATGTAAAAAAAATACTAGTAGTGAGAAAACAGATATTAATCGATAGACCAAGTTGTCAAGGGGTTAAATTAATTATTAAATAAATAAAAACAACAGTTAAATTTAACTTATTTTACTTTGACAGCTCAAAAACTTCAAGATAAGATTGAAAAAAACTTTCCATTCACTCTTACGAATGAGCAGAAAGAAATTGTGGGTTCCATTGCTGATTTTGCTTCATCAATCAGTACAGGAAGTATTTTTTTATTAAAAGGATATGCTGGAACAGGTAAAACAACTTTAATATCGGCATTGGTTAAAAGTTTATCTATTATTGCCAAACGTTCTGTTTTGTTGGCTCCTACAGGGAGAGCCGCTAAAGTAATATCCAAGTTTTCCAACAAAAAAGCATCTACGATTCATCGAAAAATATATTGGATACGATCTGGAAAAAACGGCAACACTTACATTAAGATAAAAGAGAATATGCATACCAATAGCATATTTATAGTTGATGAAGCTTCTATGATCCCTGAAGCTAGTGATTCCAGCTTTGGCAACCGCTCTTTGTTGGATGATTTGATTCAGTATGTATACGATGGTATTGGGTGCAAGCTGATTTTAATTGGAGATACCGCCCAATTGCCACCCGTCCATTTGGACATAAGTCCAGCTTTAGATGAGGATTTTTTAGAAACGACTTACCTTAAAAATGTAATTTCTGTAACTATGAAAGACGTGGTTCGTCAATCAAAACAATCTACTGTCCTTTTAAATGCTACCGATTTAAGAAACAGAATAGGTGTTGAGGACTTTAGTTATCCTAAGTTTAATGTAAATAATGATGTTATTCGTCTTGACTCTGGTGAAGAATTGCAAGATCACTTGGAAACGGCATACAGTGTCAGTGATATTTCTAATACTATTGTTTTGTGCCGTTCAAACAAGCGGGCCAATATATACAACCAACAAATTAGATCACGAATTAGATTTCAAGAGAATGAAATATCGGTTGGGGATATGCTTATGGTGGTACGTAATAATTATTTCTGGCTGGCTGAAGATAGTAAAGCAGGGTTTATTGCCAATGGAGACATAGTTGAGGTGGTTCGTTTTAAAGAGACTATTGATCGGTATGGATTTAGATTTGCCAGACTAACCATTCAACTAGTTGACTACCTAGATGAAAAAGAGTTGGATGTAATAGTAATTTTAGATACTCTTTCAAGTGAAGCCCCATCTCTAACTTATGAAGAATACAAAAAACTTTACAATGAAGTTTCTTTAGATTACAAGGGAGACAAAGAAATGAATAAAAAGATAAAGAAAAACCCTTTTTTTAATGCTTTGCAAATAAAGTTTTCTTATGCCATTACTTGCCATAAATCTCAGGGAGGGCAATGGGATAACGTTTTTGTTGACTTGGGTTATTTTAAAAAAGAAATGCTCAACAAAAGTTATTTAAGGTGGCTATATACTGCCACGACAAGAGCGAGTAAAAAGCTATATCTCATAAATTTTAAAAAAGAGTTTTTTAATTACATAGATTAATTAATAATTAAAAATTAGCCATTATTTATAGATAATAATTTTATATTATGAATGTTACAAAACACTATCTTTGTTAAGAAGCTCTTAGGCATTGAACTTGGTGTACCTAAAAGAGAAAAGGAGGAGATTGATACAATAATGACAGGTTTCATAAGCTTCTTCGATACAAGTAAAGGTTTTGGTTTTATTATGGATGAGGGTGGTGAGAAAATATTTGTGCATCAAAGCAATATTACCGGTGAACCTTTGGAGCGATCGAAAGTTCAATTTGAAAAAGAAAAAGAACCAAAAGGTTGGGTCGCTTTCCGCGTCAAAATCATTTAAATCATAATAAAATAAAAAAGTACTAACTCTAGTTGGAATACCTTTTTTCAACTTGAAACTCTCTTTTTTCAGCTTTTAGGAATTTTTATATGATGCAACTTTCAATGG
Source organism: Crocinitomicaceae bacterium (assembly GCA_002709305.1). GTDB lineage: Bacteria > Bacteroidota > Bacteroidia > Flavobacteriales_D > Crocinitomicaceae > UBA4466. Next base: position 189,384 of record PAQM01000028.1, on the reverse strand, counting down.
GTATAGATTTATCTAAGGTATACCATATCATTTAAGCTGACTACCCCTTCTTTTATCACTTTAGCATACCACCTGGCCCATCCTGGGTGCTTTTTTTCAGATATTCGGACAAAGTTTCCTTCTTTAAATGATTTAGCTATTGTTTTACATGGTGGAGCAGGATGTGTAAGCTCTATTTTTGCCTGTCCAATCTCCAGTATAACTCCCTGATTTAATTTATTCCAGTTCTGTCCTTTAATCGTAATATTTTCACCAGTAGATCCTGCGAATATAGGATGTCCTTCCTTTTTTAATTCATTAATAAGATCTATGGAATACAAGCAAACTGCTCTATTTTCCCCTCCATGATGTTTCAGGTCATTCTGTTTATCGCCTTCAACCCTTAACTTTCCAATATAAGCTTGATTAACAGAATACTTTGGTACACCACCTTTCTCGTTGATGTTTATGGAACAAACTTTTGGCATTTCCTTTTAATTCGAGCTAAATATAAGTCAAATTATTAAAACACCCGTTTAAACTAATTCCTCATGTTCATGAATTGGCTTTCTGAAAACAAATGTATTGTCGAAAGAATCTAACACCAAATTGTGAGATTTATCGATTACCCCTTCAATTAGATCCTTGGCGAGCTTATTTAAAATTTCATTCTGAATCAATCGCTTTATTGGTCTTGCACCAAAAAATGGATCATATCCTTTTTTTACGATAGTACTGACTGCCTCCTCAGTAACAACTAAGTTGATCTGTTTTGAGCTTAAGGAGATTTTAACCGCATCAAGCTGAATCGATACAATTTTACGTATGCTTTTCTCGGATAAAGGCGGGAAAAGAATCGTTTCATCTATTCGATTCAAAAATTCAGGTTTCATGTGCTGCCTAATTAAGTTATCTAATTCTCTAGAGACGATATTTTTTGTCTCTACCCGATCTAATTTAGTTGAGGCTGAGTAATTTGAATGAATAATTTCTGAACCTAAATTTGAAGTCATAACGATAAGTGTATTCTTAAAATTTACTGTTCGTCCTTTACTATCAGTTAACCTACCATCATCTAAAACTTGTAGAAGAATGTTGAAAACATCAGGATGTGCCTTTTCTATTTCATCAAGCAATATTATTGAATAAGGTTTTCTTCTCACAGCTTCCGTGAGCTGGCCACCCTCATCATAACCTATATATCCTGGAGGGGAACCAATCAGTCTACTAACTGCATGTTTTTCCTGGAATTCGCTCATATCAAGACGAATCATTGCACTTCTATCATTGAACAAGTGCTCCGCTAAAACCTTGGTTAATTCTGTCTTTCCAACTCCGGTTGTACCAATAAATAAATAAGATCCGATAGGCCTTCCGGCATCATTGAGGCCAGACCTTGAACGTCGGATAGCGTCAGACAATGCAACGACCGCATCTTCCTGTCCAATAATTTTTTCTGAGAGAGCCTCCTCTAATTTTAAGAGTTTATCTGATTCAGATGCCAACATTTTAGTTACAGGAATACCTGTCCATTTCGAAACGACCTGAGCGATTTCATGGTAATCAACTTCTTCTTTAATCATTTTAGCATCCGATTGAACTTTTAGGAGTTCCTTTTTTACTTTATCTAGCTCGTTTTCTAGATTGACTAATTTGGAGTATCGAATCTCAGCAACTTGCTCATAAGCTCCATTCCTCTCCAATTGATCTGACTCGACTCTCAAGTGCTCCATCTCATCTTTTATATCTTGAACTTCATCAATAAGATTTTTTTCTAAACTCCACCTTGAATTTAATTCACTTTGAATGGCTGAACAGGCATTTAATTCTTCCTCTATTTTCTTTAGCTTTTCCTTTGAATTTTCTTTTTTAAGTGCTTCTTTCTCAATTTGGAGTTGCATAATTTTCCGTTCGACTTCATCCAAATCTTCAGGTTTACTGTTGATTTCCATTTTGAGACTTGCTGCAGCTTCATCAATGAGGTCAATGGCTTTATCAGGAAGAAACCGTTCAGAAATGTAGCGTTGTGACAATTGAACTGCGCCCACAATGGCTGCGTCTTTTATGAGTACTTTATGGTGCCCCTCATATTTCTCTTTTATTCCCCTTAGTATCGATATTGCATCCTCCTCAGTAGGCTCATCAACTGAAACAGTTTGAAATCGTCTTACCAAGGCACGGTCTTTTTCAAAATATTTTTGGTACTCCGAGAGCGTTGTTGCACCAACAGCTCTTAACTCTCCTCTTGCCAGTGCTGGTTTGAGAATATTTGCAGCATCCATTGCACCATCACCGCTACCGGCCCCAACCAATGTATGAATTTCGTCGATAAATAAAATTACTTCACCATCAGACTTAATTACCTCATTAATCACGCTTTTAAGCCTCTCCTCAAATTCCCCTTTAAACTTGGCTCCTGCAACAAGTGAACCCATATCGAGTGAAAAAACCTTTTTTGATTGGAGATTTTCAGGAACGTCGCCTTTCACAATTCGCTGAGCTATGCCCTCGGCTATAGCAGTTTTACCCACACCTGGCTCACCAATTAGTATGGGATTATTTTTTGTTCTACGGCTCAATATTCTCAATACTCGTCTTATCTCATCTTCTCTTCCGATGATAGGATCGACCTTCCCTTGTTCTACAAGCTCGTTTAAGTTTTTTGCATAATTATTCAGTGCTGTATTCGTTTTTACTAAACTGGTACTTTCCATTTTTTCATTAGACCTAAGTTTCTTGATTTGATTTTTTACCTGACTAGCAGTTAATCCAAAAGATTTTAGAATGCTTTGAGCCTCGCTAGACATAACAAGTAAGTTGTAAAATAAAGTTTCAATTGTAATGTGCGTATCTCCAAATTCACTCAAACTCATTAAAGTTCTTTGAAAGTATTCATTCATCATAGAGGATGAAGACGGCAATTCACCAGTTGATGACTTCAAACCCGTTAATGCAACGGTCACCTTATCCTTCAAAATATCAGTGTTATCAATGAAAGGTTTGCTTAGGAATGTAATTTCGGATGCATTTTTTTCGCACATTGCTGCGAGTAAATGCAGTGTTTTTAATTCAGCATGGTTCTTCATCAAACACAATTCATGTGCGAACTGAATTGTGGTCAACGCGTTGTGTGTAAATCGTTTTTCGTTCATACCTTTGACACTACAAAACTTAAACCATCATATAAAACCTGAACACAAACAGACATTTTGACATGTTTGGTGGGTTTTAAATGCCATTTTGACGCCGTGCAAGCAGTTTTGCTCAACCTTAAGGCCTGAATAATGAAACTGAATAAGTGCGATTTATTTACATCCCCATCTCCTTGAAATCGCCAATCATTATTTTGCTTAATCTCAACTATTATAAGTGGATTTGGAAAAAATAAAAAGCGGAGAACCAGTTAATTTTAACCAATTCTCCGCTAGAGTGACCCCGACAGGATTCAAACCTGTAACCCTCAGAGCCGAAATCTGATGCGCTATTCAGTTGCGCCACGGGGCCTTTTTATCTTTTTAGTATAAAAATTATTTCAAAATTAATATCGTTTTTTCAATCGACAAGGATATATTACATTTGTTTTATCAATTTGAATTGAAAATAATATACACCTTTGTTCGTTTATGAATAATAGAATGCGAATATTAATATTTATCTTTTTTTGCGCTACTAATGTCGCGGCCCAAATAGGTACAGGGCAATGGCGTCTTCATATGTCTGCGACTAAAGCAATTGATGTTGTTGCAAAATCTGACCGTGTTTTTACAGCATACCAAAATGGAATAACAGAATATGGTTATTCTTCTAATGAGCTAAGTGCTTGGAATGCTGTAAGTGGTTTGTCTGACATTACAGTAACTTGTCTTGGGAATAGTACATCTAATGATGCTCTATTTGTTGGTTATGAAAATGGTAATTTAGATAAGATTAAGAATAATGCTGTCACTAATATTCCAGCAATTAAATTAGCTCAAGTTCAGGGTTCAAAGAGAATCAATAAAATAGTAGAGCATGATAGTTATGTTTATGTTGCGACAGGTTTCAGTATTGTTAAGATTGATCCAATAAAAAATGAAGTAAGAGACACATATTACCCAACTAATGGTAACCTGTCAATCCTAGATGTTGCTTTTAGAAACGATACTATTTTTGCTTTAACAGAGGATAAATTATATACAGGATTAATAAACAATATTGCATTGGCAGACCCTTCGCAGTGGTCTATTGATTCTAGGGTTCCTTTTCTTTCGGTGGATGATTCTTATGCTGAGATTGAAGAGGTTGATAATCGAATTTTCATTTTAGCTAAGGGTAGTGGTTTTGGAGATGACACCGTATTTACACTTACATCATCAACATTACTCCATCAAATTGGAGAATCATTCAGCCCTGAGATAAATAGTATCTCTCAAATTCAAAATAATTTACTAGTAAATTATTATGGTGGATCATTCATTTATAATAATAGTTTCTTGTCGGAAGCTTATTTTGGCCCATATTCTTTTGGTTCATCTGTCAACGCGAATGCTATTTCTTATGGGGATTCTCATTATTGGATTGCTGATAATGAACATGGCTTGGTAAAGTTTGAATCAACAGGAGGAAGTTCTAAGATCGAATTATTCGGGCCTCCTAAAAGTGACTTTTACAGCATGGATTGGGAAGACGGGAAATTACTTGTAAATGGAGGCTCATTATCTTCATTAAGCTCGACAACTAATCGTGCTGGAGTTTATATTTTTGAGGATGAGAGATGGATATTGAAGGATCAAAATAATATGTCGCAATGGAGTAATGGCGATATTTGGGACTTTATAACGTCATCAATTAATCCAATTAATTCAAATGAGTTTGCTGTTGGGACATATTCATACACTCCTTTATCCGTTGGAAGCATAGATGGTCAAATATCAAACACTTATACTTCATCAAATTCGTTATTAGAAGAAACAAGCTTGGGTAATGGAATGACATTACTTTCCGATATTATATATGATCAAACAGGTAATCTTTGGATACTTAATGGGTATGCTAACGCACCTTTAAAAGTTCTCACGAATGATGGTTTATGGTATGAGTTTGATCTAGGCGCCACTGCAAAATCAAAGTTTTCAGATAACATTGAGGTTGATTATAATGGTAATAAATGGCTCTCTATAAGGGGTGTGGGATTATTTGGATATAATGATAATGGGACTATTTCTAATCCTAGTGATGATAAGATAGTCTTATTAAATACAGGAGAGAATACAGGATCCTTACCTTCGAATCAAGTTAATGCTATTGCTGTTGATTTTGACAATGAGATTTGGATTGGTACAGATAATGGTTTTGCTGTTTTGTATAATTCTCAAGAATCTTTTGATGCTGGCTTTGGTGAGTATAATGCGCAAAGGATAAAATTAGAATATGAAGGAAATGTTGAGTATGTCTTGGGAGATACTGACATTACGGATATTGTTGTTGATGGTGGTAATCGAAAGTGGTTCGCGACATCCAATAGTGGAATAGTATTATTGTCAGCTGATGGTTTAGAGATAATAGAACAATATACAAAAGACAATTCCCCTTTGATATCTGATAATATTTTGGATTTAGAGATTGATCATAATACAGGGGAAATGTATATAATTACTGACTTAGGTATGGTTTCCTATAGAACAGATGCCACCTATGAAGACCCAGATTACAATGATGTTACTATTTTTCCAAACCCAGTGCGTCCTGAGTTTTCTGGTCCTATAACAATTCAAGGAATTAGGTATGATTCAGATGTTAAGATAACAGACATTTCGGGGAATTTAGTATACAAAACAACCTCAAATGGAGGTACAGCTATTTGGGATGGAAAAACTTTGAATGGGGAACCTGTTTCCACAGGGGTGTATCTAATTTGGACTGCTGCAAATCAAGGTAAAGGAAGAAAAGTTGGGAAAGTATTAGTGGTAAATTAAATATGTATGAAGTCTATTGATCATGGTATTTTTTTGAATAGAAAATCATATTCAGAGACGAGTTTAATAACCACGTTTTATACCAAAAAAAGTGGCCTTCAAAATTTTTTTTTTCGTGGAGGTAAAAAAAAGTCACACAACATGTTTCCGATGTCTATTTCAGAGCTATCTTTTTATGGTAGAACAGATTCGGGGTTAAAAAAATTAACACAGGTTGACAGTTTTTCTTCTCTTTCGTTTCAGTTTAATCCGATAAAATCTGCAATAGCTTTTTTTATGGCGGAGGCAATACAGAAGTCTGTTTATGAAGGTGATGTTGATGAAAAAATTTTTGATTTTATTTTGAGTTATGTGAAAGAATTAGATTCTACCGATGATTTAAAATTGTTTCCAATTTCTTTTTTGATAGGTTTTAGTGATGTCTTAGGTTTTAAACCATTAATACAAGAAAAAGATGTCGTATTCTTTAACCTTGATTCGGGAATATTTCAATCATCAATTAATAAAATGGATAGAGTTAAAAAAGGCCTAGGGGTTCAACTTATTCTCTGCCTATTAAACGAACAATCTCCTATAGATTTCTCCAAAGAGTCTAGAGATGATGCTTTAGATATTATGTTAGAATATTTTATGATTCATATATCAAAATTTAAAGAGCTTGAATCGCATGATATTATAAGGCAAGTATTATATGAGTAAAATTAAATTACCTTCTATATTCTTTAATATATACTTCAGAAAGATCTATGTCGCCCATTGAGTTAGACTTGAAGTCTCTCAAACGTCTATTTATCATTACGGTATGATCTTCATTAAGAATAGGTATTAAAATCGCCTCATCGACAATCATCTGATCACATTTAAGTAACAAGCTATTTCTTTTTTCTTCATCTTGTTCACAGATAGCGGACATAAACAAAGAGTCATATTCATTACTTTTAAAGGCATTAAACAATCCGTTATTGCTAATTAAAGTGTCTACTTTGTTTTTGTAAAATAAGCGTAAGAAGTTTTCTGGTGCAGGATAATCTCCAGTATATTTAGCTTTCCAAATTTTAGCTTTTCCAGTTTTGACAGCATCATTAAATTCCTCTTCCCCGCAAGGTTTAACAATTAGATTAATACCTAGATTTTTTTTAATTTGATTAGAAATAGCGCGACATATTTTGTAAGAAAGGCTTCCTTTATTTGTATTTACATATAAATCTAAATCTGGGAATTTATCACCATTAGAATAACCTTCTTTTTTCATTAAATTTTTTGCTTGTGTTATATCAAATTGATGACCATTAATTTTTTCGTTTGGATAGTTTTGAATTGACGGGACAAATCCATTTTTTAAAACCCATCCTTCACCCTCGAGTTTAGTGTTAATAAGCTCATCTCTGTTTATTGCTAAATTAATTGCTTTTCTAACATTTAAATCATCAAACTCTTTACTATTACAATTGAATTCAATATAAGCGATATTTAAAGATTTTTTTGATTGTACTTTATGTATTACGTTTTTTCCTTTTTGAGCATCTGAAAGTGACCCTAGAATATGCTCAATTTCTTGAGCCGGAATATCAAGAACTAAATCAATTAAAGCATTTGTAAATGCAAGTAATTCAGAGCGCTTATTTTTAGTATATTTTATATTTACTTTAGAGATAAAAGGGAGTTGATTTCCAAAGTTATCCTTTCTCCAATATTCGTTATTACGTTTTAATACAATATTCTTTTCATCAATATTACTTAACTGAAAAGGCCCCGTACCTATAGGGTGTTTATTTAAATCATCTCCATATTTTTTATATGCTTCTTTTGTTATGATTCCTAGGCTTTGGGCAGTAAGAATTTTCTCAAAATTAGAGAAAGGTTGACAGAGTTCAATTTTTAATGTATAGTCATCAATAATACGAATCCCATCTACACCTTTTGAGATAAAACTCTGCTCAGTTTTTGTGTTAAATTTTTTCGCGCCTTTAATGTATCCGATTAGCAGGTGACTAATATTATTTATTCTTAAACCAGAGCATGCTAAATCTAATGTGAATTTAACATCTTGTGCCTTTAACTCGTGTGTTTGATTTTTAAAACATTTGTCTTTATGAAAAAAAACACCTTTACGGATTTTAATAGTGTAAGACATAGCATCATCACTAACAGAAAAACTTTCTGCTAATCTAGGTACGACAGTTGACTCTTCAGAGTCTATTATAAATAATGTTTCAAAAATTTGAGATATAATTCGATGTTCGGAGTTATTAGTAGATTCTATTGGCGTTAAAGAAGTTATTTTTTTTTGGGCCATAAATGTTAATGTGCCACCATATTTTTTGCCTCCTAATCCATTTAAGTTAATAATATCTTTTCCTTCCTCTTTACATGAAGGAGTGTAGATAAGAAAGGAAAGCATTAAAATAAGGAAGGAGTTTTTCATACACACAAGATTAAATTTAGTAAAAATAAAGAAGCTTAGCTTATATAAGAGAATTTAATACCCAATCTTGTCTCGCACTCTTTTTAATACTTTCTTTGCAACTATTCTTGCTTTTTCAGCACCCATCTTAAGCGTTTTTTCAATCTCTTCTGGGTTACTCATTAGGTAGTTATACCTCTCTCGTTCTTTTTTATATTTTCTCACAATTAATTCATACAATGCTTGTTTGGCATGTCCATAACCAAAACCTCCTTTCACATAAAGGTTACGCATTTCATTAATTTCATTTTTGTTTGCAATAAGTCGATATAAATTAAAACAGTTACATGTTTCAGGGATCTTAGGCTCCTCTAATGTTTTTGAGTCAGTCTGAATCCCCATTATTTGTTTCCTAAGACTTTTCTCGGGAAGAAAAATGTTAATATAATTTTCGCGAGACTTACTCATCTTATTACCATCTGTCCCTGGGATTAACATTGTTTCTTTTTGTATGTTTTCTTTTGGAATGACAAAAGTTTCCCCCATTTTATTATTAAAACGATTAGCTACATCTCTAGTCATTTCTATATGCTGAAGTTGATCCTTCCCAACGGGAACAATCTCTGCATCATAAATTAGAATATCTGCGGCCATCAACATGGGGTATGTAAATAGTCCTGAATTTATATCTTCTAAACGATCTGATTTGTCTTTGAAACTATGTGCTAGACCAAGACGAGAATATGGGAAGAAACAGGAAAGATACCAAGATAATTCAGTCACTTCAGACACATCACTTTGTCGATAAAAAACTGTTTTTTCGGGGTCTATACCAAAAGCTAGCCAAGTTGCTGCTGTCGAGAGAGTGTTAGAACTTAGTAACTCACCATTTTTAATTTGGGTTAAAGAGTGTAAGTCAGCGATAAAAAGGAAAGAATCATTTTCTGGTTTATTAGCCATATTAATTGCAGGTAAAATTGCACCTAAAATATTACCTAGGTGAGGTGTCCCAGTGCTCTGAATTCCTGTTAATATTCTTGCCATTTATATTTTGTTTCAAACGAAAATAATCATTTTGACAGGAATATTCATTAACAATAGATATCAACAGGTTGAAATTCGTATTTTTGGTTTATGATAATCGCTAGAATAATAGTCTCTGTTTTATGGAAATTTTACATCACAATTATTTTTTCTATAACTACTCTTTTCTTTTATCCTTTGATTGTACCCCTTCTTTTTTCTGAAAAATTAAAAAAACACACATTCCCCTTTTTTGTAGCTTGGAGTTGGTCTATGCGAGTCTTTTGTTTTTATTTTGTTGTGAAAAAGATGAATAGCCCCCTACCAAATGCACCATATATTATCGTTGCTAATCACATTTCATATTTAGATATTTTTTTACTCCCTTCTATTTTACCAAAGAATCGTTTTCTTTTCCTAGGTAAAAGCGAGCTTTTAAGTTACCCTTTAATAAAAACATATTTTAAGAAGTTACATATACCGGTATTTCGACAAAACAAGTTAAAAGCGGCCAAGTCATTAATTAAATCAAAACGAGAGTTAAAAAAGGGTTGGTCTCTAGTCATTTTTCCTGAAGGAGGAATACCAAGCCTTAATAATCCAAAGATGATTAAGTTTAAAGAGGGTTCATTTCAATTAGCGAAGAGTAGTGACGTACCCATTGTACCTATTACGTTTATAAACAACCATAAATTGTTAAACAACCCTTCAAACATAAAAGGTATAGCAAGGCCTGGTTTAAGTTTCGTGTATATTCATCCCTTTATATCTAAAGAAGAAGTTCGACGTCTCTCCCAAACAGAATTAGCAAACAAGTCTTTTAAGATAATAGAGTCTGCTCTTATACAAGAGTATCCAGATTTAGTTGATTAATATTATCTTTGTTTATTATGTCTAAAATATCTGAAGAAACATTTGATCATATTGCACATTTAGCTCAGTTAGAATTTGAGAGTGAAAATGGTAAAAAGGCTATTCAGGAGGATTTGAATAAAATCATTCAATTTATAGAGAAGCTGAAGGAGGTTAATACGGAAAATGTAGAGCCTTTAATCTATATGACTAATGAAATAAACCGTTTACGCGAGGATGACCCTAAAGAGAACATTACTCAGGAGGAAGTCTTGAAAAATGCTCCAAAAAAAGATTCGGATTATTTTAGAATACCTAAAGTCTTAGAGAAATAAAATAAGCTAGTCAGAAACAGAAAATAGATTCATTCAAAGTTACTAACTTTACTCTTTCAACACTTAACTATGCAAGAAATAAGCAGTTATAATTTTAGAGGTAAAAGAGCTTTAGTTAGAGTTGATTTTAATGTGCCAATAGACAAGGGTACATTAAAAGTTATAGACGACACTAGGATTAAGGCTGCATCTACTACTATTCGTCATATTTTAGATAGTGGAGGCAGTGTGGTTCTTATATCACATTTAGGTAGACCTAAAGGCTCTTTGAATAAAAGATTTTCTTTAAAAAACATTCTTAAAAGTGTCTCAGATGTATTAGGGGTAGAGGTACATTTTACCGATGATTGTATTGGAGATGAGGCTTTTAAAATTAGCTCTAAGCTAAAACCTGGACAGGTCCTACTCCTTGAAAATGTCCGTTATTACAAGGAAGAAACAATAGGTGCAGAGAGTTTTGCTGAAGCTTTATCAAAACATGGAGATGTTTTTGTTAACGATGCATTTGGGACGGCTCATCGTGCACATGCTAGCACAACCGTTATTGCAAAACATTTCCCTAATGCTAAGATGTTTGGATTTCTAATAAAAGGAGAAATAGAAAATGTAGATAGACTCTTAAACAGTGAAGAAAAGCCTTCAACAGCAATTGTTGGTGGAGCAAAAGTTTCATCTAAGATAATTATTATTGAGCGTCTTATAGACATAGTTGATAATCTTATTGTGGGAGGAGGCATGGCTTATACTTTTGTCAAATCAGCTGGTGGAAAAGTTGGAAATTCATTAGTTGAAGAAGATTATATAGAGACAGCTAAAAAAATCAGATTATTAGCAAAAAGAAAGGGTGTAAAATTATACATACCAATTGACTCAGTTATTGCTGATTCATTTAAAAACGAAGCAAATATAGCAGAGACAATGATTGATAAAATACCTGATGGTTGGATGGGGTTAGATGTTGGTCCTAAAACAATTAAAGAATGCTCTAAGATTATTTCTAAATCTCGATTGATTTTATGGAACGGCCCTATGGGTGTTTTTGAAATGGATAATTTTAAGCATGGAACTTTGGGAGTTGCTAATGCAATTGTAAGTGCCACAAGTAAAGGTTCTTTTTCATTAGTTGGAGGAGGTGACTCTGTTGCTGCAATAAATAAATTCGGTTTATCTCATAAAGTTAGTTATGTTTCAACTGGGGGCGGAGCAATGTTAGAATATTTAGAGGGTAAAGAATTGCCTGGTATTAAGGCGATTAAAAGTTAAGATAAAATAAGTTTTTTTGGAATGTTTAAAAGACATTATTCATGTTAATAAAAAAATTAAAATCGTTATACTATTTTTTTTCTAAAAGAAGACAAACACTTCACTTAGATTATCCAGTTGAACTTAAACCACGTTTCGTTCATGAATCAAACAAGACAAGGCGTTTACTTTATTCAATTATTGAAAAAAATAGGTATGAAATTTTTTGCAGGTTGAAAAAAATCCTTTTTTACAAAGAGGTTTTTGATAACTTAAATTTTTCCATTGATGAGAAAAACAGTGATCAACCCGTTTGGGATAATAAATTCCTTCCGGGCTTGGATATTATAATTTTGTATGGATTTGTTGCACTAATAAAGCCTAAAAAATATATCGAGATTGGATCGGGAAATTCTACTAAAGTTGTAAGAAAATCGGTTGATGAAAACAACCTAGACACAAAGATAACCTCAATTGATCCGTATCCACGTGCAGACATTAACCATTTGGCTGATACCATTATTCGTATGCCAATCCAAGATTTAAAGGATTATTCAATGTTTGAAGAATTAGATGCAGGAGATATTATTTTTATAGATAATTCACATCGAGTACTTCCAAATTCTGACGCCACTGTTTGTTTTCTTGAGATTTTACCACTATTAAAGTCAGGAGTAATAGTACAGTTTCATGATATTTATTTGCCATATGATTATCCTCAGTTTATGTGTGATAGAGCTTATTCAGAGCAATATGTTTTGGCAGCTTTTATAATAGCGAACCCAGAGAAATATAAAATAATAATGCCTAATTATTTTATTAGTGAGGATAAAGAATTAAGTCAAATTTTAAATCCAATTTGGTCTAATAAAAAATTAGATTTAGTTGAAAAACATGGCGGTTCATTTTGGATTGAGATACAATAAAGAATCATTTTGTTAATTTCATATAATATTTCTTATAATAAAATTATTTTTGTTTTAAGTATGAGATTAAACTAAGAGAAATGGATAAGAATCAAGAACTAAAAGATCGAAGAAGTGGCTCTATGTTAGGGGGTGGAGAAGAGCGGATTAAACGTCAACATAGTAAAGGGAAGCTTACTGCTCGTGAACGTATCACTTTACTGTTGGATGAAAATTCTTTTAATGAGATTGGACAATTTGTTGAGCATCGTTCGAGCTCTTTTGGTTTAGAAAAAAATAAAATACCTGGCGATGGTGTTGTAACTGGTTTTGGAAGAATTCATGGTAGATTAATTTATGTTTTTTCACAAGACTTCACTGTTTTCGGTGGTTCTTTGTCAGAGGCACATGCTGCTAAAATTTGCAGGATAATGGACCTAGCAATGCAGAATGGCGCACCTTTAATTGGGTTAAATGATTCTGGTGGTGCTCGAATTCAAGAAGGTGTCATTTCTTTGGCTGGTTATGCGGATATTTTTTATAGAAACACAAGAGCTTCTGGTGTAATCCCTCAAATTAGTGTAATTATGGGACCTTGTGCTGGGGGCGCAGTGTATTCTCCCGCATTGACAGACTTTACTATTATGGTTGAAGATACTTCATATATGTTTGTTACAGGTCCAAATGTTGTTAAAACAGTAACACATGAAGAAGTTTCTTCTGAGGATTTAGGTGGTGCAAAAGCTCATGCAGAAAAGTCAGGGGTAAATCATTTTACAGTTTCAAATGATATTGAAGCATTAAAGTTGGTTAGAGAATTAATAACTTTTATGCCACAAAACATGGATGAGATGCCACCTAGTCCAACGAAATTTTCATTTAATAGATCAAAATTAGATACAATAAAAAAGATACTTCCAGAAAACAATAGCCTACCTTATGATATTAGAAAGGTTGTAGATTCAGTTATAGATGATAATAGCTTCAAGGAAATTCATAAAGATTTTGCGAAAAATATTGTTATTGGGTTTGCTCGTGTTGAGGGAAGAACAATAGGCGTGGTTGCTAATCAACCTGAGTCATTAGCAGGAGTTTTAGATATTGATGCTTCAAGAAAAGGGGCCCGTTTTGTTCGTTTTTGTGACGCGTTTAATATTTCTTTATTAGTGTTTGAGGATGTGCCAGGCTTTCTCCCTGGGACAGATCAAGAATGGAGAGGGATAATTACACATGGCGCAAAATTGCTTTATGCATTTTCAGAGGCAACAGTTCCTAGAATAACAGTCATAACACGTAAAGCATATGGTGGCGCTTTTGATGTAATGAATTCTAAGAGTATAGGTGCAGATTTAAATTTTGCTTGGCCAACAGCAGAAATTGCTGTTATGGGTGCTAAAGGTGCGGCAGAAATAATATTTAAACGAGAAATATCGAAAGCCAATGACCCAAAAGAGAAGTGGTTAGAGAAGGAATCGGAGTATGCTAAAATGTTTGCTAATCCTTACAGGGCAGCTGAGCGAGGGATTATTGATGATGTTATTCTCCCTGAGGAGACTAGGAGTAAAGTAATAGCAGGATTTAAAATGCTAGAAAATAAAGCGGATGTTTTACCTCGAAAAAAACATGGAAACATCCCTCTGTAATTCAAATATAGAATATAAGGGGGTTAATTTTATTTTTAAATGATATTATTATGTATAGATCACATACTTGCGGTGAATTACGTTATTCAGATATAGGATTAAAGGTTCTTTTATCTGGCTGGGTTCAGAAGTCAAGAGATTTAGGGGGGATGACATTTGTAGACCTAAGAGATCGCTATGGGGTTACTCAGTTAGCGTTTAATGTTGATGATGAAAAAGAGTTAACTGAAAAAGCAAGAAAATTAGGACGTGAATTTGTTATTCAGATTAAAGGTGAAGTAATTGAACGTTCAAGTAAAAATAAGAATATTCCAACAGGAGATATTGAAATTAAAGTTCTCTCTTTAAAAGTATTAAATAGTTCTATAACCCCACCTTTTACTATAGAGCAAAATACAGATGGGGGAGAAGATTTAAGAGCAAAGTATAGATATTTAGATTTACGCCGTAGCTGTGTGCAAGAAAAATTAAGATTAAGAAATAGGGTCTCTTTAGAAACGAGAAAGTTTTTGGATTCAAAAGAATTTTTAGATGTTGAAACACCTGTCTTAATCAAATCAACACCTGAAGGAGCTAGAGACTTTGTTGTTCCCAGCAGAATGAATGAGGGAGAATATTATGCATTACCTCAGTCTCCTCAGACCTTCAAGCAATTGTTAATGGTTTCAGGTTTTGATCGCTATTACCAAATTGTTAAGTGTTTTAGAGATGAAGATTTGAGGGCTGATCGTCAACCTGAATTCACTCAAATTGACTGTGAGATGTCTTTTGTTGAGCAAGAAGATGTATTAAACTTATTTGAAGAATTAATTAAACATTTATTCCGAGTAGTTATAGGTGTTGAATTAGAAGAAAAATTCCCCAGAATTAGCTATCAAGAAGCTATGGAACGGTTTGGTTCTGATAAACCAGACACTCGTTTTGCTATGGAATTTGTTGACATGAATGAAGTTACTAAGAATAAAGGTTTTGCAATTTTTGATAATGCTGAACAAGTTTTAGCTATCAATGCTAAGGGGTGTTCGGAATATTCAAGAAAAGAAATAGACAAATTAACAGATTGGGTTCGTAGGCCTCAAATAGGATGTAAAGGGTTAGTTTATTTGAAGTGTAATCAAGATGGGACCTATAAATCCTCAGTAGATAAGTTTTATTCTCAAAAGGATTTAGATTGTTGGGCTAAATTAGCGGAAGCTAAGCCAGGAGACTTATTATTGCTAATTAGCGGAGAATTAGATAAGACAAGAAAGCAAATGAACGATCTTCGTTTACATATGGCAGATAAGTTAGGGTTGAGAGACCCAAATGTTTTTAACCCATTATGGGTTGTAGATTTTCCTCTTTTTGAGTGGGATGAAGATGAAAAACGTTATCATGCAAAACATCATCCATTCACTTCTCCAAAAGTAGAAGACATCGATTTGTTTGACTCTGCCCCAAGTCAAATAAGGGCAAACGCATATGATTTAGTAATGAATGGAGTAGAGCTTGGTGGAGGTTCAATTCGTATCCATCGCCGTGAGCTTCAATCAAAAATGTTTGATTTGTTAGGATTTACAAAAGACGAAGCAGAAGAGCAGTTCGGATTTTTGATGTCCGCATTTGAATATGGAGCTCCTCCTCACGGAGGTATCGCATTTGGTTTAGACCGTTTAGTTGCAACAATGGATGGTGTAGATTCTATTCGAGATTATATCGCCTTTCCTAAAAATAATAGTGGTCGTGACGTGATGATTGATGCACCTTCACCTTTAAATATAGAGCAGATTAATGAATTAGGGATTAAATCATAGTAAATAAGGTTTTTAAGTAATATATAATTTAATGAATTTTAATAAAAAACAATTAACTATTTATAATTCTTTAGAAGGGAAAAAAGTTTTATTTAATCCTATTAAAGATGGGTTTGTAGGGTTGTATGTTTGTGGGCCTACGGTTTATAATAAAGTTCATTTAGGTAATTGTAGAACATTTATTTCATTTGATATGGTCTATCGATACCTTCTACATTTGGGGTATAAAGTTAGATATGTTAGAAATATTACAGATGTAGGTCATCTAGTCGACGATAGTGATCAAGGAGAGGATAAAATTTTAAAGAAAGCACGTCTTGAAAAAATAGAGCCAATGGAGGTTGTTCAGCAGTATACTTTAGACTTTCATAAGGTTATGAATGATTTCAACTGTCTTTCACCAAACATTGAACCTACAGCCACTGGGCATATTATGGAACAGATAGAAATGATTAGAGTTATTATTGATAATGGTTTTGCTTATGAGTCTAATGGATCTGTTTATTTTGATGTTGAAAAATATAATAGAAAACAGAACTACGGAGAGTTGTCAGGTCGAAAAATAGAAGATCTAATTTCTAACACTAGAGAATTAGACGGACAAACAGAGAAGCGTGGACCTTTTGATTTTGCTATTTGGAAAAAAGCTTCTTCAGAACATATTATGAAGTGGCGCTCACCTTGGGGTTTTGGCTTCCCTGGTTGGCATTTAGAATGTTCAGCAATGAGCACAAAATACTTAGGAGACGAATTTGATATTCATGGAGGAGGCATGGATTTGAAATTTCCACATCACGAATGTGAGATAGCACAAGCAATGGCTTCAAATGGGAAAAAGCCTGTAAGGTATTGGATGCATGGAAATATGCTTACACTTAATGGGAAGAAAATGAGTAAGTCTATAGATAATTCTATTTTACCTGGTGAGTTGTTTTCTGGTGAGAATGATTTTATGGATAAACCCTTTGACCCAATGGTTGTTCGTTTCTTTATGATGCAGGCACATTATAGGTCTACATTAGACTTCACTTCAGAGGCTCTTTCTGCCGCAGAAAAAGGATATCATCGTTTACTTAATACAATTAATGAGATTGAAAACTTGCCTACTAATGTAGATTCTTCTGAATCAGTATTGAAAATTGTAAAGAGTTTTTATGATGCCATGAATGATGATTTTAATACTCCTGTACTTATTGCAAATATTTTTGAAGCAGTTAAATATATTAATTCAGTAAAAAAAGGAGATGAAACCATATCCTCCTCTGATAGACAATTACTTAAAGAAGAGATGTCTACTTTTCTTTTTTATGTTCTAGGGTTAAAGGATTCTAATTTAAAATCAGAAGATAGATTGTCTCCCGTTATGGATTTATTACTTCAGCTACGGGAAGAGGCTAGAAATAATAAAGATTGGAAAACTTCGGACAAGATTCGTGATGGGCTCGCAAGTATAGGGATTACTATAAAGGATTCTAAGAACGGAAGCTCTTGGGATTAATTTTTAATAAAAATGATTTCTTTAGAACATAAAAAAAAGCTTTTTTTAGTTGATGCTTATGCAATAATTTTCAGAGCATATTTTGCGTTTTCAAAAAACCCTCGAATTAATTCTAAGGGGCAGAACACTTCTGCTGCTTTTGGCTTTACAAATGCACTTTTAGATATTATAAGGAATGAAAAACCCACTCATCTAGCTGTTGTTTTTGATCCGCCAGGGGGTTCTGTTAGCAGGAAAGAAGAATATCCTGAATACAAAGCAAACAGAGATGAAACACCAGAAGGGATTTTGTCGATGGTTCAACCTATTAAAGATATAATTAGCGCATTTAATATTCCGATTATTGAGGTTCAAGGTTTTGAAGCAGATGATGTTATAGGCTCTTTATCTGTTGTTGCAGAAAAAGCTGGTTTTATAACTTATATGATGACTCCAGACAAAGATTTTGCACAGCTAGTTACAAAAAATGTTTTTATGTATAGGCCAGGTAGGGGGGGTAATCCGGCTGAAGTATGGGGTGAGTCTAAAGTTCTAGAGAAGTTTGACATTGATAATGTCAAACAAGTTATTGACATTCTTGCTCTGCAAGGTGATTCCGCAGATAATATACCTGGAATACCAGGGATTGGTCCAAAAACAGCTTCTAAATTATTAAAACAATACGGTTCTATAGAAAGAATAATAGAACACTCTAGTGAGCTTAAGGGAAAACAGAGAGAAAACGTTGAAAATTTTAGTGATCAAGGATTAATGTCAAAGATGTTGGCTACTATTATTATAGATGTTGATGTAGAATTAAATGAGAAGGATATGGTAGTCTCTGAGTTTAACACTGAAAAATTGCGGAATATTTTTATCGAATTAGAGTTTAGAAATTTAGCACGTAGAATTCTAGGCGAAGAAATAGTGGTCTCACAGACTACTTATACATCTCAAAAAAGCGGACAGATGGACTTATTTGCTGAAGAAAAGCTCACTCATGAAGATGAAAAAGAGCAAATTAAAACAATTGAGAACGAAAAGATAAGCTATCATTTAATTGACACAGAAAAAAGTCGGAAGAAATTAATAGAAAGTTTAATGGACCAAAGAAAAGTTTCTTTTGATACAGAAACAGATAGACTAGATGCATTAAATGCAAATATTATAGGTATCTCTTTTAGTTTTAGACCAAATGAAGCATTTTATGTTTCATTGCCATACAATTTTATAGAAGCAAAAAAAATTCTTCAAGAATTCTGTTCATTCTTTGAGTCGACTAAAATTCAAAAAATAGCACACAATATTAAGTATGATATTCAAGTAATTAATCGATATGGAATTGAAGTCAAGGCTCCCATATTTGACACAATGATCGCTCATTACTTAATTAATCCTGACTCAAAACAGAGTATGGACTTTTTGTCTGAATATTATTTGAAATATAGACCAATTTCTATTGAATCACTTATTGGGAAAAAGGGGAAATCCCAAAAATCAATGTCAGAATTGCCACCAAATGAAGTTTATGAATATGCTTGTGAAGATGCAGATATAACATTTCAATTAATGGAAATTTTTGAGCCTGAAACTCAAAAAAACCACTTGAAAAAGTTGTTTTATGAAATTGAAATGCCACTTGTTCATGTTCTTGTATCAATGGAGAAAGAAGGTATTTCAATTGATTCCAAATCACTCAAAAATTATTCAAATGAACTTGGAGATAGATTAATAGAATTGGAACGCTTGATTAAGTTAGAGTCAGGAGTTGATTTTAATATTGATTCACCAAAACAATTAGGAGAAGTTCTGTTTGATAGGATGAAAATTTCTGATAAAATCAAAAAAACAAAAACAGGGCAATATGCAACAGGTGAAGATGTTCTTAAAAAGTTGAAACATGCTCACCCTATTATACCTTTTATTTTAGATTATCGTCAACTTAGAAAGTTAAAAAACACATATGTCGATCCATTGCCCAACTTGATGGATGAGTTTGATGGAAGAATACACACAAATTACATGCAGACCGTTACTGCTACTGGTCGTTTGAGTTCAAACAATCCAAATCTTCAAAATATACCAATCCGTTCTGAAAAAGGTAAAGAAATTAGAAGAGCATTTGTTCCTAGAGGTAAAGATTTTAAATTAATGGCAGCAGATTATTCACAAATTGAATTGAGAATAATTGCAGCATTAAGCCAAGACACAAATATGATTGATTCTTTTAAATCAGGCATTGATATTCACAAGGCCACTGCGTCAAAGGTTTTTAATGTACCTTTAAAAGATGTTACAAGTAGTCAGAGAAGATCTGCAAAAGCAGTAAATTTCGGCATTATATATGGCCAATCTGCATTTGGTTTAGCACAGAACTTAAACATTTCTAGAAAAGAGAGCAAACAGATTATAGACAGTTATTTTTCTCAGTATCCAACAATAAAATCGTATATGGATAAAACTATTTTTAAAGCAAGAGAGAATGGTTATGTCGAGACTATAATGAATAGGAGGAGATATTTAAATGACATTAATTCTGCCAATGCAGTAGTTCGTGGTTACGCAGAAAGAAATGCAGTAAATGCTCCTATTCAAGGCTCTGCTGCCGATATTATTAAGTTAGCGATGATAGCAGTTCACCGGTCAATGGAAGAAAAAAGGTTGAAATCTAAGATGCTTCTTCAAGTACATGATGAACTTGTGTTTGATATTCATGAATCAGAAATTGAATTAATGTTAGAACTAGTTAAACGTGAGATGGAATCTGCTGTAAATTTGATTGTACCGATGGAAGTTGAAATAGAGCTCGCAGATAATTGGCTAGACGCGCATTAGTTATCTTTTTTACCTGATTCACTTTTTTTTACCCAATTTGTTGATTCAATGATTTCATCAAACACTCTTTCAAAGGATAATAATTTAGGTGGATACTGTAATTGACGACGAACCTTTTTAAATGTTTTATTAATTAGGATTGATGTTGTTGTATATGGCGCATCGATACCTTGAGGATGAAAGTATGTAGAGTCTAAATTTAAATAATTTATTTCACGCGCTTTTTCGCTTAATCTATCAAGTACAGTTTTATCTAATTTCGAACAGTACCATCCTTGTAATTTAGTGTTTGCAATACCATGGTAAATTGCGTCACCATTTTTGAAAATCTTTAATTCATAAACAGGGCAGTTTCCAAAGCAGTATTCACGTTTTATAGATGAAAACAAAATAGATTGATTTGATTTTTTTTCTGTGTCTGACTTTTTTAATGTTTTACATGCTAGTATTAGAACAAAGGGGGCAATAAAAAAAGCAATATGTTTAAGCATAAATTAAATTTTATTTAAAGTTATTTTTCTTGAATTGAAATTCAAATAAAGTAATAATAAAACTCATTTTGTATATTTAGGTATGCGAGAATTTGTCTTTTTTTTATTTTTATTTTTATTATTTTGTTGTAATGACAACAGAGAGGAATCACCAGTTAATAGTGATTTAGATACTTTGTCACCAGTCTCTTTGTCTTTGGAAGATGCAAAGCGACTAGTTCAATTACCTTTAGATTGTGTTGACAGGGAATTTCCTAACAAATTAAATCAAGTAATTAGCTCTAAAGAAGAATTATTATCTCCTAGGCAATTACACCCTACATTTTATGGTTGTTTTGATTGGCACTCTTCTGTTCATGCTCATTGGTCTTTGGTTAGAATTTTAAAAATATATCCTAATATAGATGAAAAGAATAAAATAATAGAAACATTAAAAGTACACTTATCAAAGGAAAATATTTCTCGTGAAGTAGAATATTTTAAATTAGAGACAAGTCAAGGATTTGAACGAATGTACGGTTGGGCTTGGCTTTTAAGACTGTCTCAAGAACTAAATGATTCAGATATAGCTGAGGTTAGAAATTTAGAAGAAAATCTAAAACCATTAACTAAGTTAATTGTTAATAGAATTTTTGAGTTCTTACCCAAGTTAAAATATCCAATTCGTGTTGGAACACACACTAACACAGCATTTTCTTTAACAATGATTTATGATTTTGCTCAATCAACAAGTAATATAGAACTAGTAAGTTTAGTTAAAGAAAAAGCAATTAACTATTATATGCAAGACAGTAATTGCCCTATTTCATGGGAGCCAAGCGGATATGATTTTCTTTCACCATGTTTGGAAGAAGCAAATTTAATGCGAAGAGTATTGCATAAAGAAGAGTTTAAATCTTGGTTAGCTAAGTTTCTGCCATCGTTGGTTGATAAAAAAGCTTTTTTAGCTCCAGGAGTAGTCTCAGATAGAAAAGATGGTCATTTGGTTCATTTAGATGGGCTAAATTTTAGTCGTGCTTGGTGTTTATATGGTATTGCTGAGTCAGTCCCTGAATATTCTTATTTAATCAAATTAGCAAATAGCCACGTAGTTAAGTCCCTAGTCTCTCTTTATGATGGGAATTATGAGGGAGGTCATTGGCTTGGAAGTTTTGCTTTAATGAGCTTAACAAATTAGATTATTGAAATCTTATGTCCCAACCTCTTTTAGATAATACAGTCGTAAATGTGTGCAGTTCTTTTGCTGAAGGGATAGATTTGTGAATTGATTTAAAGTTAATTTCTTGCCCCTGTATTATAGGCTGATTATTTATAGGGAATAAATAGTTAACTTGGTTTTTATATGATTCAGAAAAAGAAACCCATTTTCGCATTAAGTTGATAGACTCATTATCTGTAAGCTTGAAGTCTGATGAATTGATAGAGCAGAAAAAATCTATCGTTTTTTTTGCTCTTGTTAATAGTACATTTAATCTTTTACGTCCATTTGGTCTATTCATTGGGCCGAAGTGCATCATAAATAGATTGTCTTCGTTTTTCCCATAACCAAAACTAATTATTAAAAAATCACATTCATCTCCTTGGACATTTTCTAGTGATTTAAAGAAGCCATTGTTTGACTCTATTTTTTCAGTTAATAGATTTTGATCAGTTGAAGATAATAGACTCCATATTAAGGACAACTGTTCCTCTGAAAAGGCTACAACTCCAATACTTCCAGGAATTCTCATTGTTTCATGAATCTGCTTAGCCACCTGTATAGCCTCAATTTTATTTTTTCGATTTATAAACTTTCCTTTTGATATATAATGGTGCCTTATTGGAACATCAGCATTTCTTTCTGGATAAGCAGTTAATTCGTTATTATAAAAAAACTGATTGGAAAATGCAATTAAATCTGGATGAACACTCCGGTAATGATGCTTTAATTTGACGCTTGGCCAGTTATAATTTGCTTGGTGTAATAGATCTAAGCTATCAATGTCTTTAGAAACAAAGTAATTAGAAGGTCCCATTTGGTTTTCATCTCCTGCAATAATGATTTTTTTTGCGCGATGAATTGTACCAAGACCATTTTGGATTGGTATTTGACTTGCCTCATCAAAAATAGCAACATCAAAAATGTTCTCTTTTAAAGGGAAGCAGTTTGACACCTGAGAAGGATTACTTAGCCAAATAGGTTTTAATAAGTCAATCCAAATTTTCGCTTCTGATTGTTGAAGTTGACGTAAGGAAGGATGACTGCGAGTCTTTCCGAATTCTTTAATTAAAATGGACTTCCCTTTTTTTAATATTTTTTTTAACTGTTTCTGCTCTTCATTTAATTTTCGTGTTGTTCTGTTTAATAGTTTATGATATGAATTAAATTTATTAATTATATTATTTTCTATTTCTAAGGAAAATAACCTTTGTTCTTCATTATATGCTTTCTGTATATCTAGTACCTTGAATCTTAAATCTTCACTTTTAAAAGAAGAAAAGAATGGAAACCGTTCTTTGAATTTTACAAAATGGCTTTTTAGAATAACCCCTTCATAATCAATGAAAGTGTTACTTTCTTTAAAAGCGTTTAACATTTTTTTATTAAGTTTTGATAGGCTATGTTTAGCAGAGACTACGCTACCTATTTCTTTTTGTAGTTGATTAAGATATTTAATTACGTTAATTTCAGGGTCAAAATTGAAGTGCATTTTTAGATCATTATAGACTTCATTAATTGTATTATGACTAGAAGTTATTTTTAGTCTTACTTCTTCTTTAATTTCATATAATTCCCGCCATTTTTCTTGGCTAAATTGATTTAAAGTTAAGTTGATTATGTTAATATTTTCTTCGGGGTCATTAATACCTAATTTACAGAGAGACATTAAATTTTTAGTCTGTTTTTTTAAAGTGGTAATTTCTTTTTCTCGTTTAATGAGAACCTCTTTAGCAAAACAGAAATCTGTGTTTGAAATTTGAATCCATCTTCTCCTTATTTTTCTTCGTTTAAAAAAACTCTTAAATTCTTTGATTTCTTTTAGTAGAAATTCCGTTTCTTTTTCAGAAGGAATTATTTTCCAATGAGATTGATTTTTGGTGATAAATTCGACTTCAATTTTTAATGACAAATAGCTTTTGTAAAGCGCGAAAAATTTTTTTTGTTCTTTTGATCCAGGCTCGAAAATTAAACGGTATTTTTTGTAGGTTTCATTTTCGAAAATTTGACAGTCGACTGCTTGTTTTTTTACTTTGCTAAAGGAGCTCCATGTATTGATCTGAAAAGTTGTTGATAATTCCTTAAGTTGTTCGATCCAAAAATTTATCTTTTTATCAATAAAATCGAAGTTTTCATTTTTAATTGTGTTGATTTTGAGGTTGCTAATAATGGGATTTATGCATAGCTTATAAAGATTGTTAATCTCATCCTTAACCTTTAAGAAAGAATCAATAGATGGAGCATCACTATTATATTTGTATTTTGCTAAATTATGATTTGAAGATAATTCTTTAAATTTTGTGTATGAATCTCCTCCAATAAGGTTTTTTTTATTTAACATATCTAGACTCATTTGAAGATTGTCGAGATACTGATCAGATAATAATAGATTTTTTTTACCACATTCTTGTGTCGATTCTAAATAATCCCATGTTTCTTTGAGCTCTTTTAAAAACGAATGACTTAGTTTATTTGAACTTGCAATGAAGGAGTATTTATCAAGGCCAAAATGAGAAAGTTTTTTCTTAATTACCTCCAATGCGACTCTTTTCTCAGATACAATAATGGATGTTTTGTTTTTATATAAGTATTTTGAAATTAAGTTAGTTAGAACCTGCGACTTCCCTGTGCCAGGAGGGCCTTGAATAACAATATTTCCTTCAGCTGCTTTTTTGAAAACTAACTCATGGTCAGTATCTGATTCGAGTATTTTCTTACGCGTAATAGACTCTATTTCTTGAGTTTGATCTTGCTCTTCACCAAATAGTTGTAAAACATTGATGGATGGGTTTTCTATCGTCAAAAGCTCTTCTAGCTCTTTAACTATATAATATCTGTGATGATGAAAATTACCAATTGATGAGGCATTATTTTTAATAGATAAGCCTAAAAGTTCGAGTTCTTTGAAAATGTTCTCTTTATTTAATTTAGGGCCTGAATTTATTCCGCTAATGCTTTTATTGATATGTCTAAGCAGAAAAGGGTTGATAAACTCATCCTCTTCACTTCTAGTAAATGATATTTGATTGATGAATTTGTTGATTGAAATTTCAAGCGGACAAATTAAAATAGGTGTTTGAACAATCTTACCATTAATTAAATGCTCAACAGTGCCATGTGTTTCGCATAAAGAATTAATTCCAGATTCTTTTTTATTTTTTTTTGCTTCTAGAATTATTTTTTTGGGGAAATCGTTTAACTCGAAGCTTAAAGATTTATTATTGAATACAAGGAGTTTATTGTCTTTATTTATATTTACTAACACATCATTTGTGTTAAACTGAACACTTTCTGAGAGTAACTCCTTTAACTTATTTTTTATTGATATAGACATTACTCTATAAATTTAATCAAGAAAGATTAATAATATGCAGTAAGGGCTTTTTGTTTAAAATTTTCATTCATTCTATATAGTGATTTTTTAAATAATGTTTTAGTCATTGTTTTGACTTTTGTTAACCGTTGAATTGTTGTTACATTTGTGTATTGATAATTTTTATTTAATAAATAATAAATAAAAGATGAAGGCTGACAAATTTGCCGTTATTGGTGTTGGAAGATATGGTTATACAATAGCAAGTCATTTGGCTGAGAAGGGAGCTAAAGTACATGCTTTTGACCCTAATGAGAACAAGATAGAGAGAATTAAAGATGAAGTTGCATTTGCAGTAACTTTAGATGCAACGGATATGCGTGCGTTAAAGTCTCAGGATTTTCACAAAATGGATGCTGCCGTCGTAGCTATTGGAGAAAATTTTGAAGCGACGGTTCTTACTTGTGTTCACCTATTAGATATTGGAGTTAAAAGAGTTATTGCTAGAGCTAGTGGCTCTCACCAACGTCTTATTTTAGAAAAGATAGGCGTAAAGGAAATTCTTACTCCTGAGAATGAGGTTGCTAACGTTGTTAGTGAAAAATTGTTGAACCCTAATATTGTTTCTTTTCTTCAGTTACCAGACAACCATGAGATTGCCGAAATTATTGCTCCAAAAGGCTGCGTTGGAAGAACAATCGATGATGTTGGTTTTAGGAATAAATATGAAATGACACTGATTACAATTAAACGTGAATACGAAATTGTTAAAAATGGTGAAGATCAAACAGAGCAACATATAATAGGAGTTCCTAAGAGTAACATGGTAATTGAGCATAAAGATACACTAGTCGTTTTTGGTGCTGCAAAGAGTGTCGAACGGTTTATTGAAATTAATGAGTCTCTTTAATGTTTATTGTTTCAGGTGTTTCTCGAGGTCTCGGAAGAGCAATTGTTAGTCTATTACTTGAGAGAGGGGAAAAAGTAATAGGTATTGGTCGCTCTCACAAATTTGATCACAAAAATTTTCTTTTTATTGAATGTGATTTATTAGACATAGAGGCGATTAAACGAATAAAATTCCCTAATTTAAAAGGTCAAATTACATTAATAAATAATGCGGGGATAATAGGTAATATTAAACGAATGTCTGATCAAAAATCATTAGACATTTCAGAAGTTTTAATGGTAAACACCGTTGCTCCTGCGGAATTAACGAATTTAGTTTATAATTCTTTAGATTTGAAACAGGGTTTTCGTCTTATAAATATTAGTTCAGGAGCCGCTGATAAGGTTATACCATCATGGGCGTCATACTGTGCTTCGAAATCATCTCTTAATATTATTACAGAAGCGTTCTTCCTTGAAGAGAAAGAGAAGGGCAACAATATTGTAGCATATTCTATATCACCTGGGGTAATTGAAACAGATATGCAAAAGCAAATTAGACAAACTGATAAAAACAACTTTTCTCTTGTTGATAAATTTATTGGCTATAAAAAAAACAATCAGTTGCTATCTTCTTCAGATGCTGCAGAAAGACTTCTGATTTTGTTAAATACTCCATTTAAGGGTGATGTTAAAGTAGATCTTCGTAATCTATAGGAATAATTAGAAGACGGCTAAAATTTTATTTGTGAAAATGCTCGTGTTTCCTTAACTTCACTCTAGAATATACTTTAATTTTCATAAACTATGAATAAAATAATACTCTCCATTATTTCAGTTTTTTCTTTTTCTTTTTTCATTGACTCACAAGAAAGAATTTTTGATAGATCTAATGCCAGGGATGGTGAAACGGTTGAATATTGTTCTCAGCATAAAAAACAATTAGAACTTCTCAAAAACCCCGATTATTTAAAGGCTTTAGCTAAAGATGAAATTGTTCGAAGTCAAGAAAGAAAAGAAAATGAACAAATAAATACAAAAGCTATTGTTTGGTATATCCCTATCGTTTTTCATGTTTTACATAATGAAGGCCCTGAAAATATTTCTGATGATCAGATTATAGATGCATTTAATATTTTAAATAGAGATTTTAAACGTGAGAATCTAGATGCTGATAATGTCCACCCGGATTTTCAAGGTATGCCTGCTGATGTAGATATAGAGTTTAGGTTAGCAACAAAGGCTCCGGATGGGTCATGTTTTTCAGGTATTACTAGAACAGAAAGCCCTTTGACACTTGATGGAAGTGATGGACAAGATCAAGTTGATGCGATTATAAATGGTAATGATATCTATCAAGGTCAGTGGCCACCAAACAAGTATTGTAATGTTTATGTTTGTGCTGATATTGGAGGTGCTGCTGGATATACATTTACTCCAAGTGGCTGGTCCGGAAATGACATGTTTTATAATGGGATTTTTGTTTTAGATAATTACTTAGGTTCTATTGGTACATCGAGTGTTGGATCTAGCAGAACATTAACACACGAAGTGGGCCATTGGTTAAATTTGAGACACACTTGGGGGCCAAATAACAACCCAGGAAATATTACTAGTTGCTATGATGATGACAACGTCGCGGATACTCCAAATGAGATAGGTGTAACGGCTTGTGCTTTAAATGAGATGTCTTGTGGACCAAGAGCAAATGTTGAAAATTACATGAATTATTCTTATTGTTCAAAGATGTTTACTCAAGGTCAAGTAAATAGAATGCGAAATGCTTTAAACTCAAACACTGCAGGAAGAAATAATTTAAAAACAGCATCTAATCTTACAGAGACGGGAGCTGATGGTAATTTATATTTATGTAAGGCAGATTTTGAGGCAGATAAGACCTCTGTCTGCCCTGGAGGGGTTATAAATTTCACAGATCTTTCATACAATGAAGTTAATCAATGGACTTGGTCTTTCCCAGGAGGCTCTCCATCGTCTTCAACAATTCAGAACCCTTCGGTTACTTATAACACACCAGGTGTTTATGAAGTTTCATTAATAGCGAATGATGGTTCTATAAGTGATTCGGAGGTGAAATCATATTATATTAGAGTAATGGAATCACCTTCCTCACTTCCTTTTTGGGAAGGTTTTGAAAATTACTCAACTTTAAATAACATTCAAGAGTGGGAAATAAAAAATGAACAAGGAAATGGGTTTGAGTTAATTTCAAACATCTCCAATACGGGTAATAAATCGGTAAAGCTGACTAACTATAATCAAACTGAGGGTACAATAGATGAACTAATTTCTTCTCCTGTAGATTTATCTGACATCACATCATCTGTTACTTTAAGTTTTAGATATGCATATAAGCGAAGAAACACAAATGATGATGATTTTTTCAGAGTATATGTAACTGAAGATTGTGGAGAAACTTGGGATCTAAGGAAAACTCTTCATGGGTTTCAACTTTCCAGTCAAGTTCAATCATCAATGTTTATACCATCCCCATCATTTGAATGGACTACCGTTCATATGACTAATATCACTAGTCCTTATTGGGTAGAAAATTTTAGGTATAAATTTAAGTTTGAAGCTGGTGGGGGTAATAACATATATATAGATGACATTAATATATATAATGGAAGCCCTTCAGACGAAATTATTTATGATAACTTAGGCCTATATGAGGATAATCAGATTACAGATTTAATTATTTATCCTAACCCAACGGATAAGAAGGTCAATGTTCGTTTTGAAGTTGTAAATAATCAGGATGTTATCATTAATATCCAAGATATTACGGGTAGGATCACAAGTCGAAATACGATAAAAGCAAAACCTGGAATAAACCTTGTTACAATAGACACAGATCGATTGTCATCGGGGTTATATTTTTTAAATGTTGAAACTACTAGTAGCCAGAAAACATTAGAACTGCTTATTAAATAGCAATTTTATAAATTATTCTGCAAGTATTTTAAAAGACTATTAACAGACGAATCATTCAAAGTGTGTCGGACTTTAAATCCTTTTTTAACTAAGTATTTTTCAGTGCTTGTCCCCCAAGCAATTATAATAGATTGGTTTGTTATGTCATTTTTTTGAAGAAATCCATCAACATTTGAGGGACTTGTAAAGACATAGATGTCGCAAGGAATAATTTTAGAACTATTTATAATAGTTTTGTATACTATAACTTCGAACACCCTACTTTTGTTTAGCTTTGATGAGACTGTCTTTAGTGATATGTCAGATATAGGGAATAATACAGTTCTATTTTCTGACCAAATGTTAAATTCGTCTGCAATTTTTTCAATATTACCACTTGTTCTACCTATAAAGTCAATTTCATGACCCATTTGTAAGAGTAGCTCAGCGGTTTTAGATCCTGTGCAGGCAATCTTTATATTTTTTGGGATTTTTTCACATTCTTTAAAGAATACAACAGATCGTGGACTAGTAAAAAAAATAATGTCATAGTTGAAATCGACATTAAATTTAACTCCTTGAAATTTTAAAAAGGAAACAGAAAAAAGTTTAATGTTTTTTTCTGCTAAAAATTGATTTAGGTATTCGCACTCAGAGTTTGATTTAGATATGAAAAGACGTTTAGGCAATTAATTATTATTTTTTTAGTTCTGAGACAACTTTTTCAGCGATTCCTTCAAACTTTTTAATTGTATATTTCAATTGGATACACTTTTTCTCTTTATCACTTGCATAAGAGACAAATAAGTTGTTCATTTCATCACAATAAACTCCAAGAGGTAGTTGACAACCACCATCTAATAAGCTTAAGACTTGTCGCTCTAATTCAACACGTTTTTGAATACTTTCTACGTTTATTTTATTTAAAAGCGTATTGATTTTTTGATCTTCATTTCTGATTTGAACTGCTAATACTCCTTGAGCTGGAGCCGGCACAAACTTTTTAGGGTCAAGAAGAACTTCTTTAAATTCAGATAAATTGATATTTAACCTATCAACACCTGCTTTAGCTAAAATTATTGCATCATAAGCACCATCTTTTAGCTTTTGTATCCTTGTAGGTACATTTCCTCTTAGATCTTTAATTTTTGAATCGGGAATATATTTTAGAATCTGAGACTTTCTTCGCGCTGAAGAAGTTCCGATAGTAGAATTTTTTTTAAGTAACCACTCCTGAGATAAATCAATGGCATTTTTATTAATTAACAATGTGTCTGCTGGATTTGCACGATCTGAAACACAACCAATTTTTAATCCATTTGGGCTTGTTGTTTCAAGGTCTTTATATGAGTGAACAGCTAGATCAATTTCTTTATTTAGCAGTGCAGTTTCAATTTCTTTTGTAAAAAAACCCTTCCCTTCCATTTTACTATAGCTAAGGTTTTGAATTAAATCTCCTTTAGTTTGAATTACTTTAATTTCAATTTTATAATTAAAAGCTTCAAGTTTAGATTTGATGTAATTAGATTGCCATAGTGCAAGCTTACTACTTCTTGAACCAATGATAAGCCTTTTCATTTAAGGCTCTTTTTTATTAAGATATCTTTTGCCATAAGCATTGGTATACTAATGTATTTTTTCTCCATATAATTGACTACTTTATCAAGTGTTTCACGAGAATCTTCATCTAAATTCTTTAAGTCATTTTTAAAAATTTCATTAATTGCATTAGATTTAATCTCCTTTACTTTGTCAGGAACAGAACGCATAGCAATTTCGATTTCTCTAACTTGATTTATGTGTTGAAACTTTAGTATTCCTTTTGAGATAATTTCCTCAACTAACGCAATTTCTTTTGATCTTATTTTTAGATTTTTGTTTGATATCTTTTGAAGTGATTCAATTGAAATATGTGAAGCGTTATGATTTTTTACAATTTCAGGAGATACATCTTGTGGAATTGCAAGATCAATGATAGTCTTATGAGATTTGTCTTCTTTTAAAATTGTTTTATATAGATCATGTGTAATAATGTGATTTTCTGAACCTGTACAAGTAATTATAATATCAAATTTCTCATTAAAGCTTTTAATCTCATTAAGTTGGTATGGTTTCCCATTTAGTTCGTTCGCAAGTACTTGTGCTTTTGAGAAAGTGCGATTAAAAACATGAAAGTTTTTAAAACCATATTTTAAAAGATACTTACTCATATTCGTGTTAGTCTTACCAGCTCCTATAATTAAAATACTAGAATTTAAGGATGCATTTATTTCTTTTAGTCTTTTATATGCTAGAGAAACAATAGATACTGGACGCTTAGCTATGTTTGTTTCTGTATAAACTTTTTTTGCAACTTCAATAGTATGATCAATCAATAACCTAATAAAATCTCCTGTTAATTTGTTTTCTTTTGATCTTTCAAAAGACTCTCTAACTTGTCTTATAATCTCTCGTTCACCAAGTATCATTGAATCTATTGAAGATGCAACACGAAGTATATGATCTAAAGCTTTTAGTTCACTTTTAACTATGCAATTAGACAAGTATTCTTCTCGTTCATTTATATTTAGTTTAGGATAAAGTAGGGTTAAAAAATTATTAGGAAAAGTTGCGCTAATTTTTTTATTTGTAACAAAAATAAATTCTACACGATTGCAAGTAGAAAGAAACATTATTTCGTCAAACCCCATTTTTGACTTAAATGCAGGGAGAGAATGTTTCTGATTTTCTTCTTCAATGTGTAACTTACCAATTTTAGATAAAGAAAAATTATTATGCGTAAAGGCAATAATATGAAGCTTTTTTAATGAATTTTTTGCACTGTTATTTTCTAAATCTTGCACAATACAAATATCCTTACATATTACTTTTCTTTTGTCATAGATTTGTCATTTAAACATATTTAGAATACATCTAAATAAAGAGTTTAAAATAAAACATCAATGTTAGCTGTATGTTTTTATAGATTTTATATACTTGGGAAATAAAAAAGAGCCAAAAGAGTCTTTTTACTAATAATATTTCTATATTCATTTTAATAGTAATTAATTTAGTATGTCTAAGCTTTATATTGTACCCACTCCTATAGGTAATTTGGAGGACATTACACTACGGGCAATTCGTGTACTAAAGGAGTCTGATTTAATTTTAGCTGAGGATACACGAGTAACAAAAAAACTGTTAAACAGTTTGGAGATCTCTAAGCCAATATTGTCATTTCATACCCATAATGAGCACAAAATATTATCTGGTGTAATTGACAAGATACTTTCCAACAATTCGACTGTTTTGGTTTCTGATGCTGGTACACCTGGAATTTCTGACCCTGGATTTTTACTTATTAGAGAGTGCATATTAAAATCTATAAAAGTTGAATGCTTACCAGGCCCTGTAGCTTTGATTCCTGCAATTGTATCAAGTGGTTTTTCATGTGATCGATTTGTGTTTGAAGGTTTTTTGCCTCATAAGAAGGGTCGAAAAAAACGGTTGGAAGAAATAGGTGCAGAGAATAAAACATCAATTTTATATGAATCCCCACACCGGTTAGTGAAATGTCTTAATCAAATTGTTGAATTTATGGGAGAAGATAGAAAGGTATGTGTTGCTCGAGAATTGACAAAATTATATGAAGAATTTAAAAGAGGTACAGCGAAAGAAATTAAAGAATATTACGAGAAAAACCCTCCTAAAGGGGAGGCTGTTATTATTATTGAAGGAAAAGATAAGAAGTAATGAATGATTTTTTGACAGAAGGTTTTTTTCTTGTAAGAAAAGGGGAATCAAAGGATGCATTTGAAAAAAAGAAATTTAAGATTACTCTACCAAAGGATAATGAAGTTTTAATTGAAGTAGAAGCTTTTGGATTAAATTATGCTGATATTATGGCTCGTAGGGGTTTATATCGTGATGCACCTCCCCTGCCATGTATTATTGGATACGAAGTTGTAGGTACAATAATTAGAATAGGGCCGAAAGTTAACAAGTCAAAATTAGGGCAAAGAGTAATAGCTTTTTGTCGATTTGGTGGTTATGCAAAACATGTAATTACATATGATGATGCTTCTGTAATTGTTGGAAGTCAACCAGCTAGCTCACTCATGGCATTATGCACCCAAGGCGTTACTGCATTCTATATGTCAGAGAGTTTAATTTCTATTAATAAACTAGATAAAGTTCTAATTCATTCCGCTGCTGGAGGTGTAGGGTCTATTTTGATTCAGTTAGTGAAACTAAAAGGGGCTTATGTAGTTGCAAAAGTGGGGAGTCGAGAAAAAGAGTCTCTTGTCAAAGAATTAGGTGCAGATTTTGTGGTTAATTATAATGAGGGGGATTATATAAAAAAGATTAAAGAAAAGTTTGCTCAGTCAAGTCTAGATATTGTTTATAATCCTGTTGGAGGAAAAACATTCAAAAGAGATTTTTCATTGCTTGGTTCTGGGGGTAGAATTGTTTTATTTGGTGCAGCAGAACTTTCAAAGGGGAAAATGGGGATTATTTCTAAGCTTAATTTTTTATTAAAGATGGGGTTCGTTTTACCTATTTCTTTGATGATTAAATCTAAAAATATTCTTGGTGTTAATATGTTAAAAATCGCTGAAGACAAACCTGAAGTTATATTATTTTGTTTACAAGAGATTTTTAAATTATATGTGGAAGGTAAAATAAAACCACAAGTAGGCGGAGTATATAATACTAATCAATTAGCAGAAGCTCATCACGCATTAGAAGGTGGCCAAACTGCGGGTAAATTAGTTATTACCTGGTAGATTATTCTTTTTCCGTATCATCTTGATTTGTATCCTTTATTTCTTGTGCTACAGATTCGACCTTATCCTTGTTTAGTAAAGGGATATTTTTTATGATGACATCTGTGACTTTTTCTCCTCTGTGTGAAATCAATGCAAACATCATTATAATACTTGTAATTAAAATAGGGTATAGTAGTAATCCTGTATCGAAATCAGGAATATTTACATTATCGCTTTTAATTAAAACAAAGAATAATAAAACTGTAATTAA
The DNA here is from genome assembly GCA_002709305.1 of Crocinitomicaceae bacterium. Lineage (GTDB taxonomy): Bacteria > Bacteroidota > Bacteroidia > Flavobacteriales_D > Crocinitomicaceae > UBA4466. Next base: position 155,102 of record PAQM01000028.1, on the reverse strand, counting down.
CCCCCTTGGAGCAATAAATAATTCTGGGAAAATAAATTTTTTTGCAAAAATTTTAAGACACAATAGTCTTACAAAATAAAGAATACCAACAATCGCTAGACTATTCATAGTAACTTCAAAATCATATAGAGATGCTAAAGAGATGCTCAACCCAAAAACAACAAAGAAAAAAGTCCTAATTAAGAAGGCTGATTCTAATGTAAGAACATGAAAGTCACGTAGAATAGGCTCAACCTTTTCTTTATTAAAAAATCGGGAGAGTTTACCTCGGAAGAAAACTTCAGTATTATTTAAAATAAGCCCAAAGGTTAATATAATTAATAATGAAGATAGATGGAAGTATTTTCCAATTGCAAAAAGCATTAGCAGTACAGCAATAATTAGAAATAGTTTTACTTGCATTGTTAAATGTTGAAACAAGTAGACCATGATATAGGAAAGAATTGTAGAAAGAACAATGGTTGATAAAATATTCATTGAGATATTCCAAAATAGACCTGTTCCTTCTACGCTACCTTGGGCGCCAATCATAAAGTAAAAAACCATAATTCCAATAATATCAGAGAAGGTACTTTCATATACCATGAATTCGCGTTTCTCTGTATTTAATTTATTGACACTAGGAATAATAATAGCGCTACTCATAATACTTAAGGGTATAGCATAAATTAAAGCCGTATAAAGTGTTGTGCCTGGAAAAATGTAAATAAATAAATATCCTATACCAAACATGGATCCAACTAAACAAAGTATAGCGACAATAAAGGACTTTAAAATTAATTTAGCTTTCTTTTTTTCTAATTTAAGATCTAGAGCAGCTTCAAGAACAATCATTACTAAACCAATATTCCCTAGAATTTCAAGTATTGTGTTAAGTTTTAAGTCTTCATCAATTAGCCCGTAATAATCCATAGAGTATTTTATACCTATACCAAGAGCTATTAATAAAAGAACAGAAGGGATATTTGTTTTTTTCGAAATTATATTGAAGAAAAAACTAAGTATAATAATACTACATAAGCTTATTATAAGTATATATGGATTCATTTTTTTTTTCTAAATGTTACAGTAAATAAAGAAAATTATTCTATAATCTAACAATCTTGTAATAATTATTTAATAACTATTTTTGTGTTAATAACTAATATTGATTTTTATATAACATAGGAGTGATATGATTTTAAAAAAAAAAGTATTAGTGCTCTGTACGGGCAACAGCTGTAGGAGCCAGATGGCTGAGGGGTATCTTAAAGCATTTGCTTCTAAAGGAACAATAGTGTTAAGTGCTGGTGTTGAAGTTCATGGCCTAAATCAAAAAGCAGTTCAAATAATGAAAGATGATGGAATAGATATTTCATCAAATACTTCTAATAATGTAGATGAATATATAGGATTAGACTTTGATTTTATTATTACAGTTTGTGATAACGCAAAAGAACGTTGTCCTTATTTTGATTCTGATGCGATTAAATTTCATTATAGTTTTCCAGATCCATCAAAAGTTATTGGTTCAAAAAATGATATAAATGATTGTTTTAAATCTACTCGTGATTTGATTAAAATATATTGTAAAGAATTTAGCTCAGCGTATTTATGAAGAGATATATTGCGGAAATAATTGCAACATTTTTTATGATTTTCTGTGGCACAGGTGCAATGATAATAGACACTGAATCACAGGGAATTATTTCACACTTAGGCGTAGCTACCGTTTGGGGTTTAATAGTTATGGTTATGATTTTTTCTTTCGGAAAAATTTCTGGTGCACATATGAATCCAGCAGTTACTTTAACTTTAGTCTTACTGAAAAAACATTCCAGAAAAGACCTTTTACCTTATTTTTTGTCTCAATTGATAGGAGCATTTTCCGCTAGTATCACCTTAAAGTTAATATTCCCAGAGAACGAGTTTTTAGGTTCCACTCTGCCTAGTGGATCTGATTATCAGTCTTTTGTCCTTGAATTTATTTTAACGTTTATTTTGATGCTAGTTATATTGTTAACCACTCAAGGCAAGAAGGAAATAGAGCAACATTTTGCTCCCATTGCCATTGGTATGACTATTATGTTAGGGGCATTATTTGCAGGGCCTATATCCAAAGCAAGTATGAATCCATTTCGAAGTTTGGCGCCTGCAGTTACTTCAGGTCATTTAGAGCATTTGTGGCTTTATATAGTAGCTACTACTTTGGGTGCGCTAGCCGCTGGTTTATATTGGTTATGGCAAGATTCTTAGTGTTCTATTTACGCTAAAGTTTATTTAATAAACCAAAATTTTAATGTAATTTTGTTTTCCATTAATCTAAAAAAAGCTAAAAAAATGGCAGAAGGAATTAAAGAAATTGATATTGCTGGTATTTTATCTCAGTTTGGAGTTGATTCAATTAATAAGGGAGCTTCAACGGGAGAACATTGGTTTAACACAAGAGGAGAGAAGATAGAATCTATATCTCCAGTAGACGGCAGGACTATTTCTGCAGTAAATTCGTCTACTGATGCAGATTATGAAGCAGTTGTTTTAAAGGCACAGGAGGCTTTTTTATTATGGAGGAAATGGACTGCTCCTGCTCGTGGAGAGGTAGTGCGTCAACTTGCCACAAAATTACGTGAGTATAAAAATTCTCTTGGGATATTAGTTTCATATGAGATGGGAAAATCTTATCAAGAAGGTTTAGGTGAGGTACAAGAGATGATAGATATTTGTGACTTTGCTGTAGGTCTTTCTCGACAGCTTCATGGTTTAACTATGCACTCAGAGCGTCCGGGTCATAGGATGTATGAGCAATATCATCCATTAGGTGTTGTTGGAATAATTTCTGCATTTAATTTTCCTGTTGCGGTATGGAATTGGAATACTGCACTTGCATGGGTTTGTGGTGATGTTTGTATATGGAAGCCATCAGAAAAAACTCCAATTACAGCAATTGTTTGTCAAAAGATTACACAGGAAGTCTTTAGCCAAAATGGTGTCCCAGAAGGAGTTTCTAGCTTAGTTGTTGGGGGAGCAGATATCGGGAAGTTAATGGCTAATGACAAAAGGATACCTCTAGTATCTGCAACAGGTTCTACTCGTATGGGTAAATCCGTTGGATCTTCTGTAGGTGCTCGTTTGGGAAAATCATTATTAGAGCTAGGAGGTAATAATGCTATTATTGTAACTCCTTCTGCTGACTTAAATATTGTTCTTCCGGGTGTTGTTTTTGGTGCTGTTGGGACAGGAGGTCAACGTTGTACTACAACAAGAAGGTTAATAATCCATGAAGATGTATATGATAATTTTGTGAATGCTATTGTTAATGCATATAAACAATTAAAAGTAGGAAATCCATTAGATGAAGCAAACCATGTCGGGCCACTAATTGATAATGATGCTGTTAATTTATATTTAAATGCTTTACAAAAAGCAAAATCGGAAGGGGGGAATGTTTTAGTTGAAGGTGGTGTATACGAAGGAGATGGATATGAATCAGGTTGTTATGTTAAACCTGCTATTGTTGAGGCAAAAAATAGTTTTCAAATTGTTCAAGATGAAACATTTGCCCCTATTTTATATATTATTAAATATTCTGGCGATTTACAGAATGCAATTGCGATACAAAATGATGTTCCTCAAGGATTATCTTCAGCTATCATGACTAGTAATTTGAAAGATTCTGAGATGTTTTTGTCATCTGCTGGTTCTGACTGTGGTATTGCAAACGTTAATATAGGGACTTCAGGCGCTGAGATTGGAGGTGCTTTTGGAGGAGAAAAAGAAACAGGAGGTGGACGAGAATCTGGATCAGATGCTTGGAAAATATATATGCGACGACAGACAAATACAATTAATTATACAGATGATTTACCTTTAGCTCAAGGGATAAAGTTTGAGTTATAGAATCTTTTCAAATTAAGTGTTAATTCTTTTTATAAAAAGAATCAGTTTTTATTGATTTCTCGAGGTTTTTTTTAAGTTCCTCTAAGTAGATTTTAGAATTCACATCCCCAGTCTTAGCTTGTGCTTTAATTTGGTAGTATAGATTGATTTTTTCTCCAAAGAGAGCATGGTCTAGTTTTGTTTTAATTTCAGCAATCTTTGTGTTAATTTCAAGTAATGTTTCTTCTGTTTGAATTAGTTCTTTTTTTTCATCATCATTTTTGTTCTCCTTTTTTAGTAAATCTAAATATTTAGGTAATATCTCACCTAAGATGAAACTGAATTTTTCTAGCTCTTTTTGTAATAGTTTTTTTTGATCATTAATATTCATGGGCAAAAGAAAATTTTAAGATATTAAAATTTATCTAAATTTATATAAAACATTTAATTTTTAATCTGTGCTTAATTCTATTAGTTATATCTATGGCCGGTATTTATATTCATATTCCTTTTTGTAAGCAGCGTTGTATATACTGTGACTTTCATTTTAGTACATCCTTTAATTCGTATCGAGCAGAAATGATAGAAGCAATTTGTGTTGAGATAATAGAAAGAAAAAAATACCTTGATAATCAGGAAATAAAAACCATATATTTTGGCGGAGGGACTCCTAGTTTATTATTAGATTATGAATTGAAGTCAATTTTGGATACTATACACTCAAATTTTGTTGTTAAAAAATCTCTCGAAATTACTTTAGAAGTCAATCCAGATGATATAAAACAAGAAAATCTTATTATTTGGAGAAAAAATGGTGTTAATAGATTAAGTATAGGTATACAGTCTCTAAAGCAGTCAGATTTGGACTGGATGAATCGTTCTCATAAAGTTGAAGATTCATTTGCTTCTATTTTATTAGCTCAAAAGTATGGTTTTGATAACATAAATGTTGATTTGATTTATGGTCTACCCAACCTTTCAATGGAAGATTGGGTTTCACACCTCAATTTTATTATTCAAAATGATTTAATTACTCATTTATCGGCATACTGTTTAACTGTGGAGAATAATACAATTTTAAATGATAGGGTAATTAAACGTAAAATAAATTTGCCAAATGAAGATGTACAATCAGATCAATTTTTGAAATTGATTGAGATGATTGAAAAAAGTGATTTTGAACAGTATGAAATTTCAAATTTTAGTCGATCAGGTTTTGAATCAAAACATAATTCAAACTATTGGAAGGGCTTCTCTTATCTTGGTGTTGGACCAAGCGCACATTCTTTTAATGGTGAATCAAGAAGTTGGAACTTATCAAATAATAAAATTTATATCAAAAAAATAAAAGAAAATAATCTCGGGTACAATGAGACAGAGAAGCTATCAAAATTAGATCAGTTTAATGAAAGAATATTAATTGGTCTAAGAACTATTTATGGTGTTAATTTGAATGAGCTTTCTAAGCTAAATAAGCTAACAAAAGAATTTCAATTAGCTTTGAGTGAATTTAAAGACAAAAAGTGGATTGAAGAAGATGTAGGCGTGTTAACTTTAACAAAAGAGGGTAAACTTCGTGCGGATTATATTGCTTCAGGGTTATTTATTAGTTAATTTTAATGATGATCTTTTTAAACTTTATTTATTGTGGTATTAAGACTATTATTTATATCATTTCTTTTAGGCATTGCATACATGAGTCTAATTCCATCTGAATCAGTAAATATAGGAAATGATAAAATCGGTCATTTTATTGCATATATGATATTGATGCTTAATGCAGGATTGATTTTTTTTAAAAAAAAGAAGAAGTTTTTGCTCGCAATTTTATTTTGTATTACTTATGGATTTTTAATAGAAATACTTCAACAGTTTGTCCCTGGTCGTTTTATGTCTTTAGAAGATTTCATAGCAAATACGATAGGGGTTATTGTGGGGATTTTATTGACTTATTTACTTTTTAGACCAATTATTCAATTATTAAAATCTATGAGAATAATTTAGATATTTTTATAGTTCAAAAAAAAAAATGGAAAAGCTTAAAAATTTTATTAACGGTGAGTATCGAGCCCCTATTAATAGTCAATATTTGGAGAATTTTGAACCTTCCACCGGAGAAGTTTATAGTTTGATACCTAATTCTTCTAAAGAGGATGTTGATTTAGCTGTTAAATCAGCAGAGGAAGCTTTCCCTATTTGGTCGTCCATGTCAAAAGAACAAAGAAGTAACATTTTAATTAATCTTTCGAAAGGGATTGAGGCGAGAAGTGAAGAGTTTATTAATGCCGAGTCTAAGGATAATGGTAAACCAGTCTCTTTGGCAAGAAGTGTTGATATACCTCGTTCAATAGCTAATTTTCATTTCTTTGCAACGGCTATTTTACATTTTGCTTCTGAATCACATAATATGGAAGGGTTAGGTATAAATTATACTATAAGAAAGCCAATTGGTATTGTTGGTTGTATTTCTCCATGGAATTTACCGTTATATTTATTTTCATGGAAGATCGCACCTGCTTTAGCTTCAGGGAACTGTGTTATTGCAAAACCATCCGAAGTGACTCCTTATACTGCTTATTTATTAGGTCAAGTTGCCAAAGACGCTGGTTTACCACCGGGTGTTTTGAATATATTGCATGGTGAAGGTAATTTAGTGGGAGATTCTATTGTAAAACATCCAAGTATTAAGGCAATATCTTTTACTGGAGGAACAGCAACGGGGAGTATAATTGCTCAAAAAGCCGCCTCAATGTTTAAAAAAACATCTCTTGAGTTAGGTGGAAAAAATCCTAATATAATCTTTGCAGATTGTGATTTTGAATTAATGATTAAGACGACACTTCGTTCTTCATTTGCAAATCAGGGTCAGATATGTCTTTGTGGATCAAGAATTTTTGTAGAGAAATCAATTTATCACAAATTTAAAGAAGAGTTTGTAAAACAGGTTGATAATTTATTAGTATCAAATCCAGCTGATCCAAATGCTAAATTAGGTTCAGTTGTTTCGAAGCCCCATATGAATAAGATTCTTTCTCATATTAAAATAGCTAAAGAAGAAGGAGGAAAAATTTTAACTGGCGGTAACCAAGTTAAACTTGATAAGCCATATGATAAAGGCTATTATATAAGGCCTACAGTAATAGAAGGGTTGTCTTTTGATTGTAAAACAAATCAAGAAGAAATTTTTGGTCCTGTTGTTACACTAATTCCTTTTGAAAAAGAAGATGATGTCATAATGATGGCTAATTCAACAGAATATGGTTTAAGTGCAACTATATGGACTTCAGATCTGAAACGTGCACATAGAGTCTCAAATCAATTGCAGGTTGGTCTTGTATGGATTAATTCTTGGTTAGTAAGGGACTTAAGAACTCCATTTGGAGGTATGAAGTCATCTGGAATGGGTAGAGAAGGCGGTTGGGAAGCCCTAAGGTTTTTCACAGAACCTAAAAATATTTTTATTAAATATTAAAAAAGGGAGGAAGTAAAACTTCCTCCCTTTATTGATAAGAAAATTATTATTAATTATTTAATAAGTATTTTTTTTGTAGTAGAACCATTATTGGAGTTTACAGTAACAAAGTAGACTCCAGGGTTTTGACTCGAAAGATCAATTTCTGATTCATTTTTATTAGAATAAACAGTTCTACCCATAACATCTTTAATAATAGTTGAAAAATTATTTATGTTATTGTTTAGTTTAATTGTGAAATTACCCTTACTAGGATTAGGGCTAATATTAAAGTTAGAGTTATTGGATAGATTTATTGTTGATGCTAAATTAAAATAGAGGATTTCTATTTCAAAAAAATAAACCCCACCTAGAGATATTGTTTGTGTATAAGGTACACCGCTTTGCATATCACTGAAAGGGATTTGGTCTATAAATTGACGTTCATAGACTGACTCATCTGGATTTATTAAATCAGTTACATTAGGAATAAGAGGAACTTCAGAGCAAGTAACTATAATAAAATCAGATTCAAAGCCTGCAGCTTCAAATTTTATATGGTCAGCAACAATATTGTACTCACTTTTAATTTCAACATCTGATATATCATTCCAAAGTCCATAAGCTTGATCTTCATCTGAGTCAAATGCCCAGCAATAGTAGTCTTCATTTGTATTTCCATTGTCTGAGACCCAGAGTTGAAAAACAGGATCTTGAGGTGCAAATGGGCAGGTTGTAATCGGAGGGACTCCTGGAATTATTGGCGGAATAGTAAGCTCTCCGTCGCAATCATCTGCAAGAGCCATAAGTTTAGTTACTTTAACAGTATAACTTATTTGACTAAATGTCATAAATGAGACAAGTGAAAAGGTTAAAAATAAGTATTTCATAGTAGTTAATTTTTCATAAAGCTAACACTTATTTATTAAGAATAAAAGCCTTAGTATATTCAGTATTATTTGTTCTCAATACTGATAGGTAAGTTCCATTATTTAATTTATTTAAATTAATTAATGTATTAAATGAATCTAATTCTGATCTAAAGACAATTCTACCCATTAAATCTTTGATAAATAAAATATACCCTTTATAGTCATTTGTGTTTAATTTGACATTAATAATTCCATTATTTGGATTGGGATATAATTCAAAATAAATCTTTGAATCTGCATAATTAAGTGAAGCATCTTGACCTACATAAAACCCATCTATTGCCCCAATACCGGAACTTGAAGGGTCTAACCAGAACTTTAGTTGTTTGCTATTAGAGCTCCCAGACGGGTCCCAAGAACTAGAAAGTTTTCCATACCAATCAGGCCCATTTAAATTCCAACAAGATGCAGATCCGCCCCATAGTTGACCAATAATCCTTTTATTTTGATCATATAATGGTGCTCCTGAGGATCCACCTTCTGTGGTTGTATTTCTGTCCCATTTAACCTCCCAACTACTATTATTCTCTGAAGACCCCATTGCTGTAACTGAATTTCCTGGGTTATCATCAAAGGCAATTTTTTTTATATCTCCAGAGGGATGGTGTATACAAACAGAAGATGTTGGGGGGACATTTTGATTATTCCAACCAGAGAAAAAAGCATTGAATGAACCAGGGATTGTCCCTCCAGACAACCCACCAGTAATTTCAACTAAGCAAAAGTCAGACGGAGTCCTTCTTGCCCTTAAAATGGCACCTGATAGTGACTGAAAAGAAGGCGAGCTATTTGGGTTTGAGCATCCATTTGATTCCCAGTTGAATCTGAAAATCCATGATGTTGGATTACTGTAACAATGGTTGGCTGTCAAAACATAGGGTGTCCCATCATTCTCAGTATTATTAATTAATGCTCCAGAGCAAAACCCACTACTTCCAGAGACTAGCATAACTGCACTTCTTTTTTGATATTCCCAATCGTCTCCATCTGGACAATTAACATTCATGTTACAATTACCAGAATCATCAAAACCTTTTAAAAGAGCAATAAATTCTTGTGATGACCTATAACCATGTGTAATTGTATTTATGTTTAGACTTTTTTTAAGTTCTAGATTCTCTTTCGGTATATAATATTCAATAATTGCAATATCGCCAGGGATTAATTCTGTCCCAAGCTCACCTTTGTACAAGTGATTTTCTTTGAATTTACCTAAAATAAAAGATTTATCTTCATTGTAAACATAAAGTTCGTTTCCTTCAGGAATTAATAAATTATCTAAAGTTAAATTTATTGTCAGAGCTTCTTTACAAACTATTTTTAACAACCAAAGGGAACCTCCATTATTAAGCTTTATCCATGAACCAGAGTTATTCATGTTTAAATTAGTATAATGATTAAACCCAAATCTCCATGGAGCTATACCTTTTCCATCGACTTTAGAATCTTCTATACGAAGTGAATCTATATTCGGCTCCTCGTAAACTTTTGATTCAATTGATTCTAACGTAAGGCTTTTAGGTTGCCCCCCATCTCCTTGCTGAGCAAAGGATAAAAAACTTACAATTATTGTAGTGCATATAATAAGTGCTTTTATTTTCATAGTTGTATTTATTTTAAGTTTGATTAATTGGGGATGGATATAAAATTGTATTACTAATTTACAAAAAAAGAAGAAGATTTTAAAATTACCTCTTTTAGATAAATAGTTTATATTTAGCTATTATAATTAATAATCAATTAGGATGATAATAGGGATTTGTGGAGGCAGTGGTTCAGGTAAAACAACTTTACTTAAACGTTTGTGTTCTCACTTTATTGAATCTAGGCCAAGTGTATTCTCAATGGATAACTATTATTTTCCTATACAGGATCAAATTAAAGATGAAAACGGGGTGTATAATTTTGATCTACCTACAGCTCTAGATGAAGTTAGATTAGTTAAAGATTTGACTAAACTTAAAGCAAAAAATGAAGTGATAGTTAGTGAATATAATTTTAATACTCCACAAAAAAAGAATCGATTAGTTACAATAAAACCTTCTGACCTGATTATTGTTGAGGGGTTATTTTTATTTCATTATGAAGGCGTTAATAATCAATTAGATTATACTATTTTTATTAATGTTGATGCCCAAACACAATTAGAACGAAGGTTAAATAGAGATCAAAAGTCTAGAGGTTATACTAGAGAGTCAATACTATACCAATGGGAAAATCACGTAGCCCCCTGCTATGCTAAATATATATTACCATACAAAAAAAGAGCAGATTTTGAATTTAGGAATGATTCCAATGCAGATAATGATTTTAATTTATTGATTAAAGAAATAGAGAATAAAATCTAAATATGTTAAATACAATTCTAAGAAAATATTACATTTTATTTTTAGCAGTTTTTTGCACTATTTTTTTTGCATTATTTTTTTTCAAAACATATAGTGAAAATTATAAAGGATCAGTTAGACAATTTCAAAATGAATTCATTAGCCTTGAAAAAGTTTTAGAAAATGCATTACGTATTAGATCAAAGGAAATTAAAAATAATGGTATAGAAGGGCAATGGAAAAGAGAAGTTATTCAAGATAGATATAGTTTTCATGTTTATCACAGAGATTCTCTTGTTTTTTGGAACACAAATCAACTTCCAATTATTCGTTTTGCTGATATACATTACCCAGCTAGTGGATTATTACATTTACAAAATGGTTGGTATTATGCAAGATTAAAAACCTTTGATGACTATGTAATCTGTGCATCAAAATTAATCAAGCAAGAGTATTCGTATAAAAATAATGAGTTAGTGAATGATTTTGCTCCAAATTTCAATCTATCATTTTCTGCTTCAATATCATTAGAAGAAGAAGTAGGATTTCCCATATATTCTAATAGTTCAAAATATGTATTCTCTATTCTACCAAATATATATCAAGAGGCGACTTTCTTTGAGTCTATTATAATGTTCCTATTATTATTTATTTCATTGATTTTTTGGCTTTTATTTTTACGCAGAATAATTGTTCCTTTAAAATGGGATTGGTGTATACCAACATTGTTAGTTTATTTACGATTTTTATCTTTAAAATTCACTTTTTTTGGATTTATGCATGATACATCTGCATTTGATCCTAGTCTATATGCAACCAATAGATGGCTCCCAAATTTTTTTGAATATTTAGTCAATATTTTAGTGTTAATTTTTCTTCTAGACTATATCACAAAACGAATAGTTGTCATATCTAAATCTAAATTCAAAAAATATTTTGCATTAGTTTTACTCTTGATCTCTTTCTTTATTTGGGCTCTAATTTTATATCTAACCAAAACATTAGTAGATAATTCATCAATCCCCTTGGTTATTGACAAACTTTTTTCATTAAATATATATTCAATTATCGCGATAACAAGCATAGGAGCATTGTTTTACTTCTATTTTAAATTGGTGAAAGGAATCATAGAGATATTTTATAATCATCTAGTTTCTGCCTCTAAATTGGCTGTTTTTATTTTTTTGTGTTCACTATTTTATTTCTTTTTTGAAATAAATTATGGTTATGAATTATTTTTGGCAGCTATATTCCCTTTAATATTTTACGAGTTTGTTCTATATCTTGTATATAGACTAGATAGGTCAAACAATTTAAATTCAGGCATTATTTTATTGTTTATTTTTTCGATTGTAATGGCATTTAATCTTTCTTCTTTTAATAATCGAAAAGAAAAGGGTGAACGTGAATTATATGCCAATCAACTTGCAACTGAAAAGAATATTGTAACAGAGGTTGAATATACTCTGATTAAAGAAAAAATATCAAGGGATAATTATTTAAAACGCTTAATTAGTTATCCTAGAGCAATAAGTATGTCGAAATTTCAAGCAAGAATGGAACGACGATTTTATAAAGGATTTTGGGAGAGATATGAAATGGAATTTTATTTGTTTGACAGTAACTATTATCCTATTATAGATGCCATACAACAAGGGACTGAAAAATATGAAAATCTTCAAGGGGTTATAGAACGCTCTGGAGTTATTTCAAAGATTGATTCGAATGTTTTTTTTATTAATGATTATACAAATCAATATAGTTATTTAATACGTCAAAAAATTATTGGTAAAAACAAAGAGGAAGGAGTTTTATTTTGCACGTTAAAATCAAAAAAAATACCCGAAAAAATTGGTTTCCCAAGACTATTAGTTTCATCTAAAGCAAATGTTTTTGAACCACTTGAATCATATTCCATAGTAAAGTACCATAATGGAAGGATGATAACCAAATATGGTGGGTTTAATTATCCATCATCTTATAACTTTATGATTCCATCTAAGTTAGAGAATAAGGGGTTTTTTGATTACATGGGGTACAATCATTATGTTTTAAAAAAGTCTAGTCATGAAGTTTTGATTCTATCTAAAAAGAAATTAAGGCCTGTTGACTATATAACATCTTTTTCCTATTTATTTACACTATATGGCATTCTTCTGCTTCCTTTAATCTTTATCCCTTATAGGGATAGAGGTTTTGGCAAAACATTTAGTCTTGCTTTGAAAATCCAGGTTGGATTAATCTCATTGGTGTTTTTATCTTTATTTGCTTTTGGATGGGGGTCAGGAGTTTTTGTTAGTGATCAGTACAATGAACTTACAGATGATGTTATTAAAGAAAAATTAAAGTCTGTAGAGACTGAGATAAAATCAAAGCTTTCTAGTTATGATAAGTTAAGTATTTTAGATCATGGGAATTATATTCAAGTATTATTACAGAATTTCTCAAAGGTTTTTTTTACGGATATAAATATGTATGATAAAGAGGGCTACTTGTTGGCAACATCTAGACCAAAAGTTTTTAATGTTGGTCTAATTAGTGAACAGATAAACTCAAATGCATATCAACATCTAAAATTCTTACGTCAAAGTGAGTTTATTCATTTTGAAAATATTGGACAATTAAAATATTCTTCTGCATATAAGCCTTTCTATAGCTCTTCAGGTAATTTGATGGGGTATATTAATTTGCAGCATTTTGGTCAACAAAGAGATTTTGAAAATCAAATACAAAAGTTTTTAGTTGCTATTGTTAATGTTTTTATTTTCTTGTTAGCTATTTCAATAATCATAGCAATTTTTATTTCTAATTGGCTTACAGAACCTTTAAGGATTTTGCAAAATAGTTTTTCTCAAGTAAAGTTTGGAAAACATAATCAACCAATTTCATATGATAAGGAAGATGAAATTGGTTCTTTAGTTAAAGAATATAATAAGAAGTTAGCGGAGCTTCAGCATGCAGCTCAGAAATTAGCTCAGAGTGAACGTGAAATTGCCTGGAGAGAAATGGCAAAACAGGTAGCCCATGAGATAAAAAATCCTTTAACTCCAATGAAACTTAGCGTTCAACAATTATTACGGACATATAATCAAAATGATCCCAACAGCACATTGAAAGTGAAGAAAGTTGCGAACTCCATGATTGAACAAATTGATTCATTAACAAGAATCGCAAATGAGTTCTCTACTTTTGCTAAGATGCCCTATCCATCAAAACGAAATTTAGATATTATTAAATTAATAAGCCATGTTATAGAGGTTTTTGCTTCTAATGTTAATACTTCAGTAACATATAGATCAAATAGGGAGGAAGTATTTTTATTGGCTGATAAGAATCAATTTATACGTGTGTTTAATAATCTTTTGAAAAATTCTATTCAAGCTATTCCAGATAATATTAAAGGAGAGGTGAGTATTAACATAGATGCTCAAGATAAATACGTTATTATTACGGTTAGTGATAATGGTGTAGGAATATCTAAAGAGCAATATGACAAAATATTTGTCCCTAATTTCACTACCAAGACTACAGGAGCGGGCTTAGGTTTAGCAATGGTGAAACAAATTGTTGAGAATCATCTAGGGGAAATTACATTTAAAAGTATTATTGGAAGTGGCACTAATTTCATAATTAAGTTACCATTAAATGGGAGTAAATAAATTATTTAAAATAATAAATAATAACTTTGTTTGTCTATGTCATAATTTATGAGTGATAGTAAAAAAATAGCTGTAATTGGTGGTGGTAGTTGGGCTACTGCTCTTATTAAAATTTTAAGTAATAATGTTGATTCATTAAATTGGTATATGAGAAATGAAACAGCAGTAGATCATATTTTAAAATATAGACATAATCCTAATTATTTACAATCAGTTGAGATTGATTTAAATAAAATTAATGTTAGTATTGACTTGGCTGAAGTAGTTAGACCAGTAGACATTGTAATTATTGCATCTCCATCTGCCTTCTTGGTTAATTTGTTTGAAAATTGTCCTCCCGAGTTATTTAATGAAAAAATAGTTTTCTCTTCTGTAAAAGGTATTATACCTGAGTATAATGCTATACCCGCTCGGTTTATCCATAAGACTTTTAGAATACCCTATGATCGTATTGGAATTATATGTGGGCCTTGTCATGCAGAAGAAGTTGCTTTAGAGAGGCTTTCATATTTAACAGTTGCTTGTCAAGATGAGGAGTTAGCCGAAGAAATGGCAGAAATATTAGCATGTAGATATATTAAAACTACAATTTCAGATGATTTAATTGGTACAGAAATTTCTGCGGTCTTAAAAAATGTATACTCTATAGCTTCAGGGATATGTTCCGGATTAGGTTATGGTGATAATTTTCAGGCTGTTCTTATTTCAAATGCAATTCAGGAAACTGAAAATTTAATTGATGAAATGAGTCCGATTCATCGAGATGTTAAATCATCAGCCTATTTAGGGGATTTATTAGTTACAGCATATTCTAAGTTTTCTAGAAACAGAACATTTGGTTATATGATTGGGAAGGGTTATTCGGTTAAATCAGCTCAACTAGAAATGGACATGATTGCCGAGGGATTTTATGCTGCTAAAAGTTTGATGGAAATCAAAAAGAAGTTTCAAGTTGAAATGCCGATAGTTGAAGCTGTGAATAATATTCTCTATGAGAAGATATCTCCTGTAATAGAAATGAGGATATTAACAGATAGATTAAATTAATAGTTAATTCGAATATTTATTTACCTTGTAAATATTAAATAATTATTAGAAATAAATTAAATGAAAGTTTTCAAGTTTGGTGGTGCTTCTGTAAAGGATGCTAAATCAATTAGAAATATCGCTAGTATTATTTCTCTATATGATAATGAGAAATTAGCAATTGTCATTTCAGCAATGGGAAAGACAACTAATCTATTAGAGAAGACGGTTAATTGTTTGATAAACAGAAAAAAAGAATTATTTGAAGAAAAAATAGAGGTGTGTAGGCAATTTCATTTTTCTATTATAGAAGAACTATTTAATGATAGAACGAATGATGTTTATAATAGTGTTTCAGAAACTTTTGTTCTTTTAAGTTCTATGTATGAATCTAGTAATTGTGAAAATTATGATTTTGTATATGATCAAGTTGTAAGTTTTGGTGAAGAAATTTCAACAAAAATCATCAGTGAATTTTTAATTCAAGAAGGCTTTAATGCAAGGCTTGTAGATGCAAAGAAGCTAATAAGGACAAATAAATGCTACAGTGAAGCTGAGGTTAATTGGGAGATTACAACATCATTGTTCCAAGCTGATTTTCTATCTCAATATGATAAATATGATTTTCAGATAATTCAAGGTTTTGTTGGTCATAATTCCGACGGATTTACAACAACATTAGGGAGAGAAGGTTCTGATTTCACTGCTGCAATAGTTGCTTATTGCTGTTGTGCCCAAGATGTTACAATTTGGAAGGACGTTCCAGGTATGTTAAATGCTGATCCAAAATGGTTTGATAATACAATTAAATTAGAAAAAATATCTTTTAGAGAAGCAATTGAACTTTCATATTATGGTGCCTCTGTAATTCATCCAAAGACAATAAAACCACTTCAAAATAAAAACATACCTCTTTATGTAAAGTCATTTAAAAACCCGAAGGCTGATGGTACTATAATAGACTCATGTATTTTAAATGACAAATTAGTCCCTTCTTTTATTTTTAAGATGAACCAAGTTCTTTTTTCGTTTACACCAAAAGACTTTTCCTTTATTGTAGAAGACAATTTAAGTGATATTTTTAATCGACTTTCAAAAGCTAATGCTAAGATTAATTTGATGCAGAATTCTGCTTTACAATTTTCAATTGTATTAGATGCAGATAAGGTTAATATTCAAAAACTTTTACTATTGTTTACGGACAATTATCAAGTGAGGTATAATACAGGATTAGAGTTAGTTACAATTAGACATTATAACTCAGAAACCATAAAACAACTAACGGTAAACAAAGAAGTTATTTTAAAACAAATAACTCGTGAAACGGCTCGTTTAGTTATAAAATCAAAAGACAAATAATTTATATTTGTTTTATTATGAATGAACAATTATTAAATGCTTGTTGATAAAAGATTATTGTTAATTAACATAGCGGTTAATTTAACTTTGTTTTATCGATTTTAAAATTACAGTTAAAACTAAAATTATACCCATTAAAACACATATAGTGGGAACAGTTGGGATATCTATTAAAATTGCAATTAAATGTCCAATTATACAGCAAAAAACTCCAAAAAGAACTGCCGAAATTAAAAAAACAGATAATTTTCTCGTAATTAAATTAGCAAAAGAAGGTGGAATAACCATTAAACCGATCACCATAATCGCTCCAACGCTATCAAAACTAAAAACTGTTGATATACTTGTAAGAGAAAGTAGTAGATAGCTCCAAAAGGTTACTGAAACACCTATTGAGCTTGCATAATTTTTATCAAAACTACTTATTTTGAATCCTTTTATACCATAATACATAATTAAACTGACTACAAATAATATAATCGAAAGATTAAAAGTTGGAGTTGGTATTCCTAAAGGATTTTTAATAATAGGAACAGTATTAATATCTCCAAATAAAACACATTCCACATCAATATCTGAGTTTCTTGCCTTTGAAGTAATTAATATAATCCCTACGGCAAATAGTAAGGTGTATATAATACCTATAGCGCTGTCTTTACTATATCCACCCACATTATTTAACCAATCTATTATTATAATAGACAAAACTCCAAAAATACTAGCACTAATTAGCATCCAAAAAGAATTGATTTCTCCTGATATTAAAAAGGCAATTACTATTCCAGGTAATACAGCATGAGAAAGAGCATCGGTTATTAAACTCATTTTTTTAAGTACCAAAAAACTCCCAAGTAAACTTGAATTTATTGCTATTATACAAGCAGTTAAAATAATCCAAAAATCAAACATCAATTTTTATTTTTTGTAATAATTTTAAATTCAATATTTCTTTTTATTAATTCGGCTTCGATTGAAGGAGTTATAATTTGATTAATAGTTTCTGAACCATTTGGTAAATGGTAAGGGTTTACGTCTAATATTTTATCCATGTAAAACTCCCATAAAACATTTAACAGAATTATTTTTTTTGCCTTAATTATCCCTTTATCTGTTATAGAATATAAACCTTGTGAGTGTTTTAAATAGTTATGTTTTTTTAAAATTTTTATCCCTGAGTTTAGTTCTGATGATGATGTTGAATATATATTTTTAATTTCTCTAAAAGTTCTTTGCTTCTTAAATTGATTATTTGACTTTTCAGCTTCATAAATTATTTTTATTATATTGTCTGATAATAATTTTTTTTTGTTTTTTAAAAGTTTTATTTTCTTCGCTACAAGCCCTTTTTTTGAAAAGAAAGCAGAAAATAAAGAAAATAAAGATAGAACAACAATAATCCAAGGTCCGGTTGGCATATCAGTAGATAAAAAAGAAATAAATACTCCTATTACACTACTAAATGTAGCAAACAGTCCTGACAATAAAATTGCTTTTTTAAAGCTATTTGTCCAAAATAGCGCAGAGGATGCTGGAGTAATAAGAAGAGCACTCATTAAAACAATACCAACTGTTTGAATTCCAATGGAAGTACTGATTATAATTAACCCAGAAATTAGACCTTGAACAAACTTTTCACTCAACCCAATAGTAGTTGCGAACAACTTATCAAATAATAGAATTTTAAAATGCTGGTAAAAGACTGTTAAAGTCAAAATTACTATTCCAAATATTATTGAAAAAATATATAAATCAGATTTGATTATTGTTGCCGCTTTACCGAATAAAAAGTCAGTTAAGCCACTTTGATTACTATTTTCTGAATGTTGAATAATATTGAGAAGAATTACACCAAAACTGAAAAATATAGATAAAGAGATCGCAATTGAAGCATCTTTTTTAATTCTTGAAATACGCGACATCCAATCCACTAAATAGACAGCCGCTGCCCCTGCAATCATCCCTCCAATACTTAAATATATTGGATTCTTTACTCCTGAAAACATGAATCCAATACAAATACCTGGTAATACAGCATGTGAAATTGCATCTACTATTAATGCTTTTTTGCTAAGTACAACAATAACACCGACAATACCACAAGTGAAGCCCAAAATTATTGTTCCTAAAACAACATATTTTATATTTGCATCTTGAAATGAAAAAAAATATATTAAATCACGCCAAAAACTCATTTATAATTATGTTTTTATAAATTACTTCTTTTTAAATCTTTTTCAGTTTTTTCGGCCAAGGTTAGGTTTCCATCGTAAGTTCTTCGCAAAAATTCTTGAGTAAAAACATCGGAGGTTGGTCCACTTGCAATAATTCTTTTGTTGATTAAAATTGTCCAATCAAAGTAGTTCATTACAGACTGCAAATTATGATGAACAACAAAAATTGTTTTCCCTTCTTTTTTTAATTGCAATAAAACTTGAAAAATTGTTTTTTCAGTTGCGATATCAATACCTGAAAAGGGTTCGTCCATAAAATATATATCAGATTCTTGTGCCAAAGCTCTTGCAATAAATACACGTTGTTGTTGTCCCCCTGAAAGTTCAGAAATATGATAGTCATGATAATTTTCCATTTTCACTTTTTCTAATGATTCAGAAACAATTTTTCTGTCATTATTATTCAATCTTTTAAAAAGGTTTTTTTTACCATATCTACCCATTTCAACTACATCAAAAACCGTTGCTGGGAAATCCCAATCAACAGATTCTTTTTGAGGGACATAAGCTACTTTTGAAATAACACTATTAATATTTTTATTGAATATTTTAATATTTCCAGTACTTCTTGGAATAAGCCCCATAATTGACTTAAGTAATGTTGATTTACCAGCGCCGTTTGGACCAACTATTCCAACCATTTTACCTTGTGGGACACTAAAATTAGCATTCCAAACTACTGGGTTATTATCATAAGACACTGTTAAATTGTGAACTTCAATTATTGGATCATTCACTTTCTTAATCATTTTGTTAGGCCATTAACTATCGAATTAGTATTTTTTTTTATCATTTTTATATAACTATCAGCACCACTATTTGAATCTCCTAATCCATCGCTATATAATGTTCCACCAATCTTTAAATCCAATCCCTTTGATTTACATCCCTCAATAACGGAATTAATATTTTTTTGAGAAACAGAATTTTCAATAAATATTGATGGTATATTTCTTGAAACTATAAAATCAGTTAATTCAGTAATTGTTCTTATAGATATATCTGAAGATGTAGAAATTCCTTGCAAACCTTTTACTTCTATTCCAAATAATCGACCATAATATCCAAAAGCATCATGTGCGGTAATTAAAACTCTTGAAGAATCAGGTATTTTAGAAATTTGATTCTTGACATATTTTTCAGTTTCAATTAACTTTTTAACATAAGAACTTGAAGAAGAATCGATATAATTTTTATAGCTAGAAAACTCAAGTGACATCTTCCTACCTGCCAACTGAATAGATTTAGCGAATAAATTAACATCGTGCCAAAAATGAGGGTCATATGTGCCTCCAAAATCGTTAGTTTTCCTGAGCCTATCTTTTGGCACAATGTCTCCTAAACTAACAACGAGACTGTATTTCCCTATTTCCTCTATTGCATCAATTAAATTTGATTCAAAGTCAATTCCATTATATATAATAACATCTGCATTCATCATATTCTTTATTTCTGATGTTTTGCTTTTATATGTATGAGGGTCAACACCAGGTCCCATCAATGATTTTACCTCAAAATTTGAAGGAAGAATATTACTTATTGCATCAGCTATCACACCTGTTGTACAAATAACTTTTATTTTTTGATTTTTTTGATAATTTACCTCTCCGCAGCTTATTAGTATTGCTAATAAGAAAATAAGAATACTAAATTGTATTTTTTTATTGATTTCATCTTTTTTAAGATATAACATATTTAAAAATTATATTAGGGTTTTTAATTAAACATTTTAGTTGAGTGATTGATTATTAATTTTAAGAAGGGGAACATATGAACGAATATTTTTTGGAAAAATACAATTTTAAAATAATCAGATGCAAACCTTTTATTTTATCTAAAATCATATCAAATTAATTTAGCGTAAATATAATTCTTTATTTAAAGTTTATACTCTTCTATTTTAGTATCTTTTTAACAATAATTGCAAAAAATAAAATGTATATAAAACAAACTGTACCAACCATAAATGAAGGTTGAATGCCTATAAGGTCAGATATTTTTCCTTGAAGTGGTGGGATTATTGCTCCGCCAAGAATCATCATGACAAGAAACGCTGAACCTTGTGTTTGAAGTTTACCTAATCTGGCAAGTGAAAGAGAAAAAATACAGGGCCACATAATAGAACAGAATAACCCAGTGCTTAAAAAAGAATATACTGCTAACATACCACTTGTGTTTAATCCAATAATTGTAGAAACTACTCCTAATGCAGAAAAGACACATAGAGTATAAGCAGGTTTATCTTTTGTGATAAAAAAGGCTATAATTTGAATAATTACGCACAGAAAATACCAGTATAAAGAATCAATTTTATACCCAGAAAATTTAGTTAAAATAAGAACTATGCTAAAAGCAATTAAAGGGACAAAAAAACGAAGAATTTTTTTTGTTTGCTTTGTCAAATTAAATACAGTTATAGCTCCTCCCCATCGTCCAATCATTAATGAACCCCAATACATAGAGATGAATGGAGCAATTTGAGAGGAGTTGTACCCCCCAAATTTATTTTTAGATAAAAGTTCTGCTAAATTACTACCTATAGAAACTTCAACACCGACATATAAAAATATAGCAATCATTCCAAGTGTAAGTTGAGGATATTGCATAGCTCCCCAACCTTTTCTTTCTTTTACTCCTTTTACTGATGCATATATTAATCCTACTATTATAATAACAAGGCCTGCTGACCATCCAATAATCCTAATATTTTCAGCATCATTTATATTCCAGTTTAAATTAGGTTTGTAGCTGTAGAATACAGGAGCAAATGAAATTATTAAAAGACCTGTAATTATAAGTAATGTTTTGGTTGCCTTTGCAACATTATCACCTTGCTCGTCTTCTGTTATTTTTATTTTGCCTTCTGGGACTCTTTTTGATAGCCCAAATAGTGCAGCGATAGAAATAAAAAGTATACCTACACATGCGTAAAGAATAATCACTTTTGACAGACTTAATGAGATTATCATTTCCTCACTAATTGCTGATGCTGTACCAAATAGTGATAAGGAAACGATTAAAGGTCCAATTGTTGTACCTAAACTATTTATTCCACCACCAAGATTTATCCTGCTTGATCCTGTAGCTTCATCACCAAGCGAAATCATAAAGGGATTGGCGGAAGTTTGCTGAAGAGAAAATCCTAGAGCAACTATAAAAAGACCAATAAGCATACCCGTAAATAGATTAAAGTATACAGATAGAATCATTGCTATTGCACCTAATGCAGAGAATAATAACCCGTATACAATACTTTTTTTATAGCCCCATACACCGATTAAATCTTTGCCTGATGAGCTGCCATATAAAAAGAGTGCTAAAGCACCTAAATAGTATGCACCGTAAAAAGCAAAGTCAATAAGTTGACTTTGAAATTGATCTAAATTAAAATATGTTTTACAAAA
The DNA here is from genome assembly GCA_002709305.1 of Crocinitomicaceae bacterium. Taxonomy (GTDB): domain Bacteria; phylum Bacteroidota; class Bacteroidia; order Flavobacteriales_D; family Crocinitomicaceae; genus UBA4466. Next base: position 132,858 of record PAQM01000028.1, on the reverse strand, counting down.
AGGAATAAATACACTATTGCCTGCAGCGATAAATCCCCAAAAGAAAAAAACAGTCGTTAGTGTTGTTAGTGCGCTGTAATTTGTTTTTTGAGACATGTTTTTTTTTAGTACTCGAGGCGGGGATCGAACCCGCACTCTCGAAAGAACTGGATTTTGAATCCAGCGCGTCTACCAGTTCCGCCACTCGAGCATTTTTAAATTCCTTTCTAATAAGGAAATTTTAGTCAAATCGAAGTTAGTTAATTTCTTTAAATCGTAAAAAGAGTTTATAAATTATTTAGTAACTATGTTATGAAGTCATTGTTTTTGTCTAAAATTGTGTTGTTATGAGTAAAATTTTGATTAAAAATATTAAAGGTTTAGTTCAGTGTGGTGAGAATTTACCAAAAATTCGAAAAGGCGATGAAATGAAAGAACTCCCTATTTTAGAAAATGCTTTTTTAGCTATAGAGGATGGCGTTATTGTTTCTTATGGGAAAATGAAAGAGTGTTCAGGAGTAACTGATTGGAGAGATTTAGAAGTAATTGATGCTGAAGGGAAATTTGTTCTACCAGCATTCTGCGATTCTCATACACATACTGTCTTTGCAAAATCAAGGGAAGAAGAGTTTGTTCATAGAATTAATGGATTAAGCTATGAAGACATTGCCTCTAATGGTGGAGGGATATTAAATTCTGCAGCTAGATTACAAGAAATGTCAGAAGATGAATTATTTAATAGTTCTATGAAAAGAATAGATCAATTAAAGTCTTATGGTACAGGTGCGCTTGAAATTAAATCTGGTTATGGATTAACAATTGAGTCAGAATTAAAGATGTTGCGTGTCATAAAGCGGCTTAAAGCAGAAAGTGATATTATCATCAAATCAACATTTTTAGGAGCACATGCTTATCCACTTAAATTTAAAGAAAATCATAAAGGTTATATTGATCAGATTATTAATGAAATGTTACCTAAAATTAATCAGGAAGGATTAGCGGATTATATTGACGTATTTTGCGAACGAAATTATTTTTCTGTTGATGATATGTCACAGATTCTTGATGCTGGCATTAATTATGGATTAAGACCTAAGGTTCACGTTAATCAATTTTCTTCAATAGGTGGAGTTCGAAAGGCTGTAGAAAAGAACGCTCTATCAGTAGATCATATGGAAGAAATATCTAATGATGATATTTGTGCATTGCAAGGAACAAGTACAATTGTAACTATACTACCTAGTTGCTCATATTTTTTGTCTATTCCATACAGTAATGCGAGAAGACTAATTCAAAATGATATACCTATTGCTCTTGCAAGTGACTTTAATCCAGGGAGTACTCCTAGTGGCAATTTATCTTTTGTTTGGTCCTTAGCTTGTATTAAGATGAAGATGACACCTGAAGAGGCCCTAAACGCACTTACCCTAAACGCAGCTTATGCTATGGATTTACCTGACACTCATGGTACAATTTCTATAGGTAAGAAAACACCCATAATAATTACAAAAAAGATACCTAGTTTAGCATATATTCCATATTCTTTTGGTGAACAGAATATTGAAAGGTTAATTGTAAAATAGCTGTTTTTAAGATGAATTTTATTTCAAGAGTAGCGAATTATATTTTTGAACAGGACTTAGATCTAGATAATTTAACTATAGTTCTTCCATCAGAGAGAGCTAAGAAGTACTTGTCATCAGCGCTATTTAAGGTCTATGGAAGACCAATTATCTCTCCAAAAATTTTCACTATTGACAATTGGATTAAACATCATAGTAGAGAAACAGTCATTGACAATACTCGAGCTCTGGTTCGTTTATTTGAAATCCATTTAGATCAATTTCAAGCTACTCATGAATGCACATTTGATGAGTTTTTAACTTGGGGTAATATTATTCTTAATGATTTTAATGAAATTGATCGATATTTATTGGATAGTAATCAGGTATTTAAAAATTTATCTGATATTAAAGAACTTGAAAGTTGGAGTTTTGGAGATACTGAAGTCACAGAGAATCAGAGTCGTTTCATGGAATTTTGGGAACGCCTCCCAACATATTATAATTTATTAAATCAATCATTATTAGATAAAAAGGCTTGTTATTTTGGCAAATCATTTAAGTTTTTGTCAGAGAATATTCATCATTTATTTAAAGAAAATAAGGATAAACAGTTTTTATTTGCTGGACTAAACGCTTTATCCAAGTCAGAGATGTCTATTATAAAACAACTTGAAAGAATAGGTAAAGCCCATGTAATTATCGACGCAGATGATTATTATTTTAATAAAAAATCTCACGAAGCAGGTAGATTTTTAAGAGAATTATTAGGGTTTTTAGATAAGCAAAGTATAGACTTTATTCAAGATGAAATTTCTAACAAAAAGATGAATGTTGAAATTTTTGATTGTGTTCAGATTACAGGTCAGGTAAAGGTTGCTTCAACTATATTGCAAGATCTTCCTAAAGATGAAGTAGATCAAACAATGATTTTATTAGCAGATGAATCACTAGTTGGACCACTTTTAAAGAACTTACCTGCTAATATAAAAAAAGCAAATATAACTTTAGGTTTACCAATACGAAACACGGCGGTTAAAACATGGGTAGAAATAATTTTTTCAATACAAGAGAATAAGTCGAGGTTTAACACAAATGCATTTTATTATAATGATTTGTTGAACTTATTTAATCATCCATTTATTATCTCTATCCTTAATGAAGAAGAGAAAAAGAAAATAGTTAATATTGAGCAGAGTATTCTTAAGAATAATAGAATATTTTTAAATTATAAGAATCTTGAAATAAGTTCTTTTTTAAAGAAAATACTTAATTTAATATCGTCCGATTGGCTTTCAGATTGGAATAAGGCTATTTTTTATATTAGGGATTTAAATAAGTATATTTTTTCCTCATTGAGGGAAGAATTTTCTTTTGAAAAGGCTATTATCGAGAGTTTTGATTATTCACTAATTGACTTTCAAAACATTATATATGAAGGTCTGCCAGAGATGACTTTAAAATCTTTTAATAATTTATTCAGTCAACACTGGGATAAAAAATCTATAGCTTACCATGGTAACCCAATGGATGGATTGCAAATTATGGGACTTCTAGAAACTCGTTGTCTTGACTTTAAAAGAATTATCTGTATAGGAATGAATGAAGGTAAACTGCCTTTAAATAACTCTATACAGTCCATTATCCCAATGGATTTGAGACAGCATTATGGGCTCCCTACCATAAGAGAAAGGCAGGGGTTATTTGCTCATCATTTTTATCGTTTATTGCACTTTTGTTCAGATATTTATATTACTTACTGTAGCTCAACAGATTCTATTGGAATTAATGAACCAAGTCGTTATTTGATGCAGATCGAAATGGAGTTAAATCACTTGAATAAAAAGATTAAAATTCAAAAGAAAACATATTCTTTAGACGTCGAAAAAAGTGTTGTTTTAACTAATATTATTAAGACACCAGAAATAAAAAAAAGATTGGATTTTATTATTTCTAATTCTGTTTCTGCATCTATGTTAAAAAAATATTTAATGTGTTCATTAGATTTTTATTTTAGATATGTTATGGAATTTGGTGAATCTAACTCTGTAGAAGAAGAAGTTGAAAATGCTACTTTTGGCACAATAATTCATGAAACATTACAAGAGTTATATTATCCTTTTGCACGATATGATAAAAATGGTTTAGAGCGTATCCCTAATCCAAAAAACATTACTATTTCGAACATCAAAGAGATGTTAAATAAATATAAAGAGATTATTCACAAAAAATTTATAAACCACTTTAATGGAGATTCTGATTCATTTACAAAGGGAAAGAATTTATTGTCATATAGGATGGCAATTGAGATGACAGAAAGATTTTTGAACTCAGAAATTAAATTTTTATCACAACAAAAGGAATTAGTCTTTATTGAATCTGTAGAGAAAGAGTATAATGCATCTATATCTATTCATGTTAACGGTGAAAGTAAAACAATAAATTTAAGAGGATTTGTTGATAGGGTTGATAGAGTTGGAGATCAAGTTAGGATAATTGACTATAAATCTGGCAAAGTATTAAATAATGATGTAGCATTAAGAGATAAAGATAAAAGCGCAGAAGATATTGTTGAAACTATAAAAAAAAGGAAACATGTTCTGCAACTTTTACAATACGCATTTTTATATAAAAAAAATCATAATGTTATACCACAATCTAGTATCATTTCTTTTGTTTCCAATCAAGGAGAACCATTTATTTTAAATGTTAAAAAGAATGATTTAGAGATGGTTGTAAGTAACTTTCCAAGGTATTTAGGTATAATATTTTCTGAAATGTATAATGATGAAATACCATTTTCTCATGTTGAAGAAAATGGGGAATTTTCTTATTGTGAATATTGTGATTGATAGTTAAAAGAGAATTTAAAATAAAATTATTTTAATAAAGTTCTAATTTAAGTGCAGATCTATAGTCTTTAATTTCTTCTCGGTTGACTTTGTGATCTGATCTCAATAGAAGATTTAAAAAGTATATGAAGTTTTCTTTATCCTCAATTTCGATAGGATATTCATTTCCTTCATCATCTTCTTCATATTGAGCTTGAATGTTAAAACATGATTTCTCAGTTAAATATTCATAAGTTAAGCGAAGAACTTTTGTAACTAGTGGATCTTTTTCTTTTAGAGCAAGCTCTCTTAATTCTTTTAGTTTTTCTACAATCATTTTAACGTTTATCCCATTTTTTTTTACGTCTTCAATTATAGACTCCAAATTTTTATTTGCTGCAGCAAGTTTCATATATAATTTAATTATAATTCCGTTTACAAAAATAAGTAACTTCAATTAAATATTTCACATCACATAAATAAATCAAACTTATTTTTTGATTTTTTTTTGAAAGATGATTTTTTTTAATTTGTTTTAAACTATAATTTTTACAAAATGGATTTGATACTTAAAGGTATAGTTACAGGGTTTATTTTGAGTATCATGATTGGACCTGTGTTTTTTGTTCTCCTAGAAATAAGTATAAGAAAAGGGGTTAAAGCCGGTATTGCTTTTGATATTGGTGTTTTGGTGAATGATTTTCTCTATATTTTAATAGCATATGTCTTTTTTAATCAAGTTGAATTACTTTCTTCTGGAGATGATAATTCTGTATTGAAAATTATAGGTGGAGTTATGTTCTTTTTCTATGGTCTTTTTACTCTTTTTAAAAAGGTAGAGGAGAGCTTTATTGATAATAATATGGAACTAGACACTGATTTAAAAGGATATATTTTACTCGGTCTGAAGGGTTTTTTGTTAAATCTTGCAAATCCAATGATTTTGTTTTACTGGTTTAGTGTTATGACGCTTGTTTCTGAAGAGTCTTCATCTGGAGAAAATTATATTACAATGTTTACTTTCATTGCTTCGATTCTAATTTCATTTTTTTTAGTTGATTTACTTAAAATTTTTGGAGCAAAGAGTTTACGACCTTTAGTAACACCTAAACTTCTGAAAGGGTTAAATTATTTAATTGGCATAGTGTTTATTTCATTTTCAATGGTTTTAATTGCGCAAGCTACTTTAGCACTTTTAAATTAAGGATTAATTATAATTTATAAATAATGAGATTAATTATAGTTTTATTTATATGTTCTTCTACTTACACAATCTTTTCGCAAGAAATAAAAAAGGAGGACTTATCAAAAGAAAGAAAAACTTATTGGGATTTCACTAATAATATTCTACAATCAAAAGGGCAATATTTTAAAGGTGAGTTCGGTGAAACTAATGAGAAGCATGGAAGGTGGTATTATTATAATTCTTATGGTGAGATAGAAGAAGTAAGGGACTATTATCGAGACATGCTTTTTGGTTCAGTTCTCTTATATTATTCTAATGGTCAATTACGTCAAGAAGGTTATTTTAAAAACAATCTTCAAGACAGTATTTATATAGAATGGTATGAGACAGGTTATCTTAAAGTTAAAGGAGAATTTACTAAGGGTAAGCCAACCAATAAGTGGTATTATTATTACAGTGATGGACGACTAAAATCAGTTGAAGAGATTAAAGAAGATAGAAGTTCATTGTTGGAATTTTATTTACCTGATTCAGTTGGTACTCAAACAATTATTAATGGAGAAGGGGAGCTTATAACTTATTATACCACTGGTCGTGTTAAAGAGTGGTATAATTATTCAGAAGGTCTTAAAAATGGAGATTTTGAGGAGTTTAGTCCATATGGATATCATACTCTTAAGGGCTCTTTCCATAGTGGCTTAAAAAATGGTTGCTGGGAATATTTTTATTATACTGGTGATAAAGAAAAGGTGACACATTATCAAGATGGTATTTTAGAAGGAGAATATTTGTATTTCTATGACAATGGAAAAATAAATGTAGAAGGCCAATTTATAAATGGACATAAAGAAGGTAAATGGGCTTGGTACACTAATAAAGGAGGTAAGGATATGGTAGGTGAATTTAGAAATGGCCTCCAACATGGTGATTGGTTTTATTGGTACCCTAATGGTGAGCGTTCTTATAATGCGCATTATTTTGATGGATTGAAGACAGGAGAGTGGGTTTATTATTACCAAAATGGAAAAAAGTTTAAGCAAGGTATTTTTGAAAAAAACATTAAAGATGGAAAATGGATGACTTGGTATGAAGATGGAACAACTTTAATGGAAGGAGATTATTCTAAAGGTAAAGAAGATGGGGTGTGGAAAAATTATTGGAATACTGGAGAGCTGAAAAATACAGCAAATTTTCATGATGGGAAATTGCAGGGAGAATGGTGCTCATATCACATTAATGGGAAATTAAAGCTTAAAGGTCAATATGAAAAAGACATGAAAGTGGGAAAGTGGGTGGAATATTTTGAAAATGGAAGATTAAAAGAGTTAAAGCATTATAAGATTTTTAAGGAAAAATCTAAATTAGACTATGATCTAATTAAGAATCGGTCTATTATTTTTAGTAAATTACATGGACCTTCAACCTCGTACTCTTCAGAAAATTATAAAATAATTGAAGAAGGAGAATATAGGCAAGGTGAAAAGGATGGTAAATGGACCACATATTACCCAGGAGGCATACCATTTGTGATTTCTAATTATAAGGAAGGTAAGTTAAATGGTCTTATGCAAAAGTTCTCTCGTCGCGGTGAAATAACTTCTGAAATAAACTATAAAGAAGGGCTTAAAAATGGAACTTTTATTCTCTATGGTAAAAGTGGAAAAGTTATTAAGAAATACAATTTTAAAAATGGTATAAAAGTGGATGGGGGTGGATTGAATGATGGGGGGTTTTCCCCAAAAAGATAATACAGTTTTTTAGGCAAATAATTCTTTTGCATTAGAGCTGAAAAGTTTTACTGCTATAGCAAGAAGAATTATTCCAAATACTTTTTCAAGTATAGCAATACCTCCAGGACCTAATATACGTTCAATTTTCTTTGTGAGTTTTAGTACAATAAAAACAACAATTATATTAATCAGAATAGCAAGAGCAATATTAATTTGATGATATTCTGCTCTTAAAGAAATTATTGATGTCATTGACCCTGCACCGGCAATAATAGGAAATGCTAGTGGAACTATGCTTGCTGTTTTACCAGTCGTCTCTCCCCGGAAGACTTTAATCCCTAAAATCATTTCTGTAGCCATTGCAAACAAGATTAATGATCCTGCAACAGCAAATTCTTCAACTTCCACACTAAATAAATGTAGAATTTTTTCACCTAAGATTAGGAAAAGTGTCATTATTGCCAGTGAAACAATACTTGCTCTAAAAGGATGAATTTCACCACTTTGCTCTTTTATTTTTATGATAATTGGAATTGATCCTATGACATCTATTACAGCAAATAAAACCATAGATGCTTTAAAAATATCACTGAGATTAAATTGGCTTAAAAAAGAGGACATAGCTTATTGTAAAATTGATTTTTCTATTACTATAGGCAAGTATTTTTGCTCTAGTTGTTTAATTTTTCGTTCAATTTCTAAAAGGTTATCTTTTGGGTTTATTTCAAAATAGAATTGTGCAATTATTCTCCCTTTATCAAATTGTTCATTAACAAAATGGATAGTAATCCCAGATTCTTTTTCTTTATTTTTAAGTACTTCTTTATGAACATTCAATCCATACATTCCTTTACCTCCATATTTAGGTAGAAGTGAAGGATGAACATTGATTATCTTATCTTTATATGTTAATACTACTTTTGGTGGAATAAGTTTTAGATAACCTGCTAGAATAATCCAATCAATTTCTGCTGTTTTGCATACTTGAGTTAAAAATTCACCATCTTCAATTTTGTTTTTATTGTAATACTTTGTTTCTAATCCAATTTTTTTCACAGAATTTAAGACAGGCGCATCAGCTTTGTTACTTAAAACAAAAGACACCTCAATTAAATTATGATTTTTGAAGAAAGATATCAAGTTGATAGCATTGCTCCCTTTTCCTGAAGCAAATATTGCTATTTTTATTTTTCCCATATTACAAAGTTATTAACTTGATTTTAATTACATAATGCAGTTTAAAGAAATTAACATTATAGTAGTGATAAATTATTAGTAAATATTTTGTCTTTTGATATTTTGTAGCTTTCTTTGATGCTAAATAAATAATTTAAAATTAGAAAGAAATGTCTGACATTAAATCAAAAGTGAAATCTATTATTGTAGATAAATTAGGTGTTGATGAAGGTGAAGTATCAAATGATGCAAGCTTTACAAGCGATCTAGGCGCAGATTCTTTAGATACTGTTGAATTAATTATGGAATTTGAGAAAGAATTTAATATAGCAATTCCAGATGAGCAAGCAGAGAATATTCAAACTGTAGGTGATGCAATTGCATATATAGAAGGGAATGTAAATTAATTTTTTTCGTAGGACTAACTTATGGCTAAATATGGATTTGAAACGTGTTGTTATTACAGGTCTAGGTGCTATCACTCCAATTGGAAATACTCTTTCTGATTATTGGGAAGGGTTGAAAAAAGGGAAGAGTGGTGCAGACATAATTACGCGATTTGACCCTTCACTATTTAAAACAAAATTTGCTTGCGAAGTCAAAGGATTTGATGTTTCAAATCATTTAGATCGTAAAGAAGCAAGAAAATTAGACTTATTTTCACAATACGCCATGGTCTCTGCTAGAGAGGCTGTATCAGTTTCTAATTTAATAAATTCTAATCCAAATTTAGATCGGATAGGGGTTATTTGGGGTTCAGGAATTGGCGGCATGAAGACTTTTCAAGATGAGATAAGCACTTATTTTCAAGGTGATGGTACACCTCGTTTTAGTCCTTTCTTTATTCCAAAGATGATTGCAGATATTGCTGCAGGTCACATTTCAATTGAATATGGCTTCCGTGGCCCTAATTATGTAACAGTATCTGCTTGTGCCTCTTCAACAAATGCTATTATTGATGCATATAATTATATTCGTTTAGGTAAGGCCGATGCAATAGTAACAGGAGGGTCTGAAGCTGGAGTGAACCAGTCTGGAGTAGGCGGATTTAATGCACTAAGAGCCTTATCAACTAGGAATGAATCTCCTAAGACCGCATCTCGTCCATTTGATCTTGGTCGTGATGGATTTGTCTTAGGTGAAGGTTCGGGTGCTTTAATATTAGAAGAATATGAACATGCTATTAAACGTGGGGCTAATATATATGCTGAAGTTTTAGGTGGTGGAATGTCTGGTGATGCATATCATTTGACAGCTCCACATCCTGATGGACTTGGAGCTCGAAACTCTATGATTGCTGCAATTGATGATGCTAATATTAATCGAGAAAAAATAGATTATATAAATGTACATGGTACTTCAACTCCTTTAGGCGATATTGCTGAAGTTAAAGCAATCCAACAGGTTTTTGGGGATCATTCTTATAATTTGAACATTAGTTCAACTAAATCAATGACAGGACATTTATTAGGTGCTGCCGGAGCTATTGAGGCGATTGCTGCTGTTATGGCAGTTAAAGAAAATATCATCCCCCCAACAATTAATCATGAAAATCATGATCCAGAATTGGATAATAATTTAAATTTCACATTTAATAAAGCACAAGAGAGAATAGTTAATTATGCTATGTCAAATACATTTGGTTTTGGCGGTCATAATACAACAATTATCGTGAAGAAATTTGAGTCTAATTGTTAGTTAAATCATTTTTTTTTACAAAAAAATCAGATGAACAATTAATTGTGTCTTTTGTTCTTGAAAAATTTGGTTATAAAGTAAGAAGTGTCAAATTTTTTAAAGAAGCATTTACGCATAAGTCTTCAATAAATCATGATCAATTAACTTCTAATGAAAGATTAGAATTTTTAGGAGATTCAATTATTGATACTGTTATTGCAAAAATCCTATATTTAAAATTCCCAAATGAAGATGAAGGATTCCTGACAAGATTAAAGTCAAAATTAGTAAGTAGGATAAGTTTAGCGATTATTGCTGATAAAATAGAGATCTCTAGGATACTGAAATATAACAAAAACCTTTCCATTAACTTAGAAACAATTCAAGGTAATGCTTTTGAAGCTGTCATTGGGGCAATCTTTCTTGATGGTGGTTATAAAAGTGTTGAAAAGAGTTTAAAAGAATATATTTTAAAAAAACACATTGATATTAGTGAGGTTCTTATTAAAGAAGTTGATTTTAAATCACGATTGTTTATATGGAGTCAAAAAAATCAAACCCCTTTTCATTTTGAAGTTTTATCTGAAATTAAAAAAAAAACATCGTGGCAATATATAATTGTTGTGAAAATTAATAATAAGGAATATGGCCTTGGAGTTGGCCCATCTAAGAAGAAGGCTGAGCAACAAGCTTGTCAAAATACCCTAGTGCTCTTGAATCAATTATAGTATTAAATGTTTTATCTTTGTATTTGTTATGAATAGGAAGAAAATAAGTAATAACTTAAAAAAATCGAAGAGAAAACTTTTAAAATCTAAATTAAACCCTACTATTCATAGTAAGTTGAAAAAAAAGGCTAAATACATTGACTTTAAAGACAAGCTAAAAAAGGGTGATCCATTACCTTCTTTTAATGATAAATTTATTAGACTAAATAAATATTTGTCAAATGCTGGTATTTGTTCAAGGAGAGAGGCAGACGTGTTAATTAAGACTGGACTTGTTTCAGTTAATGGTGAACAAGTTTTCAAAATGGGTTTAAAAGTTTGTCCAAGTGATATTGTAAAATATGATGGACAGCAAATAAATCCTGAAAAGAAAAGATATGTTTTATTAAATAAACCAAAGGGATTTATTACTACAATGGATGATCCATTTGGTCGTAAAACAGTTATGGGGTTGGTTAAAAAGGCTTGTAAAGAAAGGATTTATCCTGTAGGTCGATTAGATAGAGAGACAACAGGATTATTATTATTCACAAATGATGGAGATTTAGCTAAAAAATTAACTCATCCAAGGCACAAGTCAAGAAAGTTATATTATGTTGAATTGAATAAGAAAGTTTCAAAAGAAGATATAAAGAAATTATTAACTGGAGTAAAATTAGAAGATGGGACATCGTTTTTTGACGATGCAGAGTATGTTAAAGATGGTGATTGTAGACAGTTGGGTGTAGAGCTTCATTCTGGAAAGAATAGAATAGTTAGAAGAACATTTGAGGCTATTGGTTTTAATGTAGTGAAATTAGACCGTGTTAAATTTGCAGGCTTAACTAAAAAAGATTTGCCAAGGGGTATGTATAGACATTTAACAGAAAAAGAAGTTGCATTTTTAAAAATGAAGAATTAATGAGGGTTATTATACTATTCTCTTTAATGTTATATTCAGAGTATTATTGTTCTCAAGTAATGGAGAGCAAAGTTTCTTTTGCTAAAGGTACTTTATATGGATACTGGGGATATAATAGAAGTAGTTATTCAAAAAGTAACATGCACTTTATAGGCTCAGGGTATGATTTCACATTAAAAGGAGTTGTAGCCCATGATAACCCTGAGAAATTTGATCCAATGGTATATTTTCATCCTGAGAAGTTAACAATACCTCAATTTAATGTGAGATTAGGATATTACTTTAAAGATAATTGGGCTTTATCTTTTGGGTATGATCACATGAAATATCTCATTGCTGACAGAAATCATGTTTTTTTGAATGGTTTTATCAGTCCTGGAATTGACAGTGTTTGGTCTGGCTCATATACCGGTGAAGAAATGATAACAAATAGAGATGAATTTCATTATGAGAATACAGATGGGTTAAATTATTTAAGGTTTGAGTTGACATATACAAATCAAATTTTTAAACCTCGAAATAAAGATTGGTTTGCTTTATCAACAAATACAGGATTTTCTATTGGTGCACTTCTTTCATATAATGATTTTACATTTGCTGGAGAAAGTCACTCTAGAACAATTTCTTTGTCTGGTTATGGATTATCATCCCATTTAGGATTAAGGTTCGAATTTTTTAAATATTTTTTTATTCAACCTAATTTTGGGTTTGGATTTCATCATCAATTAAAGGTTCGAAATAGACCTAATGACTCTAGCGCATATACTCGACATGCTTATGGTTATTATGAGCTTGATTTTTTAATAGGTTTTTTAATTTATACAAGGGGGAAAAATAAATGTGATAGTTGCCCTTCTTGGTAGATAAGAATCTTATCTTTTTTTTTGATTATCAACTGTATAATTAAAAATAACGTTTGATTATTTTTATTATTAGTAAATAATAAATCTTAAAAAGATGTTATATTTGTTTACTGATATTATAATCTATAAAATCTTACAAATTTATTTCTAGTATAGGTTTATGATAAATAGTTGTATTTTTTAATCTATGAAACAGTTCATCTTATTGTTTTTCTTTATTTCTTTAAATTACATTGGTATAGCTGCTTTATCAGTAGAGGGGACATATCAAGGTAAAAATTTATATATTCAAAATCCTATGGATGATGATGGCTTTGGATATTGTGCTACTAAAGTTACAGTTAATGGTGATATTATGCCTGGCGGGACAAGTTTTGGTGCATTTGAAATAGATTTTTCTTTATATAATATTGACATAGGAGAGCCTGTATTTATAGTTATAGAACATAATGATGGATGTAAGCCAAAGATTTTAAATCCAGAGGTTTTATTACCTAGATCAACTTTCGAAATTATCCAGATGAATATATCAGATCAAGGATTGCTGGACTTTAAAACTAAAGGGGAACAAGGTAAATTGCCTTTTTTTATTGAACAATATAGGTGGGACAAGTGGGTTGTTGTTGGCGAAATTAATGGGAAAGGAAATAGCCAAGATAATAACTATAAAGTCAAAGTTAGACCTCATTCTGGAGAAAACATAATAAGAGTTGTTCAGATTGATCATTCAGGGAGTAAGCGTGCCTCAAAACAAGTTAAGTTTTTTTCTAACTCACCAGAAATCACAAAAACTCCTTCAAAGGTGAAAGATGAAATTCAATTTATGGTTAATGGGCATTTAACAGAAACATTATATGAAATTTTCGACGCCTATGGTAATATAGTCAAGAAGGGTTTTGGAAGTAATGTTGATTGTTCAAATTTAGTTCGTGGTATTTATTACATTAATTTCGACAATTTTAATGAAAAGTTCATTAAAAATTAGATGTTCCGATACAATATTTAATTCTTATTGATTGGTAAAGCATATTGAACATATAGGTGTAGCAGTAGATAATATAGAAGAAGCATTAAAAACTTTTGAGGTATTATTGAGTTCACAGTCTTATAAAAAAGAGATTGTTGAATCGGAAGGTGTTAAAACTGCTTTTATAAGAGTTGGTGAATCAAAAGTAGAGTTATTAGAAGCAACAAATAAAGACTCTCCAATAGCAAAATTCTTGAAAACTAATAAAACGGGGTTCCATCATATTGCTTTTGAGGTAGACAATATTGATGTTGAGTTAAAAAGATTAAAGAATAAGGGATTTAAGCTTATTCATGAAGCACCTAAATCTGGTGCAGATAATAAGCAAATAGCCTTTCTTCATCCAAAATCAACTCAGGGGATACTAGTAGAATTGTGTCAGGAAAAGAGAGAATAAATATCTACTTGATTTAATAGATGGTGGGTGTTTAGACCAATAGATTTTGCGCCTTCTATATGTTGAATAGAATCATCTACAAATAAAGTTTTTGATGGTTCTAAACTCTCTTTATCACATATAAAAGTAAAAACTTCTTTATTTGGCTTTCGCATTCCAATTTTATGTGATAAATATATATTATTAAATATTTTTTCTGGCTTTGGGTAATTAGTTTTATTCCAAGACTTGATTGCTTCCTCAATGTGGATTTCGTTTGTATTACTTAAAAGGAAGATCCGATACCCCTTTGATTTCAATGCAATTAGATATTCAATAGTTTTTTTAGGAACGTCTTTAATCATTGCATTCCAAGCGGAAATAATTTTTTCATTAGGCGTATCCGATGGTATAAAACGTTTTATTTCTTTTATGAAATTTATTTTTGAAATATGACCTGTTTCTAATTGATCGAATAATCTAGTTTGTTTTACTTGGTTATACATAGAGTTGAAGTTTTTTATACCCAGAGCTTTAAAAGCATTTATTGTGTCGTTATATTTTATGTTAATTATGACTCCTCCAAAATCAAATATAATATCATTTATGTTTTCTTTATTCAGCATAATATATAGTTTGTTGCACTCAAAGGTATGTTAATCTTATAAAAAAATAAAAACAGAAAAATCAACTAATTTATTATCTTCGGAAAATAATGAAGTTGAATCTTAATAATATTGATTTTATTGATACAAATAAACCTATAGATATTTCTATTTCTCTAACTAACTCAGAAAGTAACCTTAGTGCCTGGTCTTTGGAAAAACCGATCTTTGAACCTGTAAATTCAAAAGAATTTAAAGGTTTAGTTTCTGAGGGAGGCAAAGTAAACTTTAGAAACATTTTTTTTAATCCTCACGCACATGTTACGCATACAGAGTGTTTAGGTCATATTACAGAAAATATCTATTCCATAAATAAAACTTTAAACACCTTTTTTTTTAAAGCAAAACTAATTACTATTAATCCAATCTCTCGTCAAAACATAGATGGTTTGACTGATTTTATTATTACGCCTGATTTAATCCCTCATGATTCTTTGAATGCGGAAGCACTTATAGTACGGACATTACCAAATAATATTAGTAAAAAGTCAATGAATTATTCTTCGAAAAATCCGGTATATTTTGATGTTTTATGTGCTGATAAGATAATTCAATCAAGTGTCAAACATCTATTAGTAGACTTGCCTTCTGTAGATAGAGAGAGCGATAATGGTAGGCTTGCTTTTCATCATGCGTTCTGGGAAGTGCCTAAAAATCCAAATTTTGAAAGGACCATTACAGAAATGATTTTTGTAGATGATAGTATCCTAGATGGTGATTATATTTTAACTTTTCAAATAGCTCCATTTGAAAATGATGCTTCACCAAGTCGCCCAATATTATATGAAATAGAGCAAATTTAGGCCCTTTATTATATTGAGAAGTGATTAGCAGTATTTACTTAAAAAAAAATCAGAGAATCTCTAAACATTTGTGTAACAACACTTAAGACGCTAGATTTGAAGGATTATTAAGAACTGTTATACTCTTTAATCAAACTAGAAAATGAAACTGCCTCTCCAAGCAGTGTTTCCTCCAAAAAGATAAGTCTATAATGTATAGAAAATCTCTGATTATATTCTTCTAAGAAGTTAATTTACAAACTTTTATCCAATAGTGAGTCCCTTAATGAATATTATACCTTATGTAATGAATATAATTATGTTTTTATTTATTTTTTATTAGATGTTTTCTAATCTTTGAAAAAACAATTCTCTTTTTGCTGGCGATAGAGGAACTTCAGAGCCATCTTTCATCACTACAGCTCCTCCATTTTTTTTGTCATATCTGTCAACATATTGAATATTTACTAGATGAGATTGTTGTACACGTAAAAAATTGTGGTTAGATAATAATGTTTCATATTCTTTTAATGTTCTTGAAACAAGTATTCTTTTATTATTTTTTAAAAAGAATGAAGTGTAATTACGATCTGCTTCACATCGAATAATTTCATCTAATTCAATAACGTGAATACTTTCTTGTGTTTTTAATACTAGTCGTCTTTTTTCAGAAGGTTGAATGTTTTTTTTCAGTGCCTCAAATTTTAGATTATCAAATTGGTTCAAAGTGATAGTTTTTAATGCTCTTTCTAAAGCTGATCTCAATTCATTTGTATCAACAGGTTTTAACAGATAATCTAGCGCACTAAATTTTATAGCCTTAATTGCAAATTCTTCATGTGCTGTTATGAAGATAACTTCAAAATTTTTTTCTGGTAAAGATGCTAAAACGTCAAATCCAGTACCGTCAGGCATTTGGATATCTAAAAATACAATGTCAGGATTATGTTTTTTTATTGCATTTATAGCAGATTCAACATTTTCACCTTCCGGTATTGCCTTTACATCAAAACCAAAAGAATCAATCATTTTAGAGATTAATTGTCTTGTTCTATTCTCGTCATCTATAATGAGTATTTTTTTTTCCATTTTCACACTAAATTTTGATAATCAATAGAATACGGCAACGAAATTAATATTTTTGTGCCAGTTTCCAATTTTTTATCATAATCTTCAACTATTAATGTTCCGTTAGTTTTAGACTTTTTATTTAAATTTTTAATTCTTTCACGAGTTATATTCATGGCCATACTTTTGTGAGCCGAAACTTTTTTATTCTTTTTTGATGCTTTTCTTCCGATTCCATTATCTATAATAGATATGGTTAACATATTCTTTTGTTTACGAAAGTGAATTTTGATAAAGCCACCTTTAATTTTATGTAGTTGACCATGTTCGATAGCATTTTCAATGAAAGGTTGAGTAATCATAGGTGGTATAATGGTATTTTCTTCAAAAAGAATTTCTTCAGCGATAACATCAAACTCAAATCGTTCTTCAAACCTTAATTTTTGCATTTCTAAATATTTTTTTAGTATCTCTATTTCTGTATTAATCGAGATATATTCTTTGGGAGAGTTTTCTAAAATTAATCTCATTAATCTAGAGAAGTTAATTAAAAACTTTTCTGATTTTTTTAAATCATTATCATATATATAACTTTGAATTACGGACATTGCATTAAATATGAAGTGAGGGTTCATTTGTGCTCGAAGTAATGTTTGTGACATTTCAGCTTCTTTTTGCTGTTGTTTTATTTTAGTTTCATTCCATCGATAGAATATAATGATACCTGCTAAAAATGCTATTATTAAAAATGCAAGGATTATGTATGTTTGAAGATTATTCCTTAATTGACTATTTTCTAGTTTTGAAGCAGTTAATTTTCGTTCTTGTTCTTTTCTTTGAATCGAATCAGCTTGAGAGTTAATTAATCTTTCACGTTGTTCAGACCTATAAGACTCACTTAACTCAGCAATTTTAGTTGCGGATTGTAGGGCAGTATTACTATCAAGATAATTTAAATATAGCTCCATATATTTTAATGATTTTTCGTTGTTTCGGATTTCCTTATATAAATCAGCAATTGTTCTGTAAGTTTGATATATTTGGTTCTGTGCACCGTATTGCTCTCGAATGGCCACAGAGCGATTTAAATAGTTTAGAGCATTTTTATACTTGCCTTGCTCTTTAAATACAGTCCCTACATTGTGGTAAACACTAGCTATCTTTTCTTTGTTGTTAGTTGATTCATAATAGACCAAAGCTTTGTTGAAATTGATAGATGCAAGGTCATATATTTTTTGTTCTTTGTACACTAGACCAAGAATAGTATGTGTTTCGCCAAGGCCATTTAGGTCATTTAAGTTTGTTAAATAATTAATAGAGCGATTGGCATTTTGTATTGCTTTTGAAAATTCATCTCTTTCTAAATGAACTGAGGCAAGGTTAGTTAATGCTAAGCTCATTTGTCTTTTATCAAAAATTTTAAGTGCGTAATCAAAAGATCTTTTAAAATAATATTCAGCGTCATTTAAATTGTATATTAATTTTTGTGATTTTCCAATCTCACGAGTATATTTTGCAAGTAAATATATATTATATGATTCTTCAGCCATTTGCAAACTGATTAAGTTCTTAGCAACGCTTAATTCTAGTTGTCCAAAAAAGCTATATATCTCTGCTTGAGTATTGAATGCTTCAGCAAGAGCAGATTTGTCTTTAATTCTACGTGCAGAACTAATAGCTTTTTTAGAATAAAAAAGAGCTGAATCTTTTTTATTTGACACCATAAAGTTATTTGCAAGAAACGAATAAGCTTCAGAAAGATTTTTTTGATGTGTTTTGTTTTGCGATAATTTTATAGATTGTTTCAAATAAAAGTCAGCTGTTTCAATCTCTTGCATGGAGCTATAGTAAAAGCCAAGGTGTTTATAGTAACAGGCTCTTATTGTATTGGAATTTAGTTTATTTAAAATTGGCTGAAAATCAACAATAATCTTAAAGTATTCTTTTTGATTACCAATTTTTTTAGCTATTTCACCATTATATAAAAAAGCATAAAATTTAATCGAGTCAGGGAATTGTTCACTTTCCTTTATGATAATGTGTCGAATAGAGTCAGCTTTCGTAATATTATTGATCTTGTAATATTCTCCAAGTGTTAGTAATCGATTAAATTTTTTTATTCGATTATTTTCATTTTTATAAGACTTTATTAAGTTCTTCTCGTGTGATGTTTGGCTATATGCTATTGTATATATTGATGACCAAAATAAGATGAATAATAAACTAAAAAAATGGGAGAAATTTTTCCGCATAGTAGAGTAAAAATAATATTTTCAAAATATCATAACTTCAATATAATGAATTCTATTGAGTTTTATATTATTAATCTTGCTACAATTATCTAACTTTAACATTTTAATATAAATATGGGATGGAGTATAATTTTTCAAAAATAGAATCTTATTGGAGGAAGTTTTGGGCTGATAATAAAACATTTAAATCAGAGGATAAATCTAAAAAAGATAAGTTTTATATCTTGGACATGTTTCCTTATCCTTCTGGTTCAGGGCTTCATGTTGGCCATCCATTAGGTTATATTGCTTCAGACATTTATGCTAGATATAAGCGAAATCAAGGCTTTAATGTTCTTCATCCAATGGGTTATGACTCATTTGGTCTTCCAGCAGAGCAATATGCTATTCAAACAGGACAGCATCCTTCTATAACTACAGAGAATAATATAAATCGTTATCGAGAGCAGTTAGATAAGATGGGGTTTTCTTTTGATTGGGACAGAGAGGTTCGTACTTCTAGCCCGAACTATTATCGTTGGACACAATGGATTTTTAAGCAGTTATTTGACTCCTATTATTGCAATATTCAAGACAGGGCTTTACCAATTTCCGATTTGATTAAAGAGTTAGAGCGTAACGGAAATACTTTGGTGAAATCTCCTTGTGATCAAGACACACCCCTTTTCACGGCTGAAGAATGGATGGGGTTTAGTGCAGAAGAACAAGAAAGGATTTTATTAAAATATCGTTTGGCTTATTTATCTGATACTATGGTAAACTGGTGTGAAAAACTAGGAACTGTTCTGGCAAATGATGAGGTTAAAGATGGTGTTTCCGAAAGAGGAGGACATCCTGTAGAACAAAAGTTTATGCGTCAGTGGTCGATGAGAATAACTGCATACGCAGATCGTTTACTAAACGATATAGAAAAACTTGATTGGAGTGATTCTATTAAAGAAATTCAACGCAATTGGATAGGGAAATCAAAAGGCGCTTCTGTATTTTTTTCAGTAGATAGACACGATGCTCAAATAGAAGTATTTACTACACGTCCCGACACTATTTTTGGAGTAAGCTTTATGGTCTTGGCACCTGAGCATGAACTAGTAAAAACTATTACAACTAAAGAACAATTATCAGAAGTAGAAACCTATGTGCAACAAACTAAATTGAAGTCAGAAAGAGACAGACAATCTAATGTTAAAAAGATAACTGGTGCTTTTACTGGTGCTTATGCTATTCATCCGTTTACTAGAAAAAGACTAGCTATATGGATTGGCGATTATGTTTTGGCCTCTTATGGAACAGGTGCAGTCATGGCTGTTCCTTGTGGTGACCAAAGAGATTGGTGTTTTGCTCAACATTTTGGGATTGATATCATAAATATTTTTGATGATGTAGATATCACTGAAGCTGCTTATGAAGGTAAATCGGCAGTGATAGTTAATTCAGATTTTTTAAGTGGGTTGTCTGTAAATAAGGCTATTCAAAAAGCGATTGAATTTATTGACGAAAAAGGTGTTGGAAAGAGCAAAACAAACTACCGATTGCGTGATGCTATTTTTAGTAGACAACGTTATTGGGGAGAACCATTCCCTATTTTTTATAAAGATGGTTTACCACGTTTGGTGGAAGATAAAAATTTACCCATAACATTACCAGAAGTAGATGAATATATGCCTACAAAAGAAGGTGATCCTCCTTTAGCAAGAGCTGAAAAATCTTCTTGGAATTATTTTAAAGGAGATCGTATGGAATATAATACTATGCCGGGATGGGCAGGAAGTTCTTGGTACTTTTTAAGATATCTTGACCCTAATAATGATAGTGAATTTGTTTCCAGACAGAAGGTTGGTTATTGGAAAAATGTTGATATTTATATTGGTGGGGCTGAGCACGCTACTGGTCATCTATTGTACTCTAGATTTTGGACAAAGATTTTATATGATTTAGGACATATTCCATTTGATGAGCCTTTTCAAAAAATGATTAATCAGGGAATGATTTTAGGTAGGAGTAGTTTTGTATATCTTATTAAGGATAAAAATAAATATGTTTCGTTTTCAAAAAAAGATGATTATGATGTAATACCAATTCATGTAGACATTTCATTAGTAGAAAATGATAAGTTAGATATAGAAGGATTTATGAATTGGAGGCCTGAATACATGAATGCAGAATTTATATTAGAAGATGATGGAACATATAAATGTGGTTTTGAAGTTGAGAAGATGTCAAAATCTAGATTTAACACTCAAACACCAGATGAATTAATTGATAAATATGGTGCTGATACGCTAAGGATGTATGAGATGTTCCTTGGACCTATAGAACAAAGTAAACCATGGGATACTAATGGTATTAGTGGTGTACATAGTTTTTTAAAGAAGGTTTGGAAGTTGTTTAATTTTGATGAATCAGGTAAAGCTAATTTACTAGACGAGAAACCAAAAAAGGAAAACTTAAAAACATTGCATCAGTTAATAAAGAAAATCACTGAAGACTTAGAACGTTTTTCATTTAACACATGTGTGTCTGCATTTATGATTGCAGTTAATGAGTTAACTAATCAGAAATGTAAAAATAGAAATATTCTAAATGAACTTTTAGTGCTACTTTCTCCATACGCCCCACATATTTGTGAAGAACTTTGGGTGAAGTTAGGTAATGAACCAGGAAGTATAAGTTTTCAAAAGTTTCCTGTTTTTGAAAAGAAATATTTAATTGAAAAAAATTATTCGTACCCAATTTCTTTTAATGGAAAGATGAGATTTTTATTAGATTTACCAGTTGATATTAATAAAAAAGAAATAGAAGAAAAGGTTCTTAATAATGAACAAACAAAAAAATATCTAGAGGATAAAAAACCTAAAAAAATTATTATTGTCCCTCAAAAAATAGTAAATATCGTTTTTTAGTAATTTTTTGATACTTCGTTATATTTTGGCACATCCTTTGTTCTTTTAAAAGAAAAACAAAAGAATAATGAAAGATTATAGTGTCTGGCGATTTAGATTTTTTTTCAATTTAATTTTAGTTTTATTCCTTTATGCTTTAGTTTCTTTCAAAGAAACAAATTACCCTAAAATTTTTAATAATGCATTTAAGGAAGGAGAGAAATTGCGCTATTTTGTTTCTTATGGTTTTTTGGATGCAGGTGAAGTTACAATGGAGGTAAAGTCAACTTCAAAGAGAGGAAGCAAAAGATCATTATACCATTGTATTGGTACAGGAATAACAACAGGCATATTCAGTGCATTTTATAAGGTCAAAGACGTTTATCAAAGCTACATTGATAAGGAATCAATTATGCCTTGGTTTTTTATAAGAGATGTTAATGAAGGAGGATATAAAATAAAACAAAATTATGTCTTTAAGCAGAATTTAAATAAAGTTAATAATGGTATTAAAGAATTCAAAGTGCCAATGGGCATTCAAGATATGGTATCTTCTTTTTATAAGTCTCGAACTTTAAATTTCAATAAAATGAAACCAGGAAAAATTTTTTCTTTTAAATGTTTTATGGATGATGAAATATATGATTTGAGAATAAAATATTTAGGTGATGAAAATGTTAAAGTTAGGTTAGGAAGTTTTAAATGTCATAAGTTTGTCCCAGTTGTTCAAGAGGGTAGATATTTTAAAAATGAAAATGATGTTCAATTTTGGGTTAGTGCAGATAAGAATAAAATACCAATATTGATTAAGGCAAAAATACCAGTTGGATCACTAAGGCTTCATTTAGTAGATTTTCAAGGTCTAAAAAATAAAATGACAAGTAGAATATAACCTTTTATATCTTAAAATTTATATTGTAAAGTAAGATATCCTCCTATACCATCTGAGGGTAAAATTCCAGGACCAGGATAGCCACTTGCTCTCCTTGTAAAATATTGATTGTTAGTTAGATTAGTTATGCCTAGTTCAATATGAAAGTGTTTTTCAAAAGAATATTGAGCAGAAAAATCAACAACATAATATGATGGGATAAGACCTATTACAGCATCTCCTGAGGGTATAACTGAATTGCTTGCATCAGAAAATTGTTCAGAATTATAAGAATATTGAAGCTGTAAACTTAAACCTCTTATCCTATATTTTAATCCAGACCTTAGTATATAAGAGCTAACATACTCTACTTTTTTATCTATATAATTTGTTTCTTTTGAACTAATATAATTTGCGTTAATGTATGCACAATTAATAAATAGAGACAAAAAATGTTTGTTTGATTCTTTTATGGCTTTTAAAAAATCAATTTCAGTAAAAAGTTCAATGCCGTAATTTTGTGCATCACCAATATTGGTTCGTTCTTTTTTTATTGTACCAGGTTTTGGTGACAGGCCTATTTTATCACCATAAAAGATATAGAAACTAGCTATATCATATATAATAAAATTTTTAAACAATCCACGGAATCCTAATTCAGCAGTATATCCATATTCGTCTTTAATTAAGCTATCAATGACAATGTTTGGATTGTTTATTCTTATATCTGTAAAATTTATTGCTCTATAGTTTTGAGTAATATTAGCGTATAAATTTGATTTTGATGAAAGTTTATATGATGCCCCTCCTCCAAATAATGGGAGATTTCTAGATGTGGAATTATTGTTATTAATAGTGTATATGGAAAGGGTATCTTGATTTATTGGATGCAAAACATATTGTTTGTAGTATCCATCCGCTTTACTTCTTATGTTCTCATATCTTGCGCCTAAATTTATTTTCCATTTTTCCCCAACAAAGAAAATGTTTTCAGTGAAAAAGGCTAAATTCCTAGAAGGGAATGAAAATGAAGAAGATTCTAAGTCATTTTCATTTTGGAAGCTAAAGTCAGGATTATTACCATTAGTAGCTAAACCTTGTTTTGCAGATGTATTACCTTCATAATATCTCATCCCACATAAAAATGCTGCTTTAATTACTCTCTTATTATTAGATTCGGATTGTTTTCTGTTTAGGATGTATTTTTTTAAAAATCGAAGTTCAATTCCACCATTTTTAAAATCACTTGCTATCATTTCTCGTATATCATTATTATCTGCTTGTGTTATTTTACCTAAAAATCCTAAACTATTTCGTTGAGATATCATGCCAAATGCACGAATATTAATAGATGATTTATTTCCAATTTCTTGGTCATAATTTAATGCAAGCATATTCCAATTGATATTGAACCAATTTCTATTCCTTACACTTTGCCTTGGGTCTTCAATGAAATTAAGATCAGTTAATCCTCCCGCTTGTCTCGCAAGATAATTCATATGCGTATATTCTAATCCTATTTTTGCATTTTCATTTATGTGGTATCCAATTTGAGCAAAAATTTGATTCTGCTTGAAATTACTATTTTCCCGATAACCATCACCCTTTTTGTGTTGGTAATATATTTGATAAAAAAGACGATTTTTTGTCCCTGCGATACGATTGAATGTTCCTAAATAATTATATAATCCTATTGTGTTTCGAGACACAAATTCAAGTGGTTTATTTTTAGGCGGATCTTTTAGGATAAAATTTAGAAGACCTCCAAACTGAGTCCCAAATTGAAGTGCAGCAGAGCCTCGAATGATTTCAATTGATTTTAAAGCTTCTGTTGGAGGAGTGTAATAGCTTTCAGGGTATCCCAAAGCATCTGCGCTGATATCATACCCATTCTGACGTGTATTAAAGTTAGCTGCACGGTTGGGACTTAATCCTCGACCACCAATTCCAAGTTGAATTCCAGCCCCGTCACTTTCCCAGATATTTAATCCTGGAATTTTAGCGAAAATTTCGCGAGGGTTTCCCATTGATTTTGCACCATTAAGTTTTTCTAATTCGATTACAGCATTAGTGCCAGTATATATTTGAACACCTTTAATAGGAGGTAAAAATCCAACATCAAAATCAGATAAACGTTCTTTTATAACATTTGTCTCTATTATTTCTTGTACAGATGACTTTAATGTTACTTTTATGTTTTTTAATTGTTTCATTTTATAGCTCAAAACAATTATTGTTGAGTCAAACCCTCTCTTTTTAAATAAAATGCTATCGTTTATATTTGCTTCTATAGAAAAACCCCCATCAATATCAGTTAGATAGAACTTTTTATTTGTGAGATTTTCAATTTTAACAGAAGGGATTGAGGATTTGTATTCATCTTGGACAAAACCAGAAAAATATTGTGCTTTGCTTTCGGCGGAGGAGAAAACAAGCCATCCGAAGATTAAATAATATACTATTCTTGAAAAGGCTCTATCCATTTTCTATGATATAAATTGTATTTAAATTTAGTTAAATCATGTTTTTTGTCAACAAAAAGTTGAGATGGTCTACCGTTTAAACTCACAAAAATTTCTGCATGAATTTCAGGGTCTTCAATTAAAAACTTTTGATCCCCATAATGAAGAGTTTTACCATGATAGTGATTCTTGAGAATGTTTGCATATTGTAATATCATATCAGGTTGTGTTGCCATTTGGTCTTCTTGAGTTCTAGTTAAAAAATTACCGTTATCAATTTCTGATTTACGACCTGTTTTTGGGTCAATAAGATAAAATGTTGCTAGTCCTTCTTTATGCATTAACATTACTCTCCATGAAAACCTAAATCCTTCTTCATTCCAAAATAGGTCTCCTGGATAAAGTAAATATCTAAAAGGGACTAGTATTTGAATTGAAATATAAATTATTAAAAAAGCTTTAACAATTTTTTTGTTTACCGAGAAAGGATTATTGAATTGTATAATTTCTCTCCATTTTTTTTTGGTAAAAAAATCTAAAATTTTGTCATGAAATGAGGAAGAAAAGAATATCAGTGTAAAGAAGATCATTACCCATGGAAAAACACCAATTGGGAATAAATAAAATGTTAGAAGATGAAAAGAAATCACTGTAAAATATGCATAAGGTCTATATTTAGTTGATAATAAGAATATAACAATAAACAAATCATATATACAACCTGCCCAACTGAACAGATAAGCGACCCATTCTTCTTGCATGAATGAACCAAAAAAAGGAATATTATGGTGAGCTTGAAGCCATGTCTTCATTGGTTGAGCATGCAGCAACCAATCGGAATTTAATTTTGCTATCCCAGCAAAAAAATATACAACAGCAATTTGAAATTTAAGAATATTAATACACCAACTTTTAGTTAAACTAGATTTTATTTTTGGCCATATTTTTACATCAATTGAAAAGTTTCTGTTAGCTGGGACAAACACCATAATTAGTGATATAAGACAAATGAAATAGTAGTGATTTAGATAATTTGATTTGTCTAATAATTCAACATAAGTAAAGCATATAAATAGAATAAAAGCAGAAATTCTGTAAAAAAAACCAAAAATTATAAAAATGGAAGAGATAACCATTAAGATAAATGGTAGGTATATTAAATCATCCTCAAAGGGTTTTATCCACTCAAACCCAAGATATCCAAAGAAGTATTTAGGTTCTACATATAACTGTTCTATCCATCCTTTTATGATAAAACGAATTGTTCCAAATAGCATTAATGAGCCAAAAATTATTCTGAATACAATTAATGGAGCAATTGATGTTTCTTTAAATGGACTGAGTGCTTTGTATACTCTAGTCACCATCATTATCTTGATAAGTAATCAATACTCCAAATGCAGAAGTCATATCAGTTTTAATGTTAACAACTTGACCTTGAATCAAGTCGTATAGCTCATTTAACTCCGATGAATTATTACTTATCTCAGTTTCAAGTGTACCAGAGAATGTATCAATTTTGTTAAGAATTTGATTAAAAGTGTTTTCGATTGTTGAGGCAAGATTTGATCTCTCCAAATGAATGAGATAATCATGAAAACCCTGTCCTGTTGTTGATCCTTCATCTCCAAGGTATACATTTCGAAGAGCTAAGATACTTTCTTTTAGAAGAACTAATGAAATTCCACTATATCGGGCTTCAATATATTCTGGAAGAGGTATTCCTAAGCTTTGAACACCTAATGGTATTCCGAGCTTAGCTTTTTTTGCTAGCTCATAGTCTCGATTGTATTCATTTATTAGAAGAGAAAAACCTGAAGTGGTTTCTGTCCCTGTAGATGCTATGAATGTCGATTTATAAGTTGACCATTGAGAATTTACTTGCATAAATTCATTTTTCATTTTCTCAATAACATCAAAAATGTATTGTGTGTAGTTGCTATTATTCTGAATATCTATCAATGCGTTAGTTCGAAATAATAGATAATCTAAAGCAGAAAATCCTATTGCATCTGCATTATCAACAGAACCAAGATTATAATTTCCGTTAGTAATATTTGTATTTACTTTATTTGTATCTGTTGGATAAGTTCCTGCGCCACCTTTAAACGCAAGCTCTCTAAGTGGGCCAAAGTCGAATATTTTAACTGTTTGCCAAGTTAAGTATGACGATCTCCACTGATCTCTTAAATCGTCTAAATTAGATTGATTAGGGTTTGATTGAAGAGATAAAAAACTAGATTCAAGAGAATTAAAGTCTGATTCAAGTTCATTAAATGAAGTTATGATAAAATTATCTGCTAGGTTAGATAAAAGGGTTCCTTTGTTGAAGTTGGGTTGTTCTACTTCAGGGTCTTTTTTACAACTAAAATTTATCAATAATAACAATGATATACTTAAATAAACTAAATTAATTCTCTTGAAATCCATAGTTTTTAATTATTTAAAAGTTTCTAAAATTTTGAATCTATTTCTGTTTTGATTGCATTTAAATCAGCAACAGTCATGTCCCAAAAATTAGTTTTAAACATAGCCATAAGAGCAGTGTGCTCAGTTGGAGTCATTCTTCTTGTATCTTCTGCAGCATATCTTAGATTCCAAGCAAATGCCCATCCTTCTGCTAATGCGTGTAAGAATTTAGCATTATCATTTCCGAAGTAACCAATGGCATCATCAAGATAATTCATTGCTTGATATGCTGAAATATCTTCCCATTCTGTTCTTATAGCCTGGATTGCAGCATCACGATCAGCTAAAACGTCATTAGAAATTGCTGCTCTACCCATTAGGAAGTTATCCATCATGTCTGCATTACAATTTATTGCTGGATCTTGTTTGTTACAGTATTTACCCCAAAATCTACCAGGAATTGTAGTTGGGAAGTCAATATCAACTCCAAAATATCCAAACGCTTCATCATAGTGGTGTTCCATGACAGTGTAATATTTTGCAGGAGTTCCTGTTGGATCTACAGCTGTTGTATTATCAACATTCATTTTATCTGGGCCAAAATATACGTTTAATGCTTGATGCATAAATACCGCACCCATTAGTCCTTTTTCGATAAGTTGAACATTTTCTACACCATTTGCATCAACTAAGTATGTACTAGATCCTGAACTAATTGTTCCAGCTTGTCCGCTACTAGCAGTACTAGCAAAATCTATACTTGACGCAGCAGCAGCATCCATAAATCCTTCGAAAGTAGCTTGATCTGCAGCAAAACATTTGTTTTTAAGTTGTTTTGTTGAAGTAAAAGAGAAGAATCCATTACCATCACCACCTACGTTAGCAAATGCATCTTTGATTACCTGAGCATCAATAACACCAGAAATACCTGATTTTACGTATGTAACGATTTCAGACAATTGGTCTAAACGTTCAGTTTGTCCTGAATAACTTACTGTTGAATTTCCATCAGCATCTTGAAACACATATGTTGTTGGAACAGTGTAAGGAGTAGGAGTATTGCTATATTCACAACTTCCATCATCTTTTTCAGCTTCAGAGCTGTAGTTTGTCGCTGTTGGGTCAGTACACCCTTTCTTTTTACATGAAATAGCTGTTGTAGCAACTACAGCAGCTAAAATTAAGATTGATTTTTTCATAATCTAATTAATTAAATTTTAAATTTTAAATTGAGTACAAAAATACAGCTAGAACACATTGTTAAACAATACCATATTTATGGTATTTTTAATTAATCTAAATAAGCATAAAAATAGAGGGCGTGTTATATTTTAACTTAATCGTTGAGCTTTAGGACAGCTAAAAATGCTTCTTGAGGAATCTCAACTCGACCTACTTGTCGCATGCGTTTTTTACCCGCTTTTTGTTTTTCTAAGAGCTTTCGTTTTCGAGTAATGTCACCTCCATAACATTTAGCAGTTACATCTTTTCTTAATGCTTTAATTGTTTCGCGAGCAATAATTTTTGCACCTATAGCAGCCTGTACTGGAATCTCGAATTGTTGTCTTGGAATTAACTCTTTTAGTTTGACACAGATTCGTTTACCTAATTCATAGGCATTATTTCTATGGACTAAAGCAGATAAAGCATCTACCCCTTCGCCATTTAGCATTAAGTCCATACGAATTAAATCAGAAGGTTTGTATCCAATAGGATGATAGTCAAAAGATGCATATCCTCTAGATACAGTTTTTAATCGGTCGTAGAAATCAAAAACAATTTCACCCATTGGCATTTCAAAAGATAGTTCAACACGATCTTGTGTAAGGTATATTTGGTTTTTTAATTCACCCCGTTTGTCTATACATAAATTCATAATTTGTCCCACATATTCTGACTTTGTAATAACTTGTGCTTTAATATACGGCTCTTCAATCCTATCCATTTTTGATGTTTCAGGAAGTTCAGAAGGATTGTTTACAATTTTTTCAATTTCAGGATTTTTAATCATATATGCTTTATATGAAACATTAGGAACAGTTGTAATAACTGTCATTTTGAATTCTCGTTCTAGGCGTTCTTGGATAATCTCCATATGAAGCATCCCAAGAAAACCACAACGAAAACCAAAACCAAGAGCGGCAGAAGACTCTGCTTCAAAAACCAATGAAGAATCATTTAACTGTAGTTTTTCCATAGAATATTTAAGCTCTTCATAGTCTTCGGTATCAACAGGATAAATTCCAGCGAAAACCATTGGTTTTACATCTTCAAAGCCTTTCAAAATTTCGTCTGTTGGATTCTCAAGTGTTGTAATAGTATCTCCTACTTTTACTTCAGATGCTTTTTTAATTCCTGAAATTAAGTAGCCAACATCTCCAGCTTTAACTTCTTTAGTAGGAGTTAGTTCCATTTTTAAAATACCGACTTCTTCGGCATTATAAGATTTTCCTGTATTTAAGAATTTTATTTTATCCCCTTTATGTATGATTCCATTTTTCACTCTAAAATATGTTATAATACCTCTAAAGGGATTAAATACAGAATCAAATATCATGGCTTGTAATGGCTCTTTCTCATTTCCTTTAGGAGGTTCAACACGTTCAATTATAGCTTTTAATATTTTATCAACACCTAATCCAGTTTTGCCAGAGGCAGGAATTATTTCATTTGAATCACAACCTATTAAATCAACAATTTGATCAGTTACCTCTTCTGGTTGAGCACTAGGGAGATCCATTTTATTTAATATTGGAATAATTTCTAGATTGTGTTCTAATGCTAAATATAAATTAGATATTGTTTGTGCTTCAATTCCTTGAGATGCATCTACAATTAATAAGGCTCCTTCACATGCAGCTATAGAGCGGGAAACTTCATAAGAGAAATCAACGTGCCCGGGTGTATCAATTAAGTTCAAAATATAATCTTCTCCACCAAGGCTATAATTCATTTGAATTGCATGACTTTTTATAGTTATACCTCTCTCTCTCTCTAAATCCATATCATCCAAGGCTTGATTTTGCATGTCTCTTTCAGAGATAGTACCTGTTATCTGAAGCAATCGATCTGCGAGTGTACTTTTCCCATGATCAATGTGAGCTATAATGCAAAAATTTCGAATATTTTTCATTTATTTTATAAATGTTCTCCATTAGTAAAAGTACTGCAAAAATATTGATTGAAGAGTCAAATTTTAGCATATAAAAAATGAACGAGAAAAAAATTTCTCGTTCAAAACTAAATTACTAACTAATTATGAAAACTAACTTTGGTTTTATTGATGTTTTTTAATTTTCATCAAATCCACATACTTAATACGATGGAAAATCTAAAATATTGTATATAGACTATTTTTTTAGCGAATAAATTTTTTCAACTAAAAACCTAAAAGTGTTTTTATTGGGTTTTTTGTCGAAGGAAACATTTCATTAGGATTCTCTAATAGTTCTTTTACTTTCACTAAAAAACCAACGGATTCTTTCCCGTCAATAATCCTATGGTCATAGGATAGTGCAAGGTACATAATTGGTCGGACCTCTACTTTACCATTTATTGCAACGGGTCTTTCAACAATATTATGCATTCCGAGAATAGCTGATTGTGGTGGATTTATTATAGGAGTTGATAACATTGATCCAAATACGCCTCCATTAGTAATTGTGAAAGTACCACCAATCATCTCGTCAGGAGTTATTTTCCCATCTCTAGCTTTAATAGCTAATCGTTTAATTTCTTTTTCAATTTCGGCTAACGACATATTCTCTGCATTTCTGACAACAGGAACCATTAAGCCTTTTGGAGAAGAAACAGCAATTCCAATATCTGCATAATCATGTATAATCATATCCTTGCCATCAATTTGAGCATTTACCGCAGGATATATTTTTAATGCTTCTGTTACTACTTTTGTGAAGAAAGACATAAATCCAAGATTTACTTCATGAAATTCAGCAAATTCTTGCTTATATTTTGATCTTAAATTCATAATAGTACTCATGTCAACTTCATTAAATGTAGTTAACATAGCTGTGTCGTTTTTTACAGAGACTAATCTTTCTGCAATTTTACGGCGCATTAAGGATAATTTAACTTTTGATTTTTTTCTATGAGTTAATGATCCATTATCTATTACTTTCACAACATCTTGTTTCGTAATTCTACCGTCTTTGCCTGTACCAACTAATTCACTAGATGAAATGTCATTTTCAGCCATAATCTTTGCTGCTGCGACGGAGGGAGTTCCTGTTGCGTATGATTCTTTTCCATTTACTGAATCATTTAAAGATTGAAGGGGTAAATTCTCTTCTTTTTTTACAGGGTTACTAATTTCTTCTTGATTATTTATAGTGTCTTTAGAGACGAAACCTTCTGGTTTTTTTGCAGCTGTATCAATCAAACAAACGACAGCACCAACGCTGACTGTATCTCCGTCTTCCGCTTTAAGCGTTATTCTCCCACTTTCTTCAGCTGGCAATTCTAGTGTTGCTTTATCAGAATCAACTTCTGCTATTGCTTGATCTTTTTCAACGTAATCTCCGTCTTCCACTAGCCATTGTGCAATTTCTACTTCAGAAATTGATTCTCCCGGGCTTGGTACTTTCATTTCTAATACAGCCATATTTTTTATTTTAACGGCGAAGCCGTGTTAAGTTTCTCTCTATTTAGCGTACTCAAATAATTCATTATACAATCGATCTAATCTTCTTTTATGTAAGTCATAGGACCCTTCAGCTGTTGCTCCAGCGGCTCTTCTACATATACCAATTAAGTTTAACTCTCTTAAGTTTATAGCCATATATGTCCAAGCTCCCATATTTGCAGGTTCTTCTTGAGCCCAAATTAAATTTTTAGAATGTTTATATTTTTTTATTATTTCATTAATCTGGGTTTTAGGAAGTGGGTATAATTGCTCAATTCGAATGAATGCCATATTAATAACATTTAATTCCTCAGCTTTTTCTGTTGCTTCATAATAGAACTTTCCAGAACAGAAAACTATAGTGTCAACTTTATTAATATCTGCAATTGGGTCATCAAGAACTTCTTTAAAAGAACCATTCTCCATTGTTTCTAATTTTGATGTAGCTCGTGGATGACGTAGTAGTAATTTTGGAGAGAATACGACTAAAGGTTTCCTAAATTCACGTTTGATTTGCCTTCTTAATAAATGAAAATGATTTGCCGGTGTAGATGTATTTGCAACCTGAATATTTAAATCAGCACATTGTTGAAGAAATCTTTCCATTCTCCCACTTGAATGTTCAGCTCCTTGTCCTTCATACCCATGAGGTAGTAATAACACTAACCCACTTTGAGTCGACCACTTATCTTCACCAGCTGTAATAAATTGGTCAACTATAATTTGTGCGCCGTTGTAAAAATCTCCGAATTGTGCTTCCCAAATTGTCAAGCCATTTGGACAAGCTAGTGAATAACCATATTCATATCCTAAGACACCGTATTCAGAAAGTAAAGAGTTATAAATAGAAAATTTAGCTTGCTCTTTAGATAGCAAATTAAGTGTTATAATTTCCTCTTCAGTGTCTTCAGTCTTTACTACAGCATGTCTGTGTGAAAATGTACCTCTTTCTACATCTTGACCTGATAGTCTAATTGGACATCCTTCATTTAAAAGGGTTGCATAGGCCAGCATTTCAGCTGTTCCCCAATCTAATTTATTTTCAGTAATAGCTTTTTTTCTTTCTTTAAATATTTTAGAGATTTTTCTAAAATATTTACGTCCTTCAGGAAGCGTTGAAAGTTTATCTCCAAGATCTAACAATATTTTTTTATTAACTCCTGTTTCTGGTGATTTAATAAAGTCTTCCTCTAAACCACTCCTGTAATCTGACCAAGCATCACTTAAGAAGTCGTGAACTAAAGCTTTTTCATGTTTTCTAGATTCATTAAATTCACTTTCTAAGTGTTCATTAAATTCTTCTGTCATTCTTGATGCATCTTCTTGTTTTATAATATTCTCATTAACAAGTTGACTTAAGTATATATCTTTCACATTTGGATGCTTAGATATAATGTTATATAAATTTGGCTGTGTGAATTTTGGTTCATCTCCTTCATTATGACCGTATTTTCGGTATCCTAATAAATCAATAAAGATGTCACTATTGAAGTGTTGTCGGTATTCCATAGCCATCTCCATTACTTGAATAACGGCTTCTATATCATCACCGTTAACATGAAATACAGGACATAGAGTTGTTTTAGCAATATCTGTACAGTATGTGGAAGATCTTCCATCTAGATAGTTAGTAGTAAAACCTACCTGGTTGTTTGTAACAATATGAATTGTACCACCAGTTTTATAACCATCCAATTGAGCCATTTGAATAGTTTCATATATAACTCCTTGTCCTGATATAGCGGCATCACCATGAATTAGAACAGGGCATATTTTTTTATTATCATTGTTAGTATTATGCTCAATTTTTGCTCTTGTAATTCCTTCAACAACCGGATTAACAGCTTCAAGATGAGATGGATTTGGAGATAGACTAAGGACAATGTCTTTTCCTTTTTTTGATTTTATAAATGAAGTGAAACCTTGATGATATTTAACATCTCCATCAAATCTTTTTTCAAACTCAAATTCTTTCCCTTCAAATTCAGAGAATATATCTTTTGCTCTTTTTTCAAAAATATTTGTTAATGTATTTAATCTTCCTCTGTGTGCCATTCCAACGACAAATTGTTCGACACCAATATCTGATCCTTTTTGAACTAATGCATCTAATCCTGGAATTAGAGCTTCTAAACCTTCAACAGAAAATCTTTTTTGACCTACAAATTTTTTACCAAGAAAAGTTTCAAAACAAGTTGCTTGGTTTAATTTTTTGAAAATTTCAATTTTACGATCGGCATTGTATTTAGGCCTATTCTTAAGTTCAATAGCATTCTTAAACCATTCTATATGACCGGGCTCTCGAATATACATATACTCAATTCCTATAGATTGACAATAAGTTTCTTCAAGGTCTTTAATAATATCTTTCAATGATGCAGGACCAATCCCAATATTCTCTCCTGCTTGAAAAACAGTATCTAAGTCACTTTCATCTAATCCAAAATTTTTAATTTCTAAGCTTGGAGAATATTTTCTTCTCTCTCTTACAGGATTAGTTTTTGTGAATAGGTGCCCCCTAGTTCTATAACCTTCAATTAGGTTAATTACCTTAAATTCTTTTTGAAAATTTTCTGGAACTTCATTTGTTTCTTCAAAGTTTGTTTGAGCAAAGTCAAACCCTTCAAAGAATCTTCTCCAACCTATGTCAACACTATCAGGGTCTTCAAGATATGACTTGTAAAGATGGTCAATTGCACTTACATCAGCATTCCCAACATATGATATTTTATCCATTATTTTAAGACATAGTTTCTGGAAATTCAAATTTAGACAATTTCGAGACTTTCAACTATTAGAATGATAAAAAATAATAGAATAATATTATTTTTTCTTCATTTTTTAGTTACTAGAAGCTTCAAGATGCTCCAGTTCAATTGTAACAGTTTGATCTTCAATTTTCTCAAAAAGTATTGTTGGTTTATTTGTTTCATGACCAGGAGAAATTAGGTTCATTTTTCCTGCATCTTCCCATACTGTTTTCTTGAAGTTTAAGAATCCAGATATTTTTTCTGCTGTTATAGGTAAAAATGGTTGAAGTATTATACTCAAATTAGCAGTAATTTGTATAGCAATATTGATAATTGTTTGAACACGGACAGGGTCCGTTTTAACAATCTTCCATGGCTCCATGTCAGCTAAATATTTATTACCGATTCTAGCAAGGTTGATTGCTTCTGCTTGAGCTTCTCTAATTTTATAACTATAAATTAGTGATGAGATTTTATTTCGAATTTCTTTGATATGATCTATGACTTTTTCGTCAAGTGAGTTTAAATCATGAATTTCAGGAACCTTTCCTTGATAGTATTTTTGAGTTAAGACAAGAGTCCTATTAATAAAATTTCCTAGTATATCTGCTAGCTCATTGTTAATTCTTGTTTGATATTCTTTCCAAGTAAATTCGCTATCTTTTGACTCTGGGGCAATTGATGTTAGAACATATTTTAGCTCGTCAATTTTATTAGGGTAGCGTTCAATATACTCGTGAAGCCAAACCGCCCAATTTTTTGAAGTCGAGAATTTATCTCCTTCTAGATTTAAAAATTCATAGGCAGGGACATTCTCAGGAAGAATAAATTCCCCATGTGATTTTAATAATATTGGGAATATAATGGCATGAAAAACAATATTATCTTTTCCTATAAAATGTATTAATTTTCTGTCTCCCGTCCAATATTCTTTCCAATCTTTTTGATTTTCTTTGGCCCACTGTTTAGTCGCAGAGATATAACCAATAGGAGCATCTAACCAGACATAAAGTACCTTACCATCACCATCTTTCATTGGGACCTTGACTCCCCAATTTAAATCTCTGGTCATAGCTCTTGGCCTAAGACCACTATCAATCCATGACATACATTGCCCAATTACTTGATTTTTCCATTTTGAGGCATCATGTTGAATAGAGTCATTTAACACTCCTTTTTTTAACCACTCTGTCAACCATTGTTCATGATTTTGCATTGGTAAGTACCAATGAAAAGTTGAGCGCATAATAGGTTTATTACCACTTAGTGTTGATTTGGGATTTATTAAATCAGTAGGGTTTAAAGTTGCCCCACATTTTTCGCATTGGTCTCCATAAGCATCCTCATTATGACAATGTGGGCAAGTTCCTTTTATATACCGATCAGCTAAAAATTGATTGTATTCTTCATCATAATATTGTTCACTAGTTTTCTTAATGAATTCACCTTTATCGTGTAATAATTTAAAAAAATCTTGTGCTGTTTTATGATGAATTTCACTCGATGTTCTGTGAAAGATATCAAACGAGATATCAAAATTTTTAAATGTGTCTTTAATTATTGTATTATATCTTTCAACAATTTCTTCTGGGGTAACACCTTCTTTTTTTGCCCTAAGAGTTATAGCCGCTCCATGTTCATCACTTCCACATACAAATAGAACATCATGTTTCTTCATACGAAGGAAACGAACAAATATGTCAGATGGTAAATAAACACCTGCTATATGACCCAAATGTAAAGGACCATTTGCGTATGGTAAAGCAGCAGTTACAGTGTATTTATTTTTTGTCATTATAAAAGGATACAGAGTTTAGAAGGCAAAGTTAATAAAAGCATCTTTTGTTTAAATATTGAATTCATTTTCTATAAAACGGATGTTAAATTCCTCTAATTCTTTTAAGATAGGGTCATATATATCTTTGCCTATAGGGAGGGTAACTCCTAGGGTATCTATCTTATTCTCAAGTATCATTTTGGTACATATCGCTGTAGGAAGACCAACAGTATTAGACATAGAAGTATATATGTTATCTTCACCTATATTAACCATATTAGAAGAAATACCATATTCTTTGCCATCTAATTGATATTCAAATTGATGTACCATAACTAGCATATCCTTATCCCCTGAAGTAAGAGATAGTTTTTCTACTAATATTTTTTGAAGAACTTGCGCTGGTGAGTTATTCTCTGCATTTAATATTGGTTTATCCTCAAATAAGCCAAGCCATTTGAACCGGTTAAAATTTTCCATTCTATCAGGCCTCAAAAAGTCTTTAAACTTATTTTC
This sequence comes from Crocinitomicaceae bacterium, assembly GCA_002709305.1. Classification (GTDB taxonomy): domain Bacteria; phylum Bacteroidota; class Bacteroidia; order Flavobacteriales_D; family Crocinitomicaceae; genus UBA4466. The sequence goes on along the minus strand of PAQM01000028.1, from coordinate 95,749 downwards.
AACAGATTTTTCCTTATCGTAAGGGAGGAATGAGTTAACAAATTTTCTAACAGTAAGTCCATCTGTATTTACTAATTTGTAACTATCATCTGTCATTCCTAATTCAATAAATATATCCCAAGCTTTACAAAAGCCAGGTCTTCTTAATGTTCCTCTAAAAATAGTAGGTATCTTCTCCAATCCATAAATTTGTCTGTAGGAGAGAGAGTCTCTGTTTGCATAACCAACAAAATCACCATAACCTTCAACTGAAATATAATCTAACCTTCCAAATAAACGGTTGTATGGTATGTATTTATATTGTCCATTTCTTTTAAAGCAAGCTGCACCACCTTGCCCAGCAAGAACAACATTTCTAGGGTTCCAAGTAAATTTATAATTCCATGGATTATTATCGGATTCAGGTGCAATTAATCCTCCACAAAAAGATTTAAAGCTAGAAACCACTCCACCTTTTGACTTTATTTTATCAATGACGGACATTGCACTCATATGGTCTAAACCTGGATCAACGCCAATTTCATTCATTATAACGATTCCTGCGTCTTTAGCCCTTTGGTCAAGACTCTTCATTTCTTTTGATATATATGAAGGTGTAATCAGGTTGGTTTTAAGATCAATACAGTCTTTTGCAACCTCTACGTGAAAGCGAGCTGGTAGCATTGAGATTACAATGTCTGCATTTTTAATCTCTTCTTTTATAAGAGCCGATTTTGTAGCATCAAAGTTTAAAGCTGAGGCATTTTCATGACCATTAATTTTACTCTCAACAGTTTGTTTGTTCTGGTCAACAATTCTTAATTTCCAATTATATTTTGAAGAGTTATTTAATAGGTATCTAATTAAAGATGATGTTGATAGACCTGCGCCTAAAATTAGAATTGTTTTCATAATTTAAATTTGATTCTATGTAATTAATCACTTTTAATAAAACGCAATGTCTTCTTGTTTTTATGGTTGTCTTTAATATCAAGATAGTAAATGCCAGAATTTAGTTCCGATATATTTAAATGGATTTCTTCCACGTAATAATTTGAAATAGTTTTAATAATTCTGCCAGTTTGGTCTAAAATAGAAATAGTGATGTTTTTATTTTTTGGATTTATTATTTTGACATGTAATAATTCTCTTGATGGATTTGGATAAAGTATTATTTCTCCAAAAGGATTCTCTTCTATACTTGCCATGCCATGAAAATAGATGTCTGACAGCCCAACACATCCATTAGCGAAGGTAACTTCAACAGAATAGTTCCCTGAAACATTTGCAGCCTGTGATTGGTTATTCCCACCTGCGATAGGATTACCATTAAAAAACCATTGATATGAGTCACCAGCAATTGTTGTTAATACATTGTTGTTTTCTGAAATAGTTACTGTTGGTGAAGATTCCATCAATGTAACTATTGGATTTGATAAGCAATTAATACTGTTTCCATAAATAAAATGGGATGATGATTTACTTCCTTCAATAAATGTTACGCCATTTAAATCTGAGATATGTTCAGGAGAGTTTATTAGATTTCCATTAGTAGAGGATAGCTGTTCTTCAGTATTATTCCCAAAACCAAAAACAGAGTTGTCATTTCTTTGAACTAAGGTAGTATATTGACTTACTGAAATTGATTTAGCTCCTTGAATGTCAATTTTTACAGGACTTATTTCGTCACTAAAAGTGCCATTACCGAGTTGACCATATGTATTATTTCCTGACACAAAAACTTCATCCTCTGAAGTTAAAAATACGCTGTGGGCAGCTCCGCCTTGGCAATCAACCACTTTTTTCAAGGAGGACAATGTTGGAACTAATCTATTGTCGAGATCATTAAGCCCAAGTTGGCCTGAACTATTATTTCCCCAAACAAATAAATTTTCATTGTCATCTATCGCAAAGCTATGGTATTCACCAGCTCCTATATGTGTGATATTTGAAATATTATTTATTAAAGAAGGAAGGTCATAAGACGTCAGGTTATCTTGTCCAAGCTGACCAAAATCATTATTACCAACAGCTGCAACAGTTCCATTGTTATAAAGAATTATGAAATGATTTTTCCCACCAGCAATGGAATCAACATTTGATAAATTAGTATTTTGAAGAGGGAAATTTACAACAGCAGTATTACCAATGCCTAGTTGTCCTTCTGTGTTATTACCCCACACCCAAACATCTCCATTATAATCAACAGCCATACTAGCAGATTCACTTGTTGCTATTGTTTTGATATTAGAAAGTGAAGGTACAATTTGTGCTTCGTTAGCATTTGTATATGTACCATCTCCTAGTTGCCCTGAACTATTTTCTCCCCATGAATAGACTTCATTTTGATTATCTATAGCTAAAAGAAAGTCATATCCTGAAGATATTTCATTGAAGATTAAACTTGATGATGATGGTGTCGGTTCGCTATTATTGAGATTTGATCCATTAGCAAACACACCGGATGAATTTTGCCCAAATGACCATACCTTACCATTTCCTCCTGTTGTCACCTCTAAGGAATAAGAACCAGAATCATAGATAGTAATGGCTGTATCATTATCTCCATTTATGATGTTATTGTTCAGTAACCATTGATTTCCAAATAGAGAGTTACTAATTATCATCACAGAATCCCCTTCACAAAAAGTAGTGCTTGATGTTGCTGATATAATTGGTTGGCTAATAACATCCATAATAATATAGTCATCATAAGTTTGAAGACAATTTGTAGATGTCGACTCACCAATAAAAGAAATGATGTCTAAGTCATTTAGAGTGGATGAATTATAAGTGTTATTTGGGCTTAATGGTTGAACAATATTACCATTTAATAAAAACTCATAATTATCACCGCCACTTGCTGTAAACGTTACAGATTCTCCTTCGCAGATCATATTTGATGGAGTAACTGAAAGAGATAGAGGCATTGAATTAACAGTGAAATTATATGTATCTATATTAGAAGGACAATCTCCATTATAGGTGATTATAGAGATAATGTCATTATCTTCTAGTTCATCTGTACTGAACGAATTATTATTACCAAAGTATTGTGATATTCCATTCAATAAAAATTCATAGCTCATTCCACCAGAAGCGCTAAATGAAATATTATCATCTACACAAATTATATTATCTATATCTGAGCAACTTGATACTAGTACTGGGTAGTTATAAACAGTATAGGAAATTGTGTCAAGCGCAAAACTCTCACACCCATTAGCCTGCCCTAAAACAGTCACTTGATCTCCATCATTAACAATACTATTAAAAGGGTTTGAGGAGCTTTGGTAAATTCCATTGATAAAAAACTGATAATTATTTGCCCCTGAAGCTAAAAGGTTAGTTAATTCTCCATCACAGATTTCGTTATCATCATTATTTATTAAATTAACAATAGGTATACCGAAAACAGAGTTTGTTATTACAGAAGAATAGCTCGAGCAACCCAATGATGTCCCAAGTACTTGAATATTGTCACCATTTGATATTGATGAACTTACTAATGTAGAGTTTAATGATGGTATTCCTTGTGATATACCATTAATGAAAAATTCATATTCATTAGCACCAGAACCAGAAAAAGTAATAGTATCTCCATTACAAAATTGATTATCAATATCTGAACTTGATAAAATTGTATTAGGCGTAGGGTTAACAATAATTTGATTTGTAGAATCAATGTTATTACATCCTTGAATATCTGTAATTTCTACTGAGACAATACTTCCTGAAATTAAATTATTTGTATTGAACACATTTGAAGTCGTAGACGGGCCTTGTGATATATTATTAATGAAAAATTCATAAAGTGCACCGCCACTTGCTGTAAATACAATAGAGCTTCCACTACATATTGTATCAGATGTCGAGGATGTTATTGCAGCTGTTGGCAGGGAATTTACAGTTATAGATATTGTTGAATTGTTTTCGCAACCATTAGCCTCTCCGTTGACTGAAATAGGGTATGTGCCTGCTATAAATCCAGAAGAATTTATTGTGTTATTTGAAGATATAGGTCCTTGCGAAGTTCCATCAACAAAAAACTCATAGTTGTTGGCACCAGAAGCAGAGAAAGTAATTAATTCATCTATACAGAAAACATTATCACTGGCGTTTAATATTACAGAAGGTAATGGGTTTACAGTTGTAGTAATTAGGTTTGATGTCACGCCAGGACAACCAAGCAATTGACCACCAAGGCTAACTACTTGACCGCTTGAAAGCGAAGAGGTTGTAAAGGTGTTTGTTGACGAGAGGGGACCTTGAGGTGTACCGTCTAAATAGAATTGGTACATGTCACCACCACTACCTGTAAATGTAACAGAATCCCCAGAGCATATAACATTATCTATGTCCGAGCTACTTAAAATCATTGTAGGTATAATATTCACATTGGTTAAAATAATTGAACTCGAATCTGAACAACCATTACCTGCAGTTCCAATAACTTGAACTTGGTTAGTCCCTGCACTAAAAGTTGGATTTATTAAAGAAGAATTTGAAGAGGGGCCTTGAACAGAAGTGCCGTTGACAAGAAATTCATATTGACTTGCATTAGAACCCGTAAAAGTAATTGGATCTCCAATACAAATAGAATTGGATGGGCTCGTTGAAAATAAAGAGACACTAGGGTTAATTAAAACTGTCCAATTTGATTGTTGAGAAACTATACATGTGTTTGATATACCATTTACAGAAACGACTTGACCATTGATTAATTGGTCTGTGTTAAAAGTATTATTTGTAGATGGAGTACCTTGAGATATTCCATCAATAAAGAACTCATATTCATTCGCTCCACTAGATGTAAAAGTTACATTTTCACCATAACATATTGTGTTATCTAAGTCACTTGATGTTAGTGATGTATTTGGGGAAGTCAAAACTTCCATTATAATACTACTACTATTTAAGTTACATCCACCAGAAGTGAATCCTTGAACATACACAACATCATTATTTGACAAGTTGTTTATTGTAATAGTTGATGTTGGAGAGGAGGCTCCTTGAGATACTCCATTGACAAAAAACTCATACAATACAGCTCCACTAGCACTAAATATTACCTCGTCACCAGAGCATATAGAAGAGTCAGCATCTGAAGAGGTAAGCGTTGTATTTGGAATCGGGTTAATAAAATAAGAGAATGATTCAACTGCATCTCCTAGGCATCCGCTAATGTTTCTTCCAACAAGTGTTACTGTATCTTGAAATGATAATGAATTTGTTGTCCAAGTAGATGTTGTTGAGAATGGTTGTTGAATTATACCATTTAAATAGAATTCATATTCGTAAGCACCAGACCCAGTAAAGATTACTGTTTCATCTTGGCATATTACATTGCCTTGAATGGATGATGATAAAGTTGGAGTAGGTAAATTATTTACATTAAATATTATAGACGAAGTGTCAGAGCATCCGATTTGGTCAATAGCTACAACAGAGACAGTGTCTTCATCAGATAAGATTGAAGTAGAGAAGAGTCCAATAGAATCTTGAAACTGAGAATATGCAACACCATTTATGAAAAATTGATATTGATTTGATGAATCAGTGTTGAATGCTTGGAAGTTAACTAAGTCATTCACACAAATATCAGCATCTAAATCATCTGCTTCGAATGAAAATGAAGGATAGTTGAATACATTAAATGTATACGATGGCATTGTATCACTTTCACAACCATTTTCATATGCTTTGAGACTAATGACATCATTATTATTTAAAGAGCTAAAAGAAAGCAGTGTATCATTCACTGATGGGCCGCCTTGTGAAACACCATTGTAGAAAAACTCAAATTGTGTCGCACTATTTGGAGATTGTGCTTCAAAATCAACGCTTGTCCCAGGACATATATTCGTGTCAAGAACTGAGCTCGATAAAGAGAAGTTAGGATTAATTATGTCTACTGTAACAGTATCGTAAGAGGTACAATAATTTTTATACTCAGACTTTAAAACCACATCTATTGAACCATATTCAATGAATACGTGAGAAGATGTATCTTGCTCATAATTTATATAGTCACTACCGCATGATGGATTCAAAGAGGCTACAATATCTCCTGAACTACCAGATGCACCAATCAGAGAAAATACTTCAATATCAATTGGAGTTACTATGCTAAATGAAATATCACTACCTAAAGAATCAACACCTACAGTATTTAACTCAATTTGACAATTAACTCCTTCTTCAAGAGTTACAAAAGTAGTGTCACTAGCTCCAGTAGATAGTGAGAAAGTTGATAAAGTTATCCCATTTTGAATTATGTCGTATGACCAACCATTCCATCCGTCTCCAACAGAATCGGACATAATAATAGAGTATTGACAGGTTACCCCTGCTGGATCAAAATATCCAGTTGAACCATCGTTAAAATACCATTGAGATGTTATATCACTAGTAGTCCCTAGAAAGTTTACAGAATTGTTTGTAAACCCTGTTGTATCTCCAAAGCAAAAAGGGCCATCAGCTGTAAAACTTGATGTAACAGCTGGTGTGCTATTGAAAACCCAATTGTTAGTGCCTGGTGATGAAAGGTTTGATGAGAAATAAGCATTTGCAGAATTTGATACTACGATGTTATCGATTTTTAAACATTCGGCATTTGTTGACCCATCATTCTGTAAAAAGGAATTTGGAGAACTTCCAGGAGATCCAAAAGGTATTTGAGAATAAATATGAATTGAATCTCTACAATTTCCGATCATTTTAAGACTATCAGAAATTGTTTGTGTTGCACCACTTTCAAACAGTATAGATGAACCAGGTACAATTGTTAATTTGTTAAAACTATTGTTACCTATGATTCTTTGATCAAGATTTTTTAATGTTTGAAAGTTAAGAGTTACATCATAAAAAGTGGTAGGGTTAGATGCTGACCCCTCTGTCATTAAAAAGTTCAGAACACTTATAGTGTCTGGAGAATATTGAACGGTGTCACCTATGTATAGGTGTGAGGTTCCTGGATTTATAGTCAAATCATCATCACCATCAGAATTAAATCTACCTTTTAGTTCAACAAAAGAACTACCCATATTAAGTGTTCGTGAATCTGTAGTTGAACTAATATCATTTATTGTTGATATTGCACCAGTTTTAACATCGTTATTTTGAGTGTCAAAAATTCCGTTTACAATTAATATTCCGGAAGTATCACTCATCATTAGGTTGTCTTCTAATTTTAATGTTTGGGAGTTAGAATTAAGAGATACAATAAAGTTTGCGTCTATATTAGAATTATTTGATGTTATGGATGCATTATCCTTAAAAATAAAGGACTGAGATGTGTCTCTTCGGACGTTTAGGTTACTGTTTAAAACTATATCACCGTATACCATTAAATTTCTTTCCAGAAATAAAGTCTGAGGTGAGTTTATTCCAGTCCAATCCATATAATTTAAATATGCTGTATCATCAACATTAACAATTTGGTTTGAGCTGTTAAAGGAATTATTATCAAAGTATACAGAATCTTGATTAGTTGGGATTTGATTTATTGGGCTACCTCCTGACTGGTTAGACCAATTACTTGGGTTAGTCCAATCTCCATCATTTCCAACCCAATATAACTTTGTGTATATGATTGTTAAATCAAGTGTTATAATACTATCACATCCTACTGCATTACTTGTAGTAAAGGTTGCAGTATTATTCGATGCAGTATACGTGTTACCATCTAACCAAGTATAATCATTATATGCTGTAATTACATCAGTTGATGAACTAGAATTATTTATAGTTAAATCAAGTGTAATAATACTATCACATCCTGCTGCATTTGTTGTAGTATAGGTTGCAGTATTATTTGATGCTGTATACGTATTTCCATCTACCCAAGTATAAGAGTCGCAAGCTGTAATTAAATCGGTTGATGAAGTAGGAACACAACAATTTTGTAAAGGGACATCTGTACTATATGTTGCACCATTTATTGTTCCATTATTTCCGTTAGATGTTAAGTCAAAAGCTGTTGTTCCACTTCCTTCCTCAAAGTTCCAATAACCAACTAAATCTGTTTCTGTTCCTGTTGGAGGGCAGTTCATATATTGTTGGATTTCTTGTTGGGTAAGTGCAGTGTTCCATATTTCAACATTATCTATTAGTCCATCAAACAATTCAGTCAAACCATGAGCCGCTTTACCAATAAATGTATTGGAAGTTGTGTTTGGAGAATTGTTTAAACCATTACACGAGTATATAAACTGACCGTTTAAATAAAAAGATAATAACCCGCCATTTAGAACTAAAGAGATGTGATTCCATTGATTAACATTTGCCAGTGTATTAGTAATGCAAAAAGTAGTTGGAGTAACTCCTAAGCCTGTATGTGCATAAAATTCTCCAGTAGACCTTACAATTAAGGCATATCCACCTGGTTGAGGTGAATTGACATATTTTGAGACAATATTTTGATATGAACCGATGTTATTAGTGTTTATCCATGCGCTTATAGTAAAGTCTTGTAATAAATCAATGTCGGTCAATTCAATATAATCATTAACTCCATCAAAGTTCATTGAGTAGTTGTTCTGCCCAAAGCTCATCATTGGAGCTATTAGTATAATAAGAATAAGTTTATATAAGTGGAATGCTGATTTTATTGATTTCACGATATTAGTAAAATAGGAGATATTTCTGTTTTTTTCTAACGTGAGATTAGGATTTTTCATAAATATCTTTTTAGCATTTTTTGGTCAAGTAAATACAAATATTGAAGAAAAAAATGACAGTACCAAATAACAATAATTGATTTATTTTTATTTTTCAACATTGTGTTTTTGTAAAAAATTTTAGTGTAAATTTGGTGCAAACTATTTGCAAACTAACTATCAAATCTTATATGAAAAAAGGACTATCACAGGCTTTATTGACAGTTTTTTTTATGCTATTTATAACTAGTGTTTTCTCTCAAGAAAGAGATAGTTTAAATACATCGACTAAATCGGAAACCGTTACACCTAAATCTGAAGCAGGTAATTTAGACATGATAACCGCGCCTGAAACATTTGAAGTGTCTTCTCAATTTAATGGTTTTATTAGCAAGTCACATGGATCAGCTATCGTTGTTACCTTGATTAATGATGTTGCTTTCCCATTGATAGCTAAAGGAATGAATAAAGATTTTTATGCTAAAAATAATTTGTCTTTCATATCAGAATCTGATGTGCAAACAGTTCATGGTTATAAAGGAAAGTCATTTAAGCTATCTTTCAATTTGGAAGATAATGACTATATAAGGTATATGGTATATATCGGTGATATTAAAAACACTCTTTGGTTGAACATCACTTACCCTAAGATAGTTGAACCTGTTTTAGAACCAGAGATTCTTAAGTGTATTGATTCTGTTAATTTAAATCCAAATAGAGGTGAGAAATAAAATATTATTTTTTGTTATTTCACTATTCTTTTCAGGCAATCTGTTTTGTCAAACACAAACGATTCACCATCAAGCAAATTTCTCAACAGATTCTCCTCAAAGCATGTGGGGAGCAAATGGTGTAAATTTTAGTCTTGATAAGACTATTACTTTATTTAATGAATCTTGGAACGAGAGTTTTGATACTGGTAGTGGAGGGATTGCTAATATTGCTGGATTTAGTTTTGGCGGTGGATTAGCCGGTGGGATTTCTGGTGTTGTAGGTTCAGAAATTTCTTTAAAGGGTTTTACATTAGGGCAGATAGATGTTGATTATCCAGTTGATGTAGAAGTTGTCATGAATCAAGATCAAACATATGATCAAGGAGATTCTGTATCAATTACTACTTCATATGATGTCGAGTCAGGCTATGAATTAGAGACTATGTATCCAAGTGCTGGAGAAGTTAGTTGGGACTTTTATTTTCAAATGGCTGCCAATGCATCTGCGGAATTATGTGCTTTTTCATGTGTTTCATTTCCTATAATCCCTTCTTTTGACACTGGTCTTCAGACAATAAACCTAGTTCATATTAGTGGTAATGGGGCAACAACTGGGCCAAATGATGGGCCAGGAGGACAACTTGGAATATGGTATCTAGGTCTTGCAGATATAGCAGCCCCTGATGAGGATGGAATACGTGGTTGGCCATACGCTAAACCGCCAGCAGGAAGTAATAGCATTGATGATGATGATGCTCCTTGGCAAGTACATATCCCTGTTAGTGCAGACGGTGTCGTTGCAGAATTACCTGATAATAGTTTTGGTCTTTCTGGCGAACTAAGTATACCATATGTTATTACGGAAGATAATTTAAACGCTTCAACTGGAAATATTCAAGCTTGTGGAGACTCTACATATTTGGTTCTAGATCTTGAAATTTTTAAAGTTTTAGGTAAAATTTTATCTAAATTACCTTCACCTCAAACTCAAGCTGCAGGTGCTGTTCTTGCTAACCTTTCAGGTAGTGAGGAGCTTGGTGTTGCTGAGGTTACTTGGAATTTCTTCTCTGCAAGTTTTGATGCTCAAATAGCAAATACTCAATGCTTTGATTTTACTCCCAAGGTTTATGGTAAATATGAGTTTCCTGTTCCTGTTGGCTATACAATTTTCAACCCATCTGGTGCTATTGTTTCATCAGGGAATAGTAGTATAATAAATATTGAGATAGGGAATACATTTAAATATAAATACCCTTGTTATTTTGATACTATTAATATTGAACCAACATACACGATTGATGGTATAATTAGAAACCATACTTATGATCAAGTTACATTTAATTTTAATATTAGTGCACTAGAATTTGGTTTTGAGATACCAGCAATAACAGTTATCCCTGGATTTACAATTCCAGAAGTTTGTATCCCAATACCATATCCATGTCCAACATGGACAAAGCCTTGGAAATGGTGTACTGAATGGGTGTGTACTCCTGAAATTGTTGTCCCACCAGTGGGATTTCCTGGCTGGACTCTAGGGGTTGGACCTTTGCTTGACGAATCTTGGCCATTGGGCTCAGGATTTAGTTACGATTGGTTTGATGATACATGGAGCCTTGGAGGGTTTAATCCAATAACATTTAGTTCATTCTCTATGGTTGCTAACCGACTTGATATTTCTACTTCTTTTGCCGATGTAGATTGTTATGGATCAAATACAGGGTCAATTAACGTAGTGACAGCAGCTATTTCTCCTGCGTTTCCATATGAATATTCATGGTCGAATGGTACTGTGACATCTCTAAATTCTCAGAGCACAAACCTAACGGGACTTCTAGCAGGACCCTATCAAGTTACAGTATACGATAATAATGGTTGCCAAATGTTTGATGGTGCAACCATCTCTGAACCTCAAGAATTAACGGTAAGTTATTTTTCAAATGATATAAGTTGTAATGGTGCCGATGATGGTTCGATTGATATTATAGCTTCTGGAGGAACTGGAGGTTATACATATACAATTAATAATCAGATTACATCATCTAATATTACGAATTTACAACCTGGCTCATATAATATAGTTGTTAATGATGCTGAGTCTTGTAGTAAGTCAATTAGCGTAACAATCAATGAGCCTCCTCAATTAACTCAGTCTGGATCAGTTATAGATGTGAGTTGTAAAGGAGGAAATGATGGTGAAATTAATGTCGATGTAGGGGGAGGTGTTTTACCATACACCTATTCTTGGGATAATCCTAATTCTTCAACTTCAGAAGATTTAGTTGATTTATCTGCAAGTACTTATATATTAACCATTACTGATGACAATGGATGTATTAGCTCTCTTCCATATATTGTTGATGAGCCTACAACACACGTCTCTCTTAGTGGATCTACATCAAATGTTTTATGTTATGGTGATTCTACAGGGTCTGTCGATGTTACTACTTCTGGTGGTACTCCCGGATATGTTTATCAATGGTCAAGTATTATAGATGGTGTTTTACCTTTTGTTACAGAGGATCTAAATTCAGTTCCAGTGGGCACATACTCACTAATTGTTACAGATTTAAAAGGTTGCATTGATACACTAAGTAAGATAGTGAGTGGGCCTTCTGCAGCTATTAATTCATCTCCAGTTTTAACGAATATACTTTGTAAGGGTGATTTAACAGGTGTAATTGATCCAAATATAAGTGGAGGGAATTCTGGTTACTCTTATTTATGGTCAACTAATTCTACTCAAGCTCAAATATCTGGATTGCAAGCAGGGGATTACACATTAATTGTAACCGACACTAACAATTGTGTTACTGAATTTACTTATCAATTAACTGAGCCAAATTCTAGTTTGTCACTTACTATTAATGCTATAGATGTTCTTTGTCATGGTGATAATTCAGGAGAAGCATTAATAGACATAAGTGGTGGAGTAGGAGGTTATACTTACACATGGAGTAATGGTGAAATAACAAAAGATATAAGTAGTCTGTTTTCTGGGAATTATTCAGTTACTGTTATAGATACAAATAGCTGTTCAATTTCGGATAGTATATATGTTGATGAGCCAGTCGCACCATTAACACTTTCAAGTACTGTAATTGATGTGGGGTGTTATGGGGAAAATACAGGTTCTATAAACTTATTAATTAATGGTGGTTCATCACCATATATTAAACAGTGGTCAAATGGGAATTCTATCATACTATCTGATACAATAAACGTTTTATCAAATCAATATTCAGACTCTTATTCAGCATTTGTAACAGATAATAATGGATGTACAGCAAGTTTAACTTCCATTATAAACGAGCCAAGCTTTCCCTTAGCTATATCAGGATCAGTGAATGATGTTAATTGTAACGGTTTAAGCGATGGCTCTATTGACATTAATGTAACAGGAGGAACTATAGATTATATTTATTCATGGACAAATGGCAGTAGTTTGGAGGACTTATCAAATGTATCTGCCGACACTTACACTGTAACTGTTACAGATTCTAACAATTGTATTGCAACTAATTCCTTTATTGTAGAAGAACCTTCTCTTCCACTCACAGTATTGCTAAGTAAAACAGATGTTTTATGTCATGGAGACACGGATGGACAAATTGAATCCTTAGTCCAAGGAGGGACTCAACCATACACATATTCTTGGTCTAATTCAGAGACTTCTCAAAATTTAACAAATGTTCCATCGGGTATTTATACTTTAAACGTTACCGATGACAACGGTTGCTCTTCTTTTACTGGAACTACAATTAATCATCCTGATTTATTAGTCGTTAGTCCAATAGTTACAGACGCAAGTTGTTTTGGTTATAATGATGGAGAAATATTTTTATCCATTCAAGGAGGAATTCAACCCTATTATTTTAATTGGGGGAATGAAAATGAAATACTTTTGAATAATTCTAGTGAAACTTTAGACACATTAATATCAAATGATTATTTCATAAGAGTTAGAGATGATAATGGATGTATCAATGAGCAGATAGTATCAGTTGATCAGCCAGAACCTTTGGTTGCGACTGCTCAAATCAGTGATGTGACTTGTTATGATGGGAATAATGGTTCAATTGATTTAAATATTTCAGGGGGTACAGCTCCATACCCTATAATTTGGGATGATGGTCAGACAACCGAAGACATATTCAACTTAGTTGAAGGGAATTATCAGTATACAATTACCGATAGTCAAGGTTGTATTCTCTCAGATTCGTCCTATGTCAGTCAACCCGAATTAATTCAAATTGGTTATGAAATTATTCCAACAAGTTGTATTGATCAGAAAGATGCTGCAATTTTTGTGAATCCATATGGCGGTACAGTTCCATATAATTATTCATGGTCTAATGGTTCATTAGATCAAAATATTGAGTCTCTTGCTCCAGGGCAATATGATTTAACAATTTTCGATTATTACGGATGTACTCAAAGTTTTAACTTCGATATAAATATTAACGAAGGAGAATGCTTAAATATCCCTAATACATTTACACCAAACAACGATAATTACAACGATACGTGGATTATTGGGAATATTGATTTATATCCTGAGGCTACCGTTAAAGTTTTTAATAAGTGGGGCAATGAAGTTTTTTCTTCATTTGGTTTATATTCTCCATGGGAGGGAACACATAGAGGTGTTTCACTTCCTTCAGACGTATATTATTATGTAATTATTTTACAAAATGATGAGGGGAATGAATATACTGGTACAATAACAATAATAAGATAATTGTGATGTTAAAAAAAATACTTTTTTGTTGTCTAATAACGATATGTGGAATGTCATATGCTCAAAATGCATGTCCCAATATTGTAATGACAGGAACGGATGTTTCTTGCTATGGACAATCAGATGGATCAGCAACTGTATCTATAATTTCAGGTGGGTCAGGGAGCTACACTTTTACATGGTCAGATTCTACAATATCAAGTGGATCTTCTGGTAGTTCGATTACATCTCTGTCTGTGGGCACTTATACTGTTACAATTTCTGATAATAATACTGGGTGTAATGTCATAGGAGCTTATGTAGTTGGTTCACCAGACCCTATTTCTATATCAGAAACAATAACAGACGTTAATTGTTACAACGATCAAACAGGTCAAATTGACATTAATGTAACAGGAGGAAGTACACCATATTCTTTTTTATGGAGTGATAATTCAACACAAGAAGATTTAATTAATGCACCCGCAGGAACTCATACCGTAACTGTTTTTGCACCTAATAGTTCTTGCCAGTTTTCAAAAACTTTTTTTATTGAACAACCAGGAGCAGAGTTAAGTGGAAGCGGTGTTGTTACTGATGTTTTATGCTTTGGTACAGCTACCGGTTCTATTGATGTTACAGTATGGGGAGGAACACCACCTTACACTTATTCTTGGGACAATGGCATGTTATCACAAGATGTTTCTGGACTTAGCTCAGGGGCGTATTTACTTACTGTAACTGATGTAAAAGGATGCACATTAAATTTACCTTTTACAGTCAATCAACCTTCTGCATTAAGTGGGACAATTTCAATGGATTCGGTTGATTGTTTTGGCACTTCAACAGGTTCAGTTAGTTATACTGCTTCAGGGGGTACTAGCCCAATGAATTATTCATGGTCGAATTCTACTTCATTATTCTCTCAAAATCAATCTACTATATATAATATGCCAGCTGATAAATATACTGTGATTGTAACTGATAATAACGGCTGCATAATATCTGACAGTATAGATCTTATAGAACCAACAGAGCTTGTTCTATCTTCAACATTTCAAGACGTACTATGTTATGGTGAAAATACAGGTTCAATTGATTTAACAATTTCAGGAGGGATTGCTCCATATGAATTTTTATGGACAAATAATTCTTCAATCGTTTCTACGTCTGAAGATGTCGATAGTTTATATTCAGGGCTTTATTCAGCAACTATTTCCGATCAAAATGGTTGTTTAATTAATTTTAGTCAAGAGATTATTCAACCAAGTATTCCTGTAAATGTATCAACTGATGTTATAGATGTAGGATGTTTTAATGATGCTACAGGTTCAATTGATTTAACAATATCTGGTGGTACAGGACCATATGATTTTGATTGGAGCAATGGAAGTACTACTGAAGATATTTTCAATTTAGTTGCAGGTACATATTCTTATGTCATTTTAGATGCTAATTTATGTCAATTATCAGGCGCTGAGGTTATTTCTCAACCGTCAGAATTAATTGTGACAAATCAAATAACAAACATTGACTGTCATGGTGAATCCACTGGAGTTATTGATTTAACGGTTACTGGTGGAACTTCCCCGTATTCTTATAGCTGGTCAAATAGTTTGTATCAATTAAGTACAACATCTCAAGATCTTATCAATTTGGAACAAGATACTTATCAGTACGAAGTAGTTGACGATAATGGATGCCTTAAATCAGACACATTAACTGTATATGAGTCCCCAGATCTAGTTAGCCAAATAACAGGGCAAAATATTTTGTGTTACGGTGGTACAAATGGTTTAGTTGATTTGACTGTAAATGGAGGAGTAGGGTCATATTCATTTTTTTGGAATAATCTAGAAATCACTGAAGACATCAATAACCTTACCGCAGGATATTACGAAGTTCAGGTAACAGATTCATTGGGCTGTACATTATCGGACAGTATTACTTTGACTCAACCCCTAGATAGTTTAGATTTTTCTTACGAAGTTTTTGATGTTCTATGTAATAATGGAGTGGATGGCTCAATTAATCTTTCAGTTTCAGGTGGGACTCTACCATATTACTATAGTTGGTCTAGTGGTGACACATTGTCTAATATAATGGGATTAACAGCAGGGAACTATCAGTTTTTAGTTACAGATGAAAATGGTTGTACGATAACAGATTCAATATTTGTAAATCAACCAGATGCGGTAACATTAAATGAAAATATTTTAAATGCAAGTTGTTTTGGTTTTAGTGATGGCGCAATTGATATCACCCCAATTGGTGGGACAGCACCTTACGATTTCACTTGGTATAATTCCACCTTTGCTTTATCTGCTCAGACAGAAGATTTGAGTGGATGGCCTGCAGATATTTATCAATTAGAGATTATTGACTCTAATAATTGTTTCTATGAAATGTTTCTTGAAATTACAGAACCGGATGTATTAGAAATAAGTTTTTCATATAATAATGTTAGTTGCTCAGAGGGAACAGATGGAAATATACTAGTAGATATTACTGGAGGGACACCAAGTTATTCTACAACATGGTCTAATGGAATTACAACAGAAGATTTATTAAATATAAATTCAGGTACATACCAATTGAATGTTGTTGATTCTCAGTTATGTACTGATTCTATAACCGTTGATATAGTTCAACCTGACCCTCTTCAAATTTCATTTGAAGTCGACGAAGTTTCTTGTATAGATAATCATGATGGTGTAGCCTATGCATCAACAACTGGAGGAAACGGGAGCTATGTTTATTCTTGGTCTAATGGAACGGATGGATCAATTAATGAGAATTTAAGTAATGAATTTTATTCATTAATTGTTACAGATATTTTAGGGTGTTTAGTTGAAGATTCAGTATATATTCCAAAAAATAATAGTCTATGTATAGATCCAGTTAACGCTTTTTCACCAAATTCTGATCAATATAATGATACATGGATTATTGATAATATGGATCTGTATCCAGATTCCGAACTTAAGATATATAATAAATGGGGCAATTTGATTCATCAACAAAATGGTCTATATCAACCATGGGATGGAACAACGAATGGACAGGCACTTCCATCAGACACTTATTATTGGATTTTAAACTTAAACTATCCAGATAGAGATGTGCTTAAAGGAAACATAACAATTATAAGATAAAAATTATGAAAAAAGTTTTAATATTATTACTTGTGATAGCGACTGGTTCAGTTTATGGACAACAAGTTGCCTTGAACTCTCAGTATCTTTTTAATGAGATGCTTGTTAATCCAGCTGCTACAGGGACAAAAGAGTATATACCAATTCAATTCAATTTTAGAAAGCAGTGGACCAATTTTCCTGGTTCTCCTACTACTCAAGCTCTATCAGCTCATTCATCGATAACCAAAAATATGGGGTTTGGAGGAACATTATTTAATGATGTTGCAGGTCCTTCCAGAAGAACAGGTGCAAATATTAACACATCTTATCAATTACAGTTGGATCAAAATAGAAACAATGTTTTAGGCTTTGGTTTGGGAGTATCTCTAACTCAGCACATGATTGACGTTAATAAGCTAACCACTTATTTGCCAGATGATCCAGCTGTTGAAAGAGGTTTTAATAATCAAATAGTTCCAGATGCCAATTTTGGTTTATTCTATCGTTATAAGAACAAAGGTTTTGCTGGTTTATCTGCTCATAATTTGGTCGAATTAAAAAGAGATCTTTATGATTTTGAATCAATTTTTGTCAATCCTTTAGTGAGAACTTATTATTTTCTTGGTGGCTATAACTTTGATTTAAAAAGAAAATGGGTTTTAAAGACATCGACTTTAGTTCAAATGATAGAAACAGGAACGATGCAATTTGATCTAACAACTATAGCTTCTTTTAATGATATTTTATGGTTTGGCGCTTCATATAGGCATACAGACGCCGCTGTTTTTATGGCAGGAGGACAAGCTGGTCCATTTAAGTTTGGCTATTCTTATGACTATACATTATCAGATATTGGAGGCTATTCCTCAGGCTCTCATGAAATCTTTGTTGAGCTTCAAGTAAACAGAAAATCTACATCTAATTCACGTGTTCCTTGGTTAAAAAGAAATAGAATATACGCTCCCTAAATAAAATGAAAAAGTTTATAACCTTTCTTTTATTGCTATTTTTCAATTCAACTACTTTTTCTCAATATCTTGAAGAAGCAAGAGGATGGTTTGAAAAATATGAATATAAAAAATCAGCTGAAGCTTATTCTAAAAGTAATGAGATAGATAATCTTTCAATTGATGACTTAAATAGATTAGCGTATTCATATTTCATTATTGGAGAGTATAAAAAATGTAGGCCTATTGTTGATTCACTAATTAAAAGAGATAATATTCCCCCCTTATTCTTTTATATTGATGGAGAACTTTCAAAAGAGGAGGGAAATTATTTAAAGGCAAAAGAATCCTTTGAAAAATATATGCTTCTTGATACTGAAGTAAATATAGACACCAAAATTAAATCGTGCAAATTGATGCCATTATGGGAACCTATTTCAAATGCTGTAATTAATTTGAAAGAATATAATTCAACCAAAGCTGAAATTAATGGGAGTATATATAATGACAAAAAAATTGAATTGAATTGGAATATAGTATTTAAAGAAAGTGGCTATGATAGTATTAAAATGTCTGTTAATGAAGAAGAAATTGATAATTCTGAACTTTTATTATTGAATGCCTACTTAGAAAATAAAAACGGGGATTTGATAAAAATAAATTTTAATGAAAAATTCATCTCTGTTAGTTCATTAGCTTTTCTTCCTCAAAAAAATGAGGTTTTGTTTACTGCAACTAAACTATTAGAAAAAGAGTCTGTTCATAAGGTCCCTCACATATTTTCTGGTATTTACAACCCAGTGAATCAATCTGTAGATTCTATTAAACCATGGGTTTATTCAGGATATGAAGATTCTACTTCATGTGCTAATCCCTCCATTAATAGTGATGGAGATCTTATTATATTCTCAAAGTTAGGCTCAAAAACAAGCAATGCAGATCTATACATGACAAAGTTTATAGATAACAAGTGGTCTATTCCTACACCAATTGATGAGTTAAATACTGATCTTGATGATTTATTCCCAGTCTTTATAGGAGATTCTTTGTTGTCTTTTTCATCCAATGGATATCCTGGTTATGGTCGTTTAGATATTTTTTATGTTAATGCTGAAGATTTTTCAAATCGCAAACATTTTAAATCGCCAATAAATAGCTATATGGATGATTTTAA
Organism: Crocinitomicaceae bacterium; assembly: GCA_002709305.1. Classification (GTDB taxonomy): domain Bacteria; phylum Bacteroidota; class Bacteroidia; order Flavobacteriales_D; family Crocinitomicaceae; genus UBA4466. The sequence continues at coordinate 76,419 of PAQM01000028.1, read as the reverse complement.
TTTTATCTATACTGATGTTAGTAAAGCCATTTTTACTTCTAATCGAATGGGAGGTGTTGGTGATGATGATATATATACTTATGAGCTAAATAAAAAAATAGATACAAATATTATAGAGACTATTGATAAAGATGATATTTTAGAGAAATGGCCTTTAACTAAAGTTTATTTTAGTTTTGATAGATTCAATCTTGAAAATGATATTCCTGAAATTGATCAATTAGTCTCATTAATTAAAAGATATAATGTAAATATTCTTTTAGAAGGACATGCCGATAGAAGGGGGTCTTTAAAATATAACTATGACTTAGGATATAAGAGAGCAATTTCTGTTAAAGATGCATTGCAAAAAAGAGGTATACCATCTAACCAAATACAAGTTATTTCTAAAGGTAAAACGGAACCTTTTTATGATTGTTCTTTGGGCTGTTCGGAAGATGATCACTCTAAAAATAGGTTTGTACTTCTTAAATTATTAAAGAATTAGTTTACTTAGATATTTGATATCCTTTGGGAGGTAGTGTTGAAAATGTATTCACTTTATCTTTTATTTTTTCCATAAAATTAGAAGCAGTAAAAGTCATCATCATACCATTCTCTTCTTTACTAAATTTCATCGGAAATCCAGGTAATATTGGATTTGTGAATTGATTTTCTATGTTGCTAAGGTCAATTTCTGTTGTATACCAATAGATTGACTTTTTACCTGCAGATGTAACTATAGCCTTTTTACAATTGAATCCAAGGATAGTCTTAGTTTCGTTAATTAAGCTACAGATTGCTGATGTGTCAGGGTTATTATATTTTATTTCATCAGCATAACTTAGGGTTGCATATTTACCATTTCTACTATCCATAAGTGATATTGCTGCGTTTGTTGATTTGTTTATTCTAATTGATGAGCGGTAGATTTGCCCCATTTTAAAATCGATTCTTATTTTTTTTTCAGCAAAATATAACTCCATTTTACTATCTCTAAGTAATGCGGCTTTTTGTTTAGTTGAATTTAGAGTGTCAATTGCTTTAACATCAATATCATATTGGATATATCCTTCTGTTAATTGAGAAATAGAGAAGTTATAAAACAATAATAATATTATAGGTAGAATAATTTTCATTAATATGTAAAAATATAATTATTCAGATATTAATTAAGAATAATTTATAACTTGATTTTTTTTAATTTGTAGTTTTGTAATTTATTATCAAATAATGGGAAGAGCATTTGAATATCGTAGGGCAGCTAAAGAAAAACGTTGGGACAAAATGTCCAAGCTTTTTCCGAAGCTTGGTAAAGCTATTACTATGGCTGCTAAAGAAGGAGGAGTAGATCCTGAAATGAATGCTAGCTTAAGATCAGCAATAAAAAATGCAAAGGCACAAAATATGCCCAAAGATAATATTGCTGCTGCAATTAAACGCGCCCAAGGTAAAGATGCAGATTCATTTTCAGAAATGAATTATGAAGGTAAAGGGCCGCATGGTGTTTTAGTTTTTGTAGAGTGTGCTACAGATAATCCAACAAGAACAATTGCTAATGTTAAATCATATTTTAATAAAGCTGGAGGATCTATAGTAAGCAACGGCTCTTTAGAATTCATGTTTAATAGAAAGTGTGTGTTTGAGATTCAAAAAAGTGATGATATAGATATTGAAGAGCTTGAACTTGAATTAATTGATTCAGGTCTAGAAGAGATTGAAGAGGTTGAGGATAAAATAATCATCTATGGAGATTATACATCTTTTGGTGATTTATCTAGTGCTATTGAGAAGATGGAGATAGAGGTTACAAAATCTAATTTAGAAAGGCTACCAACATCTCCTGTTAGATTTAGTGATGATCAGCTTGCTGACATTGAGAAAATGTTAGATAAGATTGAAGATGATGATGACATCCAACAAGTTTTCACGAATGTCGAATAATAATTTTCAAATAAAAATTCTTCTACAAGAATAAAATAGTTGAATTATTCGTTAATAATTTTTGTTAAGGACATAGTATAATGACAATAAGATTAAGCCAATTTATTTATTTAACTATTCTACTTCTTTTAATAAGTGCTTGCTCAACAGAGAAGAACACAATATTAAGTAGAACTTATCATAGCTTAAATGCTCATTATAATGGCTATTACAATGCTAATGAGCTCATTAATCAGGCTTTAAATACTTATAGATCTTCTTTACAAGAAGATTACTATTCTATTTTGCCAATTGACCCTGTTCCAAATAAAGATGAAGTAATAGGAATGTATTCTTTTATTGATACAGCTATTCAAAAATGCACTAAGGTTATAAAAGATCATAGCATGCCTAGCAATGATCGCCCAGCAAGAAAAAAAGATGAACATAATAGGTGGATAGATGAAAATTGGATTACTGTGGGGCAGGCTTTTTATTACCGTTTAGATTATGAGTCAGCTATAAAGAATTTTAAATTCATTAAAAAGTTTTTCAAAAATGACCCATCTATATATACTGCTGAATTATGGATGGCTAAGACGAATATCGCTCTTGGAGAATATACTGAAGCGAAATTCAGTTTAGACAAGTTAGATAAAGCCATAAGTGAAGATAAATTTCGTGGAAAAAAACGAAGTAAAATAGGAAGAAAAAATAAAAGAGGGGATAATGATATACAAGTCCCAAAGAAGATAAGGTTTGATATAGAAAAAACTAAGGCAGATTTTGCGATTAGAAAAGGAAATAACCAAGAGGCAATTAAATATTTAGAATCTGCATTAGAATTTGCAAAGAAGTCTAGAGATAAAACACGCGTTCATTTCATTTTAGGCCAACTATATGAAAAATCTGGAGAAAGTGAGAAGTCAAGTTATCATTATGCAAAAGTTCTAAAAGGTGATGCTCCTTTTGAAATGAGTTTTAATGCAAGGATTAAAAAGGCATTTTTAGGAAGTAGTGAAAAGAAAAAAATTGATTTGTATAAAATGTTAAAAGATGCAAAAAATTCAGAATACAAAGATCAAATTTATTACGCTCTTGCTGGGATTGAATTTAATGAGGGGAATGAGGTAAAGGGAATTGAATATTTACATCAATCAGCATTTTATTCTATTAAAAACACAAGGCAAAAAGGCATGGCCTATGAAATGTTAGCTGATATTAGCTTTGGTAAAAGGAATTACGTGAGCGCTCAAAAGTACTATGATTCTTGTGCTAAAGTGATAACGGATAGTTATCCAAATGCAGAAGCGATTAGGAACAAAGCAACTAATTTAGCAGATCTAGTGATTGCTGTGGAAACTGCAAAATATGAAGACAGTGTTCAGATGATAGTTGCTTTGAGTGAATCTGATCGCAAAGATTTTCTAAAAAATACAATCAAGAAGATTAAAGAAGAAGATGCTAGAAGAAAAGAAAAAGAAGCTGCTAGATTAAGAGAGCTTCAGTCTAATGAGAATTTATTTGTTCAAAGTGGAAGTGGATCAAAATGGTATTGGAGTAATGCAAAATCTAGATCAGAAGGATTAGACGAATTTAAAAGACTTTGGGGTAGTCGTGAAAATGAAGATGACTGGCGTAGATCAGATAAAATTGTAATAGGAGATTTTTCTAACATAGAAGAAGAGATAATTGAGTTAGATACTACTTCTGTCCCAGATGACACACTAACAGTTGAATACCTTTCATCAAAGTTACCTTTAACTGATTCTCTATTAGCTATATCTAATGTTAAACTTTTAAAAGCTCTTTACGATGCTGGAGTTATTTATAAAGATCTATTAAATGAAGATAATATGGCAATAGAACAATTTGAGGCTGTGCTAAATAGGAATATAGAGAATGAACACAATCTAATGTCAGCATTTCAATTATTTAAAATCAGAGAGGAAGTAGATATAACCAAAGCACAGGAGCATAAAGACTATATTCTAAAAAATTTCCCCGATAGTGACTATGCAAATTATTTGAGGGATCCGAATTATTTTATTAAAAAGAAAGAACTCGAAATTCTTGCAGAAAAGGAATATGTTTTGGTTTTAGAACAATATAATAATCAACTGTACTATCCAGTAATTTCAAAATCTGATGATGTTATTTTAAATGATAAAGCTAATTTATTTCGATCAAAATATATGTTATTAAAAGCTCTTTCTATGGGACAAGTCATGGAGGAGAAGTCAGATCTATTACCTGTGTTAAACCCCATTATAAAAGAGTATCCAGGGACTTTAGAATCTAAGAAAGCGAAAGAAATGATTGATATTATAGAGAATGGTTATTCTAAAAATGAGATTGTAGATTTTGGGGATAAATTTTTATTTAAATATGATGATAAAGTTAAAAACAGAGTAATTGTATTTTTAGATGAGGGTCAGAATTCTAATTTAGCAAAATCTAGAATTATTGATTTTCATAGAGAATTTTTTAGTCGTGATAAGCTAAAAGTAACATCCAAAGTATACAGTCCTAAACAAAATATCATCTTAATTAGTGATTTTGATACAGAAGCTGATGGGAAAGAGTATATTCGTATTTACAAAAAGACTAGAAAGTATTTATTGAATTTGCAAAAAGCAAAGATTTTCATGATTACAACGGATAATTTGAAAATATTATTTGAAAATCAAAACTTTGCAGATTATGAATTATTTTATGAAGAATATTATTAAATTATAAGTTATGAAGAAAAAAGGAAGTGATTTTTTTGAAAGTCCAGAAAGATTAAATGTTATTGTCTCAGGGTCTAAGGTTTTAGGAGATATGATTACTGATTCTAATTTAAGAATTGATGGAGAGGTTGTTGGGAATGTAACATCAGCTTCTAAAGTTGTAATTGGTGATGAAGGTAGTATCAAAGGTGATTTAATATGTGCTGATGCAGATATTGAGGGGCGTGTTAATGGAGTATTAACTATTGATGGATTACTTGCCTTAAGATCTACTGCAATTGTTGAAGGTCAAATATCAACTACTAAATTAGAAGTAGAGGAAGGTGCTCAATTTTCAGGGAATTGTAAAATGAACAATTTTATTGAAAAACCTTTGTTTAAGGAACTTGAAAAAGATCCGGATAAAGAGGCTGATATTAATATTCTTAATGAAGATTAAAAAGGATTACAATAACCTTTCTAAGTATGCTCGTTTTTCTTCTATTGTCATTCAGATGGGAGTTATAATCGCTTTTTTCACATGGTTAGGTGTTTATTTAGATCGAGAGTATAATACTGAAACAGGTTGGTGGACAATAGGCCTTTCTTTATTTGGTATAATCATATCCTTATATTTAGTAATCAACAAGGTTATAAAAATTAGTAATAGAGATGAATCCTAGTAAACTCTTCATAAGAAGATTTGTCTTATCATCGTTATTAGTTGAATCAATTTTATTTCTCTATTTTTTTATAGATCTTTCAGGAAATGGCCTTCTCTTGAATTTAATAATAAACGGTTTTATTTTTTTATTTTTTTTAATAGGCTCTATAATTATAGCTCCATCAATAGGGAGAAAATCTAAGAGTTTTATTAATAGATTTATATTGTCATCATTTATTCAATTTATTTTTAGTCTTTCAGTTTTAGCTATAGTTATATATAATATGTATAATCTTTTTCAGGTTAGGTTTATAGCTGTCGTATTTATTTTACATTATCTTGTTTTGTTATTAATTCAATCAATTTTCTTAATAAGAAGAAAATAAATTAGTCGTATTTTGAGTTTCTTTTTTTCTTTAAAAGAAATTGAAAAATAGGTTTTAATATTTTTAAAAAGTTTTTTATTTTTTTTTTGCCGTCACTATTAAAAGTTTAGTTAAATTCGCAGAAATTTTAAAACGATTTTAACAGTTGGATAAAGTCATGAAATATTTTGCTGTACTTTTTTGTTCAATAACATTCTCTTTCTCTGTTATAGCTTCAGAGGAAGGTCATGAAAAAGAGGACTTTAATGTTAGTGAGATGATTATGCACCATGTAAAAGATGCACATGAATGGCATCTGTGGACTCTGAATGACAAGCATGTATCTATTTATCTTCCTATTATACTTTATACGGATGAAGGTCTTAAGGTCTTCTCTTCCTCACATTTTTATCATAATGAGCCATCTCACGAAGGAGAAAACCATTATTACAAAGGTACTGGACCCGCTGAAGGATATGCTATGTTCCATGAAAAAATATATAAGTTAGATGACTCAGGAATCTTACACTTTGAAGGAGGTCATGTTCATGGAAATATAAAACCACTTGATTTTTCAATTACAAAAAATGTTGTTTCTCTTTTCATAGGATCTTTCTTAGTATTTATAATAATGTTCACATGTGCTAGGTATTATAAAAAAAATGGATCTGTTGCGCCGAAGGGCTTATCAAAGTTCATTGAACCTTTAATTTTATTTGTTCAAGATGAAATTGCGAAGACTAATATTAATGAAAAGAAGTATAAGAAATTTGTACCATTTTTATTAACCATATTTTTCTTTATATGGATCAATAACCTTTTAGGATTAATACCTATATTTCCAGGAAGCGCGAATCTTACAGGTAATATAACAGTTACTTTTTTCTTGGCATTTTTAACTCTGATTTTAATTCTTGTGAATGGTAATAAGAATTATTGGGGCCACATTTTTGCTCCACCGGGTGTACCAAAAGCTCTATTGCCTATTATGATTCCGATAGAGATAGTTGGGATATTTACAAAACCTTTTGCTTTAATGATTCGTTTGTTCGCTAATATTACTGCGGGACATATTATCATTTTAGCTTTGATTTCCATTATTTTTATAAATAAAAATGCTGCTTGGGGAGCTCTATCTGTTCCTATGGCATTATTTATTTCAATTTTGGAGTTGTTAGTAGCTGCATTACAAGCATATTTATTTGCTATGTTATCAGCTTTATTTATAGGTGCTGCTGTTGAAGAGTCGCACCATTAATTAGTAATTTTTAAATTTAATATATATGATGTACGGAAGTATAGCAGCAATTGGAGCAGGACTTGCAGTTTTAGGAGCAGGTATTGGTATTGGACAAATCGGTGGTAAAGCGGTTGAAGGTATCGCGCGTAATCCTGAAGCTTCAGGTAAAATAACTACTACAATGATTATTGCAGCAGCCTTAATTGAAGGTGTAGCCTTATTTGGTGTTGTAATAGGTCTTTTAGGAGGTTCACCTGCATAAAGAGTAAAATAAATTCTGCCGACACATAATGTGAAGGCAGAATTATTTAAAACTAAAAAAAGAAAAAAATGGATTTAGTAACACCTGACTTGGGTCTGTTATTTTGGACAGGTATTGTTTTTTGTACTTTGTTATTTTTATTAGCAAAGTTTGCTTGGAAACCTATTTTGAATGCAGTTAATGAAAGAGAAAAAAGCATTTCGGAGGCCCTAGAGCTTGCTGAGAAGACTAGAGAAGAAATGAAATCATTGAAAGCAGAAAATGATAAAGTTTTGAGACAAGCAAAAGCAGAGAGAGACGAAATATTGAAAGATGCAAAAAGTACTGCAGCATCAATGATAGCAGATGCAAAGAAACAGTCTAAAGAAGAGGCTAAAAAAATAGTTGATAGTGCAAGAGAATCAATAAATGCAGAAAAAGCATCAGCGATATCTGACCTTCGATCTCAAGTTGCTTCTTTCTCTATTGAGATTGCAGAAAAAGTTGTTCGAGGTGAGCTTTCTTCTTCAGAAAAACAAGAAGCACTTGCCAATAAACTTGTTGATGATATTAATTTGAATTAGAAAATTCAAGCATGAAAAGTACAAAAGTAGCTTCTAGATATGCAAAGGCTTTAATGGAAATTGCAAAAGAGCAAAACAAAGTTAGTTCTGTTTTGAAAGACATGAAGTTTATACTTCAAATAAACACAAGTACAAATGATTTTGAAAGCTTAATTTCAAGTCCAATAATTAGTGCTGAAAAAAAAATTCAAACTTTTGAAAAAGTGTTTGATCAATTTGAAGATGTATCTAAATCTTTTGTTAAATTAATTACAGATAATAGAAGGGAGTCTAGTCTACCAGAAATAGCTCAATCTTTCATTTTACAGGTGAAAGATTATGAAGGGATTACCCCAATAACAATTACTTCAGCTGTACCTCTCGAGAAGTCTGTTAGAGATGTTATTGTTACAAAAATTCAAAAATCTGTAAAACATAAATTAGAGATAAAAGAACAAGTAGATGAATCTCTTATTGGAGGTTTCGTTGTAAAAATGGGTGATATGGAAATAGATGCTTCTATTTCAAATCAGTTTAATAATTTAAAAAAACGTTTAGTTCGTTAATTTTAAGATAAGAAAATAAATTATATACAATGTCAGAAGTAAAAGCAGCAGAAGTATCTGCAATATTAAAAGAACAACTTTCAGGTTTCCGTTCGGAAGCAGAGCTGAAAGAAGTAGGTACCGTTTTAACTATAGGTGATGGTATTGCTCGTATTTATGGACTTAAAGGAGTTCAGTATGGTGAATTAATAGAGTTTGATAGTGGACTTCAAGGAATAGCATTAAACTTAGAGGAAGATAATGTAGGAGCCGTACTTTTGGGACGCTCTGCAGAAGTTAAAGAGGGAGATACTGTGAAGCGTCTTGGACGTATTGCTTCGGTTAACGTCGGTGAAAAAATGGTTGGGCGCGTTGTTGACACTTTAGGAAATCCTATTGATGGCAAAGGCCCTATAGGTGGTGAATTATTTGAAATGCCTATTGAACGTAAAGCACCAGGGGTTATTTTTCGTGAACCAGTAACAGAACCTCTTCAAACAGGAATTAAAGCAGTAGATGCTATGATTCCTATTGGTCGTGGCCAGAGAGAGTTAATTATTGGTGACCGTCAAACTGGAAAAACTACTGTTGCTATTGATACAATAATCAATCAAAAAGAATTTTACGATAGAGGAGAACCTGTTTTTTGTATATATGTTGCTGTTGGACAAAAAGGATCAACAGTTGCAGGTATAGCAAAAAAATTGGAGGATGCTGGAGCTATGGATTATACTGTTATTGTTGCAGCAAATGCTGCTGATCCTGCTCCAATGCAGTTTTATGCTCCTATGACAGGGGCTGCTATTGGAGAGTATTTCAGAGATACTGGAAGACCAGCATTAATAATCTATGATGATTTATCTAAACAAGCTGTTGCGTATAGAGAGGTTTCATTATTACTCCGTCGTCCCCCAGGTAGAGAGGCATATCCAGGAGATGTTTTTTATTTACACTCAAGATTATTAGAACGTGCTGCAAAAATCATTAATGATGATTCTATAGCATCTAAGATGAATGATCTTCCAGAATCCTTGAAAGATAAAGTGAAAGGTGGCGGTTCTTTAACTGCGCTTCCTATTATTGAAACACAGGCTGGCGACGTTTCTGCATATATCCCAACAAATGTTATTTCAATTACAGATGGACAAATATTTCTAGAAGGGGATTTATTTAATGCAGGTATTAGACCAGCAATTAATGTTGGTATATCTGTTTCTCGAGTAGGTGGGTCTGCTCAAATTAAGTCGATGAAAAAGGTTGCAGGGACATTGAAACTTGATCAAGCTCAATATAGAGAGTTGGAAGCATTTGCAAAATTTGGTTCTGATTTAGATGCTGCAACAAAATCAGTACTTGATAAGGGAGCTCGTAATGTTGAAATTTTAAAACAAAAAGAGGGAGATCCATATCCAGTTGAAAGGCAGATAGCTATCATATATGTTGGGACAAAAGGATTAATTCAGAATGTGCCTGTGGATAAGGTTAAAGATTTTGAATCTGAATATCTTAATTATTTAGACTCTAAGCACTCTGATATTATGAATTCTTTAAAATCAGGCAAATATTCTGAAGAAGCTACAGATGTATTGACTAAAGTTGCTTCTGAGTTAGCTGCTAAATATTAATGGTTTGATAATTATATGTTATTTATCATCATAATTAAAGCATGGCAAATTTAAAAGAAATACGAAATCGAATTACCTCTGTTAGTTCTACTATGCAGATAACTTCTGCAATGAAAATGGTTTCAGCATCTAAGTTAAAGAGAGCTCAAGATGCAATTAATCAGATGAAACCTTATGCTGAAAAGTTACAAGAAATTTTAGGTAATTTAAGTGCAACACTTGATTTGTCTGAAAATCCTTATTCTGAAAACAGAGAAGTTAAAAATGTTTTAATTGTTGGTATAACATCTAATAGAGGTTTGTGTGGTGGATTTAACAACAATATTTTTAAAAAAGTTAATGAATTAATCGAAGAGTATGACGAAGTAAACACAAAGGTTTTATGCTTAGGAAAAAAAATAAACGATTTATATAGGAAAACTCAGAATTATTACCAAGATGATAGTTCTAGTGTTGAAGATATTTTTGCTGATTTAACTTTTGAAAATAATGCTATTATAGCAGAAAATATAATGGACCAATTTATTAATCAAAAATTTGATAAAGTTATTCTAGTTTACAATAGTTTCATTAATGCTGCAAGTCAAGAGGTGAAATCAGAACAATTATTACCTATTACTCCAATTATTAATGAAGTAACCAATGTAGGGGATTATATTTTCGAGCCAAGTAAATCAGACATAGTAGAAAATCTTATTCCCAAATCTTTAAAAGTACAATTATTTAAATCCTTGCTAGATTCTCATGCATCTGAACATGGAGCAAGAATGACGGCTATGCATAAGGCAACAGATAATGCTGAAGAGTTAAAAAGAAGTTTAACTTTATCTTATAATAAAGCTCGTCAAGCGGCTATTACTAATGAAATTTTAGAAATAGTTGGAGGAGCAGAAGCACTTAAGGGTTAATTTTAACTTTTTTAAGACCGTTTCATTTATTAATTTAGTTTTCATGAAGGTTTTTTTTCTTTTCTTTTTTTTAATTTCTTTTAGTCTTTATTCTCAAGAAAGAGCAAGGATTAAAGACAATATAGAGATTCGGAAATCACAAAAAAAAGATGCTGAAAAGAATATTTTAAAACTTAAAGAAGCCTTTCTACTTATTAGAATTAATTTAAGAGAAAAAGAGATTGCATATTATGAAAGTTTTCATAATAATAAAGGAGCTGATAAGGTTAGAAAAAAACAACAAAAACAAAACACTCAAATTTTAAAAGCATTTCAGGAAAATTTTGATTTCTGTAAAGCCTATTTCTTTTCAATGGCAGATTCTAGAAAGTTATTTGAAGGTAAAATTGATTCAGTTAAGTTTTATGATTTTGATATGAATTTGGTTAACCCTTATGGTTTAATTTCAAACAATTATTTTATAGCAGAATTTGGTTCAGTAGAGTCTGATACAACTTTTTTTTATAAAGGTAAAACACCTAACCCTCAAAATCAACAAAACCCTGAGGGATATAGTTATTTTGGAGATGAAAAATTCAGCCTACCAGCATTGGTGATAAGAAATAGAGACTTTATTCAATTAAGAGATCCATTTCCATATTATGCTGCATATAACCCTGGAGGTAATATTAATAAGAGGTACTCTAATTCTATAAGTAAATTAAATTTAAGACTCAAGAAATACTATGCCAAAGTTAGAATTAATTTGGAAGAAACACATACTGAATAAAACTTTCAGACTATTAATTATTCACTTAGGTTATATTTTTTATTGGTAATAATTTAAGAAAAGAACCAATAATCTATCTCACTTATTTTTTTTATAGAAAAAATAAATTGTTCAATTTTTTTTTGATCTTTTGGGGAAGCTACAGCAATAATTATTTGTGGGCTTTTAAGACCTTTAATAATCGAAAAATCTTGAACTTTTATACCGTAGATATCTTTGCCAATTTTTTTTCTATTATCGCACACCCAGTTGATTTCATCTTCGTTTTTTTTAAATAGTTTTATTAAATCTTTTCCATTTTTTCCAGCACCCCATATAACTAATGGTCTACTATAATCTCGGTCAATTTTACTGAAGTAATTTGTTTTAAGATTAAAGAAACGGTTATCCAAATAACATTTCCAATTTCTTGATATGCGATTACTATGATCGCGCCAGAAATGTAAAATTTTATCTATACCTATAATTTGAATTTTTCTTTCATAGAAGCGAAAACATAGATCATAGTCTTCTGGAAAAACATTAGAGTTAAAACCACCAGTTAAATCAAAATCTTTTCTAGAAATAAGCCAACAGTTAGATGGAATAACACATTCTCGATAAATTTCTGAAGTGTGTGAGTTGTTTTTAGAAACTTTGCAAATCCAATCGTCATATCTTTTAAACCCATTTCCTATTTTTTTTTCATCTGAAAAGGATTTTGTTCCGCCGGTAATAACAAATCCATCACCATAATTATCTAGCTCTTTTACCATAATGCTAAGTTTGTATTTAGGCATTTTATCATCAGAGTCCATTCTGTGGATATAATTTCCTTTACTTTTATTATAGCCCATCCTTAAAGCTTTAAGTAGGTCTGCCTGTTCAATATGGTATACTTTAATTCTTCTATCTTTTAATTCAAATTTTTTTAATATTTCTAACGAATTATCCTTAGAACCATTATTCACAGCGATAATTTCCCAATCTTTATAAGATTGGTTGATAATTGAATCGATGCATTCAGATAAGTAAATAGCTGAATTATTAACGGGCATAATGATTGATACCATTTTGAAAAGATTTGTTAAATAAAACAGCTATAATTTAGGATTAAGATAATCCTGAAATTTGACCATTATTATCTATTTCCATTTTTTCAGAGGCAGGCTTAGATGGTAGACCAGGCATTCTCATCATTTTCCCTAAGATTGGGATAATAAATCCAGCACCAGAAGCGAATTCAAATTCACGAACAGTTATTCTAAAATCTGAAGGCCTACCAAATAATTTATCGTTATCTGAAAATGATTTTTGTGTTTTTGCCATACAAATAGGTAAGCTACTCAATCCAAGACTATTAATTCTGTCTAATTCAGCTAGTGCTTTTTTTGAATAGTCAACACCTTCAGCACCATAAATTTCAACTGCAATTTTTTCAATTTTGTCCTTTACTTGTGATTCCCATTGATATAGTTGAGTAAATTCACTTTTTTTAGAGTTGATTTCAGAAACAACACTTTCTGCTAGATCAATCATTCCATTTCCTCCTTTTGCCCAACCATTAGCAACAATAGCTTTAACACCAATTTTATCACATTTAGATTGAATTAATTTTATTTCTTCTTCAGAGTCATTTGGAAAAGCATTAATCGCTACAATTGGTGATAGGTTGAATTTTTTAATATTCTCTATATGTTTTTCTAGATTTTCAAAACCGTTAGCTGTAAAATCTATATTTGGCTTGTTGTAGTCTTCTTTTAATGCTCCTCCATGATGCCTTAAGGCTCTAATTGTAGCCACTAAAACAACAGCATCTGGTTTTAATTTACTTGACACACATTTTATATTTAAAAACTTTTCAGCGCCTAAATCAGCTCCAAATCCAGCTTCTGTAACTACATATTTTGATAACGATAGTGCTATTTTGGTAGCTAAAATAGAGTTTGTACCTTGCGCAATATTGGCAAAAGGCCCTCCATGAATAATAGCAGGATTTCCTTCCATTGTTTGAACTAGATTCGGTTTAATAGCATCTTTTAATAAAATTGCCATTGCGTTTTCTGCTTTTAAATCACTAGCATAGATTGGTTTTTTATCAAATGTCAGCCCTATGTAAATTTTTCCTAGACGTATTTTGAGATCTTCAAAATTTTCTGCCATACAAAGAATGGCCATTATTTCAGACGCTGGTGTGATGTTAAAACTATCTTGTCGTGGTATTCCATTTCCAGTACCACCTAATCCAATAATAATATCTCTAAGTGCTCTATCGTTCATATCCATAACACGTTTCCATGATATCGTTCTTGGATCAATATTAAGATTATCTATTTTTGACTGAAGATTATTATCTATTAATGCGGAGAGTAAATTATTTGCTTTTTCAATAGCTGAAAAATCTCCAGTAAAATGAAGATTAATATCTTCCATTGGGATTACCTGAGAAAACCCTCCACCGGCAGCACCTCCTTTTATGCCAAAAACAGGACCTAAAGAAGGTTCACGTAGAACAACAGTTGTTTTCTTTCCAATTTTATTTAATCCCTCAGTAAGGCCTATTGATGTTGTTGTTTTTCCTTCTCCTGATGGAGTAGGTGTCATTGCAGTCACTAAAATCAAATGATTTTTTTTAATTTCTAATTCGTTTATTAAGCTTAATGGAAGTTTAGCCTTATATTTCCCATATAATTCTAACGAGTCTTCTTGTATGGATAATTTTTCTCCTATTTCTCTAATCGGATGTATTTTAGCTTTTTGAGATATTTCAATGTCTGATAATTGATTTTTGTGCATACTGTCTTTTTTCAAACTTTATAATAAAAAATAATTTTTGGTTAGGTGTAAATATAGTAGAAAATAACTTTAATGTTATTATAGATTTAGCTCTTTAACTTACTGTCTATGTAGATTAAATTTTATGTATTCACAAGTTGACATTAAAAACTATTTATTACACTTTAAGTTAAGTAACTTTGATTTTTTTACTTTCATAAAATGGCAGCAAATAAAAAAAACAATCAATTTGGAGTAACATCAAGTTATATTTCTACAATTGTTGGAATATCACTTGTTTTGTTCATGATAGGGATCGTATTAGGGGCAATTTTTGGTTTGGAGAATATTCAAAAACAAGCTAAGGAAAATTTACAAGGAGACTTGTTTTTTAAATCAGAAATGAATTCCGCTGATATTAAGCAAGTTGAACAGGAGTTAAAGACTTGGAGCCAATTTCGTAAAGTTTTTTATGTGTCTCCTGAAAGAGCTATTGAAGAGTTTACTGGTCAGGATCAAAACACAGATAATATTTTAGAAATTTTTGAGGGTACTAATCCATTACCACCAACAATTGGATTTAACCCTATTGAAGAGTATGCGACACTAGAAGGAATGGATAAAATAAAAAGAGATCTTTTTTCAGAGTACCAAGATAGTATAGAAGAAGTAAGTTATGATAAGGCTAGTGTAGAGTCAGTAAACCTTGGATTTAAACAGTTTGTTTATTTGTTTGGAGCAGTTGCTATTCTTCTCATTCTTATTGCTGTGGCAATGATTAATAATACAATACGGTTAGCGTTATATTCAAAACGATTTTCGATTAAAACGATGCAGCTTGTTGGAGCAACATCTTCTTATATAAGAAGACCGTTTTTATTAAAATCTATTCTTATAGGCTTTGTTAGTGGCATAATATCTCTAGCCTTGCTTTTTGGTTTGTTTTATGCGTTAAATAATGTTTTTGATTCAATTGAAATTAGTTATTCTATAAATGCATTTCTAACACTTTTGGGTTCTCTTATATTCATAGGTATTTTTATAACTTATATTTCTACTTTCTTCGCTCTTAATAAATATTTACGAATGAAGTTAAATGATTTGTATTAATTTTGGTATTTGTATTTCGGTAATAAAAAAATAAAAATGAGTTCAATTAACAAACCCAGCAAAAAAAAATCAACTTCATTAGGCGAGTTTAATGAAGAAAAATTATTCTCATTTAGTAAAAAAAATTATAAAATCTTACTTTTTGGACTTGCTATTAATATTCTTGGTTTTATTTTGATGATTGGTGGTGGTTCGGATGACCCAAATCAATTTGATGCTAGTGAATTGTTTAGCCATAGAAGAATTACAATTTCTCCGATCCTATTAGTTATTGGATATATTATTATAGCATATGCTATAATGAAGAAGGAAAAAGTAAATTCAAAATAGATTAAATGGGTTTTCTTGATGCAATTATTCTTGGGATAATACAGGGATTGACAGAGTTTTTGCCAGTTAGTAGTAGTGGACATCTAGAGTTAGTCAAATATATACAAGGTCAAGATCTTAGTGGTAAATCTAGCTTGATGATGACTACTTTTTTACATTTTGCTACAGCGTTAAGTACAATTGTTGTTTTTCGAAAAGATGTTTCTTTGCTATTAAAAGGGTTATTTAGATTTAAGAAGAATGATGAGTTGATTTTTTCAATTAAAATTTTTTTATCAATGATTCCTGCCGTTATTGTTGGGATTATGTTTGATGAGATTTTGGAATCATTTTTTCACGGTCAGATTTTACTTGTTGGATGTATGCTGATCTTCACGGGTGTGATTTTGTTTTTAGCCGATAAATCTAAGATTACACAAAAAGAAGTTAGTTTTTTTAATGCTATTATAATAGGAATAGCTCAAGCAATAGCCATTTTACCTGGAATATCAAGATCTGGTGCTACTATCGGTACTTCCGTTTTATTAGGTATAGATAGATTCAAAGCAGCTAGATTTTCTTTTTTAATGGTTATTCCAATTATCTTCGGGAAAATTGCAAAAGATATTATGAGTGAAGAATTTACAATTATTTTCTCAGATAAAGATGCCTTAGGAATTTCTTTAGGGGTAATATTAATAGGATTTATTTTTGCATTCCTAACTGGTTTTATAGCTTGTCAGTTCATGATTTTTTTAGTGAAAAAAAGTAAGTTGTCTTATTTTTCATATTACTGTTTTATTGTTGGTTTTCTTGCTATAATCTGGAAAACATTTAATTAGCATGATAGAAAAAATTGCTTTAGGCGAGACTATATTAGTAGATAAACCGATTGGATGGACATCCTTTGACGTAGTGAATAAAATACGTTGGCATTTAAAAAGGAAACTTGGTGTTAAAAAGATTAAAGTTGGTCATGCAGGAACTCTTGATCCTTTAGCAACTGGTTTATTAGTGATTTGTATTGGTGCAAATACTAAAAAAATTAACCAATATATGATAGGAGACAAAAGATATGTTGGTAAGTTTTTAGTAGGGAAAACAACTTCATCATACGATTTAGAGACTGATTTTAATGGAGAATTTCCTATTTCTCATATTAATGAGGATTTAATAGAGTCAGTTAGGCTTTCTTTTTTTGGTAAACAATATCAAGAACCACCTGTTTTTTCAGCAAAAAAAATTAAAGGTAAACGTGCTTATGATTATGCTCGTTCTGGCATAGATGTTGAATTAACAAAAAATAAAATAATAGTTCATGATTTTAAGATTGACTCCTCAAATTTTCCGGAAATAAACTTTGATATATTATGTAGTAAAGGAACCTATATTCGTAAAATTGCTCATGATTTTGGTTCAAGACTTAACTCTGGGGCCACTTTAATTGAGCTTAGAAGATTGCAGTCGGGCACTAAAAATGTTAGTGAGAGTAGGAGTATCGATGATTGGATTGATTTTATTGACAACTCTCCACTTTAAAAATGTTAATTTTTGTACCTTTGCATCCTTGCAAAAAAACTAATAAAATAGAATTGTTATTATGAATAAAATGAAATTATCTCAGTTTAGTTTTGATTTACCAGAAGAACTAATAGCAGAGTACCCGACAGAGAATAGAGATGAATCTCGATTAATGGTAGTACATAAGGATACTGGTAAAGTTGAACATAAATTGTTTAAAGACATTATCGATTATTTTGATGAAGGTGATGTTTTAATCATGAATAATACAAAGGTGTTTCCGGCTAGGATGTATGGGAATAAAGAAAAAACAGGGGCTAAAATTGAAGTTTTTTTGTTAAGAGAATTAAATCGAGAGAGTCTACTTTGGGATGTTTTGGTTGA
Organism: Crocinitomicaceae bacterium; assembly: GCA_002709305.1. Taxonomy (GTDB): domain Bacteria; phylum Bacteroidota; class Bacteroidia; order Flavobacteriales_D; family Crocinitomicaceae; genus UBA4466. The sequence goes on along the minus strand of PAQM01000028.1, from coordinate 58,808 downwards.
TCCGGCAAGAAAAATTAGAATAGGCAACAAATTATATTTTGGTGAGGATGATTCTTTAGTCGCTGAAGTGATTGATAATACTACATCTCGAGGAAGAACTCTTCGTTTTCTTTTTGATGGTTCATATGAAGAATTCAAAAAAACAATTACTGAATTGGGTCAAACACCACTCCCAAAATATATAAAGCGTGATGTTGAACAAATCGATGAAGACCGTTATCAAACCGTTTATGCAAAAGAGGAAGGTGCTGTTGCAGCACCTACTGCAGGTCTACATTTTTCTAAACAATTGATGAAGCGTCTTGAGCTTAAGGGAATTGATTTTGCAGAAATAACATTACATATTGGGTTAGGTACTTTCCGCCCTGTTGAGGTGGAAGATTTGACTAAGCATAAAATGGATTCAGAACAAATTTCCATTAATCAATCTTGTGTTGATTTGGTAAATAATGCTAAGAAGACAAAAAAGAAAATAGTTGCTGTTGGAAGCACTGCTATGAGAGCAATAGAAACTTCAGTTTCAACTGAAGGATTACTTAAACCATATGATGGTTGGACAAATAAATTTATTTTTCCTCCATATGATTTCAGTATTGCGGATGTTTTAATAACAAATTTTCATACACCTTTATCAACTCTATTAATGATGATCTCTGCTTTTGGAGGGCATGAAAATATTATGAATGCTTATCAAGAAGCCATTAAAGAAAAGTACAGGTTTTATTCATATGGAGATGCGATGATGATTATATGATATAATTTATATTATTGAATCAAAATTAACTTTATTAAGCTTAAATAATAACTATTTTTGTGTTGTCAAATATTGTTCTGCTTAATTTATGCTAAAAAGGGTTTTGAAAGAAAAGATTAATACTTATATACTTTTCACAAAGTTTAGGTTGTCTGTACTAGTTATTTTATCAGCTATTTCGGGTTATTTATTTGTTGGCGGGAGTAATTTTCTAGAATTGATTTATCTTTTTATTGGAGGTTTTTTGGTAACAGCAGCATCGAATGGTTCAAATCAAATTTTGGAGAGGGAAGTAGATACGTTAATGAAGCGAACAGCAAAAAGACCACTTCCTCTAGGTACTCTTTCCCTTAAAGAAGCATATACTATTGTTGTAATCTCATTAATTCTTGGGCTCGTTATTCTTTATTTAATTAATTTTTATTCCTCATTACTAGGGTTACTTGCTTATGTAATTTATGTTTTTTTATATACACCAATGAAATCTAGATCCCCTTGGGCAGTTTTTATAGGAGCTATACCTGGCGCTATACCGCCCATGCTAGGAGCAATAGCTTATACTGATGATTTTGGTTTGATACCAGGGATTTTGTTTTTTGTTCAATTTACATGGCAATTTCCTCACTTTTGGGCAATTGCATGGGTTTGTTATGATGATTATAAACTAGCAGGTTTTAATTTATTACCATCTGATAAAGGTAAGTCAAAAAATTCTGCATATCAAATGGTAATTTGGTCAATTGCATTAATTCCATTTAGTCTTTTACCATGGGTTATAGGTGTTTCGGGATCATGGTCTATGATTATCTCAACTTTTTTAGGTATAGTGTTTTTTTATTATGCATATAAGTTGTTATTAACATGTGAAGATAAAGATGCTCGAAAGTTGATGTTTGCATCATTTGTTTATTTACCAATCATACAATTTTCTTATGTGTTTGATCGTAATTTAAATGTTATAGAATCGTTTTTACAAATAAATAAAATATAAAACATGAGTCAGAATTATATAAAAACTAAAGAAGATTTAAAAATGAATAAGGCTAAAAAAAATCTTGTATATGTTGCCATGCTTAGTATAATTATGTTGTTTGGTGGATTGACATCTGCATACATAGTCTCAATGGGAGACTCTTTTTGGCTAAAGTTATCAGTGTCTGCTTGGCCCAAGGTTTTTTTTGTAAGTACAGGTTTAATGTTATTAGGCAGTATAAGTATTCAGCTTGCACTTTTTTATGTAAAAAAAGATCAAGTTAAGCGAATGAAAATTATGCTTTTAATGACACTAATATTTGCTTTATCATTTGTCTATACTCAGTATTTGGGATATTTAAATTTAGCTGAAAATGGAATCCATCTTACTGGATCCGGAATAATAGTAAAAAAAGGAAAATATGGAGATTTATTTGAAGTTAAATATAAAGGAAGTTATATTAAAGTTGATGGCAATAATTTTTCAATAAATGGCGAAAAAATGAGTGAAGATGATTTTAATGCTTACAAAAATTTTATGCAAAATTTCATTCTTTTTGACGATCAGGTTAATCAAGAATTTATAAAAAAAGAAGTCATCAAAATTAATAATTACGGGAACGAATTTCAGATTTTTCTTCTAAATAAAGCACTTAAAATTTCAAATGGGAAATTAGTTTCTAAAGAATACGGTAAATTAAAGTTTACCGAAAGAATTCATTTAAGTGATTTAGCAAAGAATGTTCGAGATTCAAGAGGAGATTTTTTTGCTAAAGGTGATTTAGGAAAAGATTTTCGCATTTATTTTAGAGGAGATGAATTAGAATATTTCGACAGAAAACTTCATCTCAAAGGAAAACCTCTTCCCTCTTACCTTCAAAATAAATCGGAGCAGTCTCAAGATACATCATCTTCGTATTTGTGGTTAATTACTATATTGCATTTACTACATGTAGTTGTGACTATATTTTATATATTAAAATTGGTGTTTAATTCATATCTTGGAAAGATTAGTAAAGCCAATAATATTTCACTTAGTTTAGGAGTTGTTTTTTGGCATTTTTTGGGGTTTTTATGGATATATTTACTACTTTTTTTGCTTTTTATTCATTAAACTTGTAAAATATAACAAGATCATGGGAGGACACGCAACTAAACAAATTGATTCTAAAACCCTTTGGGGAGGTAAAGTTTCTCCATTTAGCACGAGTTATGGAAAGCTTATGATGTGGTTTTTTTTGGTGTCAGATGCTTTAACTTTTAGTGGTTTGCTTATTGCATATGGCTTTACTAGACACCAAACGATAGAATCATGGCCGATTGGTGAAGAAACATTTAATTCACTCCCTTTTTTAGGACATGGATATCCTTTGATATATGTTGCACTAATGACTTTTATATTAATTGTATCTTCTGTTACTATGGTATTGGCTGTTGAAGCAGGACATAGAATGGATAAGAAAGGTGTGATTAAATGGATGTTTGCCACTATAATTGGAGGATTTTTCTTTTTAGGATCTCAAGTTTGGGAATGGAGTCATTTTATTCATGGCACGGAATTCGGAAGAATCACATTGAGTGACGGTTCAGAGGCAATAGTTTCAGGACATTTTGGTGAAATTAAAAACTTTACTGTTTTAGAAGGTGGTTCTCATAACAAAAAGGGAGACGTAATTAAAGATGATTTGATGCATACTTTTCAGCATGCAGCTTTAACTGGTAATATTCATTCTGGAGGAAAAATTCATCTTCATGATGGGTCTATTGCTCAAATTAATAAAGAGCATGATCATGATATGATATTAACTATCAAATCGTCATCTTCAAGTGAAAGAAATGTAGGAGATAAAATTTATGGAAAAAAAGCTGAAGAGGAATACTACAATTCCTTATATAGTGGCTCTTCAAAAGTTTTTTACGGTGCTCCCTGGTTTGAAGATGGGAATCATTGGCTACCTACTAAAAATGAATATGGTCCTCAACAGTATGCTCATTTTTTCTTCTTTATAACTGGTTTTCATGGTTTTCATGTTTTTTCAGGTGTATTAATAAATATTTTAATTTTTATTGGTGTACTTAGAGGAACATACCATAAAAGAGGGCATTATGAGATGGTTGAAAAAACAGGTTTATATTGGCATTTTGTCGATTTAGTATGGGTTTTTGTATTTACATTTTTCTACTTGGTATAGATTTAAAATATTTTTAAGTTATGGAAAGAGATGACATAATAGAATATTCTTTAGATGGACATCATAATGAAGATACTGGTGTTAAAATTCGTAAAAAGATATGGTTTGTAACAGGGCTTTTGACCCTTATCACTGCTATTGAGGTTGCACTTGGTATGTTTATTAAACAAGATTCCTCACTTTGGTTATTTGTTAAATGGGGATTTATTGTCATGACAGTCATTAAAGCAGCATATATTGTTTTGGTCTTCATGCATTTGGGTGATGAACGAAAGTCTTTCAAGTACGTAATCCTCATTCCATACGTTATATTTATTATTTATTTGATTTTTATTCTTTTATGGGAGGGTATGGCAGTATATGATAAATCAGTTTAAACACAAAATATTTCAGTCAGTTTAGTGAAAGATATTTTAATTAGTCTAAAGAAAGTTTTTTTTACTTTAATTGTTTTACTTGGTCCAGCACTTATTTTAATCTTTATTTCAACAAGAGGATGTAAACACATGTTTAAAGAGCTAGATTATTTTGGTTTAGCTGAGAACTATACTTTCTTTGATTCTAAAGGTAATAAGCATTCTACAGAAGAATTTAAAGATTACACTGTATTAATTAATGTATTACAGCCTTCATGTCCTTATGATTGTTCTATTTCTTTTCATCATTTTAACCATTTGATATATCAAAAAATGTGTCATAAATCATATGAAAAAGGATCTTTAAGAATAATTAGTTTTGTTACTGATGGAGAGGGAAATCCAATTAAAGATATATCTTCTGTTCGGCAAATGCTTTTTGATCAAGTTGAGGATTATGATCCTAAAGTATGGATGGTGGCTTCCGGAGAACCAAAAAAACTTTTCAATTTTAGTAAAAATAATTCTACTTTACTTAAGGAAGGTGATGAGTATTACGGCGGTCATGCATTCCAAGAATTAATGTTGCTTTTAGATAAAAAAAATAATCTTAGAATGGTTTACCGTGGAAATTCAGAAGGCCTAGTTAGAAAGATGAGTGAGAGCATTGCATTATTAAAAAAAGAGTATGATAAGGAAAGTGTTGAGCATGTTAAGAAGAAATAGTTTATTTATATCTGGGCTAATTTTTTTGTTTTCTTGTGAAGCTGATCAGCTAGGTCTTTTACCAATTTTAGGAGAGCGAGATGTAGAATATTCAGTGACTGATGGTAAAGAAATTACAGATACTATTTATCATAAAGTACCATCATTTAGTTATTTAAATCAAGATTCTATTTTAATTACATCAGAATCTATGAAGGGGAAAGTATGGGTTGCTGATTTCTTTTTCACATATTGTCCAACTATTTGTCCATCTATGACGACAGAAATGAAGCGTTTAAATTTCGAAACAAAAGATTTAGAAAAAGAGGTTCAGTTTATGAGTTTTTCAATTGATCCTGAACATGATACCCCAAGAAGGTTAAGAGAATACTGCCAAACATATAATATTGAAGCATCTAATTGGCACTTTTTCACTGGAGATGAAAAAGAAACACACCGATTAGCAAAGAGTTTCTTTAATGGTGCTGAACGAGATGACGATGCAGATGGAGGATTTGGGCATACTGATTATTTTGTAATTGTTGATACTTCAGGACATGTCCGCGGTATTTATAGCGGGACAAATTCAGAACAGGTTAATTTATTACAATCAGATTTAAGAAAACTGTTAAAAACAGAGTATGGAGTTATTGGATCCAAATAAAGAAAAAAAAGTTAAGATACTTATTTATACTATTTCAATTTTAGTTCCAATTGTTGTTGTAATTCTTTTTGGAGTTAGAATAGAAGGTGTTAATCTTTCTTTTTTACCGCCATTATATTCAATGATTAATGGAATAACAGCTTTTTTGTTAGTCCTAGCACTTATTGCCATAAAAAATAAAATGACGAAAGTCCATAGACTTATAATTCGTATTTGTCTATTTCTATCATTATTATTTTTAGCATCATATGTAGCATATCACATGACATCTAGTCCAACCCAGTATAAAGGTAACTTAAAAGAATTATATTACTTTATTCTTATATCTCATATTTCTTTAAGTATCGTGATAATTCCTTTAGTCTTACTGACATATTTATTTGCATGGAAAGGTGATTTTGAGAGGCATAAAAAGTGGACTCGTTTTACTTGGCCAATTTGGTTTTATGTAGCTATAACGGGGGTTATAGTCTACCTTATGATTTCCCCGTATTATTTAAATTGATTCACATCAAATCTTTTAAATTGTACAGGTTTAACATCACCATTTAGGCCTTTTTTACCCGACCTACCTATAAATCCTCTTCTTCCAACCCTTCCTTCTGTTTGTCCTACAATTGGAGTCCCAGGATTTCCAGGAATACCCGCTTTGCCATAGTCCCCAGCTTTGCCACCATTGGTTAAAAAAAGTAAATTAGGTTCAATGATTGAATTATTTGTATGAATCGTAACTTCAATTGACCCACCATTTCCACCATTTCCACCATTTCCACCATTTCCACCATCGCCTCCATTACCTGGACGTTTATACTTACCATTATTTATAATTCCATCCCGGCCATTCCCTCCATTCCCTCCATTCCCTCCATTCCCTCCATTTCCACCTTCCAAATTAAATGTTATTTTGCTATCATTTAATGTTTTATATCTCCAGACTTCTTTATTTTTTTTATTCTCTATATAAATATGAGTAAAGCCTTCCTCACTCCAAATTTTTGACAAATAATTTCCTCCATCTTCTCCATCTTCTCCGTTAGTTCCATTTTCTCCATTAGATCCATCACGAAAGATTAACGGAGAATTTCGATGCTTTTGGTTGATTCCATTGTCTCCATCTAGCCCATTTGCATTAATATTTAAGTCTCCTTTAAAGTTTATTTTAATACTATCCTTAGTTTCAAAAAGATAGTCTTTATCTTTTATTTTAATATCTAAACATGCCGTATTATCGTTGAATAGTTTTGGATGTTTTATTATTTTAAATTGTTTAGAATTTATTTGAATAATATCATTAGAATTAATGTTTAATTTTCTGTTATTAGTAATGTTAATTTCTTTTCCATCATTCATTATGACCATTATTTTAGCATCGATTATGCTTCCAAAATTGATTCCTTCAATTGGGTTATATTCAATATATGCTAATCGGATTTCATTAATTTCAAGTTTTTTAAAACTACCGCAAGAAAATAAAGCAAGAATGATAAATGATAATAAAATTAATTTCATAAGAAGAGGTTTAAAAATTATTCTTTAGTAATTGAACAAATAATATTCCAGATTTTATTTGCGGTTTTATTCCATGAAAACAATTCACTTCTTTTGATTCCTTTTTGACTTAACTCTTTTTGTAGTTTTGAATTGTTAGCAAGACGGGTTAATTTCTCACTGATATCATTTATGTCAAAAGGGTCGCAATAAATAGCACAATCATCAGCAACTTCTGGTAATGAAGTTCGGTCTCCGGAGAGTATTGGTGTTCCACATTTCATTGCCTCAACTAAAGGTATTCCAAATCCTTCAAAGTAGGACACATATGTAAATATTGTTGCTGAACCCATAACTCGAGCTAATTTAGAAAGGGGTAAGTGACCTGTAAAAATAATTTCATCTTTAATGAATTGAGATATTGATATTTTTTTTTGTGAACCACCAAAAAGGTTTGTACCTACGATTATTAATTTATGTTTACTTTTTAAGTTGATTTTTTTAAATTTTTCAAATGCAGAAATAAGCCTCTCTAAATTTTTTCTTGGGTGAATTGCTCCAACAAACAAAAAATATGGATGACCATTTGTATATTCAGAGCGAACTATTTGTTTTTCTTCTTCACTCAAAGGCTTAAAATGGTTAGAAGCACCATTCCATATTGCAGTTACCTTTGATTTATTAATATTATATATTGAACAGATATCCTTTTTTGAATATTCTGAAACAGTTAAAATATGTTCTGCTTTACGAGCAAATTTTGGAAAAAAAAACCGCAGGTATTTTTGCATTAGCCATGGTAAATCTTTAGGATTATGTTCGAAATTAATATCGTGAATTACCGAAATTTGTTTTACTGTACTTCTGAGTGAAAGATATCCGTCCGGTGAGAGAAAAATATCAGCATTATATTTTTTTAGAGCATTTCTTATAGAAAATTCGAACCAGATGTAAAATAGAAATGGATGCCTAGCTTGTGGTGATAATATGATTGGTTTAACATTCTCTCCGAAAATAAATTTTTTGTCATATTTTCTATCGAAAAATAAGAGAAATTCATGTTCTGGGTTGTTTTCAACTATACGTTTAACAATCTCCAATGTATACCAACCAAAACCCTCCATTTTTGAGGAAATTAAAAAACGAGTATTTATAGCTATTCTCATCTATTAATCATTTTAGAATTGAAGGATATAATTATTCTTTTTTTCTTTTCCAATAGTTGTTTCTTCCCCATGACCACAATATACAATAGTATCTTCTGGTAATTGAAACATAACATTATGAATAGATTTTTTTAGTATATCAATATCTCCCCCAGGTAAATCCGTTCTTCCAAAGCTTCCGGCAAATAAAACATCACCATTAATGACAAAATTATTTTCTTTATTATAGAACACAACATGCCCTATTGAATGTCCAGGAGTGAATTTTACTTCAAGATTGATTCTACCAAAAGATAATATATCACCATCATTTAAATTTTTATTAGGTGGTGGAGGTGCAGAGTATCTAGGGAAGCCATATACATGTGCATAGTTTGAAACAGCATCTAATGTACTAATTTCTTTCTTATTCATATAAAAGTCTAAATTATATTTTGAGAGCACAAACGAACAACCTAGAACATGGTCAATATGAGCGTGGGTTAATAATAGAGCAATGGGATTTAAATTATTTTGTTCTATATAATTAATTAATTTATCTTCTTCATGTTTTTCATAGCAACCTGGATCGATAATTATACAATTTGAGCCATCTTGAATTACATATGTGTTTTCTTGAAAACCATTGAACATAAATTTTTGAATTGATAATTTCATTTTTATAATATGTTATGTAGTAGTATAAAAATAGAATGTTTTCTTTAATGAAATACATAAGGAATAATTTTTGATGAACACTTTAATTATATTTGTAAAAAAAAAGTCTTTATGAAGTATTTTTTTCTATTAGTCATTTTATTGAATATAACTAGTTGTGGTATTAGGGTCCCTTATACTAATCAAATTAAAGATGAATTTGGTTTAGATACAGAACAACAGATTAGAAAAGTCCAATTTTTTATTTCTGAGACAATCATTTTGGAGAAAAACAAGAAATCAGGTAATCAAAGCACGGATAATGATGGGGCTCTAGTTTCTTCATCAAATACTAATCAAGAGAGAATTATCATACCAGTTGGTACGAAATGTGTTTTTGATAGTTTTGGAGATGATGGAGAATTACTTGTACGTTTTGAAGTTGGTGTCCGTAAAACTATTTCATTTTCAATGCGAAAGGGTTCAACTAATGGCAAATATTACTTGGATGCAGATTGGACTAATACATCTAAAGGAGGCGAAGTAATCTATGGAAATAACACCTATAAAGTAACAAATTCTAGTGCTATAGCATATTTACAAGTAGTTAGCAAAAAGCTTCAAAAAAGAAAACGTAAAGACAGAGTGGTTAAAGGAATGAAGATATAATAAGAGTCTAATTAAGATTCTATAGTTATTTCTAATATGTTTTTATGTTATATATTTCTTTTATCTTTTCTTCTTTGATTTTATTTTTTTTAGTGTCTTTTTTTATTAGAACATAAAATATGATAAGGGTAATTATGATATAAAATAAAATTTTCAGAAGATATATTTTTGACTTTGGTAGACTAGTATATTTTTTAAAATTAATTTTACGTTCCTTGTTCATACTATAAATTTAAATCTATTCTTTTAACTTTGATGTTGATGAATGAATCAAAATACATATTAGTAACCGGAGGTGCAGGATATATAGGTTCGCACACAGTAGTAGAATTAATTGAAGATGGATTTATTCCTGTTATAATAGATGATTTTTCAAATTCTAAGGAGAAAGTAATACAAGGTTTACAAGAGATAACAAAAACCGATATTATTTTTAGGAAAGTTAATGTCTGTGATTTATCTAAAACAAGGTTAGTTTTTGATGAGTTTAAGTTTTTTGGAATAATCCATTTTGCGGCTTTTAAGTCAGTAGGAGAGTCTGTGAATCGACCATTGGATTATTATAGAAATAATATACTGGGGCTTATTAATATTCTTAGTTTAGCTAAGGAATACAATGTAGATAATATTGTTTTTTCTTCATCATGCTCTGTTTATGGAAATCCGAAAGGGAGCCGAATAGTTTCTGAAAAAACTCAATTACAAGATGCTAGTTCTCCATATGGAAACACAAAACGTTTTGGAGAACAAGTGCTTAGTGATTTTGTTAAAAGCATGGAAAAATCAAAGGTCTTAAATTTAAGATATTTCAATCCTATTGGTGCACATAGCTCCGCTTTGATAGGAGAACTTCCTATAGGAATACCTAATAATCTTTTACCTATAGTTACTCAGTCTGGAACAGGAAAGATATCTGAAATTATAGTTTATGGTAAAGATTATGACACTCCTGATGGAACATGTATTCGGGATTATGTCCATGTAGTTGATGTTGCTAATGCTCATGTAAAAGGATTAAGGTGGCTTATGAAACAAAAAAAATCAATTGAAGAGCATATTAATATTGGTACAGGAAAGGGAACAAGTGTTTTAGAGATAATTAATCTTTTTGAAAAGATATCTAACCATAAATTAAACTGGTCTTTTGGCCCTAGGAGATTGGGTGATGTGGAAGAAATATATGCCGACACATCTAGAGCGTTTGAAATTTTAGGTTGGAGATCAAATAAAACAATAGAGCAAGCTATTTCAGATGCTTGGAATTGGGAATTAAGATTAAAAAATGGTTAGAATAACATTTATATATACTTTTATTGTAGCTTTTAGCTCCTTCTCACAGTATGATGGAAAGGAGGCAAATGAAGTCTCAACATTTAGACCAGGTTCAATGTGGTTTTATTCTGGTCTACGACCGTCAAAAGTAAACAAGGCACATAAATATGATCGATTGATCTTTGATATTACATATAATGATTGGGTTGGAGATGAAGATTTATTTGATAATAATATTTGTTCTATGGGGTTAAATACAAACTTTATGTTTGATATACCTTTAATTAAAGATAACTCAGTTTCTCTAGGAATCGGCCTTTCATATGAGTATAAAAATATTCGTCATGACAATCAATTTGTTATAAATAATGTTGATAATAAAACAGTTTATCAAGAAAATCAAGAAGATTTGGAATCTGTTAAATTTAAAAAGAGTTCATTAATAGGGAATAGTTTTTCTATTCCATTAGAATTAAGATTCAGGAATAAAAGTTGGAAGCATTTTAAGGTTCATTTAGGAGGTAAAATAGGCTATCAAGTTAATACTATGTCTAAAAGAGTGTATGAGGTTGATGGGCATAAAGAAGTTTATAAGCTATATCATTTTCCAGACGTGAATCGATTAATTTATTCTGTCCATGCTCGTTTAGGCCTTAGAAATTGGGCGTTATATTTTAGTTATAATCTTAATCCAATTTTCTCAAATCAATTTAGCACACAACTTAATTTAGTTCAAATGGGTTTAAGTGTGTCTCTCTTTTAAGTAATTTATGTTTATTGACACGCATACTCATCTTTTTTCCAGTTCTTTTGATCAAGATATAGACGAAGTTATACATAGAGCAATTAAATCTGGAGTTGAACTTTTTTTATTACCTAATATTGATCTTGATTCAATCCCTTTGATGCATAATTTGGAATCTAAGTATCCAAATAATTGTTTTGCGATGATGGGACTACATCCTTGTTCTATTGATGAAAAATGGGAGCAGAATTTAAAAGTTATTAAGGAGAATCTTTTCTCAAGAGAGTATATAGCTATAGGTGAGATAGGCGTAGATCTATATTGGGATAAGAAGTACAGAGAAGAACAAATTGAGGCATTCAAAGTCCAAGTAGAATGGGCGAAAAAATTAGAAAAGCCTATTGTAATTCATGCAAGAGAGTCACTTAGAGAGATTTTTAATGTATTAGATGTTATGGATGATGATAAACTATCAGGAGTTTTTCATTGTTTCTCAGGAACATTAGAGGATGCTATAAAAATAAATAGTTATAATAATTTCAAACTTGGGATAGGCGGTGTTGTAACCTATAAAAATTCAAATTTGGATAGCATTATTGAAAATATTTCTTTAGATGAGTTAATCCTTGAGACTGATTCACCTTATTTATCTCCAAAACCATATCGTGGAAAGCGAAATGAAAGCTCATACTTGTTACATATTGCTGAGAAATTGGCTGACATTTATAATCTTCCATTGAGTGAAATTGAAAGAACAACTACAAAGACAGCGAGACAACTATTTAAGTTGCCTAATATATAATAATTAATAAAAGCTATATGGAAGTAAAACCTAAAATACTTTTGATATATACTGGTGGAACTATTGGTATGATAAATGATACTGAGACTGATCAATTAATTAATGTTGATTTTAATCATATATATGATTACTTACCAGAATTAAGAAGGTTGAGCGTTGACTTGGAAACCATAAGTTTTGAAAATCCTATTGATTCTTCAGAAATGAATATTAATCATTGGAAGAATATAGCAGAAATTATTTTTAAAAATTACGCAAAATATAATGGTTTCGTTGTTCTTCATGGTTCTGATACGATGTCTTACACCTCTTCTGCTCTTAGTTTTATTTTTGATGGATTAAAAAAACCAATAATTTTTACTGGTTCACAATTACCTATAGGTACTATTCGAACAGATGGTAAAGAAAATTTAATTACTGCCATAGAAATTGTAGCTTCTATAGATGAAGATAATCAACCATTAATTCAAGAAGTATCAGTATATTTTGATTACAGGTTGTTTAGAGCTAATAGAGTGACTAAAGATTCAGCAGATCATTTTGAAGCATTTAAGTCACCTAACTTTCAAGAACTATGTAAAGCAGGAGTGAAGATTCAATATAATAGAAATAAATTTTATCGAACAGAGCAAAAGCAGTTACAGATCAACACCAATTTGAATAGTAGGGTAGCATTATTAAAATTATATCCTGGGATGGATTTTCAATTGTATAAAAGTGTATTTGATTCATCAAATATAGATGGTTTAGTTGTTGAAACATTTGGTGCTGGTAATGCCCCTAATTCTAAAGAGTTTCATTCTCTCCTAGAGAAGTTTATTGATGGAGGAGGAGTAGTTTTAAATATAACACAGTGTAATTTTGGTTCCGTTAATCAAGGGATGTATAAATCAAGCTCTTTTTTAAATAAAGTAGGTGTGATTAGTGGGGGTGATATGACCACTGAAGCAGCTGTAACAAAACTGATGACAGTTCTTGATAAAAGTGATTTGTATAAAACAAAAAAAATGCTTCGTAAGAACATGCGTGGTGAGTTAACGGTATCTTAAATAAAGATATAATTTACTCACCTTTATAAATAGGAGAGGTGGCAGAGTGGCTGAATGCGCACGCTTGGAAAGCGTGTTTACGGAAACGTAACGGGGGTTCGAATCCCCCTCTCTCCGCTTAAAATAAACTGACTTATTTTCATCAGAATTTAATTACTTTATATTTTCTGTAATTATCAATAGTTATATAGTATATACCATTTTTAAAAGAAGAAAAGTCAATCTTTTGTTTAGAACTGTTTATAATGCCTTCACTAATAGTCCTTCCATTATTATTTGTGATTATATAGTTTTTATTTTTAAATTTTTCTCCAAAGGCTGAAAGCGTAATAATATTTTGAGTGGGATTCGGGTAAACGATATAATTATTATTTGATAATTCATGAATGTTGAGAGTATTTAAGATGATTATACTATCATAAGATATACAACCATTACTATCAGTAAGCATAACTTCATATGTTCCACTACATAAATCAGTAATAGAGTCATTTATTGTTGATTGTGGATCATTCCATAAGAAACTGTATGGTGTTATTCCACCAGTTCCAATAGCAATAGCTCCTCCTTCACAATTCCCAAGTGAGTCACTCCAAAAGTTAATTATGTCGACATTTAGAAATTCAGGTTGAGTGATTTCAATACTATCAACTTGAATTGTACATCCACCAGAATCAACTATAAGAACACTATAATATCCGGCATTCAGATTTGTTAAGATTTCTGTTGTATCTGATGTAGACCAAGTATATTCATAATTAGGTAATCCACCAATTACTGTTGTATTTATTATACCTGAACTATCATTATAACATTGAAGATTGTTAGACAAAATATTAATTTGAAGAGTATCAGGGGCATTAATATAAACTGTGTCTAATTCAAAACAACCTCTAATTGAGTCAAAAAGTTCAACATGATATATTCCTACATCTAAACTGTCAATATATGCAGTTGAGTCACCAGTATTCCATGTTAATTGAGTGCTTAGTGAATCATGAAGATATAGTTGAATAAAGCTAGATGCATAAGGATTTGTTGCACATGTAATGTGTCCTATAATTGAGCTATCTAATATAGGAATCGCATCTGGGATTAAAATTGAGTCAACAACTATACATCCGTCCATATGTGTAATTTCTACTGTTTGCCAACCAGAAGTTAACGAATTACCTGTTTTACCAATATCTCCGGAATTCCAATTAAATAGACATGTACTAAACATACATGGACAACCCGAACTATTTACAGTCGCTATTCCATTAGAGTCTCCAGGGCATAATGGAGAAGTAATTCCTCCAAAAGTGATGGTATACGGATCAAAAGCATCGAATGTAATTTCAGTATAACAGCCAGTTGAATCGGTTATTATAACAGAGTAGTTGCCTATATCCATCGAATCAATGGAGTTTGAAATATCACCGGTATTCCATAAGTATGTAAAGGGTTCTATCCCGCTTGAAGGTGTAACTGAAGCTATGCCATCTGCAGATTGATTACAAGTTATATTTTGAAAATTATAATTAGCTGTTACAGTTCCACAGTTTTGACCATTATATGTGTAATGGCCATCTTTATTAGTCCCTTGATAATTACCCCAAGCAATTCCAGTGCCAGGAATTGTGTTTGTTCCTTCAAGACATTTTACAAAAAATCCATTTTGCCCCATAGGGTTTAAACTATCTGCACGATAGCCGAAAATAAAATCAATATAACCATTGTTATCAATATCCTCTAGCATTGGTGTCACAGCAAGATTAATTCCTGGGTCTGAATTATATATTGGTGTAGTTAGGTTGTTTTGGAAATCTATGCTTAATAACTGGTGAGTAAATGATGTCCCATTATGATTGTTAACAGAAATAATAACTTCATCCCTTCCATTTAAATCTAAATCTATAGCAGCGGATGATCCATAGTGTAGGTCACCTATGCTATCTTTCCATGCTACATCACCAGTGGCACCATCTATAAGAATTTGATAGAATTCAACGAAAGTAGGTGCTGCACCCTTATATATTACATTGAAAACATCGGGAGTAGCGTCGCCAATGAAATTTCCAATTGTAGGGGCAGAGCTAGACTCTGTTCCTGTATTTAACACCTCCCACATTAAATTATTATTTGACCCATCAAAACACCTTATAGTTCCATCATATGCTTGATTAATGATGTCTAATATTCCATCATTATTCATATCGGCAATGCTAGATGGGGCAATAAACCCGAGTGATGGGTCTGATGCTAACATTTGAGAATTTTCAAGATTATTATTCATTAAATCTGTTAAGCTAACACGCCAAAGAGCTCCTTTATCATTTTCCCCTCCTGAACCATAAATTATATCTAATTGGCCTGAATAATTTACAACTACAGGGGCACAATATGTTTCTTCGCCGTCAGGCATTGTATCTTTTGCAAGTACATTGCCACTTAAAGCATCTATGACTAATAACATTCCAGGTTCTCTAATAGTATCCCAAGGTGGTGCAGAATGATCACCTCCATTTGCAACTAGAATATCTGGTGTCCCATCAAAATTTTGATCGGGAATAAATTGTGGATTATAGAAATTAAACCAACCACTATCAATGGAGGAAGTTGGAGGATAGGGGAAGAACTCCCAAATCATACTTCCTGTGCTACCATTAATAGCGTAAAATTCTCCATATCTTCCTCCAATAAAGACATCTTTTATTCCATCATTATTAATATCCATAAATTTTGCTGAGCCAAATATTTCTTCGTTTGTAGCAAAGTTCCATAAAATAGAACCATCAGCACCGTTAATAGCATTAACTCCATTAGATTGTGAAAACCCATCTAATCCCCCTCCTATAACTACATCAAGTATACCATCATTTGTTAGATCTACGCTTCTTGGAGAAGAAAATGTTGTTGAAGTATCAATGAAAGTTGACCATTTAAGGTTTTGTGTGAATCCGTAAATATACATTAGTGATAAAAGTGATGAAGCAAGAAGAGTTCTCATTCTACAATTTATTTTAGAATAAAAATAATACCTTTTACTAGAAAAAAAAAAAGAGAATAATATATATGGTTATTTTATGAAGTTAACATTTAAACCCTTTTATTTCAATGAAATATTAATTATGTTTAATAACTCTCTTTATTTTAATCTAGTTCATTATTTAATGTGATTATAAATTTTATTATTTTTAGGCCTTAAAATTTAAACACACTTAATACGATAAATTAATCTTTTAGAATATGAAAAAAACAATTAGTTCTATATCAATTGCGTTACTAATGGCCATTGGGGTTTTTAATTATGCAGTATCTCAAGATACAACGGAAAGTATTGCTACAGATTCCGTAACTGAAAAAATGGTAGAATCTTCCAATTCAATCTCAAATCAGGCTAATGAAGAGGATGGTGAGGTTCTAGAATCAATAGATGAAGTCGTTGAATTAGATTTTGTTCAAACATTAAAACAAAAATATATTGAAGGAGATCCATTTTGGATGACTCCCGTATTAATTTGTTTAATTATAGGTCTTGCCCTTTCTATTGAACGAATAGTCTACCTAAATTTATCCACAATAAATACAAGAAAATTTTTAGACGATGTTGAAACAGCTCTTAAAAATGGAGGAGTTGAAGCTGCAAAAGATATTTGTCGTAATACTAGGGGACCAATTGCTTCTATTTTTTATCAAGGTTTAGACCGATCTGACGAGGGTATTGAAATGGTTGAGAAATCTGTAGTATCATATGGTGGTGTTCAGATGGGACTTTTAGAGAAAGGTCTTTCTTGGCTATCTTTATTCATCGCTTTAGCTCCTATGCTTGGTTTCTTAGGAACAGTGATTGGAATGATTTTCGCTTTTGATAAAATTGTATCCGATGGTCAGGTTTCACCAACTACTGTTGCTGGAGGTATTAAGGTATCCCTACTAACAACTGTATTTGGTTTGATTGCGGCTATTATCCTTCAAATATTTTACAATTACATTGTATCGAAAGTTGATGGATTAGTTAATGAGATGGAAGACTCATCAATTTCTCTAGTTGACATGATGTTGAAAAATAAAATTGTCAAAACATAATCTGTCATAAACAAGATTATTAATCTTTAAACTTAAATAAATGGATATTAAAAAGTTTAATTTATATATGAGTATTCTTAAAATAGGATTGGTAGGAATAGGTGTTATATTATGCCTATTCATTATTGGAGGTCCTAATATGGAGAATACTTTAGAGACTCAAGAAATTTTCAGAGAGGGTGTTAGTATGAGCTTAATTACATCTTTTACCGGTTTTATTATATTTGCTAGTATTGGTTTAATTTTGCTGTTTTTTGTTCTTCAGTTAATTTCTAACCCAAAGAAGACAATTCTATCAATTATTGGTTTATTAGTAGCTCTTGTACTTTATTTATTTTTCCTAATGATAGGAACAAGTGATACAAATGAATCTTTGGCATTACTAGAAGATGTTCAAGTTGCTCAAGGCACAATAAGATCTTCATCAGCAGGTATTTATACTGTTGTTTTTGGTGTATTTGCAGCATTGATGGTTGCGGTTTTTGGTCCTTTATTAGGGCGTTATAGAAAATAAAAGAACATGGCAAGACGAGATATACCTGAAATAAATGCTGGCTCGATGGCCGATATCGCCTTCTTACTATTGATATTTTTCTTAGTTACTACAACTATGGATAAAGATCAAGCCTATGTTAGAAATATCCCAAAAAGAGTGGAAGTTAACACTCCGCCAATTGATGTCGAAAAAAGAGATATCCTTGCTATACGTGCTAATTTTAACAATGAATTAATGGTCCGGGATGAAAAAATGTCAAATCCTGATGATATATCTGAACGTGTTGTAGAGTTTTATACTCATAATGAATTAACTAATGATCTTTCTAGTAATTTCCCATTATACTCTCGAATTAGCCTTCCAGAGATACAAGGAAACATAGATGCATCATTAGCTGATGCCGAGGCTACGGAAGCAACACCTGGAGTTACTGATGATATAATTGATTTTAAGTATAATATACTTAAAGAATGGGAGAAGAAAAAACGTTCACTTCAACTTTATGGCAAAAAACAATTACCAGAAATTTCTCCTCAAGCACATATTCGTATTGAAGTTCAAAAAGGTACAGAGTATGGTTTGTTTTCTAAAATTCAATCTGAGTTAGAAGAGGCAATATATTTTTTAAGAGATGATGCAGCTAAAGAAATTTTTGGCGAAAGTTATTCTAAAATTAAAAGTCGTTACTCTTTAGATAAAAAGAAAGACCCAAAAATGGATAAGGAAAAGTTAGATCTTTTGAAAATTTTGTATCCTGATAGATTTATAGAAGTAACACCTACAAAGTAACAATTATGTCAAAATTTAAGAAAGAAAATAAGAAAGGTGCTCCTGGTGTAAATACATCTTCACTACCTGATATTGTTTTTATGCTTTTGTTCTTTTTTATGGTTGCTACAACAAGTAAGGAAACTGACCCTTCTGTGAAAGTAGTTCAGCCTGAAGGATTTAGAACAACTGATATGACACCATATAAACAAAGGTCTGAAATAGATTTTATTTATTTAGGAAAACCATTAAATTCTGCAAGAGCTGAAAAGTACAAGGAGAAGGGTATGGAGTATTTATTATTTATGGATAATGTTGCTCAATCAAATCCAGATGACTTGTATAATGTAAATGCGATTAAACGTTGGAAATTAGATAAATTTGAATCTAAGCCTGCACGTATGAGTGAGCCAATAGAATCTGTTATTACATGTGTAAAAGCTGATAAAGGAGCTCCCTCAGGAATCATCTTTGATATAAGAAAAGAACTACAAGACATTGATGCTTTAACCATTGCCTATGCTGTCAGAGATAATGGAAATATTTAACTATAAATAAGACATTATGGCCCGGTTTGTTTTTCAATCCGGGTTTTTTTTTCTTAGTGTATATTTAATAATAAATTAAAAAATGAAATATCTAATTGTTGGTCTAGGTAATCCTGGCAGCAAGTATGAAGAAACTCGACATAACGTTGGATTTAAAATTGTTGATGAGCTTGTAAGACAATGTCAAGGTGAGTTTGAAAGTAATAAATTTGCTGACGTTGCTAACATTAAATATAAAGGTAAAATAGTTATTGTTATTAAGCCTACAACATTTATGAATTTATCAGGAAAATCTGTTAATTATTGGATGCAAAAAGAAAAAATACCGATAAATAAGATACTTATTATTACAGATGATATTTCTTTGCCCTTTGGTAAAATTCGTATGAAAGGTAAAGGTTCTGATGGAGGCCATAATGGTTTAAAAGATATTCAATTAGTTTTAAACTCTTCAAAATATTCTAGGTTGAGATTTGGTGTAGGTAATGATTTTTATCCTGGTAGACAGTCTGAACATGTATTAGGAGAATGGTTGGAAAAAGAAAAAATAACTCTTTATGAACGAATTGATTTTTCTGCAGAATTTATAAAAGGATTTGTATCTATTGGTCTACAACTTACTATGACAAACTTCAACAATAAATAAAATTAATTAAGTTAGCTATCCTTTTTTCTTCTTTAAATTTAAATACAATCTAGTTTCTTGTTATTTTTGAGTTATTGAATAATAATTCAAATGAAAAGAAAAAAAGTAATTGATATTCTTGAAAGCTCAAAAGTAGGCGATAACATTATTGTAAAAGGTTGGGTGCGTGCTTTTAGAAGTAATCGTTTTATACAAATCAATGATGGTTCTACGATTAAAAATATTCAAGCTGTTATTGATTTTGAACACTTTGATGATTCATTATTGAAGAGAATTTCTATTGCGTCATCAGTTTCAGTCTCTGGAGAAATTGTAGATTCTCAGGGTGCTGGACAATCAATTGAGATTAAAGTAAATAGTATTGAAATCATAGGTGATGCTAACCCTGAGGAAGTTCAGAAAACTGTTATGCAGCCTAAAAAGCATAGTTTAGAATTTCTTCGTGAACAATCACATTTACGTTTTAGAACAAATACATTTGGAGCTGTTTTTAGAATTCGTCATGCACTAGCTTTTGCTATCCATAAATTTTTTAATGATAGAGGGTTTTATTATATCCATACACCAATTATTACTGGTTCTGATGCAGAAGGTGCTGGTGAGATGTTTAAGGTGACAAATTTAGATTTATTAAATCTTCCAATTACTGATGATGGAGTGATTGATTACAAAAAAGATTTTTTTGGAAAACCTGTTAATTTAACTGTTTCCGGTCAACTTGAAGCTGAACTTGGTGCTATGGGACTTGGTCAAGTATATACATTTGGGCCAACATTTAGAGCAGAAAATTCTAATACTTCGAGGCATCTTTCCGAATTCTGGATGATTGAGCCTGAAGTAGCTTTTAGTGATTTAATTGATAATATGGATTTAACAGAGGAGTTTTTAAAGTATTTAATAAAATATATTCTAGAAAATCATTCTGATGATCTTAATTTTTTAAATGACCGTGAATTAAATGAACAAAAATTAAAGCCAAAGAATGAACGTAGTGATTTAGGCCTTAAAGAGAGGTTAGAATTCGTTGTGAATAATAAGTTTAAAAGATTAACATATACTGATGCAATTGATATATTATTAAAATCAAAGCCTTTTAAGAAAAAGAAATTTAAATATGATATTAAATGGGGAGTTGATTTACAGAGTGAACATGAACGCTATTTAGTAGAAAAAGAATTTAAGTGTCCGGTAATTTTGACAGATTATCCATCCGAGATAAAGGCTTTTTATATGCGTCAAAATGATGATGGTAAAACTGTTGCTGCAATGGATGTACTTTTTCCAGGAATAGGTGAAATTGTTGGTGGTTCTCAACGTGAAGAACGTATAGATATTTTAAAATCTAAAATTATTGAGTTTAATCTTTCAGAAAAAGAATTACATTGGTATTTGGATATACGTAAGTTTGGTACTGCTCCTCACGCAGGTTTTGGTCTTGGATTTGAAAGAATAGTAATGTTCGTTACAGGTATGACAAATATTCGTGATGTAATTCCTTTCCCAAGGACACCTCAAAATGCAGATTTTTAGTTTCTTATAATTAAATAAAAAAGCTATTTCTATATTTTTTCAATGGCATTAAAACAAATTATATCAACAAAGTTAGAACAACGACTTTCTCCTCAACAGATACAGTTAATGAAATTATTGCAGGTGCCAACCCTAGAGTTAGAACAAAGAATTAAGCAAGAGATAGAAGAAAATCCTGCGCTAGAGGAAGGTCTAGAAATATCTGAAGATAATTATGGAGAAAATGAAGAGATAGGTGAAGACATAGATGAAAAAGAGTTTAATGTAGATGATTATTTAAGTGATGATTCGGATTATAAGACACGTATAAATAATTCAAGTAAGGATAATGATGATAAGGCTATACCTCTTTCAGTAGATAATTCTTTTCAAGAACGCTTAATTAATCAGATTCAGTTGCTTAATTTTACCGATCAAGAATACATAATTGCTGACATAATTGTAGGTAATTTAGATGAATCAGGCTATTTAAATCGATCAATAGAGGCGCTTGTTGATGACTTGGCTTTTTCATTAAATATTATAGTTACTGAACAAGAAGTTTTAGAAGTTTTAAAGATTATTCAAGATTTAGATCCTGCAGGAATAGGAGCAAGAGATTTACAAGAGTGCCTTTTATTACAAATTAATCGAAAACAAGATGGCAATATTACACGTTTTACTGCTAAGAAAATTTTAGAACAGTATTTTACAGAGTTTACAAAAAAGCACTATCAAAAAATATTAGATAAATTAGAAATTTCTGATCAAGATTTGAAGGAAGCTATTGAAGAAATAGTTAAACTTAACCCAAAACCTGGAGGATCTACGAAAGAATCTAGAGGGGTTTATCAGCAAATTATTCCTGATTTTGAAATTGTTGTTAATGAAGGTCAATTACAATTGACTATAAATGGGAGGAATGCTCCTGATCTTAAGGTTAGTAAACAATATCAGAATATGCTTAGAACTTATTCAGAAGGTGCTAAATCATCTAAATCTGAGAAGGAAGCACTTACCTTTGTAAAACAGAAGTTAGATAGTGCGAAATGGTTTATTGATGCTATTAAACAACGTCAAAATACTTTATTTGTTACTATGAATGCTATAATGAATTACCAGAAAGATTATTTTTTGTCTGGTGATGAAACTCAATTGCGACCAATGATTTTAAAAGATATAGCAACAATTATCGATATGGATATATCTACAGTATCTCGTGTTGCAAATAGTAAATATGTACAGACTAGTTCAGGAATTTTATCATTAAAATATTTCTTTTCAGAATCACTCTCGACTAATTCTGGAGAGGAGGTTTCAACACGTGAAGTGAAGAAAATTCTTTCTGAAGCTATAGATAATGAGGAAAAACGTAAGCCTTTGACTGATGAGAGGTTAGCAAAACTATTAAAGGAAAAAGGGTATAATATTGCGCGTAGAACTGTTGCTAAGTATCGTGAGCAATTAAAAATTCCTGTTGCTCGTTTACGTAAAGAATTATAATAAGGTCCCTGGTTGGGTAAAAAAAAGATTAAAAACAAAAGAACCAGAAGGTGGAATCGGATGGGGCAATTTCAGAGACGGACGTTCAGCATGATTAAACTAAAAGACAGACAAATGAATTTTTATCAGTTTAAGAGGGAACAATTTTTTGAGCATCCAATTGAAGATTTATGGGGATTTATATCTAACCCAAATAATTTAAATAAAATAACACCTGATATGGGGTTTGAAATTACTTCAGATAGTGTGAATAGAATGTATGAAGGAATGATTATTAGCTATAAGGTATCTCCTCTTTTTGGTATTAAGACTACTTGGGTTACTGAAATAACTCATTTAATTCCAGTTCAATATTTTGTCGATGAACAGCGAATAGGTCCATTTAAACTTTGGCATCATCAACATTTTTTAGAGTCAAAGAATAGAGGGACTTTAATGACAGATATTGTCACTTATAAAATACCTTTAGGAATACTGGGATATATTGCTAATAGAATAATAGTAAAAAGAAAGTTGAAATATATATTTGACTATCGAAGAAATAAAATGGCTGAAATATTTAATGATTAATTATCATTGGTTGATTATTTCTATTATAATTGAATCTTCTTCTTTTATTACTCTAGTTAATCCATAATTCCTGAGAGCTTTTAACCCTAAGTCCCATTTTTTGTTAGATAAACCACATGCTTCTTTTAAAGAATTTAATTCTATTGATTTTTCTTTAGAAAGAAGATCAAAAATTATTTTTTCATTTTCAGATAAATTAGGCCCTTTTTTTATAAAAACTTCTGGCTTCATTTGTGGAAATAAAATAACCTCTTGAATAGATTGATTATTAGTCAAGAACATTGTTAATCGGTCAATTCCGATACCCATTCCTGAGGTTGGAGGCATACCATATTCAAGAGACCGTAAAAAATCGTAATCTATAAATTCACCTGCTTCTTCGTCTCCTCTCTCTGCTAATTTTAATTGATCTTCAAAACGTTTTTTTTGATCAATGGGATCATTTAATTCTGTATAAGCATTTGCCAATTCTTTACCACAAACAATTAGTTCGAACCTTTCTGTTAAAGAGGAATCATCTCTATGTTCTTTACAAAGAGGGGACATCTCTTTGGGATAATCAATAATAAATGTTGGATCGATATAGTTTTTTTCGCAATACTTTCCAAATATTTCATCTATGAGTTTTCCTTTACCCATAGTTTTGTCTACTTCAATATCGTTATTAATACACCAATTATGGATATCGTCTTCAGATTTATTTTTGATGTCAAATTGAGTAAAATCAATAATTGATTGTCTCATAGTTACCTTTTTGTATGGTGCTTTAAAGTCTATTTTGTGGTCACCGAAAGTGACCTTAGTTGAACCATTTACAGAAATTGCACAGTGTTCTAGAAGGTTTTCTGTAAAATCCATCATCCAATTATAATCTTTATAAGCAACGTAAATTTCCATCATAGAAAATTCAGGGTTATGTGTTCTATCCATCCCTTCATTTCTAAATGTTTTTGCAAATTCAAATACACCATCAAACCCTCCGATTAATGTTTTTTTGAGATATAATTCACATGCAATTCTAAGATACATTGGTACATTTAATGTATTATGATGGGTGATGAAAGGACGAGCACTTGCTCCCCCAGGAATAGCCTGTAATATTGGTGTTTCTATTTCGTGGTAACCTTTATCAATAAAAAACGATCTCATTGCATGCATTAATTTCCCTCTTTTTATAAAAACATTTTTTACATGAGGGTTCACAATTAAATCTGTGTAACGTTGTCGATAACGTGTTTCAGGGTCAGTAAATGCATCGTGAATTTCACCATTAGCATCTGTTTTAGGTAATGGCAATGGTTTGAGTGATTTACTCAATAATGTCATTTCATTTACCTTAATAGAGATTTCACCAACTTTTGTTTTAAAAAGAGAACCTTTAATCCCTATAAAATCACCTAGGTCTAGTAATTTTTTAAAAACAGTATTATAGATTGTTTTATCATCACCTGGACAAATTTCATCTCGATTTAAATAGACTTGGATTCTACCTTTGGAATCTTGAATTTCAGCAAAAGATGCTTTTCCCATATCTCGTTGAGACATCATTCTACCAGCAATACAAACATTTTTCCCTTCCTCAAAATTCTTTTTTAAATCAGTTGAATAATCTGAGACAGGAAATAGTATCGCAGGATAAGGATTAATGCCTAACGCGCGAAGTTTTGTTAACTTTTCTCTTCTTTGAATTTCTTGTTCTGAATGTTCTATTATGCTCATATAAGTATTAATCTAAGTAAAGATAATTATTTAGTAATAATGATGAATTTTTTATTTTTAATTATTACAATACAAATTATTTTAAGTATTGATAATAAAGAAATCAAGTTATCTTTACATTATGGATTTTGCAACGGTAAAAGCTTTACATATAATTTTTGTAGTTTCTTGGTTTGCTGGACTTTTTTATGTTGTCCGTTTGTTTATCTATCATGTTGAAGCTCAAGACAAGGATAAAGTTGAGAAGGAAATTTTATCAAATCAATTTGAAATTATGGAAAGGAGGCTTTGGTGGATTATTACTACACCAGCTATGCTTTTAACAATTATTTTTGGAATTTGGATGATTTTATTAATTCCAGATTATTATATTAATGCAACTTGGATGCATATTAAGTTGTCTTTTGTGCTGTTGTTGTTAATTTATCATTTTATTTGTCAAAAAATTCTTGTTAGTTTCAGTAGAGGGAAGTTCAATTGGACATCCACTAAATTAAGGTTGTGGAATGAAGTTGCTACTTTATTTCTTGTTATCATTGTATTTATTGTCTCACTAAAACATTCAATGAATTGGATAAAGGGAACAATTTCTTTTTTTGCAGTAGCTTTAGGGTTAATGATTGTTATAAAAATGTATAAACGATTTAAAGATAAAAAACAGAAAATTAATTAGATAGAGATGTATAAGAACATAGTTGTAGAAGAAAAGAATAAAATCAACATAATTACTATTAATAGACCGAAGCAATTGAATGCTTTAAATAAGGATACTATAGAAGAATTACATACAGCAATTAAATTAGCTGAAGATAATTTAAATATAGGTGTTATTATTTTGACAGGTGCAGGAGAAAAGTCATTTGTTGCTGGAGCTGATATAAAGGAATTTGCAGATTTCACAATTTCACAAGGAGGTAACCTTGCTAAAAAAGGTCAGGAGCTATTGTTTACATATATTGAGAATTGTTCTAAACCTATTATCGCAGCTATTAATGGATTTGCTTTAGGCGGTGGTCTAGAACTTGCAATGTGTTCACATATTCGTATAGCATCTTCTAATGCTAGAATGGGTTTGCCAGAGGTTAGTCTTGGAGTTATCCCTGGGTATGGAGGGACACAGAGATTGGCCCAGTTAGTTGGACGTGGTAAGGCAAATGAAATGGTTTTTACAGCAGGTATGATTAAAGCAGATGAAGCATTAAGATTAGGCCTAGTAAATCATGTTGTTGAATATAATGAACTAATGGAAAAGACAGAGGCTATTGCTTTGTCAATTTTGAATAATTCAGGATCAGCAATTGCTTCAGCAATTAAATCTATTAACGCAAATTATAAAGAAGGGGTTAATGGTTATAATATAGAAGTTGAGGAATTTGGAAAGTGTTTTGGAACATCAGATTTTAAAGAAGGAACAAAAGCATTTTTAGAAAAGAGAAAACCTAATTTTAGAAAATAATTGAATCCGATTAAGAATTTATTAGGTCAAACTGCCATTTATGGTTTACCATCAATAGTTGGTAGATTATTGAATTATATGTTAGTCCCTATTTATACTTCTCTTTTACCAGTTTATGAGTATGGAAAGATATCAGAACTATATGCGTTAGTTGCTTTTTTAATAGTACTTCTCACATTTGGTATGGAGACAGCATTTTTTAAGTTTATAAATTTAAAAGAAAACAAAAAAGAAGTCTTTCAGAGCAGCTTTTTAACAGTTATAGTTTTTAATTTAATTTTTCTTTTAATCATATTTTTATTTAATCAACAAATTGCAAATATTTTATTGTATAATGACCATGCAATTTATATTATATTACTTGCTTTAATAGTTGCTATAGATGCTACATCTGCTATGCCTATGGCAAAATTACGTGCAGACAATAAGGCTGTTAGATTTGCGACGATACATTTTTCTTCAATTATTTTAAATATTACTTTGAATTTAGTTTTTCTGTACGGTTTTTTTAATAAGGAAAATCCAGAACAAGGAATCTTATTCATTTTGGTTGCTAATCTATTAGCATCTTTTATTAAACCAATTGCTACATATAAAGATTATTTTGGATTAAAATTACATTATAACCGTGAATTGGTTAGAGAAATGTTTAAGTATTCTTTACCTCTAGTTATTGCTGGTTTTGCTGGGATAATTAATGAAACCATTGATCGTGCAATGCTTAAACAGGTACTTTATAATAAAGGAGGGTTAACATTGAGAGAATCTGAGACTCAGCTTGGTATTTATAGCGCATGCTATAAATTAGCAATGATAGTAACGATTTTCTTACAAGCTTATCGTTATGCAGCAGAACCTTTTTTCTTTGCTCAAGAAAAAAAGAAAGGCAGTAAAAATATGTATTCGAAAATAATGAATTATTTTGTTGCGTTTGTTTGTTTAATATTTATAACTGTAAGTCTAAATATTGATGTATTTAAGCATTTTATTCGTAATGAAGAATTTTGGGTAGGTTTGAATGTTGTCCCAATACTTTTGATTGCGAATGTATTTTATGGAATCTATTTGAACCAATCTATTTGGTATAAGCTCAGTGGGCAGACAAAATATGGAGCATTTATAGCAATTTTAGGAGGTTTTGTTACAATTTTACTCAACTTTATTTTTATTCCGATTTACGGTTTTTGGGCTTGTGCATGGGTAACTATGTTTGTATATGGGGGGCAGATGATAGCATCGTATTTTTTAGGTCAAAAATATTATCCTATAAATTATAACCTAAGGAAGTTCTTATTATATTTCGGCTTTTCTTTAATTATATTTTTTGTTGCTTTTATTATTGATATTGATCCAGGAATTTTTTCTTGGGAAAAGTTTATTTTTCATAATAGCTTAATTGTATTTTACATTTTTTTATTTTGGTTTATAGAGAGACCTAAGCTAAAAAAAAACTAACGATTGATAGTTAGTAACTTCTTTATGAACCAAGACTTTTATGTTTTTTCAAGAATCTAAAATTCTTATTTTTGAGTCATTTAGAAATTAGTATGAAAGTTAAGGTAGTAAATAAATCAAAACATGTTCTCCCTTCTTATGAAACAACTGCTTCTGCTGGTTTGGATGTGAGAGCAAATATAGATAAGCCTATTAAATTAAACCCATTAGAAAGAGTTTTGGTTAAGACAGGATTATTTATTGAAATTCCTGTTGGTTGTGAATGTCAAGTAAGATCTCGAAGTGGATTAGCATTGAAAAAAGGGATTTCTGTTTTAAATGCTCCTGGAACTATAGATGCAGACTATCGAGGTGAAATAGGTGTTATATTGATTAATCTTTCAGATAAAAGTTTTGTTATAGAGGATGGAGAGAGAATAGCCCAACTTGTTTTTGCTGAAGTAAAACAGGTAATATGGGAAGAAGCTATTCAACTTACAGATACTATTCGGGGTGCGGGAGGTTTTGGTAGTACCGGAGTTAAATAGTTATTCGTAACTTAAAATAAAAAACATGAAAATTATTGTTCCAATGGCAGGAAGAGGGAGTAGACTAAGACCTCATACATTAAAAGTTCCTAAACCATTAGTCTCAGTTGCTGGTCAGTCAATTGTAAATCGCTTAATAAAAGATATTGCTAAAATTGTAGACCAAAAAGTAGATGAAGTGGCATTCATCATAGGAGATCCCGCGTTCTTTGGTGACGATGTAGTAAAAAGATTAACTCAGCTTGCAGAATCAATAGGAGCAAAAGCGTCAATTTATCGTCAAGAAAAACCAATGGGGACAGGACATGCAATTATGTGTGCTAAAGAATCCTTATTTGGCCCTGCGGTGATTGCTTATGCTGACACATTGATTCAGGCCGATTTTAAATTAGATGAAACAGCTGATTCAGTTATTTGGGTTAAGAAAGTAAATAATCCTGAGTCATATGGAGTTGTTCAATTAAATGAAAGTCAGGACATCATAAGTTTAGTTGAAAAGCCAACTAAATTTATAAGTGATTTAGCAGCAATAGGGATTTATTATTTTAAAGAAGTCGGAGAGCTTAAAATGGAACTTCAGTCAATAATAGATAATGAGATTACTAATGGAGGGGAATATCAAATTAATGATGGGATTAAGAATATGATATCAAAGGGTAAGGTTTTTAAGACAGGTAAAGTAAAACAATGGATGGATTGTGGGAATAAGCAAGTTACAGTTGAAACAAATGCTTTAGTTTTAGAAAATGATATGAGGAATGGAGAAAATTTAATATCAAAGTCTATTAAAATGCAGAATTCAATTATTATAGAGCCATGTTTCATTGATGAAAATGTCGAATTAATTAATTCTATTGTTGGTCCTTATACTTCTATCGGTAAAGATACTGTCGTTTCAGATAGTGTAATCAAAAAAACAATAATACAGCATTCAACAACGATAAAAAATGCAATACTTAGGGATTCTATGATTGGTTCACATGTTTATTATGATGGTTTGGCCCGAGATTTGAGTGTAGGTGATTATACAACTATAGATGGATAAAGTATATATATATATAATTGGATTATTTTTGTTCACCTTCTCTTGTGGTTCAAATAAAATAGTTACTGATTCAAATATCACATCTTCTGATTATCCATATATCAGTGCTTTCCATCAAGCAATCCGGTTAAAAATTGCTGGTAGAAATCTGGAATCAATTAAAAAACTTGAATATTGTTTGTCTCTAAGAAAAGATGATGCTGCTGTTTATTATCTATTATCCCAATTAGAGTTTTCTTATGGTAATATTGATAAGTCCGCTGATTATATCATAAAGGCATCCGAAATTGATTCTGATAATGAATGGTACTTTGAAGAGCTAGCATATATGTATTATGAAATTGAAGAATTTGAAAAATCAGCAGAAAAATTTGATGATTTGGTCAAATTAAAACCAAGAAATATTGAGCTACAATTTACTTATGCAGAAGTACTATTAAAAATAGGAGAATACAATAAAGCAATTGATGTATTAAATGGAGTTGAAGATCAAGTAGGAATAAGTCTTCCTTTATCTATAAAAAAACATAAGGTTTTAATGGAGATGAAAGATTATAAAAAGGCGATTCTTGAGTTGGATAATGCTCGAAATTTTTATTCTAATAATCCTCAGTTGATAGCTTTATATGTAGATTATTATTTTAAGTTAAATGAAGTTGATAAAGGTGTTAAAATGTTAAAAGAATTAGTTTTAGCTGATCCAAATAATGGTCGTGCGCATTTAGCTTTATCAGATATTTATAAGCAAGAAGGAAATAATGAAGAATCTTTTCAGGAGCTAATTTTGGCTTTTAAAAGTAAAGCTGTTACGCTTGATACTAAAATGAAAATTTTAATAAACATATTAGAGACAAACTTTAATATTGAAGCTCAATTTTATAATCTAATTGATATATTGGTAGATTTATATCCTCAAGAGGCAAAAGCCCACTCAATTAAGGGGGATTATTTAATACGTGCTAAGAAAAATGATGAAGCATTGGAAGCTTATAGAGAGTCTCTTAATTATGATAAAACACGTTATCCAATATGGAACGAGGTTCTTATTATGGAGTATCAGAAGGGAGAATTTGAAAATTTATATAAACATAGTAAGGAATGTTTAACTTTTTTTCCTACATCAACAACAGTCTATTTATTAAATGGAATTAGTGCGAACAAATTAAAAAAATATAACGAAGCATTAGAGTTATTATCTTATGGAAAGGAATTAGTAGTTAATGATAATCAATTAGAAGCAGACTTTTTCGCACAATTGGGAGAGGCATATTTTGGTCTAAAAGATTTTGTGAATGGTAAAAAGAGTTTTCAAAAGGCGTTAATTATAGATAGTAAAAATACTTTTATTCGTAATAATTTTGCCTTTCAACTAGCAATTAATAGAGAAGACTTAGAGCTAGCGGAGTCTCTCGCAATTCAGATTATTGGCGCATCTGGTAGTTCAGGAGATAATAAGTCCGCTTCATCTAACCCAAAATTTATAGATACATATGGATTAATTTTATTTCAAAAAGGAGATTATGATGGAGCATTAATTCAGTTGCAAAAGGCAGCTAAATTAAAAGAAAATGACAAAAATATTTTAGAGCATTTAGGCGATGTTTATTTCAAATTAGGGCAGATAAATAAATCAATTGATTTATGGCAAAAGGCTAAAGAATTAAATTCAGATAATAAAATTTTATTAAAGAAAATAGAAGATAAAAAGTACTATGATCCAGTTTTCTAATAAAAACCTTAGTATTTTATGCCTATTATTATTAACATTTTTTGTGAATAATTTTGGGTTATTGGCTCAAAAACTTGATAAGGTAAAAGATAACCAAATATTTAGTGTTTTAGATAGTCTTTCATCAAAAGAATATACTCATTTTTATACAAAATTTTCAACCAAGTATAAAGATTCAGCACAGAAGGTTTCTTTCAAAACCTCAATTAGAATGACTCGAGATAGCGCTGTTAATGCATTAATTACTTTTATGCGTATACCTGTTTTAAATGCGTTATTTACCAAAGATTCTTTGTGGTTAGTTATTAAGGATCAAAAATGTTTTATAGAGAAACACAATACATATTTACTAGATAGTTTTGGGCTTCAATTTAGTTCTTTAAATATAGAGCAGATATTATTAGGTTCCCCTTTAGGATTTAAAGACCAAACTAAGTATTATAGAGTTCAGGATCCATATAATTATATAGTTAGTTCACACAATAAACGTGAAGTAAAAAAGTTGAAGAAAAAAAGTCAATCAGATGTTATAAAGTATTATTCATTGACAGAAGATTTAAAAAAATTAAAGCAAGTACTTTTAGTTTTTCCTGATAAAAAAATATCAATTAAGTTAGATTATAAATCTTATAAAGTAGTTGATTCATATTTTATACCTAATGAGTTAGATATACAAATAGACATTCCAGGAAATACTATCTCCATTCAACTTCAGTCTAAAAAGATACGATTTAACCAACCCGAGAAAATAAATTTTATAATACCTGATGGATATGAAAATTGTAGGTAAAATAGTTTTAATTTATTTATTATTATACACATCCATTGGTTTTTCCCAAAAGACTAGTGATAAATTGAAACGAGAGCAATCTAGGTTGGAACAGAAAATATCTGACACAAAATTTCTTTTATCTAAAAGTAAATCTGCTAAAGAGACATCATTAGATGAACTAAAGGTTATTAAAAATCAAATTTTTTATCGTGAGCAGTTATTAAAAAATTATGACAATCAGATTCGCGCGGCTGAATTAAGTTTAAAAAGTAAAGCTCAACAAATAGAGTTATTATATGAAAAGATAAATCAACTAAAAAAACAGTATCAAAAATTGTTAATATATGCATATAAACACCGAAATATATATGGAAAAATGATGTTTATTTTCTCTTCTGGGAGTTATTTTGAAGCTTTAAAGCGAATAAAATACTTGGAGTATATTGCAGAAATTCAAGAAAAACAATTTTTAGCAATTAGACAACATCAGAAATTAATAAAGGAAGAGATAATAATAATTGAAAAGGAAAAAGAACATAAACGTGCTATTATTCAAGAGAAATTAAATGAGAAGATTGAAATTGAATCTGATCGAAAAAATCAAGAATATTTATATCAAAAGTTTAAAAATGAAGAAAATATATTAATCTCAAAATTAGCAAAAGAAGAGAGTTTAAGGAGAAATTTAAGGGATAGAATTAATGAAGCGATTCGTCAAGAAATTGCAGCTGAAGAAGCAAGAAGAAAAAAAGAAGAAGCCGAACGATTAGTATCTTCCGACACAAAGAACAATTTGAATTCTTCAAGTAGCGAATCAATATTTTTAGAGACGAAAGAAAGCTATAAATTAAATGCTTCTTTTGAGAAAAATAAAGGCCGATTACCTTGGCCAGTTAAGAGAGGCAATATTACAGAAAATTTTGGTAAGAATTTGCATCCAACATTGAAAAACGTTACAACAAACAATCGAGGTATCGACATTAGTACATCTAAAAATTCTCAAGTAAGAGCGGTATTTAAGGGTCAGGTTACTAGTGTATTAAAGATTCCAGGAGCCGGCAAAGTTATTATTATTAAACATGGGAACTATAGAACAGTATATAGTAATCTTCAAGATACTTATGTTAAGTCTGGTATGAATATTGACACAAAAAAAGTAATAGGAACTTTATTATTAAGTGAGTCTGTTAATATGTCAATTGCTCATTTTGAAATACACCATGTCATAGGAAGCAAAGTAACTTGTCTAAATCCAACTCTTTGGATTTCTCATTAAATAATAAACTATATTGTTAATATATTTCGAGTTAAATTATGAATAAAAAGATACAAACTGCAGAAAGGGTTTCACATCAAGAAAGATCTGATAATTATGTTTTTCAAAGAAGTATTTTAGCATATTATGAAACTGCAAAATTAATTTCAGGAAATGTTTTAGAAATTGGAACAGGAAGTGGTTATGGGATAGAAGTTTTAAGCCCTAATGTAGATTCATTTTTAACTATTGATAAGTTTCCTTCTATAACAGGATTAAAATTAAGTAAAGAAATTAAAAATGTTGATTTTCGTCAAATGACTGTGCCACCTTTAGAAAACATTCCAGATAATTATTTTGATTTTGTAGTTTCATTTCAAGTTATAGAACATATTAATAGTGACATAGAATTCGTGAAAGAAATTTATAGAGTTTTAAAAAAGAAAGGTAAGTTTATTTTAACTACACCAAATAAAAAAATGTCTTTGACTAGAAATCCTTGGCATGTCCGTGAGTATACTATTGAAGAGCTAAGAAAAATATTGTTAGGATGTTTTAGCATTGTTAATGCTCAGGGTGTATTTGGGAATAATAATGTCATGAACTATTACCAAGAGAATAAAAAATCAGTTCAGAAAATAAAAAGATTTGATCTTTTTAATTTAGAGTATAATCTTCCGAGATGGCTTTTTCAGATACCTTATGATATTTTAAATAGAATGAACAGGAAAAAACTTTCTAATAAAGGTGTTGATATTAAAATGACTGATTATTATTTGGCATCAGCTCAAGACGACTGCATTGATTTATTTTATATTGCAGAAAAGTAATATTTTAGGTTTCTTTTAATTTTACTTTATTGTATTGTTCTAAAGCAATAAAACTAGCACAAAAAACCCAAATTGGAATAGATGCTTTATCGGTATCTAGATAGTTATTTAATATACCATGTATAAAGTAAGTGGATAATGATACAATCATTGATAAAATGATTGTTTTCATCTCGATATCTTCTATTGGCCATGCATAATATAATTTTATTCCTTTATAAAATATAGTAAATACAATAACTAAAAAAGATAAGAAACCAACAATCCCCGTTTCAGATAGCGGACCTAGGTATTCACTGTGAGCATTACCCGCAGTACCAAAATTAGTTGATATAATTGTTTTGTTATTTGGGTGTTGGAATTTTGCATATTCAAAAGCATATGTTCCTGGACCAAATCCGAATATAGGACGTTTTTTAAACATTTCAATAGCACAATTCCATCGGTTTAATCTTTCTAGATTAGAAGCATCAGTTGTGATATTGGTAGCGCTTTTAATTTTCTCTCCAAATTCTAATGTTGTGTGCTCATATTTATTTCGTTCAAGTTCCATATTAATTTTATCCCAGCTTAAAAACACTATTGTTAATGCTAGTATTGATAGAGCCAAAAGAAAATGTAATTTAATTTTTAGTTTAATAATACTTAATATTATTAGTGCTAATATTACACTAAGCCAAGCTGCTCTAGAGTATGAAAAATATAACCCTATTGAGCTTATGATAATCATTGAAATAATTGAAATTTTGATTAATAAATCATGTTTCTTAGAAAAGTAAAGTGCGAATACTAGAGGTACTGTAAATGCTACGGTTGCCCCATAAATAGTATGGTCCTTAAAAAAAGGCCACATAACCCAGTGCCCTTCCTTTTCACCAAAATTATATTGAGCATGTATGATGACTGTATAAATAATAACAATACAAATAGATAATACGAATAACCATATGAATCGTTTAATGTTTTTTGGGTTCATAAATACTTTAGTTCCAAAAATTAATAGTGGAATTATATACCAAATTTTTGCAAGTAAAAATTTAAATGAAACTATAGGAGAGCTACTTGTCATAGAGGAAATTAGTATCCAAAAAAGGTAGAATCCAACGGCCAATATGATAGGATTTCTCCATATATATTTATGCAATAAGTTTTTATTTATTACTTGCATTAATAGGAATAATAGCAATCCAAATAATATAGGTTCTGTAGGAATAAATAAGCCAAAATCATTAGTGTATTCTTCAATATTTATTGAAAGGGGTGTAAAAAAGGCAAGACCTAAAAAGGTATATTCAGTATTAAATATAGCAAAGTATATTGCTATTAATCCAAAAGAAGATAATGTAAAATAGATTTGATCTGTCCAAATAAAAAAACAGCAAATCGACACATAAAAAAGCCCCAAGAATAACAAAACACTATTTTTTTTGAGTGTTTGCAATTATGAAAGTTTTTTTAATTCATTAATACGAGCATTAATTAATAAAGTAAAAATTACAAATACGAAAGTCCCAAGTGTAGAGAGAATTATAATTATTAGCCTTTTTGGTTTTGTTTTTTTATCTGCAACTACTGCTTGTTCGACAATAAATTTGTGATTGAAAAGAGTGTTCGCATCTGATTCAGCTTGTTCATATGTATCTTCAAATTTAGTCAGTCTTGTGATTTTTTCATCTCTTATCATTTCAAGTCCATCAAATGTGGCACCATATTTTAAGTTTATATCGATTTGTTTTTTAAAAAAAGCTCTGTCTTCAGCATTTTTAGATTCATTATAAGCAGAGAAAAGATTAGCTCTTCCTTCAATTGATACAACACCTAATTCAGATAGACTATCTAATTTTTTAAGAGTTGCTGTTTTTTCAATTTCTAATTGCTTTTTTTTACGTTCATTTATTTTAAAGGCAGGAACCGTTCTTTCTTGGATTATTTCATTTTTTACTGTATCAATAATCTGAACAATTTTATTAGCTATTTTTGCCGCTAAAAAACGGTCTTTATCAAAAACATCAATTTGAATTGATCCGTATCGCGTTCTATTAAAACTAATATGGTTGTCCCAAGCTTTCCCTAGTTTGTGATTTTTATTTGGATCATTTTGATCAATATTGTAATGATCTATAAGGTTATATTTTTCTACAATTATATTTCTAATTCGAGAAGATTGGAGAATTTGAATTAATTGTTCAGCTTGTTCTTCTTCTCCAAAATCCATTGAAGAGGCCTTTGCATTTCTCTGTTCGGAAAAAGAAACAGTATTTGTAGCTGCTGGAAAAACAATTGCTGTTGATTTAAATATTGGAGTTAAAAGAAAAGAAATAATGGTTGCGGAAATAGCTGCAATTACTGTAACATAGGATATAATTTTTCTTTGTCTCCATATAAATATTAATAGTGAGTTTCTTCCTTGATTTAAATCATTAATATCTTTAGCCATATTTTCAATTTTCTTAGTTCAAAGTTAATGTATTATTAATACAGTCTAATAACTTTAAATGATTCATTTTATTTTATATCAATAAAAATTAAGGTATAATTCTTCTTACAGAATGAAATCTTTTTGGATAGCCAGAATTATAATAATCTGTTATGACAACTCCAAAATGTTTTTTTGAACTCGAACAATGAATAAATTTAATTCCATTTTCATTATTTGATATAATTATTCCTATGTGCCCAATACCTGATCCCTGTCCAGATGTTCCTGTAAATAATATGCAGTCTCCTTTTCTACATTCTTGCAACTTAATTTTAGTCCCAATTTTATTGTAATTTTTTGAAATTCTAGAACAAGAAATATTGCAGGATGAGTATGCGTATGAAGTTAATCCACTACAGTCGAAACTTATATTAGGATTACATGTTGCCCATTTATAAGGAACACCTAATTGAGATTTTGCAAACATGATTACTGAGTCAGCTTTATTGATCCAAGAGCTATCTTGCCCTAACGAAAAGTGTGAGATTAATAATAATATTAATAGTAAGGTGTTTTTCATATATTAATTAAAATTAATATATGTAATGTGTTTTTTAAAATTTTTAGGTTATAATAATAAAGTTTAATTGATTTGAAACACGATTTTTATTCATACAACGTTGTACATTCGTAATGATGTATTTATTTATTAAAAGATTAGTTGTCTTAATTATTTGCGTTATTCCAATTTATGGAATAACGCAAATGTCAAATTTACGGCATAAATTTATAAAGAGTACTTCTGATACTATTCGTTTAGATAGTTTAAGTATATTTCCAAATTCATTTAAATTAAAATGTAATGGGAACATTATCCCAAGAGATGAATATAAATTAGATTATGTATCTAGTACTCTAACATTATTTAATAAATGTCAAGGAGATTTAATTGTAGAGTATCGTGTACTTCCCATTAATTTATCTAAAGTTTATGCAAAAAGAGATACAAGTTCAATTTATATAAAGAACAAGGGGTTTCGTGACCGTTTTTTAATCAGCAATTCGTTTACATATACTGATTTTTTTGGCGGATCAGGATTATATAAATCTGGGAGTATTTCAAGGGGGGTTTCTTTTGGTAATAATCAAGATTTTGGGATAAATTCAACTTTGAATCTTGAGTTATCAGGTCAAATAACTCCAAATCTAAAGTTATTAGCATCTATTTCTGACAATAATCTCCCCATTCAACCAGATGGTAATACCAATACATTAAGAGAATTTGATCAAGTATTTATACAAATATATAATAACCGTTTTAAAATGATAGTTGGTGATTTTTGGTTAAATAAACCAGTTGGTTATTTTATGAAATATAAAAAAAGGGCTCAAGGATTAACAGTTAATTATAAGTGGAATAAAGATTTTTCAAAAGTTTGGACAACAAATGTTTCTGGAGCACTATCTAAAGGGAAGTTCCAAAGACAGATTATACAAGGAAATGAGGGGAATCAAGGCCCTTATCGTTTAGTTGGAGGAGAGAATGAGCCATTTATTGTTGTTTTAAGTGGTACAGAAAGGGTATACATAGATGGTCAGTTACTTGAGCGCGGTCAAGACTATGATTATATTATAAATTATAATACTTCTGAAGTTATATTTACAGCAAGAAATCAAATTACTAAAGACACTAGAATTGTTGTTGAATTTCAATATTCGGATCAAAATTATGCTAGATCTTTATTTCAAACATCTACAAGCTATACATCAGAATCTTTTAAGTTTTGGTTTAACGCTTATTCAGAGCAAGATTTGAAAAATCAACCCCTGCAACAAAATCTAACTTTAGATCAAAAGCTTTATTTATCAGAAATAGGTGATAGTTTAAGTTTAGCTAGAATCTCAAGCATTGATTTTATTGGTTATTTTGACAATCAAAATCTATATAAGTTAGTAGATTCATTAGGATTAGATTCAATTTTAGTTTATACTGTGAATCCAGATTCTGCAAATTACCGAGTAACATTTGAATATGTTGGACCTGGTAATGGGGATTATATTTTTCAAGGATCCAACGCACTAGGAAAAGTTTATAAATGGGTTTCTCCATTAGCTGGAGTGCCTCAGGGAGACTATATTCCTTCTCGTTTAATAATTACCCCAAAACAACGTCAGATGGTTAATGTTGGTAGTGAATTTTCTCTAGGGAAATTTATAAGAATGGATACCGAGGTTTCTTATTCAAAAAATGACTTGAATACTTTTTCGAAGTATGATAGTAAAGATGACCATGGTTATGCTGGGATTCTGAAATTTAGAGGAGAGATACCATTATCTAAGGATAGTGTTTTTAATTGGCTTTTATTTGCTAATTCAGGGATTGAGTTTAGAGATAGAAATTTTAGCCCTATAGAAAACTATAGACTTGTTGAATTTGATAGGGATTGGAACACTCGAAATAATGGTTATAATGGAAATGAAATTTTATCAAATTTATCTCTTGACTTTAGACAGAAAGAATATGGTAACATCAATTTAGAAGCTAGACATTATAAGATTGGAGATGATTATGAAGGTTTAAGGGCTAATTTTAATAGTAAATGGCGTCAAAAAGGGTTTAAAGGTAAAATAGATGCAAGTTATTTATTGAGTTATAATTCGACAAATTTAAACGAGTTCATTCGACATAAATTTGATTTGTCTCAACGTATTGGATTTTTAACAATTGGGTATAAGGATGATCATGAGTTTAACCTATATAAAGCGAGTATTTTAGAGCCAATTAGCTACCAATTTTTTGATTATCAGGTTTATTTATGTAATAGTGATTCTACTAAAAATCATTATCGTATATTTTATAGAGAACGTTATGATAAAAAATCTGATAGTACTCGTTTATCTCCAGCAGCAAAAGCAAGATCTATTGGCTCTGAAATTAAAATCACTAAATGGCAAGATCAGAATTTGAATATTATTACAAGTTATAGAGAATTGAGTATTAGTAAACCAGAATTAATATCTGAGAAACCTGAAAATACACTTCTGGCTAGATTAGAACATCAAATGCGAATATTTAAAGGTGCATTAACCCTTAATACTTTCTATGAAGTTGGATCAGGTTTAGAGTTAAGGCGAGAGTTTTTATACATTCAAGTAAATGATGGACAAGGAATCTATACTTGGGTTGATTATAATTCTGATGGTATTAAAGATTTAAATGAATTTGAAGTAGCTCAGTATGTTGATCAGGCAAGTTATATAAGAGTATTTACACCTAGTAGTGATTATACTAAAACTTTTTCGAATGAATATAATCAATCGATATATTGGAAGCCTAGTAGAATATGGTCATCTAAGAAAGGAATCTTAAAGTTTCTATCTCGTTTTGCAAATCAATCACGTATTCGAATTAATCGCAAAACAAATTCGTATGATGGATTAGACGCCTTTAATCCTTTTTTCACAAGAATTTCTGATACTAGTCTGATTTCAACAAATTCTAATCTTAGAAATACTTTATTTTTTAATCGCACCTCTAGGATTTTTGGAGCAGAGTATTCTTATCAAGATATTAGAAATAAGACATTGTTAGCAAGTGGTTTTGATTCAAGATTTAACCAGTTTCATGAAGTTGCTATGAGATGCAATATTAAACGTAAAATTACATTTAAATTATCGGTTAAATTGGGAGAAAAAATTTCAGAAGTAGATTATGTTACAGGGAGAAATTATAGTATAGATTATTGTTTCATAGAGCCTAGAATAATTTATCAACCAAACACACTATTGACAGTTACTTTAGATGGAAGGATTTCTAAGAAACAAAATTCTCTTCAATTAGGAGGTGAATTAGCTAATGTATATGAGTTAGGTTCGACAGTTAAATATAATCAATTAGAAAAAGGATCTATTCAAGGAGGTGTTAAAATGTTGAACATTCAATATACTGGTATCAGTAATTCGCCACTTGGATTTGAAATGTTAGAAGGGCTTAATTCAGGGCTTAATTATACTTGGAATTTAGGTTATCAGATGTCTATTTCTAAAAACTTGCAATTGTCAATTCAATATAATGGAAGAAAATCTGAGAATCTTAAGATGATCCATTCTGGAGGTATGGAGTTAAGAGCATTTTTTTAAACTAAATACAGATTTAGTATTATTTTTTTCTAAAGAAAATTTTAATAGGTATACCATGAAAATCAAATTCTTCTCTAAGTCTATTTTCAAGAAAACGTTTATAACTTTCGGGAATGTATTGAGGAAGGTTACAGAAAAAAGCAAAAGCTGGAGAATGAGAAGGTAATTGTTGAACATATTTTATTTTAACGTATTTTCCTTTTATAGATGGAGGTGGATTCTGAGCAATAATATCAAGCATAATATTATTAATTTGAGAAGTAGATATTTTCTGTGTTCTATTATTATAAACTGTCATTACAGTTTCTAATGTTTTATGAATACGTTGTTTTGTTATTGTTGATGTGAATATGATTGGGATGTCGTTAAAAGGTGCTAATTGCTGTCTTACTTCTTCTTCATATTTTTTCATTGTATTATGATCTTTTTTTATTAAATCCCATTTATTTATAAGTAACACAACACCTTTTGAGTTTTTTTCAATGATATAAAATATATGTAAATCTTGTTTCTGAATTCCATCTTCTGCATCAACCATGAGCATACATACATCAGAGTTTTCAATTGCTCTAACGGATCTAAGAACAGAATAATATTCAATATCTTCAATGACTTTCGATCTTTTTCTAATTCCGGCAGTATCTACAAGTATAAAGTCAAACCCAAAACCTTTATATCTAGTATTTATTGAGTCACGAGTTGTTCCGGAGATATTAGTTACAATATTGCGGTCTTGACCAGTTAGAGCATTTATAAAAGAAGACTTACCAACATTAGGTTTTCCTACTATTGCAATATGTGGAATGTTTTTATCTTGATTTAATGATGAACTATTTTTTTCATTAAACTCTTTAACTATTTCGTCTAGTAATTCTCCTGTTCCACTACCATTGGTCGCTGAAATATCAAAAACATCACCTAAACCTAGAGACCAAAATTCAGAAGATAACCCAACCCTTGAATTATTATCTACTTTATTGGCAACAATAAATACTTTTTTATTCGATTTGCGTAGTAGTTTAGCTACAGTTTCATCTAAATCAACTAATCCTGTCATTACATCTAACACAAAAATAATTATACTGGCTTCCTCAATTGCAATTTCAACTTGTTTCCTGATTTCAGATTCAAATATATCTTCTGAACCTTTTATATAACCTCCTGTATCAATTACTGAGAATTCTTCACCATTCCATTCGCCTCGACCATATAATCGATCTCTAGTAACACCGCTAACTTCTTTAACAATAGCTTTTCTAGATTCTGTTAGTCTGTTAAAAAGCGTCGATTTTCCTACATTAGGACGGCCTACAATTGCTATAATATTTATCATATTTATAAATACAAATTTAATATATTACGATATTTTAATATCCGTATTTTTTTAGTTTGTAATCACTTTCCCTCCAATTTTTGTCCACCTTCACGAATGTTTCTAAAAACACTTTTTTATTAATAAATTTTTGCATGTCAATACGTGATTCTCTTCCTATACGTTTTAACATCTCACCACCTTTCCCAATGATTATACCTTTTTGAGAATTACGTTCAACTATAATTACTGCTCTAATGTTGATAATCTTATCTTCTTCTTTATATTCTTCAATCTCGACTTGTGTAGCATAGGGGATTTCTTTTTTACAATGTATAAAGATTTTTTCACGAATCATTTCTGATATAAAAAAACGAATTGGTCGGTTTGTGATAGCATTTTTGTCAAAATATGCTGGGCTTTCAGGTATATGTGAAATAATTTCATCCCAAACTCTATCAAGGTTAAATTTATGAAGTGCAGAGATAGGAATAATCGTTGCTTTAGGAAGAAGATTCTGCCAGTAATTTAATCTTTCACTAACTATATCTTGATTTGATAAGTCGATTTTATTTATTAAACAAATTATAGGAACATTAGATGATTTAATTCTAGCTAGAGTTTGTTTATGATTGATTTCATTCTCTTTAATATCTGTAATCAAGAGTATAATATCCGCATCTTTAATTGATGTATTCACGTATTTCATCATATTTTCGTGTAGTTTATATGATGAGTTAATAACCCCCGGAGTATCTGAAAAAACAATTTGACTTTCTTCAGTATTGAAAATGCCTAGTATCCGATGTCTTGTTGTTTGAGCTTTAGAGGTAACAATAGATAACTTTTCACCCACAAGTTGATTCATGAGCGTTGATTTTCCAACATTTGGACTTCCTATAATATTAACAAACCCAGCTTTATGTGCCATTTTTTATAAATGAACCTCAAAGAAACGGAAATTAGTTTAAACATAGAACTTAAAGTTAAATGCTTTCTAAAGAGATTTTTATAAAATATTATGTCATTTATTAATAAAATAAGATTATTCGTTTAATTTTAAAAGATGATAGAAACTCAAAAAAAGACCAAAAGAATACACTCTCTTGATTCTTTAAGAGCTATTATGATGCTCCTTGGATTAGTTTTGCATTCTGCGATCACTTATTCTGAATATACTTATAAATGGCCATTAAAAGATTCTGCTGTTCATATTTCGAATGATTTTATTGTTTCTATAATTCATGCCTTTCGAATGCAGGTATTTTTTTTAGTTGCAGGTTTTTTTGGCTCTATGTTATTTTATGAAAGGGGACTTTTTAAGATGATTAAAAATAGAGTAAAAAGAATTATTTTACCTTTTATTGTTTTTATTTTTTCACTTTCGCCTATCCTAGCTTTTGCATTTACATATACAAAATTGGTTTTTGAAGGTGACATTTCAACTTTAACCTTATCTCCTAGTATTATAATTCCTCGTCATACACTTCATCTTTGGTTTTTATATTATTTGTCATTATTTACTCTTTTAGTTACTTGTCTAGCATGTTTTTTAAGAAAAATGCCACATCTATCTAATAAAATTTTAAGTATGTTTAAATGGTTAATAAATAGATCATTTTTGCGTATAATTATATTTTCTGCAATTACAGCTATTATACTTATTTTAACTAGAAGTCATCAAGTTTCTCCATCAA
The DNA here is from genome assembly GCA_002709305.1 of Crocinitomicaceae bacterium. Lineage (GTDB taxonomy): Bacteria > Bacteroidota > Bacteroidia > Flavobacteriales_D > Crocinitomicaceae > UBA4466. The sequence goes on along the minus strand of PAQM01000028.1, from coordinate 14,871 downwards.
CATCTTTTATCCCAGAACCAAATACATTTATATATTATTTAATTTTTTATTTAGTAGGTTGGATTTTATATAAATCAAAAGAGATGCTGGTTAGTTTAATCAAAAACGATTGGTTTTTTGTTGTTCTTGCTATATCTCTTTTCTCTTTTTATTTTTTTGCGGGGGGTTGGTTTAATTATATTTTTCACGTTATTATTAATGCAATAATAGTATGGTTATTTGTTTTTGGTATCACAGGGCTTTTTATTAGATATATGAGTCATTTTTCATCAGTGATGAGGTATATGTCTGATGCTTCTTATTGGGTATATTTAATACATTTATTTTTTGTTGCCATTATACCTAGTTTTATCTCAAATTGGCCGATTCCATCTACATTAAGATTTCTTTTTGTATTAATTATAAGTGGTGCTTTAAGCTTTTTAAGTTATCACTATTTGGTTAGAAGTACATTTATTGGGAAATTTTTGAATGGAAAAAAATATAATTCATAAAATAGTCTTTTAATTAGACATAGAATCTATTTGTTTTTATAGTCAAAATAGATTTTGAACAAATCTATAATTTTCCCTTTCTATTGTTATAGAATTTCATCTTCTTGATCCTATTAGCAAAGCTCCAGCTAAAATCCCAGAACCCATAGCAAAATAATTAAGACATGCTTTGAAGTCTTTATTTTCCTCTTCAACTAAAGAGGATCCAAGCATAAGAGTAAAACAAATAACTAACATTATCCCTGCCTGTTGAATTTTTCCTTTCATATTATACTCAATAAAGTGGTTGTTATTTTAAAAATACAAAAAAATATGTAAATACTTGATGTTGAACGTATTGACTTTTCAACTTGTTATATGTTGATAGATAGGTTGTTTGGATTTTAAAATCAAAATTTGTAAATTATATATTAATATCAGGAATTGTTGAATCTTTTTAATACTAAGCCAATGAATAAGTTGAGGGTTCATTTATTATTATCAATTTTTCTTTCATTTAACTTGTTAAATGCACAAGAATCTAAATCTAGTTTTATAGGGTATGGAGGTATTGGGTTTGGAACAGTGGAAAATGACAATGCTTTAAACTATAATCTAAATAGTAATAGTGGCGCAATACTTTTTAATTATAAAATAGGAGAAAGATTTGGCCTTTCATCTGGTCTAGGCTTAAATAAACTTAGTGGAAATGGCTCTAATTATTTAGGAGATTTTAATCATATTCGATCAGTTATAAAAATTCCTTTATTAGTTTCATTTGATTCTAATATTGCAGAAAAAATAAAAATTATGTTTTTTTTAGGGCCATATGTTCAGCATATAGCTGAAGATGAATTTCGCTATTTAAATGAAAGGCAGCAAGATGTTTTTGAAGGTTGGAATATTGGCGGACAATTTAATTTATCTTTCTTATATGAATTTATAGATAAGGTAAGTGTTGGATTGAATTATACATGTCAATCAGATATAACAAAGTTTCAGACTGTACCAACAAAGTTTTTCTTTGATGAGCAAAGGTTAAATAATTTAAATAATATTGGTATAATTTTTCAAATTGAATTGTAAAAACGTAAATATTAAATTGATTAAAGTTTTATAATCAAAATTGATTTAAAATTTTTATTCTTTCTTCTATAGGAGGGTGTGTAGAAAAAAGCCCTCTAAAATTGCCTAAAATGTTCTTTGATTTTGTGTCAGGAGAATTATCAATGAATAGCTGTTTAATATCATCGCTTCTGATATAGTCAATTTTAGAATTAGAAGAGATTTTTTGAAGTGCATTAGCTAAAGAACTTGGTTTTCGAGTCATTTCTGCTGCTCCAGCATCTGCTAAAAACTCTCTTTTTCGGCTTATGGCAAATTTAAATAGTAGAGAAATAAGATATGCTATTATTGATACTATAAGAATAATAATTAAAAGTGCAGCACTTCCTTTCCCATCTTTCTTTCTTGATCTCCCCATATTTCCATAAAGCATTCCTCTAAATGCTATTTGTATTATTAATGAAAAGATACCAACAAATATTATACTGATGACAAGTAATTTCACATCATTATTTCTTATGTGCATTAATTCGTGTGCAATGACACCTTCTAATTCATCGTCATTTAGTTTTTCAATAATACCCCTAGTTAATGTTACACTATAGTTTTTTTTATTTAAACCACTAGCAAATGCATTTAATGCTTCGGATTCAATTATTTTGAGCTTTGGCATGGTCATACCAACGCTCATACAAAGATTTTCAGTTAAATTATAGACCCGCATATTCTCTTTACGAGTTATACCCTTTGATTTTGATGCATAGTCAATCATAGATGAATGACCTAAGTATGCAATGAAAAACCATATTCCTGTACCGATTAATATATATGGGCTAATCTCTATAAAACTTTCGTTAATCGCTTCAAAATTTAATCTATCAAGATCGTTAGATGCTAGTATTAATACAGAATAAACAACTCCAAGAAGAATTATTGGGAACCCTATTAATAAAAGGATAGATTTTTTATTGTTAGAGCTAATTTGTTTTTGAAGACCAACGTATTTCATTGTATTTAGAACTTAACTTCCGGAGCTTTTTCGTAATCTGTTCTATTATCTCCAAGATCAAACATATCTTCTTCCCTATATCCAAAGATTGATGCCAAAAGATTATTAGGGAATTTTTGAATAGCAATGTTTAATTCTTTTGTTGATGAATTGAAAAATCTTCTTACGGATGCTAATTTGTTTTCAATATCAGAAAGTTCTGTTTGAAGTTGAGAGAAGTTATTACTTGCTTTTAAATCTGGATAAGCTTCAACTTGTATGTTAAAACCATTTAGAGCAGAAGATAATTCTTTTTCGGCTGCTATTTTTTCATTAATTGAATTAGCGTTAATTGCTTTATTCCTCTTGGAAGTGATGGCTTCTAATGTTCCTCTTTCATGATCCATATACCCTTTAACAGATGCAATAAGCTGTGGCACTATATCATGTCTTTGTTTAAGTTGAACATCTATGTCTGCGAAAGCATTTTTGCGATTGTTCTTTAGTTTCACAAGTGTGTTATAAATCGCAATAATCCAAGCGACTAATATTGCTACAATAATTAACATGATTTGAGTAGTTGTCATGATTTTTAAAATTAACGTTTGTTTTAAAGGTAATGATTTTGTTCTTCTCTAAGTTATTTTATCTTCTTTTTATTTTGTAATATTACATTACGTTATTACTCATTAATTAAAATAAATTCTCTTATGATAAAGATGTCTCTTTTTGTTTTGTTGGTAGTTATTTCTACTTGTTTTCAATTGACTGCTCAGACTTCTCAAGTTATCAGCTTAAATTTTAACAAAGAAAAAATTGAGAAAAAATCTAATATTAATAATTATCAATTTGATTATCAAAGCAACTTATACAACGGGAGATTGTATCGTTTTATAACTTTTGAAAAGGTACCAAATGTTGAGTTGTTAAAAAAATTATCTGACAAGGATATTCAAATGTTAGAGTATATACCAAATAACACTTATTTAGCATCTTTGCCTCAAAATATTAATAAACAGTTGCTCTTTTCATTGGGTGTTATCAATATAGAGGACTTTGATTTAAAGTATAAAACTAGCCGTCGATTAGATAGAGGTAACTTTCCAAATTGGGCTTATGATGGTCAGTATTTAAGTCTGTCTGTTCTAGTTTTTAAAGACATTTCTATTGAAACAGTAATAAGTTCTATAGAGAGTATTGGCGCTTCCATTAGTCATGTCTATAAGCATGCCAACATGTTTGATATTCAATTATTAGAAAATAAATTAAGTACTCTTATAAATCTACCATTTATACGTTTTGTTGACTTAATCTCTGAGCCTGGAGTGCCTGAATCAGATGATGGAAGAAATTTGCATAGGTCTAATGCAATTGATAATGATTATAATGGGGGGTTAGAATATGATGGAACAGGTATTGCTATAGCTATAAATGATGATGGATATGTTGGTCCACATATTGATTATACAGGAAGAGTTAATCAAGATGATGTAGCAGGAGATTTAACTGGAGATCATGGTGATATGTGTGCCGGAATTGCTGGTGGAGCTGGAAATCTAGATCCTCTAATGCGAGGAATGGCTCCTGCTTCTTATTTGCACATAAGACAATATAGCTCTGGTATGGGTGGTACAGTTACTCTTCATCAAGATAGTGCGGTCTTAGTTTTTAATTCTTCATATTCCAATGGTTGTAATGGTGGATACACTAATACGACATTGCTTGTAGATCAAGAAATCGATCAAAACCCTACATTGATGCAAACATTCTCTGCCGGTAATAGTAATAATAACGATTGTGGGTATGGTGCAGGAGATCAGTGGGGTAATATAACAGGTGGGCATAAAATAGGCAAGAATGTGATAGCTACAGCAAATTTAAATGAGAATGATGGTATAATTGCTAGTTCATCTAGGGGCCCTGCTTCAGATGGTAGGATTAAACCTGATATATCTGCTCATGGTAATAGTCAAATATCTACTGATCCTAATAATACATATGCTCCTGGTGGAGGAACATCAGCTGCTGCCCCTGGTATATGTGGTGTTATGGCTCAATTGCATAATGCCTATCAAGAGATGAATGGAGGTAATGTTGCATCTTCTTCTTTATTAAAAGCAACGTTACTTAACACTGCTAATGAGTTAGGGAATGATGGACCAGACTTTATTTATGGATGGGGAAAAGTAAATGCATATAAGGCGGTTAAACTATTAGAAGATAATCGATATTTCTCTGCTACTATAGCTCAAGGCGATAGTAATATTCATAATATATCAATTCCTGCAGGCGTTCAACGTGCTAAGATTATGGTTTATTGGTCTGATTTAGAAGCCTCTACGTCAGCATCATATGCACTTGTTAATGATTTGGACGCTACAGTAATTGACCCTTTATCTGTAGTACATTACCCTTGGTTATTAGATCATACACCAGACCCTGTTAGTTTAGCTACACCAGCTATTAAGGGAGAGGATCACTTGAATAATGTTGAACAAATAGCGATTGATAATCCTCAGCAAGGTAGTTATACCCTTAAAGTTAAGGGGAATGTTATTCCTTTTGGCGCCCGAGAATATTGGGTAGTTTATGAGTTTTTATATGATGACATTACAGTAATTTTCCCAATGGGAGGTGAAGGACTAATCCCAGGAAATCAAGATAGAATTCATTGGGATGCTTTTGATGATAGTGGCTCTTTTTTAATAGAGTATTCAGAAAATAATGGAGGTTCTTGGACAACAATAAATACAGTTAGTGGTGATTCTCGATTTATTTCATGGAATGTTCCAACGAATGTTACGGGGCAAGGATTAATTCGAGTTAGTCGTGGCTCTGTATCGGATATAAGTGACGCTAATTTTTCTATCATGGAGCGACCACAAAACATAATAGTAAATAGAGTTTGTCCAGATCAAAGTACCATTCAGTTACAATGGGATTCTGTCCCTAATGCTACAGCGTATGATGTATTTATGTTAGGAGATAAATTTATGGATTCAGTAGGTACTACATCAAACTTACAATATGGTGTTGTTGTGCCGGATGTTTCTTTAGACTATTGGTTCTCTGTTCGTGCTCGTGGTTTGAATGACATGGTTAGTTTAAGGCAAATTGCTATAGAATATTCTGGTTCTACTGGAGGAGTCAATAATTGTTTTCTATCATGTGCCGGCGATCATGATGCAGGAGTAAGAGAAATAACTTCTCCTTCTTCATTTATTGAGCTCTGTGGAGGGGCAAATATAATTCCTGTAGAAGTAGTTATAGAAAATAAAGGATTATATACAGAATCTAATTTCCCTATTAGTTATCAATATGATAATAATTCAATTGAAACTGAAATCGTATCAAGTCCCATATCTTCCGGATCAACGATCAGCTATACTTTTTTTACTCCAATTAATGTTTCTATACCAGGTCAGTATGAACTAAAAGTATGGACAGGTTTGACAAATGATAGTACATCGTGCAATGATACGTTGGTGCAAATAATTGATATACTTAATCCAAATGCTGTTTATCCATATCAAGAGGGTTTTGAACAACCTGTTTTTCCTACATCAGACATAACGATAATCAATCCAGATTCTGAATATACTTGGGAAAGAACAGACGTGACTGGAGCTGATGGGGCCCAAACTAATGCTGTTTTCGTGAATAATTATTCTTATAATGCTTCGGGTGAAGAGGATATTATGCAAATTTTAACTATGGATCTTAATACAGGTACAATTGCACAATTATCATTTGATGTTGCTTATTACCAATATAGCGCAACTTATTCAGATGATTTAAGAATTGATGTTTCAACAGATTGTGGTCAGACTTATACTCAACTCTATTTCAAAGATGGAGCAACTTTATCGGGAGGGAATACATCTACTAGTAATAATTGGACTCCAGCAGCAAGTGATTGGCAGCAGGAAACAATAGATATTTCATCATACATAGGTAATACAGTTACGTTACGATTTGTAAATATTAATGGATACGGTCAGAAGTTATACCTTGACAATATTAATATTGATGTTACGGGATTACCGCCAATTTGTGATTTTGAAGCAAATGTTACTAATACTTGTGATGGTACAGTAGAGTTTACTGATCTTTCAAATAATTTCCCTACAGGATGGTTATGGGATTTTGGTGATGGTAATTTATCAACACAACAGAACCCAACTCATACATATAGTAGCTCAGGTCAATATACAGTTTCTCTTCAAACAAGTAATATAAATGGGTTGGATACTGAAATAAAGAATTCATATATTGATGTCGAGTACCCTGAGATTATTTCAACTATAGATGGAGAGGGTTGTCCTAACACATCAATAGAATTATCTGCTGTAAATGGTTCGTTTTCAGGAGATATCTATTGGTATGATTCAACAGGGTTGGTTCATATTGGAGATACTTTTAATACGCCTCCTCTTATTTCATCACAGATATATACTGTTCAGGATGTTATTCAAACATTCTCAAATGTTGGGCCTCAAGATAATACAATTGGAGGAGGAGGTTATCATGGCTCTGGATTTTATGGCGCAATCAATTTCACTTCGGAAACAACCTTTACAATTGATTCTGTTTGGGTAGATGCTGATGGAGCAGGTGATAGAACAATATATTTATGGGATGGAAACATTCTTAGTGGAGCTGTTCAACCTACTAATAACATTATACAACAAGTTACAGTTGCGTTAGTTGATGGTCCACAAAGAATATATTTAGGTATTGAAGTTCCATCTTCAGGAGACTTTGCTATTGGTGGAAATCAGATGAATTTATTTAGAAATAATGGTGGTGCAGTTTATCCATATACTACTCCAGGTATAGCTTCTTTAACAAGCTCAACTGCAACTACATCCCCTGATTATTACTACTATCTTTATGATTGGGATGTGAGCACGAAATGCGAGAGTCCAACACAAGTAGTCACTGCTGGTGTAGTAGATGCTCAATTTACTGCTTCTATTAATGGTAGTACAGTTACTTTTACAGACAATTCTATTGGTGCATATAGTTGGTTATGGGATTTTGGTGATGGAAATACATCTACTGAGCAGAATCCAGTTCATACATATACTATTAATGGTCCACACGCTGTAATTCTTACCATTAATGATGGAGCATGTTCTTTTATGTATACTATTATGGTTATTGTTAATATTGATGAGATTAGTGATAATAAATTAGATTTAGTTCTTCAACCAAATCCAACTAATGGTAACTCTAACATTATTTTTTCGCAGCCAACAACAAGTGAAATTAATACTAAAATTTTAGCAATTGATGGAAGGGTTATAGAAGAATTTAAAATTTTAAAAGGAACTAAAGAAGTTTCATTAAATGTTTCGTCTTATCCACCAGCAATATATTTGATAAGGTTTTCTGCTGATAACATATTAGATACGAGAAGAATATTAAAAAGTCAATAGTTAGTTTTTTATAAACTTTATTGTTCTTGCTTCTGTTTTGAGATTTATTTTTAGAAAATAAAGTCCTGGAGGTAGGTTTTTAATGTTTATAATTTCTTTTTTTTCTTCAAGTTTTTTCAAAACATTTCCTTTTGAAGAAATAATTTCAATGTTTTCTAATTCAGTCAGTTTTTTTAATCCTTTGATTACTAATATTTCGGATACGGGGTTTGGGTAAACACTAGCAAAATTATTTTTGAAATCATTTATTTCCGATAGGTTTACTGGAATACATTCAGAAGTATCAATACAACCATTTAATGAAATAGCGACAGCATAGTTCCCTGTTTCTGTTGGCGTGAAAGTTTGGTTTGTTTCACCAATAATTATAGAATAATCATTGTTGCAATTTAGCCATTGATATCCACTAGCAAATTGATCTGCTGTAAGGCTTGGTATGTTCTCTATAATCGAAGTGTTAGGGTAGGGAGTGATAGTTAAATTAAGTTGAATAACGGAATCACATCCAAACGAGTTGGTTTCTATCACTGTAGCAGAATTATTAGATATTATGTATGTGTTTCCATCAATCCAGGTATAAGATTCACAAGCATTGACTGTATCTATAGTTAAGATATTTCGACTGCTTGGCGGTGTATTTCTTGTATATATAGCACCGTTAATTATTCCATTGTTATTTGAGGTCAAATCAATAGCTGTTGTTCCACTTCCTTCTTCAAAATTCCAATATCCAATAAGTCCATTTTCATTACCTATTGGAGAACAATACATATATTGTTGTATCTCTTGTTGCGTTAATGGTACATTCCATATTTGAACATCATCTATCGATCCATTCAAGAATGAACCACCTTCTTTTTTTCCTACGATTAAATTAGTGCTTGTATTTACGATGCTATAATTCCAATTATCAGTAGAGGCTAAACTTCCATCATAATATAATTTTTGAGTACCATTTTCAAATACCGCCATAACATGATGCCATTCCATAGGGCTATAAATAACATCAGAATAAACATTAAAATAATCAGGAGAATTAGAGGAAGTTCCAGAAAAACGAAACTTTTCATGATTTGAATTTCCAGGATTTGATTCAATTGATAGAAACCATCCATAGTTGTTTGTGTCTGATTTATTAATAATACCAGGCAGTGGAGATAAGCTACCAATTTTCACCCAACAACCAAAAGTAAAAGAAGTATTTGAAAAATCAAAATCAGTTGAATTTCCAAAATCAATGTAGTCATCTGTTCCATCAAATCGAATTGAATAGTCATTTTGTGTTTTTCCAAATACAGAGATACTTAATATAAGAATAAGGAACAGTATTTTCATAGTTATTCTTTAATTATCATTTTCTTTTCTACGCTACCATCACTGTATATATATAAGAGAGGAATATTTGGTTCTGGAGAGATTTCTTGACCAAGTAAGTTAACAATTTTCACAATCTCTTTATTCACTATTGGCTTTGAATTAATTCCAGCATTTGCTGAAAAAGATCTAACTGCTCGAACTTTATATTCTAATATTTTACTTCTTAATAGGTCAAAAACGGGTTGACTAGAATATGCTACATAAGCATATCTAAAATCTGTTAAACTTGGTGTTTGTGATGAACTCCAATATGGATATTGTTGAGCAAATGCATCAAATGTATGCCCACCATTTAATAACGCAATAGAATCAATTAATGATTTGTGATTAAAGATTTCTATCAGTTCATTTCTTGATGGTAAAAACCAATCATTATAACCACCTCTAGTCGAATTAACACATTGATGAACAGCATAACATCCATTTAAATCTGGATAAAAATTCATGAAATTTTGAGTGTTTGTTTCTCCAGCACCAATAGAATCAACTGAAGTTCCAGCCACGAAATCACTATATCCACCCCAACGAGATAATAAACTGTCGAGTGGTGTTGTTCCACTAGGTGGATTTGGATTAGAAAGATCAGCGATATCAACAATAAGACCCCCACCAGATGGATAGGTATAGAAAACAACACCTCCTTGATAAAAGTCTCCAATAGATTGTGCCTGAAGAGATAAGTTAATTATACAGAAGTATAATATAAATATATAAGTTGCATTTTTCATCTTTAATACCATATAGTTATACCATCTCTTTTACCATTTTTATATGGTGTCTCATACCATAGCTGACCATTTTCATGGTAATATTTCCAAACACCTGTTTTTTTTCCATTAACAAGATTTCCTTCAACTTTTAGTTGACCAGTTTCATAATATTCCTTGTATGGTTTTGTTTGAGTAAAACAAAATGTTGTAAAGAATAAAAAAAATAATATTGTAAAAGTCCTTTTAAGCAATTAAAATGATTTTTAACAAAGATATACTTAAATGGTCTTATAAAAAAGTAAATATGAAAAGTTGAAAATTCAATTTTTCGAAAAAAAACAGTGTTTTTTTAATCAAAAATGGTTGTTTTTTTGCAAAAATTAGTCTTTTTCACTCAAAATCGATGGTTTTTTCTATTTTTTACATTTTTAAAATCATTTATTAATGGGGGTTAAATAATAGGCACTTTTAAGTTTTCTAAAAAAGCCTATTTTTAACCAAAAATGACAGTTTTTTGACTGAAATCGGTATTTATTTGATAAAAATGAGTGTTTTTCGATCAAAAAAGCGAATTTTCTTTATTTAAAGTGTTACTAAATTGACGGATTGTTGTTATAAATTAAAAACACATTAAATATGACTCTTAAAGTTTTAATATTATCATTAGTTATAGGTTTTAATTTTGGACCTATTAGCTCTTTTACTTACGAACCTTCTAAATTAAATTATGAGTGCGATAATATACCCGAATTAAATAAGAAGATTATTGAGTTCGTTTCTTCTAAAATAAATAGAATAGTGGGAAGAGGTTATTGTTGGGATTTAGCCGCAGTACCTCTTAATTTAATTGATGCAAACTGGGATGGTAAACGTAAGTTTGGGAGGAAAGTTGACTATAAAGAAGAGTGCATTTTTCCAGGCGATATAATTCAACTCAAAGGAATTAGACTTAAGTATCGTGACAATAAAGGAGTAAGATATACTGAGATAATGCGAAATCACACTGCAATTATCTATGAAGTTAAAGGCAGGCATGGTTTTGTGTTAGCCCATCAAAACACACAAGGTGGTAAACCTTCAGGAAAAAAAGTCAGCTTGAGTAAATTTGAATTTAAGAATATTACAAAAGGCAAGTTTATTATCTATAGACCGGTATATTGATAATTTTCATTTTATCTAAATAATAAGGAAATAAATCAAATATAATTTCGTTATATAATCATCATCAGGAGTTTCCTTAAGGAATGCCAACCGACCCAACGCAGGGCACGGTGGAAAAACGATGAGAAGCGACTGCTTAAATCAATATGCGTTTCTACATGTTTACTTGATGATGTATTGTTTAACATTTAAAATTTTACATCATGAAAAAAAAAGGTCAACACCCCTATTCTAGCAAAACCGAGATTGAGAAGAAGAATCCGAAGAATCTAACAATTGATATAGATGGACTCATCATTCAAGAACAAACGCTTCTATCCGCTTATAAGCAAAACATGCATAAAGCAGGGAAGCTTGCAAAGAAATATCTTTTCCTCGTTTTTCTCTTAATCCAAACAACCGTTTTTGCACAAAAAGTAAATAACAGAGTAAGTAACAAGAAGCAAATTCAGAACATTGTTCAATGGTATGCAGTTGAAGATTGGAACAGAAATGGAATAAGAGAGTTTGTAATAGAAAAATGTTCAAAAACTCTAAAAGAAAATGGGTTAGATATATTAAAACCTGGTTATGCTCAAGTAGATGTAGCATTCACAGATACGGATAACTGTGATATGGAGTCTTTATTAAAAGGTCAATGTCCTAATTATAATTTAGAAGATGATGAGTACATAAGATATGCTTGGAGAATAGAGAGAGGGGGTAAACGATGGGACCTAGTTACTCTACAAATTGAAAAGTTTGGTATAAAACATAGGATGTACGAAACCAAAGATAAATAATCTGTTACTTTTCACTTAAAACTTGTTATAAATATAAATCTCCTTAATTATCAAACTATGAAAAATCTCTCATTAGCGATAGCTATTATATTGTCTAGTTATTACTCATTTTCTCAATCTCAAGTTAGTATTAGGTTACGAACAAAAATCAAAGACACCCTTGTTATTGATAAGTATAAACGAATAGATAATGGCTTTAAAATACAGAAGTTATATATGGCTCCAGGAAACTGGAGGATAAAAAATGAAACCGCAACAGATCTTTTAAAATCAGAAACAATAATTGCAGTCGATCTTGTTTATACAGATTACCCTAAGGGTAATGATTTTACAGAGCTTAATAAAAGAAGAATAATTGAACTCTTTGGTGCTCTTCCTTCAGCTTTTAACCGCTCTGTCGTTTCTTGGCGAATAGTAAAACAAACTGGTGTTGAAAAAACAGGAGGTATAGATAAATACTTTCATGGGTTTGTGATATACTACAGGCCAATGCCAACAAATTATGCGGAAAACAAATTAATAGAAGATATTGTTTCAGGCAAAACTAAACCAGAAGATTCAACACTATTAAAAGTATTTGAACGAAATGAAAATTGGAAAGATATGCTCGTTGTTTGTGATGTTACAGGCAGTATGTCTCCATATACTTCACAGCTTTTACTTTGGATCAAAGCAAATCAAAAAATGCGTTCTATGAAGAACATAATATTTTTTAATGATGATGATGAAATAAGTACTGCACAGATAAAGAAAAAGGATCCAACAGGTATGTGGAAGATAAGCTCAGGTAATTATAGAAAAGTTATGGATGTTGCATTTAAAGCAATGAAAGAAGGTAAACACATTGAAAACAACTTAGAAGCTGTATGTAGAGCAATTGACGAATTTCCAAAAGAAAAAAAGAAAGTTCTAATGATTGCGGATAATTGGGAAGATCCATGTGATATGTATCTTGTTGATTATCTAAAAGAAAAGAAGATTCCAGTTAGAATTATTATTTGCGGCGTGAATAGTAGGTTAAATACAAACTATTTAAATATTGCTAGAGCAACAGGTGGAACTGTTCACACCATGGAACAAGATCTAAATAATCTTGCAACGATTAAAGAAGGCACAAAATTTAAAATTGGAAATGCAAGAATATTATTGTCTCGTGGAAAGTTTATTCAAATAAATTAAAAATTAATACAAGAATTCATGCAAGATAAACCTTGGAATAAACATTGGATTAAAAGATTTAAGAAAGATGGTACAAATAGTCACAAAAGATTTAAAAAACTTTCAACCGGCTATCCAAAATTTGATATAGATAAAGAGATAATAGATACGGTAGAATTTGATGAATTTATAAGAATAGAAAAGCAACGAATACCATTATTTATAGGTTCTCAATTTGGTATTCATCCTAGATTTAATGATATTCCTAATTTCTTTAACGGGGACAGGGCTTTTGCTATTCTATCAAAATCTCTTCTATCTGGAAATGTTTCAGGGTTGTCATTGTATGAATATAAACTAGAAAAAAATAAATATTATAAAATCCATCATTATGAGAATTCCTAATACAGAAAAATTAAATCCAAAAGAGCTATTAAAAATTATTCAAAAATTAAGAGAAGAAGGAAGGCTTCCTTCTCAAGAAAAAATAATTTTAGCTCTAGAAAATGCAGCTAGATTAGTACGCAGAAAAATTGTGGATTAATTATCTAAAATTATTGCACAATTTACATTTTAAAATTGTAGATTTATCGAAATCTAAAAAAGTCAAAAAACTTCATTTTTCACCAGAAAAAGCCATTTTTTTGCCAAAAAATAGCCTTTTTCGGTTAAAAATCACCTTTTTTAGTGAAAAAACAGAATTTTTCAAAAACTCTTTTTTAGCATTATTTGTGTTAAAAAATAGGTTGAATTATAAACGTAATTAGTTTATGTTGTAGTAGTATATTTTTGGATAAATAAAGTCTAGTCGACTAGACTTTTTCAAATTACATTTATAGAATAAATTAAAAAGAAATTATTAATCAAATTAGAAGAGAATAATGTCATTAAGAGTAATTAGATATAAACATTATGGGTTGTATAAAGGCGAATATATTGAACGGTATAAGAATTTAAAAATGTATTGGTCATTTTATGAGTTAAGCAATGGGAAAATTATAGAATTTTATCTTAGAGAACAATGGTGGAAAGATGAATTTGTAAGTATTATTCAGGATTACACACTTGCAAATTCTTACACAAAAGATGGCAAAAAAATAAGAGAGTATAAATTTGGAATGGATATTTCTGATTGGGTTTCTATTCCAGTTGAAGAAGCAGAGATAAAACCAGCGAAAGTTCAAGAGGTTATGTGTATTAACAATTTATTTTATAAACATTTATATGAAAATAGAGAAGAAGAAAGTCCTGTTGTAGTTGTCTCTACTCCAATGATGTTTAATATGAATGAGTTTAGTTGGAATTAAAATAGTATTTTTAATGATCTAATTTTCAACTATACTACTGGATAATTTTCAATGACTAACAAAAAGTTAAAATTTATTGATTTATATGCTGGCTTAGGTGGTTTCCACCAAGCCTTATCATCATTAGGCCATCAATGTGTTTGGGCTTCAGAATATAATGATAATTTAAGAAGCTTATATCAAAAAAATTTCCCCGGCACACCTATAGAAGGAGATATTTTTAAAGTTGATATAAAAAAAATACCAGATCATGATATAATTTGTGGGGGATTTCCATGCCAACCATTTTCAAGGGCTGGATATATGAAAGGTTTCAATGATGAAGAAAAAGGAAATCATTTTTTTAGAATACTTGAAATTATAGACAAAAGAAAAAAGAAGCCTACTTATATATTTTTAGAAAATGTTG
>PAQM01000027.1 GCA_002709305.1 Crocinitomicaceae bacterium | reverse complement strand
TTAGGTATTATACATCATTTTTCAGGAACAATACCACATTTTAAAACTACCCCCTGTGGATATTTTTTTGAATTTAACTGCCAATTAACTGCCAAAAAACCTCGGATTTTGTATCTTTACGTTAAAGCTATCTATCTAATAGTTGTAAACAAAAAACCCCATAATACTAAGTAAAATGGGGCTTTCAGTTGCTCTCCCTCTTGGACTCGAACCAAGGACCCTCTGATTAACAGTCAGATGCTCTAACCAGCTGAGCTAAGGGAGAATGAAATAAAATCGAGTGCGAATATAGGGAAAGAAATTATTACCTCAAAAAAATAGCAATTATTCTTTTTCTTTACTAAAGTATTTATAGATTAAATTCCCTTTAGAATTACCTATTAAAGAAGTTAATGTTTGTAGATTAGCAGATTTAATTGCATCAATATTTTTAAATTCAATAAATAAGGACTCTTTTGTTTTATTGCCTATTCCTTTTATTTGATCTAGTTCTGATTTAATAAAACTTTTGATCCGTTTATTTCTATGGTGAGAAATTCCGAACCTATGGGCTTCATTTCTAATGTGCTGAATTAATTTTAAGCTTTTAGATCTTTTGTCTAGGTAAAGAGGGAGAGGGTCGTTCGGAAAAAAAATCTCCTCTAAACGTTTAGCAATTGATATAATATTTAATTCTTTATCAATATTTAGTCTTTGTAATGCTGATAAAGAAGAGTTTAGTTGTCCTTTTCCACCATCAATTATAATGAGATTCGGCAAAGGTTCTCCATTTTCAATCATACGTTTATATCTTCTATATACAACTTCTTCCATTGACAAGAAATCATCTGGACCAATAACTGTTTTTATGTTAAAATGTCTGTAATCTTTTTTGCTAGGTCTTCCATTTTTAAAAACAACACATGCTGCTACAGGGCTTGACCCCTGGAGGTTTGAGTTATCAAAACATTCAATGTGAAATGGAACTACACTTAATTTTAAGTCATTTTTAACCTCATTTAACAACAGCTCACTCTTTTTTTCTTTTGTTTTGTTTTTTAATTGTCTTTTTTTGTCGAGAAGATAAAATTTAGTGTTCCTTAAAGATAGGTCTACTAATGCTTTTTTTTCTCCACGCTTTGGTTTGATAAATTTCAATCCTTTAAAATCAACCGTAAGATTTTCTGAAATCAATATTTCATTTGACTCGCTATTAAAACGACTCCTTAATTGAGGCAGCACGAACTCAATTATTCTTGAGCTAGTTTCATCTAATTTTTTTTTAACTTCAAAGGTATAACCATGAATAATGGCACCATTTTTAACAACTAAATAGTTAACATATGCAAAGGTTTTTTCATTATAAACAGTAACCACATCTACATTGTGAATTTTTGGAGAAACAATGGTTGATTTTGATTGATATTTTTTTAGCGATAGAATATTATCTTTTATTATTTGTGCTTCCTCAAATTTTAACGCCTTAGCATCATCAAACATTTTTTTAGTGAGTTTTCCGACAACAGATTTTATGTTCCCTTTTATTATATTTTCTATATCTGCAACATATGATTGGTATTCATCTTCGGTTTGAAGGCTCTCACAACCTCCCTTACAATTCCCTATATGGTATTCAAGACAAACTTTATACTTCTTTTTTTTAACGCTCTTTTTCGATAGGTCTAGGTTGCACGATCGTAAAGGGTACAATTCTTGGAATAAAGACAAAAGTGTATCTGCAGTTTTTATGTTTGGGTATGGACCAAAATATTTCGACCCATCTTTAACTATTCTCCTTGTTTTAAAAACTCTTGGGAAAGCCTCATTTTTGATGCAAATCCATGGATATGTTTTGTCATCTTTTAACTGAATGTTATATTTTGGTTGATATTTTTTTATCAAACTACTTTCAAGCAATAAAGCATCTGCCTCAGTATCTACAACTAAATATTTAATGTTTCTAATATTTTTTGATAGAAGTTCTGTTTTTTTGCTTCCTGCATTGGCTGTAAAATATGAGGAAACTCGTCTATTTAGATTTTTTGCTTTTCCTATATAAATTATATTATCATTTTGGTCAAAAAATTGATATATACCAGTTGTTTTAGGGATTGACTTTATTTTGTTTTTAAGATATTCTTTAGCTGGCATAAATCAAAAATAAACTAAAAATTTAGCCTGAAAAAGTTATTTTTTTAGAAGTTTTATTTAGAAATTAATTTGAATAGCTCATTAAGGTTTGGTGAAATTATAATTTCAATTCTTCTATTTTTAGATTTATCTTCTATGTCAATTGGGATAAATTCTGACCTTCCTGCTGCCATTAATTTAGAAGGGTTTATATTTGAATTCTTTAACATTATGTTAATAACAGAAGTAGATCTAAGAACAGAAAGCTCCCAGTTGTTTTTAGGATGCTTTTTACTTATCAACTTATCAACATCTGTATGTCCTTCAACTATAATTTCAAGTTCTTTTTCTGCTTCTAAAACTTTGGCTAAATCTATCAGAGCTTTCTCTCCTTCCTTTTCGACCATTGTACTTCCAGATGAAAACAATAAACTTGCTTCAAGGCTAACATATATTTTACCATTTTTTTCTATTATCGAAAGCCCTTTGTTCTCAAACCCTTGTAGCGCATTTTTCACTTTGCTCTTTAATTCTTTTACAGCATTATCTTTATCTGAGATTATTTTTTCAAGTTCTTTTACATACTCTTCACGTTCAAATAAGAGCTCTTCTTTTTTTATTAGTTCTTGTTCAATTGCCAAAAGTTCATCTTCTTTGTTTTGCAATTCTATTTGTTTTTCTTGTAAATTATTTTGAAGATTTTCTCTCTCAAAATTAGATGATAATCTTATTTTCTCATAATTAGATTCAAGAGTTTTATTTATATCCTCTAGTTTGTTATATTTTGCAATAATTGACCTATATTTTTGCCCAATCTCAGTGGTATCTTGTTTTAGTTTATTTACTTCTTTAGAAAGCACACCAAATCTTGCAAGTAAATCAACCGCATCTGCCTCAAAGTCAAGCGCACTTTTCTTAAACTTGTTAAGTTCCTCTTTACATGAAAGTTCTTTCTCAAGTAATTCGTTATAGCGTTTTGCGGGCACGCAAGATGTAATTATACCTACATATAAAACAAGTAAAACAAGTGTTTTCATAAAAAATATATTTATACAAATATCAGAAGAAGTAAAGAGTTAAAAAATCAATAGACACTGAATTTATACACAATAAATATTGAATAACCGCTCTTAATACAACTTTATTATTTTTGATAAACACTTAACAGGTATATTATTAATTTTATAATATGCGAATGACTGTTCTAATAATTTTAGCTATATCAACATCTTATAGTTGTAGTGTTTTTAAACAAGAAATTTTAAAAAAAAACAATATCCCTTTTCAAGTTATAGCAAAAGGCAATTTAAAAGGAGCGGGAAGTGAAGGGGTTTGTGAGTCCAATATTATTATTAAAACAAAAAAAGACTGGGATACACTTTTGTTAAAATTAAATTCATCAAGAGTTAATTTGTATGAGTTTTCTAATTTATCTATTGATTTCGATAAAAACATTATTCTCGCTTGTTTTGATGGTGTTCAAAGTTCGGGGAGCCACTCTATCAAAGTAGTTGATGTAATAGAATACAGGAAAGAAGTACGAGTCTTCTATAGTAAGTTGGAGTTAGAAGGACCGTCAACACAAGCTTTCATTCAACCATATGTTATTGTAAAGGTCCCAAAGACGCAAAAAGAATATGTTATAACAGAACTGAAACAATAATATAAAATAGATTAAGCAGTTAATTTTTTCTTTTCATTCAAACAGAGGGCAATTAACTGCTGAAGTCTTTTTTTTGTTACAAGTTGTATACCTAAGAGATAGTTCGTGAGTGTTAGATGATCCTATTTGAACCTTTGAAATTGTATAGTCGAAAGAATAAGAGATAGAAAACTGGTTCTTTATTTTTATGTTTAATAATGAAATAATAGCATCTGTGTTTCTATAACCCAATCCAAAAGAAATAATATCTTGAAGGTTTAATAATAAATTTAAATCAATGGAGAGAGGCCCGGTGGGAGGAATTCTCATTATACTTGCTGTATTTAGCGATAAATAGTTGTTAATTTTGGCTTGATAACCTCCAGCAATTGATCCGTGTATTCGGTTTCTAGAGTTAATACCTATGGACTGCCATTGAATAGGAATTAAGTTTTTTAGTGTTAGTCCTAAATAGTATTTTTCAGAATTGAACCACGCACCAAAAGAGGCATCTGGAAGAATAATAGAACCATCTGTCATTGCATAAGGATCTGGTTCGCTTGTTTCGAAGCCGATAGGATTGTATCCTAACTGAAAAACTCCTCCATAAAGCCCTAGGGAAAGGCGTTCGTCTTCATTAAAATTAAAATGGGCAGCGTAAGCAATACTTAAACGGTTTGAGTTAAATTGACCTATTTGATCTGTTTCAAATTTAAACCCAGTCCCTTGTCTTGCGCTCAGGTATTTTTTTCTTTTAGATGATAAAGGAATGCTAACTGATAGAAAACCACTCCTAGGCGCACCTTCAAATCCAACCCATTGAAGTCGATATAAAGTATGAATATCAACACATTTTTTTATACCTGCATGAGCGGGATTATTTGCAAACTGATTTAAATACCACTGACTATATTGAGGTATTTGTTGACCCATTAGTCTATTAAGACATAACAAATAGAGAAAAATCAAAGAAAATAATAGTTTCATTGTTATCGAATAACTGTTATTGATCCTTTATATTGCTTATTTTCTTCATTATTTAATTCAAGGACAAAATAAAAAACACCTTCTGTCACTATATTATTTTTTATTTTACCATTCCAGGCTTTTTCTGAATTATATGAATTTGTTTTAAAAACTTCTTGACCCCATCGGTCATATATAACAATTGTATTATTTGGGTATTTTTCAATTCCTTTAATTATCCAAGAATCGTTAATACCATCGTTATTAGGAGAGAACATATTTGGAATAGAGATATCCTCTATTATAGTTATTGTTATATTATCCGTCAATACACAATTATTTTCTATTGCTATTAATGTAACTATTGTTGTTTGTTCAGGAAAAATAACAGTAGATAATTCAGTAGGGTTTGTAAATAAAAGTGATGGCTCCCAGCTATAATTAGGTGCACTTGTCATGCCATTAAGGTTAACAGCCGTGCCAATGGGAACTGTTACGTCATCACCTGCATCTAGATAAAAAGAGTAAACACTTATTATAGGGCTGTCTGAAGATATTATTTCAACACAATTAGTAAAGCAACTATTTTCAACTGTCACAACATCCCCATCAGAGATATCTGAAGTTGAAAAAAACGCTGTATTTGTTTCAGCAATTAATACATTGTTTATATACCATTTATATGAAGAACTATTAGGGCAATCTTGTAATATAGCTTCAAATAAAACAACATCATTTAGACATATAGATGTGTCGCTAGCTGTTATATTAATTACAGGTGTAGGTCTTTCTATTCCTGCACCAGAGACAGTTAAATTAAAACTACACTCTGCAGGTATACTTATCCCTGCACCATTTTTGTCACCATTAATTACAATATAATAAGTTGTATTAGGCGCTAGGCCTATTGCATTTAAATTAAAAGGTGCTGATCCATCTGACACACAGTTACTTACTTCGGTGTAAGATGCTGAATTACATGGGGTTGTTGCTTCAATAATAACAGCTTGTATTTCAGTGTCTTGATTGGGCGACACGTTAAAACTTAAATTATTAAAATTCACTAAGACATCTCCACCTATTTGGTTTGTTGTAAATTTAAGCCAGATAGTGTTTTCAGCGGTAAAACAAAATAAAAAATCATCTTCACAGCCAGGGCAAGAAGTAATATTTGCATTATAATTGTTGATGCTATATGTGTTGTCAGGACAAATTTCTAAGGCTGAAAAACAACTGTTATAAAGCTCTTGTGTATAACTTTCTTTATTAGACAAAAAAAGCATTAATAAAAACAAAAACTTTATCCTAATCATTGATTATTACTGTTTTATTCAAAATTAAGATAATTTCATGGATTAAAAAGCACGCAAACCATACATATGTTCAGTTTTATATAACTTATTTTTTAACATTAAGAGTAAAAAAGAGGATACATAACCTTATTTTGACACAAATAATATTTTAATTAGTAATAAGTATTAACGTATTTATTTTTAAAAATCAATTCATCTAATTATATTCGCAAACTTATGTTTAGAAAATAATAGCATGGCAATAATTGGAAAAATTAGAGATAAATCTTGGCTAATATTAATTATCGTTGGTGGTGCTTTATTAGCATTTATATTAGGAGATTATCAAAAAGGATCAACAGGAATTGATTCTAAGTATGGATTTGGAACTGTTTCTGGCGAGAAAGTAAATATGGAGGATTTTAATGAAGCGGTAAATATCGCATATGAAAACTCTCGAAGGACAGCTCAACAAAATCAGCAAGAACCTCAACCAGTAGACGAGGGAGCTGTTTGGACCGCGTTTGTCGATAATTTATTATTAGAGCAAGAATATAAATCTTTAGGTATAACAGTCTCTGAAGATGAATTTGACGCCTATTTGTATGGTCGAGAGGGCTTCGATGTTATCCCTGATTTAGCAAACAATTTTAAAGACTCTATCACTGGAAAATTTAATGAAAAATTACTTCAGGCCAGAATAGAAGAAATGGAATCTTCAGATGACCCAAAAATACAGAAACAATGGGTTGACTCAAGAGACTACTATATAGATAGAAGAAAACAAGAAAAATATTTTGAAATACTAAAACAAGGGGTTTATGTAACTAATCTTGAAGCAAAAAACGAATATTTTTCTCAAAAAGAAATAAAAAGTGTTTCATTTGTTCTTCAGCGTTTTGATGCGATTAATGATTCAGAAGTTGATGCATCTGAAGAAAATTTAAAACAATATTTTAAAGAAAATAGATCAGACAAGAAATATCAAAATAGAGAATCTATAAGGCAAGTCAAATTTTTTGATGTTGTTATTGAACCATCAAAAGAGGATTCAATTAAATTTGAGAAAGATATTGCAGACTTAAAGAAAGGATTAAGTCAATCTACTAATGACTCTTTATATGTTATGAAAAACTCTGAGATTAAGTTTTTTTCAAGTATTATTACTTATAAACCAGATAAAGATGAAAAATCAAAGAATGGTATGACTTACCCTAATGATTTAGATTCTATTGTTAAGAATTCTTCTATTGGACAGATTATAGGTCCATATAAGCACAATGGTTCAACCAAAGTGGCTAAACTTGTCGGGTTTAATGGTAATTTGTTAAGTGCGCGCCATATTTTAATTGCAGCTCAAAGGACAGATTCTGCAGCGGTAGTTAAGGCAAAGAGAAAGGTAGACTCTATTATGCCTATATTAAATCAAGCTAATTTTGAAGAATTTGTTTTAAAACATTCTGATGATCCTGGTTCTAAAAATACAGGGGGTAAATACGAAGACTTTATGGATTATGAAATGGTTCCAGAATTCAGCAATTATGCCAAGGAGGAGCCTATTGGTAAAATAGGTTATGTTCAAACGGATTATGGCTTCCATATTATGGAAGCTTTGGGGCGTAAACCAGCGAAAGAGCCTGTTTTAGCAGTTGTTCAAAAAACATTAAAACCAAGCAGGGAAACTATAGATACTAAGGAAGAGGAGATTTATGATTTACTATATAAGCTGGATAAAAAGATAGGAAATGAAACAAATAATCTTTTAAAAGTTCAATTGTTTGATACTATAGTTTCAAAATCAGGATATGTTTCTAGACCAATTAACATAAAAGAAAACGGCCCTAAAATTTACGGTTTTAAATCAAAGTTTGCTGAAGATAAAATCCTACAACTGGCTTTTGATTCAGAGTCAAACACAGGAACATTGGTTAGTTCACCAATTAAAGATAAGGATCGTTATGTAATAGCAATTTTAGGTTCAATTAAAGAAAAAGGTGAGGCAAACTATGAAGATGTTAAACTTAAAATAAAGCAAGACTATTTAAATGATCAAAAAGCAAAAATGTTATCTAAAAAAATGAAGGGCGTCAAATCATTGAATAAGCTAACACAGTCACTAAAAGGGGCCACTTTATTGAAGTCAGATGTTACGTTTTCTAATGTACAAATTACAGGAGTAGGATTTGAGCCAGAAATCGTTGGGTCAATTTTTTCTGGTTTAAAAGACGGTCAAATAACAGTTCCTTTAACTGGGAATATTGGCGTTTTTGTTTTACAGTTAGAGAAAACAGTAAATCCGCCAACCGCAGCTAACTATTTAGTAGAAAAAGATCAATTATTAAACACATTGAAAAACAGTGTTCAAGGATCAGCAACAAAAGCCTTGGTAAAACAAGCTGACGTTGTCGATAATAGAAGGTTTTTTCAAAATAATATAAGAAGGTAAATAGAGATATTTCATTAAATAATTTTCATCAATCTTATTTTGGTTTTTAGTTGGCTAGATATTTTTTGAGTTAATGTTAATATCATAAGGTTTTAACTTCTAATTAAACAATATTAAATGAAAAATAAGTTATTAATATTTTGCTTTTTTTATCCTGTTTTTTTGTTTTCTCAAATAAAAGGAGTTGTACTTAACAAATCATCAAACGAATCAATTTTTGGAGCTAAAATTGTTTCATCAGCAGGGGATAAAGCTATAACTGATGTGGATGGAGTATTTTCAATTAACCCTAAAAATTATCCTCTAACTTTAGTTATTTCTGCTCAAACATTTTTAACTGACACTGTTTATATTGAAAAGGCAGGCTCGTATGTTTTCACAATGGAAGAACCAATTCAAGTGATAAAAACAGTTGTAGTTTCTGCTGGTAGAAGAGATCAAGACATTGAGGATGTTCCTATTTCAATGGAGATTTTAAAGCCAAAGCTTATAGATAATAAAGGAATTGTTGATTTAGAACAAGCAGTTGATCAAAGTCCAGGTGTGTTTGCTATGGATGGTCAGGTTAGTATACGTGGGGGCTCAGGTTTTGCATATGGAGCTGGTAGCAGAGTTTTATTGTTATGGAATGGAATACCGATTATTAGTGGTGATGCCGGAGATGTTAAATGGACTACCATTCCTATCGAAAATGCTTCGCAAATTGAAGTGATTAAAGGTGCTTCTTCTGTATTGTATGGTTCGGGGGCCTTAAATGGCATTATTTCATTAACAGAAAGGGAGCCTAACTTAAATGGTGAATTACGTGGAAAAATACAAATGGGGATATATGATAATCCAAAAAGAGCGACATTGAGGTGGTGGTCAGATAAAAGAAACCCAATATTCTATCAAGCAGAAGCATTTTATGGTAAAATGCATAAAAGGTTTGGTTATACAGTTTCTCTTAATGGTTTTAAGACAGAAGGTTATAAGGATGGAGAAACAGCAGATAGAGGACGTGTTTCAGGAACTATATTTTTTAGACCTAAAAAAGTCAAAAAAATGAAAATGGGTTTAGGATATAATGTTCAGTACCAAAAAACTGGAAACTTTCTTATTTGGGAAAGTGATACTTTCGCATACTCTCCTTTAGGTGGAACAGATACTAACGACCCTGCTTCGACATTAACATATAATACAGGGCTTACAATAAGCGTTGATCCATATTTAAAGGTTTATGATAAGTATAATAATTTACACACAGTTAAAACTCGGTATTACTTTCTTGATAGAACTAATCTAACAAATTCATCACAATCTACTTCTTCTGGTGTTCTTTATGGTGACTATCAATTTCAAAGAAAGTGGCTAGGTGGTACGGTTTTAACCTCAGGTTTAACAGCCTTAAGAAGTGATATTAAGTCTAACCTATTTGGCGATCATTATTCAAGTAATTATGCTGTTTACGGCCAGTTAGAGAGAAGATTTAATAAGTTAGATATTACAGGAGGTGTTCGTGTAGAATATTTTGAACAGGATAACATAACTGGAGATTCAGATTTTTATTTTGGTAGTGATTCTTCTAGTTTGACAAAGTTGCCAGTGTACCCAATTTTTAGGTTAGGAACCCATTATGAATTGTTTAAATATACACACTTACGAGCATCATTTGGACAAGGGATAAGATATCCTTCAGTTGCTGAACGTTATACTCTTACATCAGTTGGAGCGCTTAATATTTTTCCAAATCAAAATTTAAAACCAGAAACCGGCTGGGCAGCAGAGATTGGTTTTAAACAAATTGTGAAAATTGGGAGAAATTGGAAGGGTATTTTAGATGTTTCAGGTTTTATTAATCAGTATGACAATATGATGGAGTTTACTTTTGGCGTTTATATCCCAGACGATGTTATTGTATCAATTAATCCAAGCTCACCTTACTATTTCGGCAATTATGTTGGTTTTCAGGCACAAAATGCTGAAAAGGCACGTGTTAGTGGACTAGAATTTTCTTTTAATAGTCAAGGAAAGATAGGAGACGTTGAGTTGACATCATTAATCGGTTATACATATATGAATCCGATTAGTCTAAACAAAGATTCTGCATATATTTCTACTTTCTCAGACTCATCAACAAATATGTTGAAATATAGATTTAATCACTTAGCCAAAGCTGATATTGAAGCTAAATGGAAGAATTTCAGTATAGGGTTTTCTGCTAGATATAATAGTTACATGTCAAACATAGACAAGCCATTCGTCGAAGGTGTAGATGTTTATGGTCTTGAGACAATAGAAATTTTACCGGGGCTTAAGCAATATAGAGAAGAAAATAATAAAGGAAGTTTAGTTTTTGATGCAAGATTAGGATATGAGTTTTTAAAAAATTACCGTTTAGGTTTAATAGTTAATAACCTCTTAAATGAAGAGTACGTTAGTAGACCTGGGGATGTTCAACCTCCAAGAACATTTTTATTACAAATACAACTTAAGTTTTAATGAAGATTGTTGGTATTATTCCTGCGCGATATAATTCTTCTAGATTTCCAGGTAAACCTTTATTGAGTTTAAAAGGAAAGTCCATGATTCAACGTGTATATGAAGGAGCAAAAAAGTCTAAAAATCTTTCAGACTTAATTGTTGCAACTGATGATAAAAGAATTTTTGATGAAGTTGTCCGGTTTGGTGGGAATGTTCAAATGACATCCAAAAAACATAATACAGGGACTGATAGGTGTGGAGAGGTTTCATCTAAAATAGATGCAGATATAATAATTAATATTCAAGGTGATGAACCGCTTATAGATTATAGACAACTTGATCAATTATGCGATGTTTTTAATGATGAACAAGTTTCTATTGCTACTCTTGCAATTCGATGTAACTCCGATGAAGAAAAAAGAAATTCAAATAGAGTAAAAATAGTTTTAGATAAAAATAGTAATGCACTTTACTTTTCCCGGAGCTTTATTCCCAATGTTATAAACGGAGAAAAATCTGTTCTAGAAAAATATGACTTTTATCGACATATAGGTGTTTATGCGTATCGTAGAGATACGTTACTTGATTTAATAAATCTTGAGAAAACACTTCTTGAAGAAATAGAATCTTTAGAGCAATTAAGATGGCTCTATAATGGATATGATATACGAATTGTTAAAACAACAATTGAGTCTCAAAACATTGATGTTCCAGAAGATGTTGAAAATGTCTTAAAAGACCTATAGTTTAAATCATCGTTTTTCATTAAATTTGCTTTAATGTCTACAATTGAAGATCTTATTGGTGAGCTATTACTAAAGCAAAGTTGTGTGATAATACCTTCTTTTGGCGGATTTGTTTCAAAAAAAATACCTGCAAGAATTGATTATGATTCTATGAAGATATTTCCGCCGAGCAAAGAATTATTATTTAATAAACAATTAATTAATAATGATGGTCTCCTTATAAATGAATATTCTTCAGTGAATAATATTCCTTTTGATCTTGCTTCGTTTGAGGTTAAAAGTAAAGTTAAAGAATGGCAAGAAAAACTAAGAAAAAAACAAAGAATAGAGATAAAAAAGGTAGGTTATTTATACCTTAATAGTGAAGAAAAAATTTGTTTTGAACAAGATCGGTTTTTTAATTTATTATTAGAATCTTATGGGTTAGAAAGTATAAAATTCTTTATTGAGGAAGAAGCTAAAGTAGAAGTATTAAAAGAGACTAAAACATCTCCAACACCAATATTTTCAATACAAGATTCTAATAGTAAATCAAAAGAAAAAGAAGAAAAAGAAGATAGAGTTATTAATTTAGATACAAAGGAAAAATCAAACAAAAAAGTCTGGAAATATATAGCCGCAGCATGTTTTTTGCCAATTGCATTTTATTCTTTTTGGATTCCTACCCAAACTCAAGTTCTTCAGTCAGGGATGATTTCGTTTAATGATTTTAATCCTTTTTATAAATCAGAGGCCCCATCATATCAAAGTCAAGAAATAGTATTTAACAAGCGGGACATACTAGACCCGAGATTGTTAGAAGAAAAGGCAAAAGAGATTTCAAATGAAGTGGAGGTTTATCATTATAATTATGATAATGAAATTATTATTCCTGTTTTACTTGACAAAGAGAGCTCAAAGCAAACTTCATCAACTTCTGAGGCTAAGAATATAGATAGAACTAAAGAGATGTATTTTATTGTAGGATGCTTTCGTAATGAATCTAATGCAGTAAATTTAGTTTCAAAATTGAAATCACTCGGCATGGAGGGAAGGATTGTTGATGTTCACAACGGTCTAAGTCGAGTCTCTTCGGGATCATCTAGCTCTAAGGCAGAGATACTTAAAATTCGAATAAAATCTAAAGAGTTAGGTTTTAAAGGTTGGGTGTTAAAATAATTAGAATATTAAATAAATTATTAATAATGAAAAAAACAATAAATATATTATTCTGTATCGGTATTACATTCTGTACTTTCTCTCAGTTTGGTTATTCTGAGCCTAAAAAAAACTCAAAGGAGAGTAGTTATGAGTTTAAAAAAGTTGTTCATTTAGATGCCACGCCTGTTCAGAGTCAAGGATATACAGGAACTTGTTGGAGTTTTTCAGCGCTATCTTTTTTTGAATCTGAATTAATACGTAAAGGCAATTTGGATCCAGAGTTATTGTCTGAGATGTATATAGTAAGAAAAGCATATGAGAGCAAGGCTGAGAAATATATTCGAATGGACGGTAAAATTAATTTTTCTGAGGGGGGAGCCTTCCATGATATACCATATGTAATTAGAAATTATGGAATTGTTCCACTAAAAGTATATTCCGGATTAAATTATGGTTCAGATAGACATAACCACAGCGAAATGTTTAGTTTATTGGATGGTGCAATTCAAGGTCTACTTGGGCATTTGAATAACCGTAATGTTAAATCTTTGACTCCGGCATGGAAGAATGCTTTAAATGGAATTTTAGATTCTTACTTAGGTGATGACATTTCTGAATTTGAATTAGAAGGAAAAAAATATACGCCAAAATCGTACGCTACTAAAATAGGATTAAATATGGATGATTATGTTTCTTTAACATCTTTCACTAATCATGAAGTAAATGAAGAATGTATGCTTGCTATTCCAGATAATTGGGCATGGGGTAAAAGTTATAATGTTGAGCTTAATGACTTAATGGAAGTTTGTGTTTACGCTCTAAAGAATGGATATTCTTTAGCATGGGGAGCTGATGTTTCTGAAAAAGGCTTTAGTTTTTCTAATGGTTTGGCAATTAATCCAAAAGATCCTGAAACAATATCTGTTTCCGGTAGAGATAATAAAAACTTTTCAGATGCAGGATCTGAAAAAAAATCAAATGCATTTATGTCACCGGTTGAAGAGATTGATGTTACACCTGAAATTAGACAAGAAGGCTATGAAAATAAAACAACTACAGATGATCACGGAATGCATATAGTTGGGCTTTATAAGGACCAAAATGATAAGCGTTACTTTTTAGTTAAAAATTCTTGGGGTACAGCGAATTATCCAGAAGGGTTTCTCTATGTTTCGGAAAGTTACTTTAAGTGGAAGACAATTAATATCTACCTTCACAAAGATGGTTTATCTAAATCGATGAAGAAAAAATTAAATCTAGATTAACTCTTCAGCAACTTTTCTTGATTCTTTGTCAATCATTATGTAATCTTCAAGTGAAGGATTTTTAATTATTTCTACCTTCTCTAATGTTTGACTATTTATTTTAGAGATATCTAGAAATGATATTCTTTTCTTTAAAAAGGCATCTACAGCAACCTCGTTTGCTGCATTTAATGTGCAAGCCGAAGTGCCACCAGTTTTCAAAACATCAAATGCTAATTTTAGGTTGTTAAATGTTTTCTCATCAGGCCTTTCGAATGTTAACTTAGGGTAATCTATAAAATTAAATCTTTCGAAATTTGATTTTATGCGATTAGGGTATGTAAGAGCATATTGTATAGGTAGTTTCATGTCGGGAAGACCTAGTTGTGCTTTCATACTGCCATCTTCAAATTGTACGATTGAGTGAATGATTGATTGAGGATGAACAATCACTTCAATTTGTTCCGGTCTTAAATTAAACAACCATTTAGCTTCGATAACCTCAAGGCCTTTATTCATTAGTGTTGCAGAATCAATCGTTATTTTCTGCCCCATTTCCCAATTAGGATGCTTTAATGCCTGTTCAGTAGTTACTCTGCTTAAATCATCTTTGTTAAAACCTCTAAATGGACCACCAGATGCAGTGAGATATATTTTTTCAATTTTATTATGAAATTCACCTACGATACATTGAAAAATTGCTGAGTGCTCAGAATCTACAGGGTAAATATTAACACCATTATTTCTAGCTTCCTTTGTTATTATCTCACCTGCAACAACAAGAGTTTCTTTGTTTGCGAGTGCAATGTTTTTTTTTGCTTTGATAGCAGAAAGAGTTGGTTTTAGTCCTGCGCAACCAACCATTGCGGTTAGTACTATGTCAATATCCTCTCCACATACAACATCTAATAGAGACTCTTCGCCAGTATAAACATGAATGTCATATTGAAAAAGAGCGTCTTGTACTTTATTGTAGAGACTCTCGTCGACTATAACAACATTATTTGGTCTAAACTTTATAGCTTGATTTATAAGTAGATCAGCATTTTTGTTGGCTGTTATTACTTGTAGATCAAAATCATTTGGATTTGTATCAATTACTTCTAAAGCCTGTGTACCAATTGAGCCTGTTGACCCTAAAATTGCAACACCTTTTTTCCCTTTCATGACATAAAAATAATATTTTAAATACTATTGAAGTATTCTTAATTTTGTCTTATGAAATATCGTTTGCTTACTACTGAGGAATTAAAGTTTTTTGAAGATGAATTAAAACAATTTTTAATTGTAAATGGATTTCATGATAAAGAGTGGCGCGAAATAAATAAAACAGACAAATCTAAGGCAAAAAGTCTTGTTGGAGTTTTTTCTGACACTATTCTTCAGAAGGTATATCAAAAGATAGAATATTTAGAACATAGAAGTGAAACTTCTTTTTTAATTTTTAAGTTTAATAAAGAAAAAATCAATCTTATTTCTTTAAATAGAAAATCAGGAGAACAAGTTAATTTTTCTACACCTGAATTGATTCAAAAATCAATTGTAAATTATTCACATCAGATAACATATTTTAAAAAAGACAAGGATTATACAAAAGAAAGAGAAATGGAAATACATGAAATGATAGAGGGAGGATGTGTAAATTCAACAAAAGAATTTTGGGAGCTACTTTCTAAATCAATTTAAAAAAGTCATTTAATGAAGTTTAAAAGTAGAATAGATTTATTTTTTGGAACTATATTATTTTGTTTAACTCTAGTCTTAATTTTCCCACTTATAATGATGTATATTTATAATAAAGAAATTACAGATCAATTTATATATTTTTTTTTAATTCATACTCTTATACTTGTTTTTGTGTTCTGGATATATTTTGGCACGAATTATGAGTTAACCAAAGAAAAGTTCATTTATAAATGCGGACCGATAAAGAGAGCGATAGATATAAACAGAATTAATAAAATCATAAAAGATAAAACTCTTTGGGTGGGTGTTAAGGTTGCAACATCAAGAAAAGGACTAATAATAAAGTATGATAAACATAAAGAGGTTTATATTTCTCCTAGAACAAATAAATCTTTTATTGATAAAATATTAGAAATTAATAATCAAATAATAATAGAATAAAAAATGAAAAAGTATATAAGTGCAATAATATTTGGATTAGCGATTGTTTTGTCGTCAATTTTTTTAGGGAAAGCATATAAGTCTAAAAACCATGTAGATGGTAAAATTCAAGTTACAGGACTAGGTAAGGCAGATTTTTCTTCTGACCTTATAGTTTGGGAAGGCAGGTTTGGTGCTTTAGATAATGATTTAAAAGAGGCATTTAGAAAATTAAAAAAAAATAGATCTATTGTAGATGAATATATTATAAAAAAGGGAATTAATAAAAATGTAATAGTTTACAGTGCAGTAAAAACTTCAAAAAGAAACAAGGCTGTTTATTCTCCGAAAGGAGATTATATTGGAGATAATTTTATAGGTTATGAATTAACACAATCTATACAGATTGAATCGAAGGATGTAAATAAGGTTGAAAAAATATCTCGAGAAGTTACAGAGTTACTGAAAAAAGGAGTTGAGGTTTATTCAGAACCACCTAGATATTACTATACTAAATTAGCCAATCTAAAGGTAGAGATGATCTCTAAAGCTACAGAAGACGCTAGGATAAGAGCTGAAAATATAGCAAAATTTTCTGGTGGAAGTTTAGGTAAATTAGAATCAGCAAAAATGGGAGTTTTCCAAATTACAGGTCAAAATTCAAAGGAAAATTATTCTTGGGGAGGTACTTTTAACACTAGCTCTAAAGAAAAAACAGCATCAATTACTATGAAATTGGTTTATAAAGTAAATTAATAAATGTAATTAGCGGAGATTTGCTCCTTTGGACTCCACTTTTTAGTTCGTTCATCAAATTAATATATAATTTTAAAATGATCTTCTAATACATAATAGAAGCATAAGAAAGCCATAATAATTGAAGCTGTAATCCCTAAAATTTCTTTTGATTTAGAATTGAACTTTCTAATGAAAAAATAGATAATTGTACTAATTAATAACCCTAGGATAATTCCAAAAATCATTAATGGAGTTTGTAAATCAATTCCATAATCAATAAAATTTAAATTTATCCCAACTATAATAATTATTGATTCAATTGTGAAAATCCAAAAAGTGGTTTTATAAATCTTTTCAACCATTTGTATTAACTATAACGTTGCTTCTAAACTAACGTTATTCAATTTTAGCTTAGACATTGTTAACACGTCTTAAAGAATTCTTTCTTTATTAATAATTGAGCAATTTGAACAGCATTTGTTGCTGCACCTTTCCGTAAATTGTCAGAGACAATCCACATATTTAGTGTTTTTTCTTGTGATTCATCTCTTCTTATTCTTCCCACAAAAACATCGTTTTTTCCTTGAGCATATAATGGCATAGGATAAGTGTTTGTCGTAGGGTCATCCTTTAGTGTAACACCTTCTTGTCCTTGTAATAACATTCTTACTTCGCTCAACTCAAAATCTTTTTCAAATTCTATATTAACGGCTTCAGAGTGACCTCCAATTACGGGAACTCTAACAGCGGTTGCACTAACATTGATGTTTGGATCAAGTATTTTTTTTGTTTCGTTAGTAAGCTTCATTTCTTCTTTTGTATATCCATTTTCTGTAAACTCATCACAGTGGGGAATACAATTTTGATCAATTTTATAAGGATAAGCCATTTCTCCAATTAAACCAGATCTTTCATTTTCTAGCTGTGTATAAGCCTTAACTCCTGTGCCAGTGACTGATTGGTATGTAGATAACACAACACGTTTTATTTTATATTTTTCATGAAGGGGCTTCATTGCAAGAACTAATTGGATTGTGCTACAATTTGGATTTGCAATAATTTTGTCATTTTGGGTTAAAGAATCACCATTAATTTCTGGAACGATAAGTTTTATATTTTCATCCATTCTCCAATAAGAGGAATTATCAATAACGACTGTATTGACTTTTGCGAATTCTGGAGCCCATTTTTGTGATGTACTACCACCTGCAGAAAAAAGAGCAATATCAGGGGCTAAATTAACCGCATCTTGTATGCTAATAATTTTATGTGTAGCACCATCAAAATCTACTTCTTTCCCTATAGAATTCTTTGATGCGACAAGGATTATTTCACTATAATCAAACTTCATCTCCTCCAAAACCTTAAGCATTATTCCGCCTACCATACCTGTTGCGCCAATAAGAGCTATTCTCATAGAATCAGATTATAAATGTTAGTTTTCAAAGTTAGCATATTTTTTAAGTATGATTATTGATTTAATAATTACATAAATCGGTTATAATTTGACAGTTTTTAGGAGTGTCATATTCTTTTAATAATTCTTTTTGTCTTGCTATAATTTCTTTCTTATCATAGGGTTTTTTTAAGTGCTCTTTGATTAATCGAATATAGTCTTCAGGTTTTTTTGCTAGACAACAATATTTTTTTAGATCTGTCCCATCAACCATTGAAGGATTTGCTATTACAATACCATTAGAGAGCAACACATATAAGAGCTTTAATTTTACACCAGTATTTTGATTGGTGTATAGAATATGAATACTTGCCTCGGAAATAAGCACATTCATTTCTTTTTGATTTGGAGATTCAATTAGCTCAATTCTATTTTTATCACAAAGTAGTTTAAGTTTTTTAGTTGGTTTACTGCCTGCAAATTTAAAGTTTATTCTATCCATTTTAGAACAAACATTTTCAATTAGCCATCTGGCTGCTTCATCATTTTCAGAAACAGAAAGGTTTCCGTGAAATAGGATATAGTTTTTTAAATAATCTTTATTGTTTGTTTTGAATACCGGCATAGAGGCAGGAAGTAAAATAGTATTCACATTAATTTTCTTAAAGTATTCTAGATCTTTATTTTGGATAGCTAATAGTGCTGAAGCATTTGACAGTTTTGAATTATATTTTAAAAGTTTTTTTGCTTCAAAATAATAAAACAATGATTTTATTCCTGATTCTCTTTTGCTAAGTGCTTTGTAATAATCGTGTTCTATATTGTGGCATCTCACAATTTTAATTCTATTTTTTAAATTATGATTATCTATAAAAGAGGTGGTGTGAATACCTTCAAATAAAACAGGAGAGTCATCACAACATAAATTGGATAATAATTTTTGGCTACTTCTTGATTTAATAATAAAGGGTGTTGTGCTAAACAGGTGAAAAACATTTTTCTTTCTTTTATAATAGATGACTTTTTCAGCGTATTTTTTTAGTTCATCTTGTTTCCCTCTACCATATTCAAAACAATGTAATGTGATTTTAAATCCTATTTTTTTTAATGCTTTAATCCTGTAAAACATATCAATTGCTCCACCATAATTAATCGGAAGCGGAACATCTAAAGTGACTATGTGAATTGATTTAGACACTTGGATAAATTGTTTTTAGTTTCTTTTTTTCTATTTCCCAATTTTCAATTTTTGCAGCTAAGGCACAATTTCTTTTAAACTTATCAAGTAGCTTTTGATTATTTAATAATTCTTCAATTTTTTTCGCTAAAGTTTCTGAATTGAAGTTATTAATTATTACTCCAACATCATAGGTATTCACCACCTTAGACACCTCTGTTATATTTGTTGATATTATCGGAGTTCCAGCATGTATATAGTCAAATACTTTATTAGGTAAAGATAGTTTATAGTTTAAGTTAGAAGGTTTGTCTAAAGTTAACCCAATGTCTGCAAAATAAGTGTAGTTCATCATGGTTGAATAGGGTTGTTTTTTATAGAAAATTACCTTTTTGGATAGCCCTAATTCAACAACGCGTTTTTTTAATTCAGGGATTACATCTCCATCACCTACAATCATAAGTGTTGCATTAACATTAGTCATTGCTTGTACAGCTTCTTCTGCTCCTCTATCTATATTTATTCCAGCTCCCTGTATAATAATTAATCGAGTGTTTTCGGGCACACCTAATTCGGACTTACTCTTAATCAATTTTTGTGTCCATCTATTAGAGATGTTTCTTATAACATCTACATTAACATTGTATTTTTTTTTATAAATATTAGCTATTGATTCATTTACAGTATATACTGATTTTAATTTTGGAAAAATAAAGCGCTCAATTTTTAACCAGAAATTTCGAACTCTAGGTCTATTAATCAATTCAGGAACCTCTGTGAAATACTCGTGAGAGTCGTATGTTAGTTTACACTTTCGTTTTAACTTACTAGCTAAATAGTTTGAGAGTAGAGTGTCAAGGTCATTAGACACAAGTATATTTACCCTACGAAATATTAGGAAAAAAAATAATCTTAGGTTAAAAGAAGCGTAAAATTTAAATCCAGTTTCAAAAAACAGAGAAAATCTTCTTGTTTTATATTTTCGCTTTTTAAGATCAGAGCTGTCCTTTTTTTTTCTACCAACTAGTAAAACACTATACCCTTGTTCCATCAAAAATAAACAAATTTTATCTGCACGATTATCAGTTAGTAAATCATTGGTAACAGAAACTATAGCTCTTGGTGTTTTTGTCATAGTTCAAATTTAAAACAAATCTGTAGTTGTTTTATAAAGTAAAATAACGTTTAGAATTTATATTTCGTTTAATTCGAAAATTTCTTCTAAACGATTATAAGCTCCGTTTAATGTTCGAACATCAGAAAAGACTATTCTTAAGCGATTGTTCTTTTCCTTTAAGACGGTCTCTTCAGATGCGTTTGCTAAGAAACGCAAGATTTTTTTGAATATGGTTGATTCATAAAAGTTCGAGTTTTTATTTGAGATAAAGAATCCAATCATTTTATTTGATTTTAAGACTAATTTTTCAATTCCCAGTTCTTGCGCCAGCCATCTCAGTTTAAATGATAGTATTAGTTCTTCAACAGGTTTTGGAATAGGTCCAAATCGATCGATTAGCTCTTTAATGAATTGGTTAAGTTCATCTTTGTTTTTTATGTTGTCCATTTCCCTATATAAACTCAAACGTTCTGAAACACTATTTACATAATCCTCTGGAATCCTAACTTCAAGATCTGTCTCAATAATACAATCGCTCACAAAAGAAATTATCTGATCATTTTTACGTTTTTCGAACAATTCTTTAAACTCTTCTTCTTGAAGTTCGCTTATTGCTTCATTTAAAATTTTCTGATACATTTCAAATCCAATATCAGCTATAAAACCACTTTGTTCTGCACCGAGCATATTACCTGCCCCCCGAATATCTAGGTCTTTCATGGCGATGTTAAATCCTGAACCTAAGTCTGAAAATTGAACAAGAGCTTCTAATCTTTTTCTAGCTTCAGAAGTCATTGTACTTTGGGGCGGTGAAATTAAGTAGCAGAATGCTTTTTTATTAGATCTCCCAACACGACCTCTCAATTGATGAAGATCGCTGATACCAAAATTATTAGCATGATTTATTATTATTGTATTTGCATTTGGAATATCTATACCAGACTCAATGATTGTTGTTGCTAAGAGAACATCAAATTCATGGTTAATAAAACCAATCATTATTTTTTCTAGTTCTTCACCATTCATTTTACCATGTCCAACAGCGATACGAATTTGTGGGCATAATCTTTTAATCATAGCAGAAACCTCAGATATATTTTGTATTCGGTTGTGAACAAAGAAAACTTGTCCACCTCTGCTAACTTCATAAGAGATCGAATCACGAATCTTCTCTTCATTAAAGCTAATAATCTCAGTTAACACTGGCTGTCTATTCGGTGGAGGGGTATTAATTATACTTAAATCTCTTGCTCCCATTAATGAGAACTGAAGTGTTCTAGGGATTGGGGTAGCGGTTAATGTAAGAGTGTCAACAGTTGCACGTAGAGTTTTTAATTTGTCTTTTACTGAAACACCAAATTTTTGTTCTTCATCAATGATTATTAAACCTAGAGATTTGAATTTAATACGTTTGGAAACAATAGCATGTGTTCCGATTAATATGTCAATTTTTTGTTCTTCAAGACCTTCTATTGTTTTTCTTACTTGTTTTCCTGACTTAAATCGATTTATGTAATCAATGTTGCAGGGAAAATCTTTAAGTCTTTCTTTAAAGCTTCTATAGTGTTGTAAGGAAAGAATTGTTGTAGGTACTAAAACAGCCACTTGTTTATTATCAGCAACAGCCTTGAACGCTGCTCTTATAGCTATTTCAGTTTTACCAAACCCAACATCACCACAAATTAATCTATCCATTGGTGTTTTAGATTCCATATCTTCTTTAACAGCAATTGTTGCTCTTAGTTGATCAGGAGTATCTTCATAAATAAAAGAAGCTTCTAGCTCATTTTGTAGATATGTGTCTTCACTATATGAGAATCCAGGCTGAGCTTTTCGTTTGGCATATAATTTAATAAGATCAAAAGCAAGAGATTTAATTTTAGACTTGGTTTTTTGCTTTAAGTTCTTCCAGGTTTGAGTGCCTAGTTTATTTATTTTAGGTGAACCACCATCTTTACTTGTAAACTTTGAGATTCTATGTAAAGAATGAATGCCAACATAAAGGACATCGTTGTCTCGATAAAGTAATCTAATGGCTTCCTGTGGCTTCCCGTTTACATCAATTGTCTCTAGCCCCGAAAATCTACCAATACCATGATCTATATGAGTAACATAATCACCAGATTTTAAATTATAAAGATCTTTTATAGTTAATGCTTGTTTTGCTTTACGAAAGCTTTCTTTTAATCTGAATCGATGGTAACGTTCGAATATTTGATGGTCAGTATAACAGGTAACTTTTTCTTCCGAAGAAATAAATCCCTCTGAAAGAGCAATATTTAAGGTTTGAAAATCAACAGCTTTATTTATATCTGAAAAAATTTGGTATAATCGTTCTATCTGTTTTGGTTGATTTGAAAAAATTATAGTTTTATAACCTAGTTTTTTTTTCTTTATTATGTCTTCTGCAAGAAGATTAAAATTTTTATTAAAAGAAGGTTGAGGGATAAACTTAAAGTCAATAACAGTTGAATTCTTATAGTAATGATCTGTTCCGAATTCAACAATTGATGAGCAATTTAATTTTTCTTCTAAAAAAGCATTATTCAGATAAAGATTTTCGGGAAGAATTTCACTGTTTTTGGAATTATATATTTTGACAGCTTTTCTGAACTCTTCATTAATTTTTGATTTAGTTAATTCAATGGATGAAAACCATAAATTGATTTTATCACCTATAAAATCAAACAAAGAGACAAATTCTTTGTAAATAAATTTGTTTTGAATATTAGGAATTATGTTTAAATGCTTATGATTTTTAATTGATAATTGTGTGCTAGCATCAAAGGTTCTTATACTCTCTATATTATCACCAAAAAACTCAATTCTATATGGATTATCACTTGAAAAAGAGAAAACATCAAGAATTCCTCCTCGAATAGAAAATTGACCAGGTTCATAAACAAAATCTACACGTTCAAAATTGTTTTCTAGTAATTTTTCATTAATTAAGTCGATAGAATAATCTTTAGAGACACTTAATTTTACAAATGACTTTACTAATGTTTTTTTGGAGGGTACTTTTTCAAAAAGAGCTTTTGGATATGTTACAATCAAAGAATTATTTCCCTTTTTAATTTTCTCTAAAGTTTCAGCTCTAGATACAACATTTGCATTATTTGTTTTTTCTTCTTCATATGGGACAAGATATGAAGCAGGGTAAAAAAAGATCTGTTTATTTGTATTATTTAAAGCAGAAAGGTCATTAAAAAAATATGCGGCAGTTTCTTTATCTTCTAGCACAAAAATGTGGCTAGATGGAATTAAGTCTGTAACATAAGAGGCACAGAGTGATCTGGAAGCCCCAACATGGCCTCTCCATTTAATTTTTGTGCCCAGAACTTCCAAGGCATCTTTAGTTGAATGAACTTGGTTGGAGTTAGAAAAAAAAGATTTTAATTCTTCTAAATTCATACAGGTTATTTCATATAGCTCATTGCTTGTTCCATCATTTTTTTTGAACCAACAAAATAGCCGATTCGTTGGTGTAAACTTTTTGGCTTAATACTTAAAACAGGTTGAAATCCATCTGTTGCTTTCCCTCCTGCCTGTTCTGCTATAAATGCTAATGGATTACATTCATATAGAAGTCTAAGTTTCCCTTCTGGATTCGTTGTTGTCTTTGGATAAATGTAAATGCCTCCTTTTATTAAGTTTCTATGAAAATCGGCTACTAGAGAACCAATATATCTTCCTGAATAGGGACGCATAGCTTTAGGTAAAGTTTTTTGACAGAAATCTTCAATATATCTTTTAATTCCAGAATCACAAATATTTATATTTCCTTCATTTACAGAATAAATACGACCTTCTTCGGGCATTTTCATATTTGGATGAGATAAACAAAACTCCCCAATTGATGGATCTAAAGTAAATCCATTAACGCCATTACCTGTTGTATAAACCAACATAGTAGAAGAACCATAAAGAACATATCCAGCTGCAACTTGTTTTTCTCCTGGTTGAAGCATATCATCTATTGTTGCTTCTGTCCCAATTTCACTCTTTCTTCTATAAATAGAAAAAATAGTTCCAATGGAGACATTGACGTCAATGTTTGATGATCCATCTAAAGGATCAAATAGTACAACATATTTGCCATTTTTAGAAAGCTCAGAAGTAAAAGGCATAAAGTCATCATTTTCTTCAGAAGCTATACCGCAGACCTCCCCTCCCGCTTTGAATATGTTAATAAAAGCATTGTCAGCAATTACATCAAGCTTTTGTTGTTCTTCACCTTGAACATTAGTTTTACCCTGAGACCCAAGAATGTTCTCCATTAATCCGGCTCTACTAACATCTTTATTTACTATTTTCGATGCAATTGAAATATCATTTAATAACCTTGATAATTCACCCGTTGCAAAGGGAAAATCAGACTGCCTATCCATTATAAATTCATGAAGGGTTATAAGTTTTGACATGATGAATGATTTTTTGACAAATATCGTTAAAACTACTGAGAATTCTAAATGCTTCTATAATATAAAAAAAACCGGAAAGAAATCTCCCCGGTTTTTTTGAAGTTTATAGTTATAAATTATTTAATAACCATTCTTTTAACAATAGAACCATTCTCATTAGAAACTTCGACTAAATAAACACCTGTTCCTTCAGACGAAAGATCAATTTTAATTGAGCTATTTGCTTCTTTTTTCATAATAACATTCCCAACCATATTGTATATTACAATTTCATTATTACTACCATTTGTGTTGGTAATATTAATTATTCCATTAGAAGGGTTAGGGTAAATAGAAACACCCATTAAAGGGTTTTCATTAACACTTGCGTTACCACTCATTACCATACGTATGCCAAATGCTGTACCATTCGTGTATGACTGATCTCCAGGAATATAAATTGCTGAGGCATCAAATGGTTGAGCAACAGTCTCATCATCACGAATTCGAATATCAGTTGTATTAGCTTGGCTATATAGTTCTACCGCTGCATAGTATGCACCTGGAGACAATGTAGCTGCAGAAGGGAAAGGAACATCAATGTATCCTTGTGCTATATCAGCTGTAGTTACTACACCCTCAAGTGTTGCATAAATTGAAGTCATATCGCCCGCCCAAAATAGAGCAGTATCTTTAATTGAGCCATATACTTGAGCACCCGCAGCTGTTCCTGTTGCTAGCATTACTCTTAACGCGCCTACATCAGCAGTGTTTTTTATATTATATAAAGCTGCACAAACCAATCCATCAGCAGCATCAGTAAAAGAATTTGTGCCAAGAGAACTAATCAAAACATCTGTAGTGTAGACACCTATACCATCTTGAGAATAAATTGTTGTAGGATTTCCTGAAGCACTAGGGCCAGTAATTTCAAATTCTCTACCGCCAGTATTATTTATAAAATCTGGGCCACCAGTTTCTCCATCAGAGACAACAGTGTAAGTACCTGTATAGACACCCGGACTTAGTGTTAAACCCTCAGTAGTTTCAACAGATTTTGTAGAGTCAGGTTCAATTAATGCTAATGAAGAAGTGGATGTAAAAGATCCAAAATCAGCAGTTAATGTAGTGTTTGCAGCTGGATTGGCACCACCATTAAATACAGAAGCTCCAACGATAAAATTAGCATCGACTTGATCAGAAGGTGTTCTACCATATTCAAGTCCTGCATTATTTTCTCCAATAATATATGCAGAAGCTAATTGAATGTCATCTGAAGGAAGTTCAACGATTTCAATATCATCAATAGTCCAATAATAGTGAGATGTTCCAGATCCAACACCATCCCAAGTAAATTTTAGTAATACTACATTGCCTGCAGCTTGACCAGAAATATTTGCTTCTATATCATAACCTCCAGTTACAGTGAAAAAGTCATCATTTGCACCAACTGAGCTAGGAATTAAATCAATCGGAGCTCCCCATGTTAGACCATTGTCAGATGAAACAGAAACATTAATGTTATGTGTTCCTGCACAACACCATCTAAAAGCTTGTTCCATTGTCAGTTTTGCAGATGGAGCTGCTGTAAGATCAATTGGAGGAGAGATTAACTCTCCTGATAAGTTAATATAGCTAGGTGATAGAGGAAAGTTTACAGAGTCAGCATCGAATAACATAAAGCCATTTGAAGCACTTGTTGATGCAAATGCTGGTGTTCCATTTGACCACTCTCCACTTGTAGTATAAAAACTATGTTTCCATATTGAACCATTTGCACCTCCAGTAATCCATTGTCCATTTGCAGTTGTGAAATTTGGTCCAGGAGTAGATGATGGAGCAGTTCCTATCCCACCAAAGTCCTCACTCCAAAGCACTGTCTTTGCACTATTGTTAATGGGCTTTAAAGGTTTTTTCTCTTTAATGTTAAGAGTTGAAAGCTGACTGAACTCATTAAATGAATGTTGTGTTGTCAACTTTTGAGATTTAGCTGAACTACTAATAAATCCAGCAATAATTAATAATACGTAAAGTTTTTTCATAATAATTTGTTTGTTAAATAGATAACAAATATAATTTAAACGAATCAAAAAGACTAGATTTTTATTTATCTTTTAAAAAGGGAAATTTTTTTCGAAAAGATATTAATTTGTCTTTCTCTAAATCGAAAGTTTTAATATACTCTTTGTTTTTTTTTAATTTTTCTTGAGATCCTCCTGGAGAGATTAGTTGTGAATCACCAGAATAAAGAATCTTTTTTTTGTCTATTCCAACTCTGTTCACCCCTATAACAAAACACTGATTTTCAATAGCTCTTGCGTTTAAAAGTGAAGACCAATGTTTCTCTCTTTCTCTTGGCCAATTAGCAATATATAAAATGATGTCATATGCAGGTTCGTTATTTGACAAAAGTTTATTTCTTGCTATCTCAGGAAACCTTAAGTCATAACAAATTTGTAGTTGAATGTTCCAACCCAAATACGATACAATTTTCTCTTTCTCTCCAGCGGTAAAGAAATTGTCTTCTCCAGCCATACAGAACAGTTTTCTTTTATCATAATTATCTATCTCACCATTTGGCTTAATAAAAACACCTCGATTATAAGTCTTTTTATTTTCTTCGATAATAAGAGAGGTATATATGGCAGCATTTTTCTTATTTGCAAAATTTTTAAGCCAATTTATACTAAAACTATTTAGGGCATCTTCTTTTAATAAATCTACATTCATACTGAATCCTGTCTGAAACATTTCAGGGAGTATAATTAAATCTGTTTTAACATCTTTTAAGAGTTTTTGATAATTAGAGAAATTTGCTTTTTTATCTTCCCAGAATTGATCTGCTTGAACAATTGTTATCTTTAAATTTTGCATAATAAATTTGTTGCATTTATTAATGTTTCATCATCTTTAGCGAAGCAGAATCGAATAATTTTATTGTCATTATTTGATTCATTAAACACTGAAATGGGGATTGCAGCAACGCCATAATCTATCGTTAGTTTTTCACAGAACTTAATATCATTTAATGAAGAGATATTAGAATAATCCACTAGTTGGAAATAGGTGCCTTCGCATGGCAGTAATTTGAAGTTTGATTTTTTCATTAAATTTTGAAACAAGTCTCTTTTTTTCTTAAAAAAAGGTTTAATAGAAGAGAAATTAAACAAATCTACATAAGAATTAATAGAAGCCTGAGCCACACTATTTACACTGAAAACATTGAATTGGTGAACTTTTTTAATTTCTTCTATAAGGGTTTTAGGTCCAACTAGATAACCTACTTTCCAACCGGTGACATGAAATGTTTTACCAAAAGATGAAATGATTATAGAACGATTTATGATAGAAGAAATAGTATTTATTGAAATGTGTTTTTTATCATATGTGATGTGCTCATACACTTCATCAGATAATAGAAGTAAATTTGGGTTTTTCATCATTAGCTTTTCTAAACATAGAATGTCTTGCTCTTCCCAAATTCTCCCTGAGGGATTGTGAGGTGAGTTAATGATTAGCATTCTTGTTGAGTGATTTATTGATTTTTTAATCAGCTCCCAATTAGGGGAAAAGTCATCATTTAATGGGAGTCTCTTTGCTTTACCTCCAGCTAAAGAAACCGCAGGTTCATAACAGTCGTAACTAGGGTCGAGTATAATAACTTCTTCATTTTTGTTTATTAAAGCTAAAATTGTTGTAAAGATTCCTTGGGTTGCACCAGCTGTGATTAACACTTCTGTTTCTGGGTTTACAGTTCTTTTATAAGTGGATTTAATTAAAGCACTAATTTTATAAAGTAACTCAGGATCACCTGACATTGGCATGTATTGGTGTATATTTTTATTTGATTTTTCCTTTAAAACGTCTACTAAATTATCATCAATTGGAAAGTTAGGAAATCCTTGAGATAGGTTTATAGCATTGTAATCAGATGCTAGTTTTGACATTTTTGTGAAAATATTTGTTTTTATGTGAGGTAATTTAGAGTTCAATTTTTTTCTTTAAAAATAATAAGATTGTTTTTAGAGGGTTATTTTCGAGGTGTGATTTTTTACAATAGATTTATTATTTTCATTAAATGAAAAAATGGATATTTTTTTGTTTTCTTTTTTTTATTTCATGTTCAAATAAAGATCAGAAATTTTGCGACTGTATTAAGCAAGTGGAGGAATTAAGCAAGTTTTCACAACAATTTTTTACAAAGGCCCCATCACCTAAACAGCTAAAGAAATGGAATCAATTAAAAAAGCAAAAAAAGATACTATGTCAGGATTATCAAGAAATGAGCGGAGAGATTATGCGTGTAAAAAAAAGTAAATGTGAAGAATAACAAATAGTGTTGTTTGAAATTTAATTGTATATTTTATCTAGTGCTCTACAGAATTTTTTCACTGCTTTATTAAGGATTTTTTTTGTATGAGATTGGGAAATAAAACCAACTTCATAACCACTAGGTCCAATATATACACCTTCATCAATTAGAGCCCAAAATAAAGATTTAAACATGTTCATGTCAGAGTTAACTTCATCTGCTCGTTTAATTGTT
The DNA here is from genome assembly GCA_002709305.1 of Crocinitomicaceae bacterium. Lineage (GTDB taxonomy): Bacteria > Bacteroidota > Bacteroidia > Flavobacteriales_D > Crocinitomicaceae > UBA4466. Next base: position 135,199 of record PAQM01000027.1, on the reverse strand, counting down.
TTTTCTTTATTAAAGGAAATCCAGAAAATGGAACCGATTGTAATTAATTCAAAATTATATGATTTAGACTTTGCAAATGAGTTGATTTTTTCGACAAAAAACTTTGTTCGGATTTCTTGGTCTTCATAGAAACCGGGCCTCAAGCATTCTTTTAATTGTGCAATACCAGCGGACATAGCTGCAGGATTACCAGATAATGTTCCAGCTTGGTAAACGGGTCCTTCAGGAGAAATAAAAGACATGATTTCCTTTTTAGCACCATATGCACCAACGGGTAACCCTCCACCAATAATTTTTCCATAAGCAATAATATCAGGTTTAATATTATAAAGCTCTGCAGCTCCATTGAACTTGACTCTGAAACCTGAAATTACTTCATCAAAAAAAAGAAGAATATTGTTTTCAGAAGATAGTTTTCTTAATTCGAATAAAAATTTTTTATCTTGAAGGAGTAAACCATTATTTGCTGGTATAGGTTCAATTATAATACAAGCTAAATCATTCTTGTTTTCTTCTATACATTTTCTTAAAGCTTCAGTATTGTTAAGTGGCAAAACAATAGTATCTTCTACTATTCCGTTTGTAACACCTGCACTTGATGATTCACCAAGAGTAGCTAGTCCGCTCCCTGATTTTACTAATAGAGAGTCAACATGCCCGTGATAACAGCCCTCAAATTTTATTATTTTATTTTTACCCGTATAACCTCTAGCAAGTCTTATTCCTGACATTACAGCTTCTGTCCCAGAGTTAACGAATCTGATTTTTTCAATAAAAGGGTTGTTTGATAGGATGAGGTTTCCTAATTCATTTTCTAGACTTGTTGGAGCTCCAAAACTTGTTCCATTTCTTGTAGCTTTTTTAATAGAGGAATATACTTTGGTATTTGAATGTCCAAGGATTAATGGCCCATAGCTACAGCAAAAGTCTATATATTTATTATTGTCTTCATCCCAAATGAAAGAGCCTTTCCCTTTTCTTATAAATAAGGGACTTCCTTCGACAGCTTTGAAAGCTCTTACAGGCGAATTTACACCTCCTGGGAAATACTCTTTTGCTTTCTTAAATAAAGATACCGACTTTAATATAGTTTTGTTTAGAGTCATTTTTCAAAAAAATTTTGGTTACAAAATTACTAATAAGTAGATAATTATTTTGTGAGATTTTTTAAAATAAAATAATAAATATTATGAATTCATTTTTAGTTAGGATAAACTAATAATATTACCTTTGAAGATAGTATTTTAATAAGTATGAGATTTTATAATACACTTGATTTTGCAAGAGAAATGGATGCAAGAGATCCTTTGAGATTGTTCAGAGAAAAGTTCTATTTACCTAGCTTTATGGGCCCCGATATTGTATATTTTACGGGTAATTCTTTAGGTCTACAACCTAAAACTACTAGTCAATATATCAAACAAGAATTAGATGATTGGGCTAAGTTAGGAGTTGAGGGGCATTTCTCCGCAAAAAAACCCTGGTATAGTTATCACGAGCTTTTAGCAGACAAAACTGCAAAAATAGTAGGCGCTAAGCCTATAGAGGTTGTCATAACCCACTCTTTAACAACAAATCTACATTTATTAATGGTTTCTTTTTACAAACCAGAAGGAAAGAGGAGAAAGATTCTTTGTGAATCAAAAGCTTTTCCAAGTGATCAATATGTTATAGAGTCTCAGATAAAATTCCACGGGTATAGTGAACAAGAAGAATTAGTTGAAATATCACCTCGAAAAGGAGAGCATATAATTAGAGAAGAAGATATTATTCAAAAAATTAAAGAGCTAGGAGAAGAGCTTGCGCTTGTGATGATTGGGGGTGTAAATTATTATACAGGCCAACTTTTTAACATGAAGGAGATCACTAAGGCGGGACATAAAGTTGGTGCTAGGGTAGGTTTTGATTTAGCTCATGCTGCTGGTAATGTTCATTTAAAATTACATGATTGGGGGGTTGATTTTGCTTCATGGTGCGGATATAAATATTTAAACTCATCTCCCGGAGGAGTTTCAGGAATGTTTGTTCATGAAACACATGCAGATGATTCAACACTCCCTAGACTAGCTGGTTGGTGGGGTTATGACAAAGAGACTAGATTTCTTATGAAGTCAGGGTTTAAGCCTATGCGAGGCGCAGAAGGCTGGCAACTAAGTAATGCTCCTGTTCTTGGGATGGCAGCTCATTTAGCTTCATTAGAAATATTTGATGAGGCAGGAATGGATAGAATAGGAGCAAAGCGTGATTTATTGACGGCATATTTAGAATTTATAATAGAAGATGTTTCTAATCGAAATTCAAAAAAATGTAGCTTTGAGATTATTACACCAAGTGACAAATTGAAACGTGGATCTCAATTATCAATATTAATTCATGGTCAAGGTAAATCATTATTTGATAACCTAACAAAAAAAGGTGTGATATCTGATTGGAGAGAGCCTAATGTTATTCGTATTGCACCAGTACCATTATACAACTCATTTGAAGACTGCTACAATTTTGGTCTTTATCTAGAACAAGCAATAGAATGAAAAAAAAGAAAAGCGCAATAATAATTGGAGCAGGTTTGGCAGGTTCCTTGTGGGCAGTTTACCTATCTAAGGCAGGTTATAAGGTCACAATATACGAGAGGAGGTCAGACATTAGATTAGCTGAAATATCCGCAGGGAAATCTATTAACCTTGCGCTATCATCTCGAGGGTGGAAGGCTTTAGAGACTGTCAGTGTAGACAAGGAAATAAGAAAAATAGCTATTCCCATGTATGGTAGAGTAATGCATGACTTAGAGGGGGGGTTAACATATCAACCATATGGAAAAGAAGGGGAAGCGATTTATTCTGTCTCTCGTGGGGGGGTTAATGCTCGAATGATGGATATAGCCGAAAGTTGTGGAGAGGTCAAAATTTTATATAATCATGAGTGTGTTGGTGCTGAAACCGAAAAAGGGATAGTTTATTTGAAGAAAAAAAAGTCTAATCAAACTTTTAGCGATCAAGCTGATGTCATATTCGCTGCTGATGGCGCGTTTTCTGCTGTCAGATACAATGCTTTTCAAAAATTAGACAGATTTAATTTTAGTCAAAGGTTTATTGAAGATGGTTATAGAGAAATACTATTGCCTGCTAGGAAAGATGGGGGATATCAGTTAGACAAAAATTCACTTCATATATGGCCAAGAGGACGCTTCATGATGATTGCTCTTCCTAATGAAGACGGTTCTTTTACGTGTACCTTATTTATGCCTTATGATGGGGGCCTTAACTCTTTTAATAATTTAAAAACAAAAAATAGTGTAGAAGAATTTTTTAAAATAACATTCCCTGATTTTTATGAAATTATGCCAAATATTGCTGATGAGTGGGAAAATCATCCCTTATCTTCATTAGGAATAATGAGATCATATCCTTGGCATAATGGTAAGGTTGCTTTACTTGGTGATGCTGCTCATGCAACTGTTCCTTTTTATGGTCAAGGTATGAATGCATCCTTTGAGGATTGTACCGTACTGCATGAATTAATGCTGAGACACAATGAAAATTGGGTTAAAGTATTTGAGGATTATACTAAATATCGAAAAGCAGATGGAGATGCTCTTCAAGACTTATCTCTACATAATTATTATGAAATGCGTGACTTTGTCTCTGATCCAATGTTTTTATTACAGAAAAAAATCGAGGCGAAATTTTCAAAATTACATCCTGACAAATGGACACCCTTATACTCTATGGTTACATTTAGTCATATAAAATATAGTGATGCATACAATAAAGGCATGCTTCAAGATAAAATAATGAAGGAAGTCATGGATTCAGTTGATAACATTGAATCCAATTGGGATTCACAAGAGGTTATAGAAAAGATTTTAGATAGAATATAATATGAAAACTCTAATTACACTTTCTTTACTCTTTTATAGTGGTTTTATTTTTGCTCAACCTAGAAACTTAATTCCAGGAAAGAAGAGTAAAATGTTTGGCAAAAGAGATTTAAGAGACCTTCGAGGTTTTGGATTACAGAGTCAATTTGGTTTAACATATCTTATGACTTCTAGAAAAAAAGAAATTATTGAAGCGCCTGGATCGACACACGAGAATGATTCGTATGGAAAACTAGGTATTTATGGGGAAGTTGGCATGATTCACTTTCCTAAAAAACGCTCTAAGTTATCTTTGAAGATGAAAACAGTTTTAGTCAGCTATTTTGACTGGGGGATTGGGTTTAAATATTTTAGAGGAGGAGAAAACACCAACATAAATTACTCTATTTTGATAGAGCCCTCTTCACAAACTTATGACTTTCGTTTAGAACACGGAAATGTCTATGGACGATTTTCACTTCATAAGAACATCCATTTTAAGAAGAAAGCTAATGGAAATAAATCAAAAATATTTTTAGATAATTCCTTGGGAATTAATATTGAAAGCCGAATAATAGAAAGATCTACTTCTTCTTCTTTATATATGTTTGATTATAAATCGGAAAATTCATATAATCCACCATATGCTCAAATTCATTATGGTTTAGGTTTGGGGGTAAAGTTAAAGAGAGGATCTTATATCGTTACAGGCATAAGGGCGCCTATATTGGGTTATCAGTCTATACGTAGAAACAATTCTATTTTGTCTTCATATCCTCTTAATTCTGAACACTATTTTGGAAACCCATCATTGAGATGGTTTTCTTCTAAGTATTGGCCAATTTTATTTCAAGTTAAATATATGTTCTTGTTTGAAAAAAAACAAGATAGTTGTCGCCCAGCACTCATAAATAGTCAAGATAAGGAGACACAGAAAAACAGAAAGTAAATGAAAAAAATTTTTTACTTAAAAAGTTGTTCTACAAATCGAAGGATTTTAAAGCAGATTAATCCAGGAAGTGATGTCATTTTACAGGATATAAAAGAGGAGAATATTGACGAGCAAACACTAGACATGCTAAGAGATAAGTTCGGTTCTTATGAGGCGCTATTTTCAAAGAAGGCGAATAAGTATCGTTTAATGGGCTTAAATAAATTAGTCTTACAAGAAAAAGATTATAAAAGATACTTACTTGAGGAATATACTTTCTTAAAGCGTCCATTTATTTTGAATGATGAAGAGTTCTTTGTGGGTAACTCTAAAGAAGTTGTTCAAGCTGCTATAAAATCATTTAAAAAGGGATTAGAATAATATTAAATGTCGAAGATTTTAAAAGCTCACTTTGCTCTTTTCATAGTTAATGCTCTTTATGGCGCAAATCATGTTGTGGCTAAAGGAGTAATGCCTAATTATTTAACTCCTAGTGTTTTTATTTTTTTGAGAGTTTTAGGTGCTACTGTTTTATTTTGGATTTTTAAAGTATTATTTATTAAAGATCGTGTCGAAAAAAAAGATCTTTTATTAATGGCGTTATGTGGATTATTTGGAGTTGCAATTAACCAACTGTTCTTTTTCCATGGCTTAAGTCTAACATCGTCAGTGAACACAGGGATAATAATGATGATTAACCCAATTATTGTTGTTGTTTTATCATTTCTATTTTTAAAAGAACGAGTAACATGGCGACGTGTAATAGGAATAACAATAGGAGCTTTAGGATCAATTCTGTTAACTGTAGTGGCAGGAACTGGAATCGGTGATTCAGCTCTTGGGGATCTATTTATCTTTATTAATGCAACTAGTTACGCATTATATTTAGTATTGGTTAAACCCTTAATGAAAAAATACAAGCCATTAACTGTAATTACTTATGTTTTTACGTTTGGGTTTTTTTATGTGATTTTATATCCACCGACAATATTTGAATTATCCACAACAACTTTTTCAGATATTCCAACAAACATAATTTTAATTATTTTTTATGTTATACTAGGTGTTACTTTTTTGACCTACCTTTTAACTGTTTATGGTTTAAAACACCTTAGCCCATCTGTATCTAGCGCATATATTTATTTACAACCAGTATTAGTTATTTTCTTTGCATATGTTTTAAGTTTTTTTAACGTTGTAGATGATTATACAGAGACAATTACGCTAGAGAAAATACTATATATGATTATAATTTTTATTGGTGTTTACATGACTTCTACTAGTTCTAGTAAAACTATAAAGTCTTGAATTAAGCTTGAGTCTTTTGGGATATAAGCTAGAAATCTCATAGTTTTACAAAAAAATGCAATTATGCTAAAATCTATGACCGGCTTTGGAAAAGCTTCAATGGAATTTCAATCTAAGAAAATAATAGTAGAGATTCGCTCACTAAATAGCAAATCGATTGATATAAATACGAGAATACCATCAGCCTACAGGGAGATAGAGAGTGATATTCGAAAGCAAATATCTTCTTTTCTTATTAGAGGTAAGATAGACATTTACATTAGTATAGAGTCTTTAGGAGCTAAAAAACCCTTAGTAATAAATAAAGAACTAGTGAAATTATATTACAAAGAATTAAAAGAATTAAATAATGATTTAGGCGAATCTACCGAAGATTATTTGTCATTAATATTAAAGATGCCAGATGTTTATGTTTCATCTCGAGAGGACTTGGTGGAAGAGGAAAAAAACATTGTTTTCAATATAATTAATGAGGCTATAGAGAATTTGAATCATTATAGAAGGAAGGAGGGTGAAGATTTAGAAGTTGAATTACTAAAACGGATAAATAACATTCGAGAATTTTTGTTGAAAGTGCCAAAATTTGAGAAAGAGCGAATAGATATAATTAGAGATCGGATTAAAAATAGTTTAGAAGAAAATTCTTTTAATCATGATGCCAATCGTTTAGAACAAGAGATAATATTTTATATTGAAAAATTAGATATTGCTGAAGAAAAAATGAGGCTCTCAAATCATTTGGATTATTTTATTGATAGTATGAAGGAAGAATCCTCAGGGAAGAAATTAGGCTTTATAAGTCAGGAAATAGGCAGAGAGATAAATACATTAGGGAGTAAAAGCAATCATGCTGATATGCAGAAGTTAGTTGTTAATATGAAAGAAAATCTTGAGAAGGTTAAAGAACAAGTTTTAAATACCCTTTAATTAAAATGATAAAAAAAGGCAAATGTGTTATTTTTTCTGCTCCATCTGGAGCAGGAAAGACGAGTATTGTAAATCATCTATTGTCTAAGGGATTAAACTTGGAGTTTTCTATTTCAGCTTGCAGTAGGGGGCCACGAGGGAATGAAAAAGATGGAAAAGAATACTACTTCTTAGGAAAAGATAAATTTAAAGAATTAATTAGAAACGATGAATTTATTGAATGGGAAGAAGTTTACCGGGATAATTTTTATGGAACTCTTAAGTCAGAGATTAATCGTATTTGGAATTCTGGTAAAACAGTTATTTTTGATGTCGACGTTATAGGAGGTCTTAATTTGAAAAAAGAATTTCAAAAGAATGCTTTGGCAATATTTGTTCAACCACCAAGCTATCAAGATTTAGAGACTCGTCTTCGTTTAAGAAAGACAGAGAGTGAAGAAAAGATTAAGCAGAGGATGGCTAAGGCAAGAAAAGAGCTTTCTTTCGCTTCAGAATTCGATTTTATACTTGTAAATAATGATTTGTTAGAAGCTTGTAAGCAAGCAGAAGCATTGATAAAAGATTTTATAGTTAAAAAATGAAGATTGGTTTGTATTTTGGATCATTTAATCCCATTCATGTTGGTCATTTAAATGTTGCAAAGTATTTTGTTGAAAATACGAATCTAGATCAAGTATGGCTAGTTGTTTCTCCTCAAAGCCCTCACAAAGATAGCGAGATATTATTAGCCGAAGATAATCGTTTATTAATGGTTAATACTGCAATAAAGGGCGTTAAAAACATAAAAGCGTTAGACATTGAGTTTGGTTTGTCAAAACCAAATTATACTATAAATACATTAAAACACTTAAAACGAAAATACAAGGAGAACACTTTTTGTATATTGATGGGGGAAGACAATCTAAGAAGTTTTTACACATGGTTTAATTATGAAGAGATATTAATGTATTATAAGATATATGTTTATCCTCGTCAAAACAGAATTGAAGAACTTCATAAAAAAAACACAAAAATAAATTCTTTATTAAACCATAAAAATGTATTCTTTTTTAAAGACGCACCATTAATAACAATATCATCTAGCCATATTAGACATAGTATTCTTCATAAGAGAAACGTTAGAGATTTTTTAGAAGAAGAGGTTTATAAATATATAAAAAAGAACTCTTTCTATATAGAATCAAAAAACTAATAATATTCGCTATATTGATGATAAAAAATAAAAAATGAAAAAAATAGTATTAGTATTTAGTCTTTCATTTATAGCATTATTATCCTTATCACAAAAATTATCTAATGATTTTGAGGTTTTATCTTCTGCTCCTTATCGTGTGGTTGATGCACCAGATAAAAGATATGTTTCGCTTGATAACTCACAGGTAATAATGGTCAAAACTAGAGGAGAAATTGTTACGGTTCAGTTATTTGATGCAAATAGTATGAAAGAAATAGCACGTAATGTATATGAAGATTTTCCAAAATATAATAAAGTCCAAGATTTAATTAAAGTTGGAGATAGAGTCTATTATATCTTCGAATCTTATAACAGAAAGACAAAGAAGTTCTCTTGTTATAGTAGAGAAATAGACGTTAAACAGGCTTCATTTATTAATAATAAAGAGCTATTTTCAACTTCAAGACCTGTAACATCATTTAGACAAGAGGGTTTGAGTTCAGCTTCAGGTCCATTAACAAAATCTTTAATCAATTTTGGCAAAAAGTTTAAAGTACATAAATCTTTTGATGAGTCTAAAGTAATGATTGTATATCGTTTGAAGCCAATTGAAAAAAGAGATGCTTTAAATAAAGATATTTTAGGTTTCCAGGTATTTAATAATTTAATGGAAAAACAATGGGGGGATGAAGTGGAAATGTTGCATACTGAAAAAGAGATGAACAATCTTGCATATGCTATTGATAAAGAAGGTAATGGTTATATGATGTCATTTCTTCGCCAAGAAAAGAAATTTGAGTTAGTAAAAGTATCTAGTGAAGGTAATATAGAGGCAACAACGTTAGACATTAATGGAGATTTAGTTTTTGAAAAATTTAATTTAATAGAAGATGTGGATGGGAATATTATTTGTGCAGGGTATTATGCAAATGGGTGGGATTTTAAAGTTAATTGGACTGGGAGTTCTGCTTTTTCATTTAATACAAATGGAATATATATGTTCAAAATGAATAATTCTGGAAAAATTCTTAGCAAAAGTGATATACCTTTCTCTATAGATATAATTAAGAAATATTTAACAGATCGTGAGGCTAAAAAAATGGAAAAAAGAGAGTCGGGGGGTAAAGCAGGAATATCAGATCTTAAGTTGATAAAAGTATTTTCTCAAGAAGATGGTTCTATTATTTTCATAGGTGAACAACAATATGTTAGAGATGAAATGTGGATGACATCTCAACAAACCGTCTATCATTACAGTAATGTTGTTGTAACTAAATTGAATAAAGAAGGAGAGGAAGTTTGGACAAAAAAATTGCCAAAAAATCAAGCCGGTGTTGCTTCAGGGTTTCAAATCAATCCAATTTTTGAAGGGCAAATGTCAGTTGCTTATATGAAGGGGGATGATTCACACTACATTTTATTTGTAGATAATCCTAAGAATGAAAATTTAGCTGAAAATAAGGTTCCAGTAGCTCATAAAAATGGTATGGGAGGATTTATCTCTGCATTCCAATTAACTGATAGTGATGGAGAGGTTAGCCGTCATACTATTGCAGACATGAAGGATATAGGCGGTGTAAGAGCACATCAATTTAAGGTGACGCGTATCCTAGAGGTTCAAGAAAAAGTTTTTTTAATGGAAGTATATATAAAAGGGAAAAAAGATGCGATGATACGGATGCATTTAAAGGAGTAAAATGAGTAGTTAAAAAATAATTTTATTACGCTCAAATTAGATGTTCATTTCAGGGACAGTTTCAGGAATAATTAATTCACCAGCAGTTGCATTTTTAATTTCTTGAACAGAGATCCCAGGAGCTCTTTCTTTAAGATGAAATTTATTTTCCTTTATGTCAATTACTGCTAGGTTTGTGACAATTTTTTTAACACAATTAACACCAGTTAGCGGAAGCGTACACTTTTTTAAGAGTTTTGATATACCAGCCTTATTAGTGTGCATCATCGCAACGATAATATTATCAGCTGAGGCGACTAAATCCATTGCCCCTCCCATACCTTTCACCATTTTACCAGGAATCTTCCAATTAGCGATATCTCCGTCTTGCGATACTTCCATTGCTCCAAGGACAGTTAACTGAACATGTTGTCCACGAATCATCGCAAAAGATGTTGCAGAATCAAAATATACAGCACCTTCTCTAGCTGTAATTGTTTGCTTCCCAGCGTTAATTAAATCAGCATCTTCTTCTCCTTCAAATGGAAAGGGGCCCATCCCGAGAATTCCATTCTCTGATTGAAATTCAACCTCTATTCCAGGAGGGATGTAATTTGCAACTAATGTTGGAATGCCAATCCCAAGATTCACATACCATCCATCACGTAGTTCTTGTGCTATTCTTTTTGCTATACCTATTTTGTCTAGACTCATTTTTTATTTTTCTATTTTAAAATTATTTTGATCTTGTTGTGAGTTGTTCAATTCGCTTTTCGAATTTTTCTCCTTGAAAAATACGCTGGACAAAAATACCTGGAGTGTGAATTTCATTTGGATTTAATTCTCCTGCAGGGACGAGTTCTTCTACTTCTGCAATTGTTATTTTTCCAGCCATTGCCATCATAGGATTGAAATTTCTAGCAGTTGCCTTGTATATTAAGTTCCCAGAAGAGTCACCTTTCCAAGCTTTAACAATTGCAAAGTCAGCAGTTAATGCTGTTTCTAGTATATGTGGTTTACCATTATATTCACGGACCTCTTTATTTCTTGAAATTTCAGTACCATATCCTGCTGGCGTATAAAATGCAGGTATCCCAGCTCCACCGGCTCTACATCTCTCTGCTAATGAACCTTGAGGAATTAAGTCAACTTCAAGTTCTCCAGAAAGCATTTGTCGTTCAAACTCATCATTCTCTCCCACATATGAAGAAATCATTTTTTTTATTTGTTTTCTTTGTAGAAGTAGCCCTAGACCAAAATCATCGACACCAGCATTATTTGATATACATGTTAAGCCAGTAACACCCATTTTAGCTAGTTGTGAAATCGAATTTTCAGGTATTCCACATAAACCAAAACCACCAAGCATAATAGTCATATTATCTTGGATACCAATTAAAGCTTCCTCTTTGTTTTTTATTACTTTATTCATTTTTTACTTAAAAAGTTATTTGTTCATTAGTATTATTGTCAAGATCATCACAATAATACTTGCTTTGATCAAAGTCAATCGGGGGTTTAAAATCTTGTGTAGAAATCTTGATTTTAGGGTTATTATATATTTTTTGCATATAGTATCCATAAATAGGTAAAGCCATTCTAGCCCCTTGACCCCAAACCATAGATTTAAATCTAACAGCTCTATCTTCAGCACCGACCCAAACACCAGTTACAAGGTCGGGGGTAAGTCCAAAAAACCATCCATCAGAGTTGTTTTGTGTCGTTCCAGTCTTTCCTGCTGTAGGGTTTGTAATACCTCCCCATTTCTTTCCTCCTCTAAGGCTAGAAGCTGTCCCTGCCTGAACAACACCTTTCATCATATTTAATGTTACGTATGCGTCATTGGAGTTTAATACTTCTTTTGTGTATGGTTTAGAGTTGTATATTACATTTCCATTTCTGTCTTCAATTCTTAAAATTGTTGAAGGGCGAACATAAATGCCATTATTTACAAACATTGCTTGTGCTCCTGTCATTTTAAAAAGAGAAAGGTCCATAACTCCTAGACACATGGAAGGCACTTCGTCTTCAGGTCTTAAATTTATTTCTAAATTTTTTAAAAGTTTAGAAATGTTTTTTGGTCCAGCTTGCCCGCCCATTTTAGACATCACCAATACTGTTCCAGGATTATTTGAATTTGACAAACACCAAGATACGGAAGGGTCTATCTTAGATTTAGGTGTAAGTGTTCCTTTTGGGCACCACTGTTTGGTTATCCTGTCACCTTCAAATACGTCAATGCAAGCTGAAGAACCATAAGGGAATGTTGTACAAGGATTAACTACTCCCATAGTTATAGCAGTAGCATATACAAATGGTTTTATAGTTGACCCTACTTGTCTAGTTCCTTGCCTTACATGATCATAAGCAAAGTGTTTAAAGTCTGTTCCACCTACCCATGCCTTTACAAAACCCGTCGTTGGTTCAATAGAAATAAGACCAGCTCTTAAAATACTTTTATAATATTTGATAGAATCATTCGGTGTCATGATTGTATCAATATCACCATTCCATGAAAAGATTTTCATAGGGACTTTTAAATCAAAGTTTTTTCTAATACTATTTTCTGATAATCCTTGAAGTTTTAAAGATCGGTAACGTTCAGAATTCTTCCTGCCAGAATTCATAAGCTTTTCAGCGACATTATTAGAAATTTGATTTGTAAAAGGAAAGTTCCTAAGATTGCGATTGTTTTTATCAAACTCAGGTTGTAGATCTTCTTTTAAATGTTTTTTTAATGCTTCTTCAGCATATTTTTGCATTTCTACATTGATTGTTGTGTATATTTTCAGTCCATCTTTGTATAAATTATAAGCTTCTCCGTTTTCATTTTTATAAATTAACGAACCATTCTCGTCCTTTTTATTAAAAAGAATTTTGAGTTCTGCTCTTAAAGACTCTCTAAAGTGAGGTGCTAATCCTTCTTTGTGATCCACTACTTGGTAATTAGTATGAATAGGTAGAATTTTTAATGAATCATATTCTTTTTGAGAAAGAAGATGCTTTAATGCCTGGTTAGAGTTTAAAGTATTTCTTTTCCATTGGAATAAAACTTGATTTCTTCTTTGAATTGCGCGAATGCTATCTTCAGTTTTTAGTTCTTGTATTTGAGTTTTTTTTACTTCTGATAAAGGAATGTTGTGTCTTTTTGCTGCCCTAGAACGATAATCTTTAATTTGATATGTATAGGGGTTGTATAAGCTAGGATTTTTACACATACCAACAAGCATTGCTGCTTCACTTTTCGATAGATTAATAGGTTTTTTATTAAAATATACTTTTGATGCATTTTCGATACCAACGGCATTATACAAGAAATCAAATTGGTTCAAATACATTGTCATAATCTCTTCTTTCGTATATTTTGACTCAAGTCTAATGGCTATTATATTCTCCTTTATTTTTTCGTTAATTCTTTTTTGTATTATACTCATTTTATTCTGCGGTGTGGACTCTGTCTTCCCTTCTGCTCTTAACTTTTTTTTAAGAGACCTTTCTTGTAGAGTAAAAATTAATTTAGCTAATTGTTGTGATATTGTTGATGCCCCACCAGCTCCACCAGCATTTATAGCAGCTCTAGCTACTGCTTTTAAGTCTATTCCGGGATGTTCTAAATATCGCTCATCTTCTGTTGATATTAAGGCATCAAAAATATATGGGGAAATATCTTTGTACTTTATATTAGTACGATTTATATGCCAGTATCGCCCCAACTCACTATTTCCATCATCAGCTAAAACAACTGATGCTAGCATTTCTGGAGGATTTTCTAACATCTCTATAGATGGCAATTCATCTTCTGGTTGTTTTAAGAAAAGAAACGCTAAAAGAAAAATAGGAGATAATGAAAAACACCAAATTGAAATAGTAAGTATTTTTGATATTTTTTTACTAAAGTGGGTTTTTGTATGATTTTTTTTTGTCATAATCATTTAATGATAATGTAAAAATAAAAAAAAGCAACCATTTCCGCTCTAGACAAATAAAAACCATTAGTGTAAAGTTGTTTAATTAAGCACATCTTTTCTTTGGCTATCAAGTTTTAATAAAATAAAAATCATAATGGAGAATGACATTATAGATGACCCACCGTAGCTGAAAAAAGGAAGCGGGATCCCAATAACAGGGGAGAACTCAATATTCATACCAATATTAATAGTAAAGTGATAGAATAGAATCATAGCAACAGAATACGCATATATTCTATTGAAAGCAGCCTTCTGTCTCTCGGCAATAAATATAATCCTTAATATCATTAATATATATAGACTAACAAGGAAAAAAGAACCTATAAACCCCCATTCTTCTGCAAATGGACAGAAGATAAAATCAGTTTCACTTTCAGGAACATGATTTGTTTTTACACTAGATACAATAGCGTTTTTATATCCTCTACCAAAGAAACCTCCAGATCCAACTGCGGCCATTGCTCGATTGCGATTATAATCATCGCCGTCTGGATCTTCACGTAAGCCTAGCACTAGTTCTATTCTTTCTTTTTGGTGGTCAGGCAACTTTTGAAAAGTATAATTAACAGTTGAAGATATACTTAGAGCTAGAAAAAAACCTATTATTGAAATTGAGAGTGCTCTTTTTCTTTCACGTTTTGGGAACAAGTAACGGAGAAAGAAATAAGCGATTAAACAAAAAACGGTAAGAAAAAAAAACATACCCCAATATCCAGAGATTTCTTTTTTTTTGTTAAAATTTAATACGATATTTTCGTTGCTTACAAGAAGGGTTGTTATGCTTAAGAAAATTACAATAAATAATATTGGAATAAAATGTGTGCCTAACCATGTTCGCTTATAATGAAGCGATCTAAACGGTAATATTTTTAATATAGATAGTATTATAGGGTCATAAGAGACCCCCTCTCTATACAATACAAATAAGAATGATGTAAAAACAATAAAAGTACCAGCATCTGGTTGTAGAATTATTAAAGCCATTGGAAATAAAATAATGGCATTTGAAATTAAAATGATTTTTTTATTTTGTTGATTTAGGTTAACAAGACTTAAATATTTAGCAAGAATAATAGCTGTGCCAATTTTCGCAAATTCAGCAGGCTGTATACCCATAGAGCCAATGCTTAACCATGCTCTAGCTCCATTTATAGGAGGCATTAAAAGAACAATAATTAATAGAAAAATGACAAAAGAATAAATAGGTAAAGCAAATTTTCTATAGATATCAGAATCAATAAGAAAAACACAGAGACCTAAGAAAAGGGAGATGCCAATCCATAATATTTGTTTACCATACTTTTGTGAAAAATCAAAAATATTAGGGTGATTAGGGTTATATGCGACAGAATATATAGTAGAAATCCCAATAAATAAAATTGCTACATACATAAATAGTAATATCCAATCAAAATTAGCTGCTAAAGGTTGATTTTTTCTCATTGTTTTTTTGGTGTGGGGAATTTAGCAGTTAAAATCTTTTCTTCTTTATCTAAACTTATTATTTTTTTTAATAAATATCTCTCAATCACTAAGCTAGCTATTGGAGCAGCCCATACACCTCCACTCGCTCCTGCATTTTCAACAAAAACTGAGACAGCAATTTTTGGTTCTTTTTGTGGGGCAAAGGCAATAAATGCAGAGTGATTTGGTTGTTTTATCTTACCTTTATAGTTTTCGATAGTACCTGTTTTTCCGCAGACTGTAATACCATCAATTTTTGCTAGTCGTGCAGTCCCTCCTGGCTCATTTACACAACGTCTCATACCCTCAATCACGGGTTCAAAATGAATTTCATCTACCATTGTGTTCTTTTTTTTGAGGAACTTTTTTAAGGGACCTTCGTCTCCAATAGACTTTACAATATGAGGGGTGTAGTACCATCCTTGATTAGCAATAATTACCGCTATATTGGCTAGTTGCAAAGGTGTAAGTTGTGTCTCACCTTGACCAATGGAGATAGATCGTATTGTTGAAAATTTCCATCTATTGTGACCATACCACTTGTCATAGTATTTAGAATTAGGAATTACTCCAGGCCTGATTCCAATAAGATCAGTATCAAGACGAACTCCTAAGCCAAAGCTATTCATATATTTAGCCCATATATTTAGCCCAATTTCTGAGTCTTTAAAATGATTTCTTTCCTTCCCTTGTTGAATGATTCTTTTTACAGCGGCAATATAATAGGGGTTACAAGATACCTGTATTGCTTCTGCAATATTCCTTGCTGTTGGATGCTTATGGCAACCAATAATTTTTGTACACTTAAAACTTGAGTTTTTTGAGATTACACCTTCTTGCATGCCAATTAATGACTGAATCAGTTTTAGTATTGATCCAGGCATATACTCTGAAGCTAATGGTCTTGGGAATAATGGTTTGTCTTTATTTTTTATTAGAGCGGGATAATTTTCAACTATTTTACGATTACCTATAAGAAGGTTTGGATCATAACTTGGTGAAGAAACTAGAGCTAAAATCTCACCAGTGCTAGGTTCAATAGCGACAATACAACCTTTCTTATTTTTGAGGATCATCTCCCCATAAGCTTGAAGGTCAGCATCAAGCCCTAAATATATAGGGTCAGCTTGTTCGGCAATAGTATCATATTTACCATTTTCAAATGATCCAACGGTATTATTTAATGCTGATGTGACAATGTATTTTATGCCTTTTCTTCCCCTAAATACCTTCTCATAATATTTTTCAATACCCGATCTACCTATTCTGCTCCCTGGCTTGTAAAAATGGTCAGCATCAATTTCTTTTTGATTAACCTCTGATAAATAACCTAAGATATTTGCACCGTTTGAATAAGGGTAGTGCCTCATGCTAGAAACTTCTTCATAGAAACCAGGATACTTCCATAGGTGAGGAGCAATTTTAGATATTTCCTCTGAAGTTAGTTCTTTTAGGAATGGATAGGCTCTTATTTTTTGATAGTTAGAGGTTGTCTTACCAGTGTGTTTGTTAGTATATTTTCCTTCTCCCTTAACAATAGATATAAAACGTTCTTTTACTTCTTGAACAGATCGCCCGATTAATTTAGCAAAAGCATTGGTGTCTAAACTTTTAATATTATTTTCTACCATCATTAAGTTATAATATGTTTTGTTAGAGATAACTTTGTTGCCATTTCGATCATAGACTACTGCTCTTGGAGGAATAATCTCTCTCTTTTTTTCTGCAATTTGTTGAGCCCTTAACTTCCATCTTTCATCTATAACTTGCATATAAAACAACTTCAGAATATATATGACCCCAATAAGAATCAAAATAGAAATTAGAACATATTTTCGATTTTCAAATTTCATTTGATTTTTTTATAAAAAGAAATTGTAATAAGATACAAAGAAGAAAGGATATTGGAATACTGAGAAAAACCTTTTGGAGAACAAAAAAAAGTTCATTTATTTTGAATATTTCAACCAAGAAGAACCATAGATGATGTATAAAAAGAAGGGTGCCAAAACATTTAATGAACCATCTAAATCCTAATGTAAAAATGTTTGTTTCCACTATAGGGTCATAACCATCTCTAGGGATGAAAAGTTTAAATATTATTGGCCTTAAGTATGCAAAAGATAAAAGTGCTGATGTATGAATTCCATATGTATTGCAAATAGAATCTATCGAAAGCCCTAGAATAAAGGATATTGAAAGCAAATAAATAATACTTAATTCAACAGGCAGAAGAAAAATAAAAAGAGGATATACCATTAGCTGTATTCCACTGCCGATTTCGATTTGATTTAAAATTAGTGCTTGGATAATTAAAATGGCGAAAAAACGAATGCTATGTATAATTAATAAGTTCATTTAGGGTTATTTACAGGGGTATCACTTTCTAATTTTTCTTGCTCTTTTTTCAGAAGATTTTTTATAATATAAACCCTTTGAAGAGATTTATAATTTTCAGAAAATTTTACACTAATATCCCAAAGAGGTTTTCCTTCAACTAATTGTGTTTTAGATACTCTGCCTACAATTATTCCTCGAGGGAATATTTTTCCTCCTCCGCGTGTAATAATTTTTGACCCTTTTTTAACTTTACTATCATTAGAAATGCCCCACAATGTGCCATATTTAGAGTCTTCCCCATCCCATTTTAGCAAACCAAAATCTCCAGTCTCTTCAATCATAACATCAATATTTATATCTTTCGTAAGACAAGATTTAACTACAGAGAAGTGTTCACTACAGTTATGGATCACTCCAACTACACCATTGCTTGAAAAGACACCCATACCGGGCTCTATGTTTTGTTTTGAACCAACATTTAGAGTGAAATAATTATTTCGTTTATTATGTGTGGAGTTAATAATTATTGCAGGAGTGTATTCGTATTGATAATTAAAAATGGTGTCATTGATTTTAACAAGACCATTATCTAGTTTAATGAAGCTAGACGGAATACTATCCATTAGAGCAATGTTTTCTTTTTGTAAAATAGAATTATTATAGTTTAAGTAGAAATGCTTTGTTAAATTATTTCTTAGCTTTAAAATATTACCAGAAAAAAGAGATGCTGAAGTGAGGTATTGGTATTTTGGGAACTGGAGATAGGAAAAATAGATAGAGAATGTTATCCCTTGCAATAATGCAAAGAATAAAAAAACTCGAAAACGTTTAATAAATGCAATAAAATTACGCATATTTCAATTTTCAGTATTTCTATTAATAAGAGTATTACATTATATTAGTCCCGTATTAAGAATTGAAATTTATTAATATTTTTTAATGCTATACTAGTCCCTCTTGCAACTGCTCTTAGGGGATCTTCAGCAATATGGACAGGAAGCTTTGTCTTTATTTGAATTCTTTTATCAAGACCTCTTAACATTGACCCCCCGCCTGCTAAATAAATTCCAGTTTTAAATATGTCAGCAGAAAGTTCAGGCGGTGTATCATTTAATGCACTTAATATTGCTTCTTCTATTTTTGATATAGTTTTATCTAAAGCGTGAGCAACTTCTGAGTAAGAAATTACAATCTCTTTAGGTATTCCTGTCATCAAGTCTCTTCCTTGAACAGCAAAATCTTCAGGAGGGTTTTCTAATTCTGGTAATGCAGCACCTACATTTATTTTGATTGACTCTGCAGTTCGTTCACCAACTAATATGTTATGTTGTCGACGCATATATTCTTCAATATCTTTTGTAAAATCATCACCAGCAACACGGATGGACTTATCAGTTACAATTCCTCCTAATGCAATTACAGCAATTTCTGAAGTCCCTCCACCAATATCAATAATCATATTACCCATAGGCTCAACAACATCAATACCAATTCCAATTGCTGCTGCCATAGGTTCATGAATTAAATAGACTTCTTTAGCTCCAGCATGTTCTGCCGAATCTTTAACTGCACGTTTCTCTACCTCTGTTATCCCAGATGGAATACAGATGACCATTCTTAATGAAGGATTAAATAAGCTTTTCTTTAGTCCAATCATTTTAATCATTTCACGGATCATCTTTTCAGCCGCTTGAAAATCTGCGATCACACCGTCTCTTAATGGCCTAACAGTTTTAATAAGCTCATGTGTTTTTCCATGCATTTGTTGTGCACGTTTACCAACTTCTACTACTTTATCTGATTTAATGTCTTTTGCCACAATAGAAGGTTCGTCTACAACGACCTTGTCATTCATTATTATTAGAGTGTTCGCAGTTCCTAAATCTATTGCAATTTCTTGAGTTAAAAAGCTAAATAGTCCCATTTTTTTTGCCTGATAAGTAAATTTCTATTTCTAGTGAAAATACTATTTTTTTAACTAAAAAAAAGTATTTTAATGCTTAAAGTGACGATTACCGGTAAATACCATTGAAATCTTATTTTCATTACAATAATTAATCGATAAATTGTCTTTTATTGAACCCCCTGGTTGAATGACACTACTTATTCCTTCTTCTCCTGCGATTTCAACACAATCAGGGAAAGGAAAGAAAGCATCAGAAGCCATTACAGATCCATTTAAATCGAAATTGAATGACTTTGCTTTATTTATTGCCTGACGGAGGGCGTCAACACGTGAAGTTTGGCCAGTGCCGCTAGCTAGAAGTTGTCTGTTTTTTGCAAGAATAATAGTATTTGATTTAGTGTGCTTCACTAATTTATTTGCAAAGATTAAATCTGTAATTTCTCTTTGATTTGGCTTTAAATTAGTAATCATATTTAAGTTTGATTCAGTCTCTGTAATTAAGTCTTTATCTTGTTCGAGAACACCATTTAAAACAGTTCTAAATTGTTTTTTTGGCAATTTTAGATTCTTTTGGATTAATATAATCCGATTCTTTTTACTCTTTAGGATTTTTAGTGCTTCCGATTCGTACTGAGGTGCAATAACGACTTCACAAAAAAGAGAGTTAATCTCATTGGCAGTTTTAAAATCGATTGTACAGTTGCTAATTAGAATACCACCAAAAGCGCTAACTGGATCCGCAGCAAGTGCATCTTCGTATGCTTGAGCTAATGTTTTTCGAGTAGCTAAACCACACGCATTATTATGTTTTAATATTGCAAATGTTGGGTCTTCAGACTTAAATTCTTCCATTAAGTTAACAGCAGAATCAATATCTAATAAATTATTATATGATATTTCTTTCCCATTTAATTTATCAAATAGTGTATCTAGTTTACCAAAGAAAACGCCTTTTTGATGTGGGTTTTCTCCATAGCGTAAATTTTGATTTTCGACAATGCTATGTTTGAAAACCTCTTTTTCCCCTTGATTTAAATAATTGAAGATATGGGTGTCATATTCTGATGATATTTCAAAAGCATCTCTTGAATAAATTTTCCTTTCATCAATATTCGTGATACAATTATTAGAGGAAATCATCTCTAAGAAATGTGAGTATTGTTTTTTTGAAGATACAACAAATACATCTTTGTAGTTTTTTGCTGCTGCTCTAATTAATGAAATGCCCCCAATATCTATCTTCTCTATAATCGCGTCGTGGCTTTCTCCAGAAGCAACAGTTTGTTTAAAAGGATATAAATCCACAATAATTAAGTCTAATTGAGGGATGTCAAATTTTTGCAAATCTTTTTTGTCATTATCTAATCCTCTTCTATTTAGAATGCCACCAAAAATTTTGGGGTGTAATGTTTTTACTCGTCCACCTAATATAGAAGGATAAGATGTTAGGTCTTCAACTCGAAGAACAGGGACTTTTAATTCTTCTATAAACTTTTGTGTACCACCTGTTGAATAAATAGTAACATTATTTTTATTTAGTTCTTTTATAATGGGCTCTAGACCAGTCTTATCAAATACTGATATTAGGGCTGATTTTATTTTTTTCTCACTCATTTGCGGTTGTTTTTTTGTTCAAAAATAAATGAAGAGTAAAGCTACTTGATTTTTTAAAAAAAGAAATTTATTTATCTACAAAAAGTAATTTATTTATCAACTAAATGTTTATTTTATCTTTTATTTAATTAAAAAAGCTTTTTGAATACGTATTTTTATTCTAAAAACATAAAAAATGTATAAAATTTGCCTTGTAGAAGATGAGTCAAGTTTATCTGAAATTATTCGATTAAACCTTCAACTTGAGGGTTATGAGGTTACTGTTTTTAACACAGGAGAAAGTGCTAAAGAGTGCTTTCTAAAACCTATCTTTTTTGATTTAATTATTTTAGATGTTATGTTACCTGGTTGCAGTGGCTTTGATCTGTGTGAAAAGATACGCCAAAAATCAAATGTGCCCATATTGTTTTTGTCTGCAAAAGGAACAACTTCAGATCGTATAAAGGGTTTGAAATTTGGAGCAAATGATTATATATCTAAACCATTTGATCTAGAAGAGTTGTTGCTACGTGTATCAGTTTTAATAACCAAAAAAAGCGAGAAACATAAATCCAATGAGATTAACATTGGTGATTTAATTGTTGATTTTAAAACTTTTGAAGTTGTTAAAAAATCAACAAAAGAAAAATATAGTTTGTCAAAGAAGGAAGTTGCGTTAATTCAGCTGTTTATTAAAAAGGAAGGGCAAGTTATTCCTAGAGCAGAAATATTAGATAATGTTTGGGGAAAGAATCATTTCCCAACAACTAGAACTATAGATAATTTCATATTGAAGTTCCGTAAAATTTTTGAGGAAGATCAAAAAAACCCAAAATATTTTCATTCTATTAGAGGAGTAGGATATAAGTTTACTATGTAATCTTTAATTCTTTTAGTTAAGTTTTTTATAGAGAATAGAGTTTTTTATTTTTGAGGTATAATTATAAAAAAATGAGAGATTTAAAACAACTAAGGTATGATAAGGCATACTTAAGGATGGCTAAGACGTGGTCTGAATTATCTCATTGCACACGAAAAAAAGTTGGAGCTATAATTGTCAAAGATGGTATGATAATTTCTGATGGATACAATGGGACTCCAAGTGGTTTTAATAACTCTTGTGAATCGTCAGAAGGTGAAACACTTTGGTATGTTTTGCATGCTGAGGCAAATGCGATTTTGAAAGTTGCTAAGTCTACTCATAATTGTCAAGATGCGACATTATATTTAACATTGTCACCCTGTAAAGAGTGCAGTAAACTTGTCGTTCAATCTGGTATAAAACGAGTTGTATTTATTAATTCATATAAGGATACTAGTGGGATTAATTTTTTAAGAGACGCAGGCATTGAAGTTGAGCAAATAGAAAATCCTTTCGATGAAGATTAATAAGATTACGTCATATTTGATTCCTTTGTTATATTGTTCTATTGTTATCTTATTGATATCTAATCCAGATTTGGGGTGTGAATCAAATGATCATAAGTTTAATGAAATAATCGATTTAATAGAAAACAGTTATGTTGATACTGTAAATTCTAATAATCTTTTTGAAGTTACAATTAATGATATGCTTCATAAATTAGACCCTCATAGTCATTATATACCAGCACGATCAGTTAAGTTAATGAATGAGATGACTCAAGGCAGATTTGGAGGGATAGGAATTAGTTTTTTTCTTTTTAGAGATACTGTTTGTATTATTAATGTAATACCAGGCAGCCCTGCGATGCGTAATGGTTTAAAAGCCGGAGATAAAATTATATCAGTAAACAATAAAAAATTTGAGTTAAACATCACAAATGAAAAAGTGATGAATTTATTGAAGGGCATTGAAGGTACAGAGGTAAGTTTGACTCTTGTTAGAGAAAATGAAAAAATTAAGAAAACATTCAAGCGGGGCTCCATACCTATAGAATCAGTTGTTGCTTCTTATATGATAACAAAGGAGGTTGGTTATATAAAAATTAATCAGTTTACAGTTTCTACATCATTAGAATTTTCAATTCAAGCATCTAAATTAAAACAACAAGGACTAAAAAAATTAATATTAGATCTTAGAGATAATGGTGGAGGCGTTCTAACCGGTGCTACTGAAATTGCTGATTTATTTTTGAGTGCAGGTAAGCCTATTGTTGAAACAAAAGGAGAGAACTCACCACTACAAACCTATTATGCTACCGAAAAGAGTCCTCTAATAGATGTCGACTTAGTGTTATTAATTAATTTGGAAACCGCTTCTGCATCTGAAATTTTAGCAGGAGCAATTCAAGATAATGATCGCGGCCTTGTTATAGGAAGGAGATCCTTTGGCAAAGGTTTAGTTCAAGAGGATAAGCAATTAAATGATGGTAGTAATTTGAGGCTTACTATTGCGCGTTATTATACTCCAACAGGTCGTTGTATCCAAAAGCCTTATTCAGGAGACTATGACTCCTATAATCAAGATATTATAAACAGGTATGAGAATGGAGAAATGTATTTAATAGATTCCTCTCAATTTATTGATTCTTTAAAATTTATAACACCAAAAGGCAGAGTAGTTTATGGAGGAGGAGGTATTATGCCCGATATTTTTGTGCCATATGAGACTTTGGGAGTAAGTTCCTTTTATTCAGAGTTAAGGAGTTTAAATGCTTTTAGAACATTCGTTTTTAATTATGTTAAAGATAAACGTAATAAGTGGTCATCTCCTCAACAATTTAATGAAGAGTTTAATGTCACTAGTTCCCTCCTAAATACGTTTTTAAACTTTATAAAATTAAATTACAAACTTGAAAAACAAATAAAAAAAAATCAGGCTAGTAGGGATTTAATTGCTCAGAGAATGAAGGCCGAAATTGCAAGTCAAATATGGGGAGAACAGGGCTTTTATCAAGTGATAAATACAGAAAATGAGGATATAAAGGAAGCCATGAAGGCTTTTAATTAACGTTTTATTAAACGCTGGTGTGAAAGTAATCCATTTATGTTTATAGATATAAAATAAAGACCAGAGCTTACTATTTCTTCTTTATTGGTCTTTCCGTCCCAAATTATATGAAGTTCATTTTCTTGAACTATTTTGTTTGAAAGTAGTTTTCTAATATGTTTCCCTGTTTTATCAAAGATAGAGATAGAAACTTGATCGCCTATTGATATTTTATTAGAGTATAAGTTTAAGTAATCGCTAAATGGATTTGGATAAACATTGAATTTTATAGGATTAAAATCTTCTTCAGCTATATTGTTTATACTCTGATTCATTAAGCTATCCAAATTGTATGTCTCATCTCCAGGATAATAGTCCATAACGTGCATAAAAGTCACCATCATTTCGTCGGACGTATTTAATCCCGGGTATACTGTAATTGGAGGAGAATTAGGATTATGTAGGTTTCCTGAGGTGTTATCATAGGTCCCTTCACAGTAGAATGTTGACCCTATTTCTGCTTTTTGAATGTATTTATAAAAGTAAAAGTCTTGCCATTCAAAATCCCAGTGAGGGATATCAATTAGTTTTAAAGTGTCGTTGTTTGGACTTATTCCATATACTTGAATTGTTTGGCCTAATAAATGCATATGAGGGAAGACACTTAAAAGAGAATAATCTTGAGAAGTTGGACCATATTGAGCATTTACAGTTGTGAATTGATTAGCGGGTAAATAAAAGTTCCAGTTTTCTAAAAGTCTTTCCGTATAGACTTCTCTAACTCCTGTCTCTCCTGGGGGATAGAAATGAAAAATAACTTTAGTACTATCCATCTCGCCGTAACTACCTTCAGGATAGTGCATACCAAGGACAATTTGAGAATTAGCAGGGATAGTCATTCCTAGTTTTAGGCTGGAAGAGCTAGGTAATGTTAACGGTGAGCTTCCTGGGGTATAGCCGCCTAGTAATGATGCACCAGAAGAAGCAGGGCTTGCGCAATCACCCCCGATAGTATCTGTTACAGACGAATTAGATGGGTCAATATATACCAATACATGGTGAACAATTTCATAGTTTCCAGGAATGATTTCAATTGCTTTGATGATTCTATCTTGGCTTAAACCTGATGGTAAGGCAAAACAAACATAGTCATCTCCATTAGAGGTAGCTTTACTCATATAAGTAGGAATTTGAACCTCTAAATCCCCATCACCTAAGATTGAACCATTATTATATACAGGAGGAGGAGGTGTACTAGATGAGTTACCTTCTGGGTGACCAGAAACTAACCAATCTAAAACTTTAGTTTTCTCATTTGGTGTTAGTGATCTGTCATGAGAATAATTTTGAAAGTCATTATTTGGAGGCCAAGGAGGCATTTCATTATTATTAACTACATCATATATAGCAGTAGCTAAAGGACTAGTCTCGGCATAAGTAATTAAGGGGAAAGGAGCGACTCCACCATTATGGTGACACTTAGAACATTTGTCGTAAAATATTTCAGCAATATCATCACTCCATGTTTGGCTAAATGAAGCTTGAGTTATAAACAAGAATATAAAAGTAAATATTTTATTAATCACAATGAATCTGTATCGTTTAACCAAAATATAACAATTTGACTAAAAAACATAACTTTAATTTGTAAAAAGAGTAAGATAGCAAAAAGAAATTCTTTTTTGCCAAACATTAATTTCTAAATATGTTATTATATAATGTTACCGTTAGTATTGATAAATCGATCAAAGAGGATTGGTTATCTTGGATGAAAAACAAGCATATTCCTGATGTTATGGACACAGGTTGTTTCCTTGAAGCAAGAATCGCACGTGTTCACGGTGAGGAAGAGGGTGGACTAACTTTTGCTATTACATATCTCTGTGAAAATCAAGAAGATTATGATAGATATTTACAAGAATATTCTTTTGACTTACAAAAAGAACATTCTCAAAAATACAATGGAAGTTTTGCGGCATTTAGAACAATGTTAACTGTTTTACAAGAGTTTAAAAAATGATAATTAAAGCAAAGAAACATCTTGGACAGCATTTCCTTAAAGACATGAATATTTCTAAGCGTATTGCAGATACTTATGGTTTTCATAATGGCTGCCATAGGATATTGGAATTAGGAGCAGGAACTGGTGCATTAACGAAATTTTTATTAGATAAAGAGAAGAATATAGATCTTAAGATAATCGATGTCGATCCAGAAAGCATTAAGTATATGAAGGATAAATATCGAGAGCTTGAGGGTAAAATTATAGAAGGAGATTTTTTAAGTATTGACCTGATAAAGGTTATGGGTAAAGATCCGTTTTCTGTAGTAGGGAATTTCCCGTACAATATTTCAACACAAATTCTTTTTAAGTGCTTAGAGATGAGGAATCAGATACCTGAAATAATGGGGATGTTTCAACGCGAGGTTGGTTTAAGGATTGCTGAACCTCCAGGATCAAAACAACGAGGTATTCTATCAGTTTTAATGCAGGCATATTATGATGTTGAATATTGTTTTACAGTTAATGAAAATGTTTTTCACCCTCCTCCGAATGTTAAATCCGGTGTTATTCGTCTAACAAGGAATAAAAACCAACAACTTCCATGTGATGAAAAATTATTTAAAAATTTAGTTAAAACAAGCTTTAATCAAAGGCGAAAAACTCTTAGAAATTCAATAAAAAAGTTTTTGAAGGATAAAAGTATAGATAGTGAGTTATTATCTCTAAGACCAGAAGCACTATCAGTTAACCAATTTATTGACCTAACCATCTTGATTGAATCAAATTAAATTAAATATTAATTGATTTAATTAAATATTTAAAAAATATGCTTTATTTTGTATTTAATAAAAAAGTGATATTATGACATTATCCGATTTTTTTTATGCAATAGGTGATTTTATGCAAATGACATTTTTATTGTTAGAGGCAGATATGATAGGGAACCTATTTAATTACTTTTGCGTTTTCTTAGGCTTTTTTGGCATGTTTTTTTGGCTGTACAAGCAGAGACAATATAATATGGCCGCTGATAAAGATGCCGATCAATTAAAGTGATTGTTTCAACACTTTTTGTTTTTTTCGAAAAAAGTTTCATTTCTAAGCTGAAAAAGTATTTTTAATTTATGTCTTTTTATACAGTAATCATTACAGCTGGAGGTATAGGAAAGAGAATGAACTCTGATTTGCCTAAGCAATTCATTGAAGTTAATGATAAGCCAATACTTATGCATACTTTAGAAAAATTTTATCATTTTAACCCAAAATTCCAGCTCATTCTTACTCTACCTAGAGATTGGAGATTGTATTGGGAAGAGTTAATAGTTTCTCATGACTTTAAAATTCCTCACCGGATAGTTGAAGGAGGTACGGAAAGGTATCATTCTATTAAAAATACTTTAGATTATTGTTTTGGGGATTATATACTTGTTCATGATGGGGTACGCCCTTTAGTTTCATTTAAAACTATAGAAACTTGCATAGAGGCATTAAAAGATTATGAGTCTGTTATACCTGTTATTGGGTTAAAAGAGTCTCTTCGTATACAGAATAATGATACTTCAAAGTCAGTAGATCGTTCACTTTATAATATTGTTCAAACACCACAATGTTTCAAAAAAGAGATTCTTCAACAGGCATATAATTTGCCTTTTCATGAAGGTATAACAGATGATTCTACTTTAGTAGAAGAAGCTGGATTTGAAATTAAGATGGTACAAGGGAATGAAGAAAACATTAAAATTACTAGGAAAATTGATTTACAACTCGCTGGGTTGTTTCTTAAATAGTTTTTGAAATGTTTTCTCAAGCCCAATAATAGTATATTTGTTTTAAGTTTTTTAAATATGAAAAGATTAACATTATTATTAGCGTTGATAACGATATCGGCATCTGCTCAGAATAAGAAAAATATAAGACTTAATTTGAAAAATGCTATAGTAATAGCTCAAACAGACAAGATGGAAGATCGTTATTCTTTAGAAATAAATACAACTGAGTTATTAAATTCTTTTAATATTAAAGCAGTTCCTTCTTTAAATATTATGAAGCTTGGACAGTCACCACTGGTATTAATTTCAGATTCTATAGTAAAATTGATAAATCAAAATGATATTGATACATATTTATTATTAAGTGTTCGTGGATTTGATCGAAGATTTAAGGTTTCAGGAATCAATGACGATTTACAAACAGCACTTGGACTAAGTGGGTTATTCGGCCTTTATAGGGAAGATATTGTTTCTATTAGCTTTGAGGTTAAATTTTTTAGAGATAGTAGACTGATTTATTCTGAAATTATTAAATGTGGGAATATTGGTGATCGTGAATCTGTTATTAAACGTTTCAGGAAGAAGTTGAGAAAGCGCATTATAAAGAAATGGATAAAGTAATTTTTTATTTATCATATAAAAAAAAAGACCTCTTATTTAGAGGTCTTTTTTACATTATAATAATTTATTATAAAGACTTAAAAGGTAAATATGGAGCTTTTATCCATTTCACCAATGTAGAGGCTAATCCATATAGGAATTGATATACCATTACATTTATATATAAGTTAACTAAGATAACTACGATTGATACAAATGATCCAAACACTCCCATAGCTCCAGCTACTGTCCAAGCGTCTCCATTACCCATACTTGGTCCAGCCATCATTTCAGTCATCATATCACCAAATTGACCCATTCCTAAGTCACTTAATATGCCAAATAAAATAGCAGTTCCTATAGAACCCATTTCAGTTAATTCTGACATATCCATACCCATAGCATTACCAACATCAAGGGTTGTAATAAAGCTAATTAGAGCTGAAACGGCGGCAAAAAGACCAACCATAGCTAAAATATAACCAGCCATTTTTATTAGAGCAACTGGTATGTCTAAAAACACTAGATTAATAGTGTTGCTTTTAGAACCACCAAGTCCATCACCAACATTTCTTATAATTTGAGCTATAGGAAAAGCAATACATACCCATAATAAAATAGATAAAATGTTGCTGATCATTTGATCTATTTCAGCCCCTTCACCTTTCCACATAGCTCCAGAATCTGCCCACATTGGCTCTAATGTGCCCCAAATAATCATTAAACAAGTAGCAAGTGCTAAAACTTGAAATATTTTTCCGATCCAACCTGCAATTTTGTTTTCAGAATCTTCTATGCAAGCAGTCCAATTATTCCAAGGAAGTTTGTCGCTAACCATTTTTGGTGCGTCAAGTAATTGATTAGTCATTTCATTGACTTTTTCGTTTGTTTCCATTTTAATTTGTTTTAAAATTTAAACCAAAATAATAACAATTTACTCTAGACTTATTTCAAGAGGTTTATATTTTAAACACAAAAGTGTTGATAAACACACAATTAAGTTAAGTTTTAATCTACTTTTCATTGTAAACAAATGTATGTTAATATGTGTTTAGCAAGGGAATAAATTACATTTTTTTAAGATTTAAAACTTAATGTTATATGGTTAATAGTATACAATTAAACTATTTTTCTAACTTTAGTGTTTATGGCAATATTAGATGTTCTTAAATATGAAGGTCCAAATGATGTTCTTGTTTGGAAATGGAGGTCAGATTCAAGCTCTTCTCGTGAGAATCAATTAAGGATGGGCTCACAACTTATAGTAAATGAATCACAAGAAGCTTGTTTTTATAAAGGAGGAAAGCTTTTAGATATTTTTAACCCCGGCACTCATACATTAAGCTCAAAGAACTTACCTCTACTTTCTTCTCTTGTTGGATTAGTTTATGGAGGCAATAGTCCCTTTTCTGCGGAAGTTTATTTTGTAAATAAAGCAGTTTCTATGGATGCAAAGTTTGGTCTTGTCCCATTTAACATGTTAGAGCCGACATTTAAAGTGCCAATTCCAGTTTCGTGTAGAGGGTCATTTGCTATAGTTGTTCAAGACTCCAAAAAATTCCTTACGAAAATCATAGGTACCTTAAAGGATTTTGATACGGAATCATTATCGAATTTTTTTCAAGGAGTTATCATAGAGAACGTTAAAAGTACTATTACAAAAATTAGTGCTGAACAAAAGTTAAGTCCATTAGAATTAGAAAGTATTGTTTTAGAGGTTGGATTAGCAGTTAAGTCAATAGTAAATAATCATTTAAATGAATATGGCATAGAATTAAAATTATTTAATATTGAATCAATTCCTGTTATTGATGATGATAAGCGTGTAAAAGATGTCGTTGAACAGTTTCAAAAAATAATGTCTGAAGATTTAGATGAACGAATGCGCCTAAAACGTAGAGCAGAGAATCTAGAGGTGTATAAAGTTGAGAGAAGCTTTGACACGACTGAAAAGGCTGCTGAAAATATAGGTGGTGGAGATGGTGATGCAGGGGGGATTTTAGGTACAATGGTTGGTTTAGGTATGGTTAATCCTATTGCTGAACAAATGGGAAATATGATGTCCAAAAATACCGCGAAAGATGATAACAAGCCTAAAGATTCAAATGAAGAGACAATAAAATTGCTCAAGCAATTGGGTAGTCTCAAAGAAGAAGGAATAATATCTGACGAAGAGTTTGAATTAAAAAAGAAAGAGCTGTTAGAAAAACTTAAATAGTAGTTATATGAAAAATATTTTTCTCATAGGAGGGTTTCTAGCTATAATACTAAATTCTTTAACTGGAATGATAATCAGTAATTATTCATTTTTTAATTGGATTCTAGCTGATATAAGCATCTTAACTTCTACAGGGATAATTTTTGCCCTTTATAATCGCTTTCTAGATAATGCTTTTAAAGCGGTTTTTACATTTTTATTTTTAGCTTCAGGATTCATTAGGTATATACTTTGTCTTTTTGCATCATCTCACATAGAAAATAATTGGATAATACTTATCGTTACATTTTTGTTCTTCTTTGAAATTTTGGTTTTTGTATTAGGTCTTGTCTTAAGAAAAAAATAAATGTATCAAGAAGAGATTGAAAAGTTAATTAAATATGCTCTTGTCGATGGGCAGATTTCCAAAAAAGAGCGGGAAATTTTAATTAATAAGGCTCTCAAGTTAGGCATTGACCAAGAAGAGTTTGAAATGGTATTAGATGCGAGGATTTACGAGAAAAACAATCAAAATGAATCAAAATCTTCAGAACCAAATCAATCAAGTATCCAAAAAGAAACAAAGAACATAAAATGTCCAAATTGTCAAGCTAATATTGATCCCTACGTTACTTCATGTGAATACTGTGGGTATAATGTTCTTGATAGAAAATCAAATTCTTCAATTCAAAGTTTATTTAAACTATTAAATGAAGCAGAAGAAGACAGACAAAGTGATCCTAATTCAATATTCTCCTCTTTTGGTAAAGTGTTTTCTGAGTCTTTCTCTCATATTACAGGACCTAATAGGGTAGATAGAAAAAAAATGGAAATTATTTCTAGTTTCCCTATTCCAACAACTAAACAAGACATTCTAGAGTTCTTGACTTTAGCTTACCCTAAAGCAAAGACAGTTGGAAATTTTTTCACTAAAAACACAAATGAGAATAAACTTCATAATCAATTTGCCTTGGTTTGGAAGAATAAATGTGAACAAATTATTATGAAAGCCAAGTTTTCTATGAAAGACGATAAAGAGACACTCAATCAAGTTCTCTTTTACGCAAAAAAATTAGGCCTTTAGTCGATTTTAAATTTGACACCAATACCATTGTCACTTAAATCTATTTTTTTTAGAATTGGAGCAAGGTTCTTTTTATAATTTTTGTTGTGTATACTATATGATACCCAATCAAAGATTAATAAAAAACTTCCTTGAAGAATTAAGCTATGACCAAAACCTTTAAGAAGATCAGACTTATCTTTATGATATTTTGATTCACTGTTTAAAATTAATCCACTAGAAATATACGCAATGTCGATACCTGCATTAATAAGAAATGTTTTTTCTGTTCTTCTTTGTTCATTAAAAGTTTCATAAAAACTTAAGTTTGACGCACTTTTTTTAGCTTTTAAATAACCGGGTATAGCAATACCTAAATTTACAATATTCCACATCACATTCATTTGATGAAAATGTTTTGATTGATCATTCTTTGATAATATCCATCCTGCACCACTTCCAATTAAGTTGGCACTTGCCCAACTTCCAAGTCCAATCATTAGGGTTTTATCTTTGTTATGTCTTTTAGTATTGAAGTCATCAATTTGACTACTACAAATTAATGGAAGAGCAATTATGATTAGAATTAATCTCATATTATTTTGTTTAAATATTATACATTAATTGGACAAGGAATTGTCTTGGTGGTTGAATGTCAGCTGGTCTGCTTGAATATTCATTGTTAAGGAAGTTGTTGACAAGTATGTTTATACTATATTTTTCCATGAATTCATATCCTATTCTTGCGTCCATAACAATACTCCCGTTATTTTTTGCTTCATTCTCTCTATACTCTCCAAGCCCAGGCAATACATCAATAGTAGAGCCAGTTATAAGAGGCACTCCATCAATGAATAGTCGGTCAATATTTGACATAAAGCTATTATATCTTGTGCAATATCCTATACTGATCCCTTTCCAAGTAATGGAAACATCAGCTTTTGCTAAATGGTTAAATCGATACTTAAGCATATCCGAACTAGGATCAGAAAAAGTAGAGATATATGTTGGATCTGTGTTTAAACTAACAGGTTTCATATATGTATACCCAATTAGTGTTCTTAACTCTACATTTTTTATTTTTCCTTGACTATTAAATGAAACTTCTATTCCTGAGATTCTTGCTTGTTCAGTATTTTGTGCTTGGAATCCGAAAAAATTCTCCACATAATTTGGTGTGCCAGGAACAAGAGATACTGAAGTGATACTATCTGGCATAACATTATCGAATGCGAATTCAATCATGTTATCATATTGATTAACAAATCCTGCAATATCTATAGATGACCTCCATTTACCAATGTGAAAAACTTGTTTAATACCTATTTCTGTCGCCCAGCCTCTCTCTGGTTCTATATCTGGGTTAGGAAAAATTCTAGCACCACCGCTCTCTGCAGTAAGGAATCTTTCTCCAACTGATGGAAAACGAATACCTTGACCAAAAGAAGATCTTAGATGGGTGTTTTTTGCTAGTGCATAATGTACCGCAGCTCTAAATACAGGATAGATAGGTATGACATTCTTGGTTTCCCATAAATCAAATTGTGAATCAGGGGTTCTATCATCTTGTTTGAAGTATTCTAGTCGAACTCCTGCAGTTATATCAAGACGTTCCATGTTTAAGTCGTATTGAGCATAACCTGCTAAATTGATAGATGTATGGTCTCCAAAAACATCTTCACGGCTATTGATTATATTTGAACTCGCAGTAACACCTGATGTAAGATTATGGATTTGATTCCATTTTTTAGAGAATTGATAGTCTCCATAATACATGTCAGCTTTAGTTGCAGAATAAAGACCATCAAAAGGGTTTCCGGTAGAGACAAGGTAGTATCTTCCTTTTAGCTCATGCTTAGAATTTTTTTTGCCTAGATATTTAATATAAGGATCTACACAGACACGAATAGAGCTTTCTTGAGTAATTGATGAATTCGGGTTTGTGTCTGGGCTCCCTCCTCCTGTTGGAGTGTATGCCATAGTAGCACTTTCCCATATTATAAATCTACCTACATTTTCGTATTGACTATTGAAAGCAACACCCATTTTTAAATTTTGAGCTTTGGATGGTCTATAAAACAAATTTCCGCTTAGTCTAACTCTATTTTCGTATTCACCATCTTTATATCCTTTGGTGAAGTACCCATTGCTAGAAATGGTATATCCAAATTCATTAAACATCTTACCATAGTAGATATTTAGTAGGTTAATTTTTGGGTTAGAAGAAAAATTAAATTTTGTTGTATCATCGTCCCACCATCTTAATGTTCCTCTTTTAGGGTTGTCATAAAATCCAGATTGAAATTTGACTTTAAGTTCTCCATCTCTACTAGGTTCTCTTGGTGTCAAAGAAATCATCCCATTTAAAGCACCACTTCCGTATAGAACAGAAGATGCTCCTTTAATAATTTCAATTTGCGACATTGATTCTAATGGTATAGAATTCCACTTCACATCTCCTAAATCAGGTGAGGTTAGCGGCATACCGTTTGTTAACACCAGTACACGACTACCTACACCGTATGCATATCCACCCCCACCTCGAATGCTAACCTGGCCATCCATTACGTATACACCAGGACTTTGATCAGCTACTTGTTCTAAATTCACTAGTCCTTTTTTTTCAATGAAATCAGATTTTATAACTTCCATGGAAATAGGGACATCTTCAATCTCCTGAGACCTTCTACTTGCAGAAACAACTAAAGTTTTTATCTCTTGAGCTATAGGGGAAAGAACGATTTTAATATTCTTTTTTTTCTTTTCAACAAGTATAGAATCTGTCTTGTAATCTGCTAAAGAGAAGTATAGCCAAGTAGGTAAACTCTCTATTTTAATTGCAAATTTACCATCAGGATCTGTTCTGGTCGCTTTGCCCTCTGAAGTGCTAACTTTAACACCGTAGAGTTTGTTTTTAGTTTTACTCTCATTTACTTCTCCATCTATATATTCAATCTCTTGTGCGAATGATAGAAATGGGAGTAATAAAATGAGGATGAAAATTTTTTGCATTTTTCTTATTTGATATGACAATCGATTAATACCGGCTCACTGAATAGAGGGTCTATACCGTCACACTTTCCGTATATAGTTATTTCATCTCCTACATTAAGTTCTGCTACTTCATTTAGCTGAGCTCTTTTTCGATGTTCTTTAATTCCAGAATTCTCAAAAGTTCTTAAACGGCAATAAACATTACAGGAAAGGAATTCATCTTTGTTAGAATCAATCCAAAGTGTTACTCCATCATCACCACCATCTATCTTGGAAAGATTACCTTTAACATATATCCATTTATTTTTAAAAGTTCTATCAGCTCGAATTTTATTGTTATTATAGGTTGAACATAATTCAAAAGCTGTTTTTGTTTTATTTACAATTTCTAAACTATCCTTTATTTTTTTTACTAATGACAAACTGTCTTTTACTAATGCTATACTATCTCTTTCCTCTTTACTAAGTTTTTTAGATTGTTCTTCTAAAAGTTTTTGATAGTATTCATTATTTTTTAAATACTCTTTATGTGAGTTTTCGCCTGTATTAATAGCGATAGCAAAAAGACCAATTAAAAGGCCAATACATCCAGTTATAATACCAGTAATACACTTTCCTCTTGAGTTAGAAAGACTAGGATCAGATTTAATTTTATTGTTAGCAACAATTGACAGAATAATAGCAGCTATACCAATAAAAAAGCCTAAACCATAAATAAAGGAAGTTGGTATAGAAATGATTCCTAATATTTGAGATAGTTTTGCAAATTTGTTTTGTTTCGTTTTGTCCATATTTATGTTTATTTAGTGGAAAGTTCTATTTTGTCTATTTCTAGATTGAATTTCTCTTGTTTTTTATTACCTATTAAAAATCCAATCTCTTCAATAGATGTTTTGTTAAAGTTTTCTTTATCTATTTTTCTGCCTCTGAATGAAGGATACATAGAATTAATTGGAATTTTGATTTCTTCCCAAACATTAGATGTTTGAAAGTACTTAACGTAACTGTAATAATCGTTAGATTTTTCTTTTATTCTGAGTTGATATCGTTTTCCATCTCCCCGAATCTTCATTGAAATGTATGATTTCTTTGGAGTCGTAGTTTTCTTCATCTTATATCTTATGGAAGAGAAGCCACCATTATTCTCAAGAGAAACCTCTCCTTTAAACACAGCATTACCGGCCTTATTAAGAATTAATTTTCCATTTGATTTACCGCCCATTACATCATCGTTAACTACAATCCATTTGTTTAAAGCACAATTTTTGTTGAAATCAAAAATCAATTTATTATTTACGCTGAGTGAAAAGGAAAGGGCTAAAAATAAAAATGGCATTGTCTCTTAGTTGTTTCTTTTATCGATTAATTTAGCGATATATTTTCCAATAATATCGAATTCTAAATTTACTAAATCTCCAGCTTTTATTTCATGTAGATTAGTGTTTTCATATGTATAAGGTATAATACATACAGAAAAAGAGTTTTCTTTAGAGTCTAAGACAGTTAGGCTTATTCCGTTTATTGTAATGGACCCCTTTTCAACCGTTACATCTTTTGAGTTATATTTGAATGTATATTTCCAACTTCCATTTTCATCCTCAATATTCAAACATGTTCCAGTTGTGTCAACATGTCCTTGGACAATATGACCATCTAATCTCCCATTCATTTTAGTGCATCGTTCTAAGTTGACTTTTGTTCCAACCTTCCAATCACTTAAGTTAGTTTTATTTATTGTTTCTTTAATTGCAGTTACGGTATATTCATCATTTTCAATGTCAATAACTGTTAAGCAGCAACCATCATGTGATATACTTTGGTCAATTTTAAGTTCATTAGTAAATGATGAGGCTATAGTGAAATGGACATTTTCTTTTTCATAATTTATGTTCTTAACTACGCCTATTTTTTCTACTATTCCTGTAAACATTTTAGTTTATTTTTTTAAAAATATAATTGTAATGATTAAAATTGAAGAAACAATCAATAAGTCTAAGATACTAAACCATAACGGATGGGGGATTATAAATACGTTTATTATTGTTGCAAAAACGACGAACCCTCCAATTATTAAAATTGGATATATAGTGTTTTTCTCAATTAATCTAGATACACCAAGACCTATTGCTAAACCGATACCATGAACTATAGCTACAAATATATGTGTTCCAAATGGTATAAGGTGTAACTTCGATTCAAGTTCATCTATATTATTAAAATCTATTTTAAATGGAACAGGGAATAATAAATGTCCAAGTGGCTCCAATAAAGCAATTGAAAAGAATGCAGCAATTAAACCAAGAAATGTACCCAAGAATATTCTCATTTTATTTTCACTTTTACTGATTTAGATGATGGTGTATGACTTAATCTTGCCTGAAGACTTAACGGAACTAATGGGTTTGCTTCAGGAAAATATGTGGCGAGACATCCCTTGGGGATATTATATGATATGACAGAGAATCCTTCTACTAAACGCTCTGTGTTATCATAATTATTGTAAAGAGTTATTTGATCTCCCTGTTTAAGTCCTTCCTTTTTAATGTCATATTCATTCATAAATACAACCATTCTATCATTATAGACTCCTCTATACCTATCATCAAGTCCATAAATTGTTGTGTTGAATTGATCGTGACTTCGTGTTGTCATCATTATATATTCTTCTTCTTTGCAGATATTTTCGGAAAGTTTATTAATTGTAAAATTTGCTTTTTTATTCGGTGTTGTGAAATCTCCTTTTCTTGGTCCATTTGGTAATTCAAATCCTTGTGGGTTTTTTAATCGATCGTTATAATCTTCAAAACCCGAGATTGTTTTTTCAATAAGATCTCTTATATTTTTATAGTCTTCCACTAAGAAGTCCCAATCTACTTTATCTTGTTTTATCGTTTCTTTTGCTATGTTCGCTATTATAACAGGTTCACTTTCTACAAACTCGGAGGGTGGTTTTAATATTCCTTGTGTTGTATGTACAACTCCCATAGAGTTTTCAACAGACAAGAATTGCGATTTCCCATTTTTAAAGTATTTGTCTGTTCTTCCCATAGATGGTAGGATTAAACCTGTTTTTCCATGAGTTAAATGAGATCGATTTAATTTCGTAGAGATATGAGTAGTTAAATTACAATTTTTTAGTGCTACTGATGTGTAGTTTGTATCTGGAGAGGCAGATAAGAAGTTTCCTCCCATACCGATAAAAACTTTCACTTTTTCTTCATACATAGCTTTTATAGCACCTGTAACACTATAGCCTTCTTCCTGTGGAGGTGTAAAACCAAAATTCTCACTAATCTTATTTAGCAATTCTTTGGATGGCCGCTCCGCAATACCCATTGTTCTATCACCTTGAACATTACTGTGCCCTCTAACAGGGCAAGTCCCTGCACCAGGTCTTCCAATACTTCCTTTAATCAATAATAGGTTTACTAATTCTTGAATATTATCAACTCCATTCACATGTTGTGTAAGACCCATACCCCAACAGGTTATAATATTTTTTCTCTCTGCAATTAAATTAACAAGGCTATCAATTTCTTTTTCCTTAATACCAGTTCGATTAATTAAGGCGCCTAAATCATGATTGTTTAATTCTTCCTTAAATTCTTTAAATCCTGCAGTTTTATTTTCTATGAAAAATTTGTCTAAAATAGCTGGATTAGTTTTAGCTTTTTCAAATAATTTAATCATCACTGCTTTGAGAAGAGCAACATCTTCATTAATTCTAACTTGAAGATATAAGTCTGAAATAATCGAACCATTCCCCATGACTCCATTTATTTTTTGTGGATTTTTAAATCTAACTAAACCAACCTCTTTTAATGGGTTAATTGAGACAACCTTTGCACCATTTGCTTTTGCTTTCTCTAAACAAGAAAGCATCCTTGGGTGATTTGTAGCGGGGTTTTGACCAAAAATAAGGATTAAATCAGATTTGTAAAAATCATCTAGTGTTACAGAACCTTTTCCAATACCTACTGTTTTGGAAAGAGCAACACCGCTTGATTCATGACACATATTTGAACAATCGGGGAGGTTATTTGTTCCATACATACGAACAAACAATTGATATAGAAATGCCGCTTCGTTACTTGTCCTACCCGAAGTATAAAAAGCAGCTTCATTTGGGTCTTTTAAACTATTTAAGTTTTCAGCGATAACTTTATTAGCTTCATCCCATGATATTTTTTGATAATGAGATTGCCCTTCTCGAATAATCATTGGATGAGTAAGCCTTCCTTGTTGACCTAACCAATAATCACTTTTTCTCTCAAGCTCTGAAACAGAGTGTTTAGCAAAGAACTCTGGGTTAGCTCTAGCTTCCATTGCTTCTTCAGCAATAGCTTTAACACCATTTTCACAATACTCACCAAGTTTCGATCTTTTATCGGGGTCAGGCCAAGCACATCCTGGACAATCAATCCCATTTTTTTTGTTAAGCTTATTAAGTACTTTAAGACTTTTACCAATAGGCATACGAGTAAAAATATTTTTTAAAGCAATGATTACAGCTTTACCACCAGCGGCATAACTAGGCCTATTAGTTATTCTTATTTTACTATTTTTTTTCATAACAAAAAGAAATAAAGATAAAGAATTTATTTGCTTCATGTTATTATCTAAATAAGTAGGAGGGTTTTATAGACTATATATTTGAAGCCTCTTCAGTTTTACAAGAATTTTTGATTAACATTAAGATGCGTTCTAATTCTCCATTTGTAAAATGGCGATATTCCCCTAGTTTTAAATCCCCTAATTTTATATTCATAATGCGAATACGTTTTAATTTTAAAACTTCGTATCCTAAAGCATGGCACATCCTTCTGATTTGACGGTTTAGACCCTGAGTTAGGATGATTTTGAACGTATTATTGTCAATTTTTTTGATTCTGCATGGAAGTGTTTTTGTGTTTAATATTTCAACACCATCTTCCATTTTTTTAATAAATGAAGAGTTTATCATTTTATCTACATTGACAATGTATTCTTTCTCGTGGTTATTTTTAGCTCGAAGAATCTTATTTACTATGTCACCATCGTTTGTCAAAAAAATCAATCCTTCGCTCGGCTTGTCTAGGCGTCCAATTGGGAAGATTCTATCAGGATAGTTAATGTAAGAGACAATATTACTTTTAATTAGAGTGTCTGTTGTACATGTTATACCTTTTGGTTTATTAAAAGCGAGATAAATTTTATTACTTTTTTTAGTTATTAATTTATTATTTATTTTAATGCTATCTTCAGGCCTCACCCTTTCACCTAGTGTTGCAATCTCTCCATTTACTCTAACTTTACCTTTTTCTATTAGTCTATCAGCATCTCTTCGCGAACAAAATCCTGTTTCCGAAATAGCTTTATTTAATCGTTTTAGTTTCATCACTTTTATAATCTAAAGTTAAATCATTTAATTTTTATTTTGATGATTTATAGTTATTAGAATTTTCTATCGATTTACTTTAATTCAAGATATCTATAAATGAAAGTAAGTTTATTCAACTTTGTTAAGTTCTCAATTATTAAAAGTATTTAGTTGATACAAGATAAAATGCCTAAATTTGATTAAGATTATGTTAGGGGTAAAAAAAAATATAAATTTAACTAGTAGTTTATTTTTTATACTTACTGTTTTTTTATTTACCTCACAATCATTAAATATTCTTGCTCAGTGTGCCGTGATACCCAACGCAATACCAACTGTTTCATTAGGTTTTGTTCAGTCTGGTGGCACAAACGCTTCTGGTGTTGCATTTAATCCAAACTTTAATGTCTATTATGCTGGTATTGCTGGAAATTCTGGGTTTCCTCTTGAAACTTTTGATGAGCTCGGCAATCCTTTGTTTCAAACCAATACAGGTTTTGATATTCGTGGCTTATGGTGGAATTTTAATGAAGACCAGTTAGAAGCTAATGGATATAATGCTTTTGGAATATGGACTTTTAATTTAAATGGTACAGGTTTTGCGTTAAACACAGGGTCTAATATTTTTGTCGGCAATAATCAGCCTACAGCTCAATCTGTTGGAGATTATAATTGTGTTGACAATGAAATTTGGTATTATGATGCAGGATCTATACAAAAGCGTGATAGAGCTACCAATACATTAATTTCTACTCTTCCTATTACGGGGCTTCCTGTAGCTTTTGGTAATTTAAATAATAATTCTGTTTTTTATACAGATTGTTTAGGACATGAAATTGGTTTAGTAGACTATCAATTAAAGCGGATATATTTTG
Source organism: Crocinitomicaceae bacterium (assembly GCA_002709305.1). Taxonomy (GTDB): domain Bacteria; phylum Bacteroidota; class Bacteroidia; order Flavobacteriales_D; family Crocinitomicaceae; genus UBA4466. The sequence continues at coordinate 94,284 of PAQM01000027.1, read as the reverse complement.
TTGATAAAGTTACTGGGGTTTATGCGGGGATGTCTCAGCTTCCTGCATCGACTGTAGTAAACAATGCTTTTAGAGCTTCTTGGGCTAATAGTATGGCATTTTTATATGATGTTGCAACAAGAACATGGTTTGGGTTTGATGTGTTAACAGGCTTTAATCTTGCATGCAGTGTTGCCCCATGTATTCCACCCTTACTAATAACGGATGATTTGACTAATTGTGCTCCAAACAATGTTGATTTGAACAATGGTATCAATGTTTCTTCGGGTATAGGTAATGCTCAATTTTATTCAACCTTAGCAGATGCAAATGCTTCTATTAATCCAATATCAAACCTAGTATCTTCTCCAGGAACATATTATGTTGGTTATGAGGATACATTAGATGCTTCTTGCTTTTCTATTGATTCTATTTTAGTCACTATCACAACAATTAATGTTACAGATAGCATATCTGTTTGTGAAAATTCAACAGTTACATATCCAGATGGCACAAATGAAGTTGTTACTGGAAACACATCACATACATCTAATTTACTAACGACAGGTGGTTGTGATTCTATTATAGTTACGAATGTAACTATGCAATCTTTGTATAATGTTACTGATAGCATCTTTGCTTGCGAGAGTTCAACCGTGACTTATCCGGATGGCACAAATGAAGTTATTACTGGAAATACAACACACACATCTAATTTATTTTCTGTTAATGGTTGTGATTCTATTATAGTTACAAATGTAACTATGCAACCTTTGTATAATGTTACAGATAGTATCTTTGCTTGTGAGAGTTCAACCGTGACTTATCCGGATGGCACAAATGAAGTTATTACTGGAAACACATCTCACACATCTAATTTATTTTCTGTTAATGGTTGTGATTCTATTATCGTAAGTCACGTTACAGCTTTGTTTTCTAACTCTGCTAATGTTATAGACACAGTTTGTTTTGGAGAACAATATACTTCTGCTCAGGGTAATTTGTATGGCCCAGGTTCTTTTAACGAAACATTTGTTTCTTCAAATGGTTGTGATAGTATAGTAACTTATATGATTACAGAGCTCCCTTTAATAACTTCGTCAATTGATGAATCCGTTTGTTTTGGTGAAATCTATACTTCAGAAATAGGGAATACATATAGCCCTGGATCATATAGTGAAATTTTTACATCCCTTTCCGGGTGTGACAGTATAGTAAATATAAATGTCACAGAATATCTTCCTGTAATCGCTTCTTTTTTTCAAAATCAAACCGATTTTTCTTCCTTAAATAATGTTGAAGTTACCTTTATAAACACCTCTGAAGGTGCAGATTCTTATATGTGGATTTTTGGAGATAGTGGCGAGTTTTCTTCTGAAGATTCTCCGATTTATTCTTTTTCATCTTCTGATATAATTGATGACATCACTCTAATAGCATATAATTCTTTTGGATGTTCTGATACTCTAGTTCAGCCCATACAGATTGAAGAGCCACTTATTTACTACATCCCTAATGCATTTACTCCAGATGGGGACCCTTTTAATAATACTTTTCAGCCTGTATTCTCCTCTGGTTATGACCCTTTTGATTATACATTATTGATCTTCAATCGTTGGGGTCAATTAATATTTGAAAGTCATGATGTAAATATTGGTTGGGATGGTACTTTTAATGGGGCCTATGTTCAAGATGGTGTTTATAGTTGGAAAGTAGAATTCAAAGTCACTGCTTCGGATGAGAGAAAAGAAAATTTTGGTTCAGTTTTAATGTTTAGATAAATAAAAAAGCCACCAAGATGGTGGCTTACAAGATTTATGAACTTAAACTTAATGTCTAACGACAAGTTTTTTTGTTGTAGATTTAAAATTTTTAGAATCAATGTTTAGAAAGTAAACACCATTCTTTAATTCAGATATATTTAATCTTTTTGAAGAACCCATATTTTCTTTTAAAACAACGTTACCCAAAACATCTAATAAAGTTATTTTGGATATGTTAGAGGAACTTGATTTAATGTTAACAAAATCTTTTGCAGGGTTTGGTGAAATGTAAGCTGAAATATTAGGTAGATTTTCTATACCTAAAACAGATTCGATTAATACATCCACTGAATCAAGGAAATTAATTCCATCTGTTGAAACATAGTATCTATATGTTGCAGAACCTGTACTTGTCACATTTACATATGCAGAGAGTTTACCAGACCCTCCAGCAGGTATTGTTTCTGCGGCTGTTGACCAAACTAAATCAGTACTAGTAGGATAGCAAAGACCTAAACCAGGATTTACTCCCCAACATAAGTAATTAGACCATCCTGTTGTCTCGTTAATGATAGACCTTGTAATCAACCAGTTTTGATCAGAAGTATCATTATTATTAATAATTAAATCATATAGTTTATGATCATCCGTTGAGCCGTTTATTGGCATGGCCTGTAGAGTAGTTCCAGAGACGTCTGTTGTTGAACCTTCTATATTAATAGTTAAATCTTGAGCAAATGAAAATGTCAAGGTTATTATTGAAATTGTAGTGAGTAGTAAATTCTTCATAATTCTAATTTTTTGAATAAACTTTAACCAAATATATGAAATAAAAGAGTTTAAACATAATTAGTTTAAATCAGTACAGTTTTCTTTAAACACAAAAATTAATTTCTACGCTTTGTAAAAAACAATAAAATTCCCTTAAATTTGGTTTTGCATGATTTTTGAAATAGTTAAGTTTAATAAATGTTTAAAAAAAGATTATGAAAAAAATATTATTGTTTTGTGTTGCACTATTGGTCTTGTTTAACTTAAATGCACAAAAAGAAAAAACATTAGATAAAAAGGTTGCCTCTGTTCAATTAAAGAGTATGAATGGGAAAACTTTCAACACTTCTGAATTAGGGTTTGATGGTCCTGTAGTTATAAGCTTTTGGGCAACTTGGTGCTCACCTTGCAAGAGAGAGTTAAACACTATTCATGATCTTTATCCTGATTGGCAGGATGAAACAGGTGTTGAATTAGTTGCTGTTTCAATTGATGATGAGAAAACAAAAAATTCTGTTCCTATGTATGTGAATGGTAAGGGATGGGATTATTTAGTCTTAATGGATCCAAATGGAGACTTTAAAAGATCAATGGGTGTAAATAATGTGCCCCATACTTTCCTTTTAGATAGTGATGGTAAAATAGTTTATTCTCATAATAATTATGCTCCTGGTGATGAGGATAAATTATATGAGGAGATATTAAAATTAACAGCGAAGTAATATTAAAAATGAAAAAGCCACTATTTTATATTTTTTTTATTATTTCTTCAATTTCTTTGCATGGTCAAAATGAATTAGGTAGTTTGACAGGAAATGTAGAGAGTATCTTTCAGTATTTAAATCAAGATAGTTTGATTGAGGCTAATCAACCTGATTCTAAGTCTCTAATCAATACATATATGAATGTTTTTTATACCAACAAAGGTTTTAAAGCTGGCTTTAGAATCGAGTCTTATTTACCAAGGATTCAAGGTTATCCAAATAGATTTGATGGAACAGGCCTTGGTATGCGATATATTGGATATCAAAATAATTTTGTTGATGTTACTTTAGGTTCATTTTATGAACAATTTGGTTCAGGGATGTCTCTTAGGGCATATGAGGATAGGGCTTTAGGTTATGATAACCTTTTAGATGGGGTGCGTTTAGTATTAAGACCTTTTAGAGGCGTTATCTTGAAAGGTGTTTATGGACTTCAAAGATATTCATTTGAGTCTCGTATTATTCATGGTGATGGAATTGTTCGAGGAATAGATAGTGAATTTAATTTAAATTCGATTTTCAAAAAACTTGAGGGTAAGAAATTAGACGTTACTATCGGTGGTTCTTTTGTGAGTAAGTATCAATCAGATGAGAATCAGACATATGTTTTACCAGAAAACACAGGTGCTTATGGTGGAAGAGCTAGTTTACGCTATGGTAGATTTAATTTAGATGGGGAGTATATCATTAAGGGACAAGACCCTTCAACTGACAATGGATATATATATAATTATGGTCATGCCGCCTTGTTTAATTTTGGTTATTCGCAAAAAGGATTAGGAATAGTTTTATCTGCAAAATCAGTAGATAATATGAGCTATAGATCTGATAGAACTAAAGAGTTGACGGATCTGTTTATTAATTTCCTACCTGCAATGAATAAGACTCATACATATAATCTTGTCTCATCAATTTATCCATATGTAACTCAGCCTGTAGGGGAGATTGCATATCAAGCAGAAATTCTTTATACAATTAAGCGAGGCTCAAAATTAGGAGGTAAATATGGCACATCAATTAATGCTAATTTCTCTACAGCATATAAGCCTTTGCAAAGAACGGAAAATATTGATTTAAATGATTCAACTGGTGTTGCTTATGAGAGTCGCTTGTTTGATCAAAGTGATAGTTTATTATGGAGAGATATTAATGTAAATATTTATAGAAAGTTTACTAAAAATTTTAATGCACGTTTAAGTTATTTTAATATTTGTTTAAATAATGATGTTGCTAAAGTTACAGGAGATGCTACTGGGATAATACAATCTCATATAGGAGTAGTTGAATTAGGGTATAAAATAAACAAGAAGCATTCCTTGAGGCTAGAACTTCAAGGTTTATTTGTTAATAAGGACAAAGTTGGAAATATAAATGATAAAGGCAATTGGGCTACTTTATTATTAGAGTATAATGTTTCTCCTCATTGGTTCTTTAGTGTTATGGATCAATACAATTATGGTAATCCACAAGATGATTTAAGAGTACATTACATTTATGGATCTTTTGGTTATATTAAAGATGCTACTCGTATAACTATAGGCTATGGAAAGCAAAGAGAAGGGTTGTTTTGTGTTGGTGGAGTCTGCCGATTTGTGCCTGCATCAAATGGATTAACATTATCATTCACACACAGTTTTTAAAATTTAAAACATGAAAAATAAAGTCTTTATTTTTTTGATAGGTTTGTGTCTTTTGTCTTGTGATAAAATTGAAAACCCCTATCCAACATCTATTAGTACACAATTAGATTATACACTTTATCCTGGTGGAGACTCTATTGCTTATGCTAACTCAGAATGGCCAGTGTTTTCTGTTAATAATAATTCTCTTAGAAATGTAATGTTAGAGGATTTTACAGGGCATCGGTGTACTTTCTGTCCAATTGCCGCAGATACGGCTCATTCAATTTATGGAGATTATCCACAGAGAGTTTTTGTTTCAACTATTCATGCAGGTCCTGAAGGATTAGGCTCCTTCCAATCTGTTTCTTCTTCTTATCCGATTGATTGGACTAATATATCTGGACTTGCTATAGGTGAGCATTTTGGTTCAATGCCTGGTTCTGCTTTCATTGGTAATCCAAGGGGGACAATAAATAGGATTTTAAACGGGGGGCAACATACAGCAGGGGTTAATGATTGGAGAAATTATACTCAAGCTGCTATGGCGACAAATTTAAAAGTAAATCTACAAGCAGAGATTAACTATTACCCATCTACAAGAGGAGTTTTTATACACTCTGAAATTGATATTTTAGACCAATCGGTTAATGTTAATGATCTATATACTGTTGTAATATTAATAGAGGATTCAGTAATAGGTAAGCAGAAAATGCCGGATAATTCTACAGACCCAAATTATATTCATAGAGATATAATGAGAGGTTCTATAGGAAGTTTTTGGCAAGGCAATCAACTTACTATAAATCAATTTAATAATGGAAAATATTATTTTAATTATAGTTATGCACTACCATCTCAATATGATTATTCTAATGTTCATTTGTTGATTTATGTTAGAGATGCCATTACTGAAGAAGTGTATCAAGTAATTAAGAAAAAAATAGAATAATCGTTTTCTTTTAGCCTTTAGTTTACTCAAACTCAATTATTATGGCTCCTTTTTCTACAACATCATTATTAGAGTAATTTATCGATTTTACTTTACCTGTCCCCTCAGCTTTTAGCACATTTTCCATCTTCATCGCTTCTAATGACAATAAGTTGTCACCAACATTAAGTTGTTGTCCAATTTTCACTTCTATGTTGACTATCCTGCCAGGCATTGGAGCTACCAGTTCTTTTAATTTTTTTACTTTAGGTTTGTCTAGCCCCATTTCTGAAATTAATGCATCTAGTTTCCCCTTTTTACGAATATTAAAAACGCGATGATTAATCTTTAGTTTTAAAAAATTGTTCTCTGTATCTTCTTCTATAATCTCTCCATTAAATGATTCCCCTTTATATTTTAAAGTAAAGAAAGTATCATCTTCCCATTTTATGGATGTATCTGAGCTTTTTATCTCTGTGTCAACACCATCAATAGTCCAAGTTTGAAAATTCATTTGACAAATTTATATTACAAAAATAATAGAATAGTTCTCTGATGTAATATAAAAATGAATACATTTCGATTTATTTTAGCAGTTTTGTGTTTAATAAATTCAATTTACTTATGAAAAATATATTTTTAGGAGTTTTTATTTTGTTTCTTGTTTCCTGCGCGACAACAAAAGAAGATATAATTACAATTGATTCAAGTCCTAGCATCGTGGAAGAGACAAATGCTGACTCACTTCTCTCCGTTCCTCAAAAGAAAAGAGATGTATATCGCGAAGCAGAGACAATATTGACAGATTTAATTCATACAAAATTAGAAGTTAATTTTGACTGGCCTAAATCTCGAATGAATGGGATAGCTTTTATTACTGCAAAGCCTCATTTTTATCCATCCAATGAAATCATTTTAGATGCAAAAGGTATGATTATAAACCATGTTAAATTGGGGGAAAAAACACTTGAATTTATTTATAAGAATGATATATTACGAGTTTTTTTAGATCGAGAGTATAGTCGTGAAGAAAAATTCACGGTGAAAATTGATTACATTTCTTGTCCTGAAGAACGTGAAACTTCAGGCTCTGCTGCTATAATGTCAGACAAGGGTCTTTATTTTATAAACCCAAAAGGGGAAGACGAAAATAAAATGCCTCAAATTTGGACGCAAGGCGAGACAGAATCTAGTTCAGTATGGTTTCCTACAATTGATTCTCCAAATGCTAAAACATCGCAAGAAATTTTTATTACTGTAAAGGATAAATATAAGACACTTTCAAATGGCAGATTAGTTTCTAGCGAGACCTTAAAAGATGGTTATCGCGTAGATCATTGGAAACAAGATTTACCTCACGCACCTTATTTGTTTATGATGGGAATTGGTGAGTTTAAAGTAGTTAATGATTTTTATGTTAGACCAGATGGATCTAAAATGGAAGTAAACTATTATGTAGAGCCTGAGTGGGAGCCTTATGCAAAAGATATATTTGGTGAAACACCTAATATGATAAAGTTTTTCTCTGAAAAGTTAGGAGTAGAATACCCTTGGGATAAATATAACCAAATAGTTGTTCGAGATTATGTCTCTGGAGCGATGGAAAACACAGGTGCAGTAGTGTTCGGTGATTTTGCTTACAAGAATAAAAGAGAACTTCTAGATGAAAACTCTCAGTCTATTATAGCTCATGAACTTTTTCATCATTGGTTTGGAGACCTTGTTACTGCTGAGTCATGGTCTAATTTGACTTTAAATGAGTCATTTGCAAACTACTCGCAGTACTTATGGGATGAATATAGATATGGCATTGATGAGGCTGATTATAATGCCGAAATTGAAGCTGATGGTTACTACCAATCTGCAGAAGCTCAAGGGCATCATGATTTAGTTTGGTTTGATTATGATGATAAGGAACAAATGTTTGATGGCCATTCATATAATAAAGGGGGGCGTATATTGCATATGCTTAGGTCTTATTTAGGAGATGAAGCATTTTTTTTAGCGATACAAAAATATTTAAAACAGAATAGTTTTAAGGCTGCAGAATTTCATCAGTTACGTTTAGCTTTTGAAGAGGTTTCTGGAGAAGATTTAAATTGGTTTTTTAACCAGTGGTATTTAGCTTCAGGCCATCCGAGTTTAAATTTTAGCCAATACAATGACACCATTTCAAAAGTATTGTCAATTTCTGTAGAACAAAATCATGACATTACAAAGTACCCTATCTTTAAACTACCGATTCAGATAGCAATATTTGATTCCGAAGGTAAACACATAAACAAGGTTGTCATTGATGAGTTGACAGAAACTTTTGATTTAAAATATAATGGAGAGCTTAAAGGCGTATTATATGACAATCAGAATATGCTTCTAGCCGACATTAAAAAAGAAAAATCAGTGGATCAATATATTTATCAATATTACCAGGGGTCACATTATAATGCTCGCAAAGAATCAATTTTAAAAGGTGCCAGAAAAAAAACACTACAAGGTCAACAATTAATTATAGATGCTCTTGAAGATAGTTTTTGGAAGATTCGAGCACTTGCAATTGAAAAATTCAGTAAGCTAGAAGGAGAAAAGAGGGGTGAGGGTTTGAGGAAAATTAAGGAAATGGCATTGAATGATGTTAATTCTTCTGTCAGAGCGGCCGCTGTTGGTGTTATTTTTAAACATTTAGAAGGTTCAGAGATAACTAATTTATATGATAACATTATTAATGATTCCTCTTATCTGGTAGTCTCTACTGCTTTAAGAAATATAGCAAAGTTAGACCCATTGCTCGCAATGGAATCCGCTAAGTTTTTAGAAAAAGAAAAATCTTCTAAAATGATTTTGGGGATTGCACAAATCTACTCTACATATGCAATTTCAGACAAGCTTGATTTCTTTTTGGAAGCTTTAAATGGAAACACTCTTCAAGGGTTTGATAAGTTAGGTGTTCTAAATTCAATGACCATGTATTTATCAAGACAAGACTTTGAAGCCCTTGATAAAGCATACTCCTTTTATTCAAATCTTACAAAAAAAGCAACAGGGTATACCAAAATGTTCCTACCTCAAAATGTTAAATATTTAGTTCGTTCATTAGATTCTTTGATTAAAGAAAAATTTGGTGATACTAATATAGATAATTCGGGTGAAGAGTTTAATAAATACAATGATTTGAAGAGAAGATATTTAGCTTTAACATCAAGTTAACCGACAAATATTTTGTTAAATTTCTCAGTCGTATATTTTTAGAAAAAAGCAATTTTATTAAAAAAATATTTGTTGATTAATAAAATCAAGTTATATTTGATTAAATATTCGTCGTTTAATTGATTAAAAAACCGTCAAAATGAAACACTTAAAAGTTGGGGATCAAGCACCAGAATTTACTTCTACAGATCATAAAGACTCAAAAGTTAGTCTAGGTCAGTTTAAAGGAAAAAAAGTGGTAATATATTTTTATCCAAAAGATAACACACCAGGTTGCACGGCTCAAGCGTGTAACATAAGAGATAATTATGAGTTGATTCAAAGTAAAGGGATAGTTATTATTGGTGTAAGCGCAGATTCAGTTGATAAGCACAAGAGTTTTATTAAGAAGTATGATTTACCATTTATACTATTAGCAGATACTGAGAAAAAGTTATTGAATCTTTATGGAGTATGGGGGGAGAAAAAATTTATGGGTAAAATTTATGATGGAATTCATCGTACTACTTTTATTTTAGATGAACAACACAAAATAATATCAATTATAGATAAACCTAAAACGAAAGAACATTCAAGGGAAATATTAGAAGCATATGAACCCTTAAAATAAGGACGTAAATAGTTTATGTTCTTCTTACTTTATGTTTGTATAAATAAAAAAATTAAAAGATATGTCAGATAAAACAAAAGCAGTTAGTTCGGATAAGTTAAAAGCTTTACAGGTTACTATGGATAAGTTAGATAAAGTATATGGTAAAGGTACGGTCATGAAATTAGGTGATGAACCAACTATCGAAATTGATGTCATTCCCTCAGGCTCTTTAACATTAGATTTAGCTTTGGGTGTAAACGGATACCCTAAAGGACGAGTAGTTGAAATTTATGGCCCCGAATCTTCTGGTAAAACAACTCTTGCGATACATGCTATTGCAGAGGTTCAAAAACAGGGAGGTATCGCTGCATTTATTGATGCTGAGCATGCATTTGATCAGTTTTATGCTCAAAAACTAGGTGTTGATATTGAAAATTTATTGATTTCACAACCCGATAATGGAGAACAAGCATTAGAGATTGCGGATAATTTAATTCGTTCTGGTGCTGTTGATTTGTTGGTTGTTGATTCTGTTGCAGCATTAACTCCAAAGGCAGAAATTGAAGGTGAAATGGGCGATTCTCAAATGGGTCTTCAAGCAAGATTGATGTCAAAGGCACTTCGTAAATTAACGGGTTCAATTAATAAGGCAAATTGCTGTTGTATATTCATCAATCAATTAAGGGATAAAATTGGTGTTATGTTTGGTAATCCTGAGACAACAACAGGTGGTAATGCTTTAAAATTTTATTCATCTGTTCGTATTGATATACGTAGGTCAAGTCAAATTAAAGAAGGTGATGAGATACTAGGTAATAGAACAAGGATAAAAGTTGTAAAGAATAAAGTTGCTCCACCGTTTAGAAAGGCTGAATTTGACATTATGTATGGTGCAGGTATATCTAAAGAGGGTGAAATCTTAGATTTAGCTGTTGAGATGAATATTGTTAATAAGAGTGGATCTTGGTTTTCATATGGTGAGACGAAATTAGGGCAAGGTAGAGATTCAGTAAAGCTTATTATCAAAGATAACCCTGAATTAATGGAAGAGCTTGAACAGAAAATAAAATTAGGATTAAATTCGGAGAAAGAAGTTCCAGTAATGGAAGAAAATTAATTGTTATTTGCATTTATCTTCCTGACTTAGAAAAATGTTGATAATCTTTAGAATAACGCCAATTTCCACCCCATTTCCATCCGTATTTCTTAAAGATTTTAAAACAGGTTGTAGTGTCTGTAATTGTACCTAATTTAGATCGATTGTATGAACCATTAGATGGTGATATCTTTTCACCTTTGATGTATGGATTAATCCTAGGATTTATGTCTATTGCTAACCCTAATGAGTGAGCTGACATGCGATTGCTGTTAGCTATTGTTCTGTAGTTGAATGATGAAGTGTTATTATCTTGCATCGACAGATCATCATTCCAGTTGTAATGTTTAATGGGTATAACTTTTTCAATTGGGAACTTTTCCTTAAATAATTCCTCAAAAATTCCTACAACATCTTCCTCAACAGATTTATTTACAATTATTTGACCTCTATGAATTAGAGAGTCAAAGCCATAGTATTTTACATTAACTAAAGTTAGTTGTTTTTTTATTGGTTCAGGCACCATTATACTGTCTAATAAAATCTCTAAATCATCAGAATCTATAATAATCGATTCTTTTTCTATTACATCACTATTGATGGACTTTTTACTAATAATAGATAGTTTGTTATTTAATAACGTTGGTTCAGTAGGTATTTTATCTTTAAAAAAGAAAATATATCCTATTGTTATAGCAACAACAAAAAAGAGCAATGTATATTTATTAATCAGCAAAATCTTCAGCATATTCTTTAAACCTCACCCATTTGGAATGAACAAAGCCTATCTCACCATAACCCCTATCATCATAGTAAATTGGAAAAACTTTAAGCCATAAACCGTTACTGCCATATCCTTTATCAATTATCGCTAATCTTGTTCCATCCTTAAAGCTATCTATCAGCTCTGATTCACCGCTAGGTTCTGTTCGCATATTTAACCAAGGCGCATTTTTATCTAAATAGGTGTTGTATACTTCACCGTAATAAAGAATATGTTCATAAGGATTATATTCATCATCATATTCATCATCATATTCATCATCATATTCATCATCATATTCATCATCATATTCATAATCATCATTGTGTGATCTTGAATGATTATTTGAATCACAACTTGCTAGTGCTGTAATGAATAAGAACAAAAAACAATTTATTAATAATTTAATGTTGTATAATTTTTTCATTTTTTTGTGAATTGAGTTAGTCTAAATAGAAAAGTACAATTTTTTTGCAAAAAATCATTTTTTATTTAGCAATTCCTTTTGTTATCTTTCCAATAAATTTCAAAAATGCAGAAGCTGCAGTTAAAAGACAACTATGATGTATTAATTATTGGGGCCGGTATAAGTGGCCTAACATCTGCAGCTCTATATAGTCGTTTTGGTATGAGCGTTTGTTTATTAGAAATGGATGCTAGACCAGGTGGCTATCTTGCTGGTTTTAGACGAAAAGATTTTCGTTTTGATTCTGCAATACATTGGCTAAATCAATGTGGCCCAAATGGATATGTAACAAAAGTTTTTAAATCAATAGGAAATGATTATCCTAGGGCTGTAGTTCAGAAAAAAATCAGGAGATATCGTGGTGGAGATGTAAATTACTTGATCACAAATACTCCGGATGACTTTATGAATGATTTGATTAAAGATTTCCCGAAAGATGAAAAAGGTATCCGTAGGTTCTTTAAACATGCAAAACGTATTTCAAAATCATTTAAAAATTATAGTAATATAAGTCGAACAATGGATACTATGAATTTGTTTGAGAAAGCTATTCGTGGTTTGAAGATGTTAAATTTTGCTATTCCTTTTATACCACATATTAGTTATCATGGAGATGAAGGGCTAAAGAAAGGACTTGCGAAGTATTTTTCAGAAGAGAAATTGATTCAACTTTTTGCTGCAGAGCCAGATTTATTATCTTGTTTAATACCAATAGCTTGGGCCTATATTGAAGATTTTCAGACTCCTCCAGAAGGAGGAAGCCAGAGGTTTGCAGAGTGGCTAAATCATGTAGTTCAAGAATTCAATAATGATGTTTTTTTTAAATGTCGTGTTATAAAAATCCTTGTGAAAGATAAAAAAACAATAGGTGTTAAATGTGATTATCGCGGTGAAGAGTATGAGATTAAATCAAAATATGTTATTGCTGCGTGCGACGTAGAGACTTTATATGAGAAGATGTTGCCTAAAGGAATAATTTCTCAAAAAAGGATTGATAATTTGCGAAATGCTGAATTATATGCATCAGCTGTCACATTAAATATTGGTTTAAATTGTACTGCGGAGAGCTTAGGTTTTGATGAAGAAATGATTTATTTAGCAAATCAAGATCCTACTTTATCTAGAGAAGATCATGGTAATGGTAATCCATTAACTAGTGGAATACACATGCTTGCTCCTACAACAAGAGATAAGACTTTAGCGCCTGAAGGTAAGGGGACTTTAACGATATTTATTCCTGGTTTTATTGATCATTATGATAGGTGGAAGACAGAATTTGACGAAGACGGAAAGGTAGTAAGAGGAGATGAATATCGTAAATTGAAGCATGAAATAGCCGATCAATTAATTAAGCGAATTGAAGACGAATTAAACATAAAATTAGAGGAAAATATAGCATATTTAGATATAGCTACTCCAATAACTCATGAGCGTTACACGGGCAATCGTGGTGGAACAATGATGGGAGCGAGACCAGGGAAAGCTAATATGAAGGCTAAGGTTGCTCATTACAAAACACCTGTTGAGAATTTATATTTAAGTGGCCATTGGGCTGAATTAGGAGGGGGAGTCCCCATTGCTGTAAGAGCAGCTATGAATTCAACATTACTTGTACTTCAAAAGGAAAATAATAAGGCATATAAAGCCTTAGCAAAATATATAGATGGCAAAATCAGCGTAAAAAAACTTAATGATTCTAAGTTTATATTCCCTTACTCAAATAACTGGATTTCTAAACCAACTCCTGCAGAGCAGAAAGCAGCGCGAAATAAATTAAGTGTTTAAAAAATAATAGGGTTTTTTACATTCCCATTTTATTTAACTCATCTGGGCTCATTTCTTTATACCCTTCTGGAATATTTATAGAAAAAACTTCTTTTTTCTTCTCTTTATCTAATCCTTCTATTACTTCTACAGCTGAGAAAGTAAGTAATAATCCATTTGCATTAGCTTCAAATGCTAAAGGGAATCCAGGAATTTTCTCATAGTCAAAACTTTGACCTTTTGTGTTCACAACAATATCAGATGTGTACCAAATATTCATCTCATCCCCATTTTCATTAATCATAATAGCTTTGCTACATTTATATCCAGCAATAGTTTTTGTTTTTTTTGTTAATTCAATATCAAAATTAGGTGCTTCTTTTGAGTCAGCTTTTTCTTTTAAAGCATCTAAACTTGTTGGAGTTGCAATATTACCCATCATTCCACTCATTAAGACTAAAACATCCCCTGATTCCCCTAGTACAATTGTATTCACTTTCATCATCGTTCCCATATTAAGTTCAGAATGAGAGTTGTTTTTTGAGAAATAGATATCCATAGTACTGCCTTGCATCATTCCAACTGCCATTTCCATCTCTGGGGTATTTGCGCTTGCATCTATCTCAAATTTAATATGCCCTTCATTAAGTTGAGATAGTAATGTTGTTATTGAAAAAAGGATAAATATTGAAGTTATAATTTTTGTTCTCATAGGTTTTTAGTTTTTTATTTGTAAGATATTATTTATTATGCATTAATACTCTCTTTTTCTCTGTTATTTTTAATAGATAACATAGATTTAATTGTTTTTGTAATTGCTTCTGTATCGAATCCACATTCTTGCCATAATTCTGGTTGAGTGCCATGGTGTATATATTTATCAGGTATTCCTAAACGGACAATTTCAGCAGAGTATTTTTGGTCTACCATAAATTCTAGAATAGCTGATCCAAAACCACCCATTAAACAACCATCTTCAACTGTTATTATTTTATCAAATTTTGTGAATACTTCATGAAGAATCATTTCGTCTATTGGTTTAGCAAATCGCATATCATAATGTGCTATAGACAAACCGTATGAATCTAAATCTTTAATAGCATCTTGAGCGAAATTTCCTGGATGACCAAAAGTCAATATTGCAAGGTCTTTACCAGAAGTTATTTTACGACCACTACCAATTTTTATAGATTTCATTCTGGTTTTCCATTCTTTCATAACACCTTTGCCCCTTGGATATCTAATAGAGAATGGCCCTACATTTTCAAGTTGTGCTGTATACATTAAATTTCGCAATTCCGATTCATTCATTGGGGCGGATACAGTCATATTAGGGATACAACGCATGTAAGCAATATCATATGCTCCATGATGTGTGGCGCCGTCTGCACCAACTAATCCACCACGGTCTAGACAAAATACAACATTTAAGTTTTGTAATGCAACATCATGTATTACTTGATCAAAAGCACGTTGCATAAAAGATGAATAAATATTACAAAATGGGATTAAACCTTGAGTAGCTAGCCCAGCAGAAAAGGTTACGGCATGTTGTTCCGCGATACCAACGTCAAAAGTTCTTTCTGGCATTGCCTCCATCATAATATTTAATGAAGAGCCTGTTGGCATTGCTGGGGTAATACCCATTATTTTTTTATTCTTTTCAGCTAACTCAACAATTGTATGTCCAAAAACTTCTTGATATTTTGGTGGTTGAGGAGATTTAGGAAGAACTTTTACAATTTCACCAGTATCCTTATTAAATATTCCTGGGGCGTGCCACTGTGTGGCATTTCCTTCTTCAGAAAATTTGTAACCTGCACCTTTTCGGGTAATACAATGTAATATTTTTGGTCCTGGAATATCTTTAAGATCTTTTAACACTTTAGTTAGTCCAATTACATCGTGCCCATCAACAGGACCAAAGTAACGAAAATTTAAAGATTCAAAAAGATTACTTTGTTTAATCAGTGAGCCTTTCAGAGCTGAAGATATTTTTGAAACTATTGATTGGGCATCAGGGCCAAACTTTGATATTTTACCAAGAAGATTCCAAACTTCGTCTTTGACTTTGTTATATGTATGCGATGTTGTTATATCTGTAAGATATTCTTTTAGAGCACCAACATTAGGATCTATGGACATACAATTATCATTAAGTATTACTAAAAGGTTAGTGTCTGTTTCAAATCCTGAGTGGTTCATCCCTTCAAAAGCTAGTCCTGCTGTCATGGCGCCATCACCTATAACAGCTATATGCTGACGTTTTTTATCTCCTTTATAACTATTAGCTACAGCCATTCCTAAAGCTGCGGAAATAGATGTTGAGGAATGACCTACTCCAAATGTATCGTATTCACTTTCTGAACGTTTTGGGAATCCTGATATTCCTCCTCTAATTCTATTTGTTGGGAATATATTTTTTCTTCCCGTGAGGATTTTATGCCCGTATGCTTGATGTCCTACATCCCAAACTAGTTGGTCATATGGTGTTTTAAAAATATAATGTAGAGCAACAGTTAGTTCAATAACACCCAAACTAGCTCCAAAATGGCTATTACCTATCTCCGATATAACATCAATTATATACTGACGAAGTTCTTCAGAAATTTGAGGCAAATCCTCAATGTTAAACTTTTCTCTAAGGTCTTCTGGAAAAGTTATTTTTTCTAAAAAAGGTCCTACTTTGTATATTCCCATATATTTTACCAAAAAACAAATTTAAAAGTTATCATTAATGACAACAAGTATTTCTTATAAAATAATTTACAAGGATAAGGTATAATGATGTTTTTAAATAGAATAATTTGATTTAAAATAAGGTTTAATTAAAGTCCTTATGTTATTTGTTTTTAACAAAAGATTAATTGCTAAAATTTCATCGTTAATCATTAACTTTACTGATTAATTATTTAATATAATGAATAAAAAATATCCAACATATAAGGGATTAAACTTACCTAACATTGCCTCTCGTATAGGTGAAATGTGGGGTGAAAACAAAGTATTTGATAAATCAGTTTCTAATAGAGAAGGGAGAGAACAATTTGTTTTTTTTGAAGGCCCACCATCAGCAAATGGACTTCCGGGGATTCATCATGTTATGGGACGCTCTATTAAAGATATTTTTTGTCGTTATAAAACTTTAAAGGGGTTTCAAGTTAAACGAAGAGCGGGCTGGGATACACATGGATTACCTGTTGAATTAGGTGTTGAGAAATCATTAAATATTACAAAAGAAGATATTGGTAAAAAGATATCAATTGAAAATTACAATAAAGCTTGTAAAGAAGATGTAATGCGCTATACCGACATATGGAATAGTCTAACATCGAAGATGGGATATTGGGTTGACATGGATAATCCTTATATAACATATGAATCTAAGTATATCGAGTCTGTATGGTGGTTGATAGCTCAATTATATTCTAAGAATATGATATATAAGGGTTATACAGTTCAACCATATTCTCCAAAAGCAGGGACAGGACTTTCAACTCATGAACTTAACCAACCTGGTTGTTATAAAGATGTTACAGATACAACTGTAGTTGCTCAATTTAAGATGAAAGATGGCCAAATAAATCCTTTTGGATTGAAACAAGAAATTTATTTTTTAGCATGGACAACAACACCTTGGACTCTTCCTTCTAATACAGCATTAACGGTAGGCCCAAATATTGATTATGTATTAGTTAAAACATTTAATCAGTATACATATAAGTCAATAAATGTTGTTTTAGCAAAGAGCCTTGTTAACAGTCAGTTTTCTAAGTTTTATAGGTTGGTAGATGATGAATCTGAATTATCTTATTACAAAAATGGTGATAAAACGATTCCTTATTTCATATATGATGTTTGTCGGGGGAAAGATCTAGTTGGATTAAAATACGATCAGCTTCTTCCATATGCACTCCCTTATAAATCTGTAGATAAAGCATTTAAAATAATTTCAGGTGATTTCGTGACTACTGAAGATGGAACAGGCATAGTTCATACTGCTCCAACATTTGGTGCGGACGATGCAAGAGTTGCTGAAGCGGCAGGAGTGCCAGGATTATTAGTTTTAGATGACAAAGAAAATCCTACACCGTTAGTAGACCTTCAAGGAAAATTCACTCATCATATGAAAGAATTTGCTGGTTTCTATGTTAAAAACGAGTATTATGATGATGGCTCTGCACCAGAGAAATCTGTTGATGTTCAGATTGCTATTAAATTAAAAACTGAAAATAAAGCGTTTAAAGTAGAGAAATATGTTCATAGTTATCCTCATTGTTGGAGGACAGATAAGCCTATTCTCTATTACCCATTAGACTCTTGGTTTGTTAAGGCAAAACAAAATAAAACTAGGATGATGGAATTGAATAAGACAATAAACTGGACCCCAAAGGCAACGGGAGTTGGTCGATTTGGCAAATGGCTAGAGAATTTAAATGATTGGAATTTATCAAGATCACGTTATTGGGGAATTCCTATTCCAATCTGGTCCACACTTGATGGATCAGAGCGTATATGCATATCATCTATTGAAGAATTGAAAAAGGAGTGTGAAAGATCTGTAGATGCAGGATTGATGAAAGTAAATCCTCTTGCTGATTTTAAAGTCGGAGATATGTCTGAATCGAATTATTTGAAAGTAGACTTACATAAAAATCATATGGATCAAATCATATTACTTTCAAGTTCAGGCCTGCCTATGAGAAGAGAATCAGATTTGATTGATGTATGGTTTGATTCAGGAGCAATGCCATATGCTCAGTGGCATTACCCATTTGAAAACTCTGAGCTTATAAATAATAAGATAGGATATCCTGCAGATTTTATTGCTGAAGGTGTTGATCAAACTAGAGGCTGGTTTTATACATTGCATGCTATCTCTACTATGGTTTTTGATAATGTAGCATTTAAGAATGTTCTTTCTAATGGCTTAGTTCTAGATAAGAATGGACAAAAAATGTCTAAGCGTCTTGGCAATGCCGTAGACCCATTTATTACGATTGATAAATATGGACCTGATGCAACTCGTTGGTATATGATTACAAATGCTCAGCCGTGGGATAATTTAAAGTTTGATGAAGATGGGATACTAGAGGTTCAAAGAAAGTTTTTTGGGACCTTATATAACACATATTCTTTCTTTGCATTATATGCGAACATTGATAATTTTAATTATAATTCTTCTGATATAAGACATGAGGAGCGCCCTGAGATAGATAGGTGGATTTTATCAAAATTAAATTCCTTAATTAAGGAGGTTGATAAAGCTTTTTCTTTATATGACGCGACAAAATCTGGCCGATTAATACAGTCTTTTGTTATAGAACATTTATCAAACTGGTATGTTAGATTGTGTAGAAGGAGATACTGGAAACAATCGAATGGTGAATCACTAGCTGAAAAAGATAAATTGTCAGCTTATCAAACATTATATAAATGTCTTGAAACAGTTTCTATTATAGCTGCTCCAATTGCTCCATTTTTTATGGATCAACTTTTTTTAGATTTAAATACTGTGTCTAAAAAATCAAAGTTAAATTCTGTTCATTTATTTAACTTCCCAGAAATACAAGAATCATTTATTGATTTAAAATTGGAGGCACAAATGGATATTGCACAGAAAATATCATCATTAGTTCTAGGGCTAAGAAAAAAAGAAAAAATAAGAGTTCGTCAACCACTAAACAAGATAATGATTCCTGTATTAGACTCAGAATTTGAAAATAATGTTTTGCATGTTAAAGATTTGATTTTATCGGAGGTTAATGTAAAGGATATAGAATTATTGAAAGAAGATAATAGTGTTTTTGTGAAAAGTATCAAACCTAACTTTAAAACAATTGGCCCAAAATACGGCAAACATATGAAAGCAATTTCGAATATTATTGCGGAAATGACAAAAGAGGATATTAGTTTTATTGAATCTAATAAATTTTGGTCAAAAGAGATTGATGGAGAGTTAATAGAGCTAGATATTTCTGATTTTGAAATCTCTGCTAGAGATATTCCTGGCTGGTTAGTAAAATCAGAGAATGGATTAACTGTAGCATTAGATGTCAAGGTTACAGATGAATTAAGAGCTGAAGGAATTGCTCGTGAGCTTGTGAATCGAATTCAAAATTTCAGAAAAGATTCGGGTCTTGAAATAACAGATAAAATAACATTAAAATTAGATACGAATGAGTTTATAAAAAATGCAATTAAACAGAATAAACGATATGTCTGTAATGAAGTTTTGGCTAACGACATATTGTTTGAAAAATTGGACAATAATTCATTTAAAACTAATATAGTTGAACAAGATGACGTGAGGTTAATACTCTTAAAGAATAAATAGATTTAATAAGAAAGGACATTAGCCTAACTTTATAAGTTCAAAAATAGATGTTTATATTGAATTTAATGCTTGTGAAAGATCAGAGATTAAATCATTGTAATTTTCTACTCCAACAGAAATACGAATTAATTTATCAGTAATATACATAATTTCTTTTTCAGAAGCAAGAACATCAGCATGAGTCATTGTCTTAGGGTGTTCTGCTAAGCTTTCTGTTCCACCAAGGGAAACAGCAAGCTTAATTAACTTTAGGTTATCTAGAAATTTAAAGGCTTCTTTTTCTCCACCTTTGATGTCAAATGATATCATTGCACCATAAGAAGCGTATTGTTTTTTAATTAATTCTTTTTCCTCATTCGTCCCATTTTTTGCCTTTTCACCTAAGTAGTATATCTTTTCTACTTTTGGGTGTTTCTTTAAAAAATCAGCTACATACACAGCATTTTTTGCCTGTTGATCCATTCTAACTTTTAGAGTCTCTAGACTCCTCATTAAAAGCCAACCAGTTAATGGTCCAGCCATATTTCCAAAAAAAGTTCTCAGACCCTTAACTCTTCTAATTAGCTCTTTTGAACCTAGGCAAGCACCTGCTATTACATCGGAGTGTCCTCCTATGTATTTAGTCGCAGAATATAATACTATATCTGCACCGTGTTTAAGAGGATGTTGCCATATTGGACCCATATATGTATTATCAACAGATAAAACAGGTTGATTTTCTTCGATAGAAAAAAGGGATTTAATTTCATTGCACATCTCAATATCTATTAAAGAATTTGTTGGGTTTGCTGGAGTCTCTATATGAATCATAGATAACTTATTACTTCTGCTACTATTATTTATTTTGCTTATAATATCTTCTTTTGAATCATTCGCCATAAAACCAATGGCCTTAATGTTTAATTTTTTTAAAAAATTGTTTATAAAGTGGTCTGTTCCTCCATAAAGAGGCTTACTATATAAAAGTAGGTCTCCAGGTTTCATAAATTCCATCATTGCTGTAGTTATCGCAGACATTCCACTTTCAAAAACAGCACAGTCTTCTGCATTGTCCCAAAGACATAGTCTATTTTCCAAGATTTCTAGGTCAGGATTATTTAATCTACTATAAATTAAACCGAGTTCCTCGTTTTCTTCTTTTTCTCTAAGACCATATGCCACTTCAAAGAATTTTTTTCCTTGCATAGCATTCTCAAAGACAAAAGTTGATGTTTGAAAGATTGGACATTTAATTGAACCCTCTGATAAATTAGGTTTATAACCATAGCTCATCATTAAACTTTCGGGTTTCATTTTTGAATAGTCCATTTAAATAGAATTTATATTATTCTGTTTATTCTTTTTTAAAAGCAGGAATACCAGTCACATCCATTCCTGTTATTAATAGATGAATATCGTGTGTGCCTTCATATGTGATAACAGATTCAAGGTTTGCCATATGACGCATTATAGAATATTCATCAGTAATGCCCATTGCGCCATGAATCTGGCGAGCTTCTCGAGCAATGTTTAATGCTATTTCACAGTTGTTACGTTTAGCCATAGAAATTTGAGCAGATGTTGCTTTACCTTCATTTCTTAATTGACCTAGTCTAAGTGTTAGTAATTGTGCTTTAGTTATTTCTGTTATCATTTCAGCTAATTTCTTCTGAATTAATTGAAAGCTAGCAATTGGGGTCCCAAACTGTGTTCTCTCTTTAGAATATCTTAGAGCCTGATCGTAACAATCCATAGCTGCTCCAAGCGTACCCCATGCAATACCATAGCGAGCAGAATCTAAACATTTCAACGGAGCTCCTAATCCAGATTTACCCGGAAGGATATTTGTTTTTGGTACTTTTACATTGTCAAAGATTAATTCTCCTGTTGCAGAAGCTCTAAGTGAAAGTTTCCCATGCATCTCAGGTGTTGAGAATCCTTCCATTCCTCTCTCAACAATTAATCCATGAATTCTTCCATCTTCATTTTTAGCCCAAACTACAGCGATATCTGCAAATGGAGCATTAGATATCCACATTTTAGAACCATTAAGAACAACATGATCTCCTGAATCTTTATAATTAGACAACATACCACCAGGATTCGATCCGAAATCAGGTTCTGTTAAGCCAAAACAGCCAATCATTTCACCAGTAGCTAATTTTGGTAAGTATTTTTCCTTTTGTTCTTCACTACCCCAACTATATATGGGATACATAACTAAAGAGCTCTGAACTGAGGCAGTAGATCTTAATCCAGAATCACATCTTTCAAGTTCTTGCATTATTAAACCATAAGAAATTTGATCTAATCCTGGGCCACCATATTTTTCAGGGATATAGGGCCCAAAAGCACCAACTTCTCCTAATCCAGGGATTATATGATTTGGGAATGTAGCATTTTCGTAGTTTTCATCAATAATTGGAACGACTTCTTTTTTTACCCAAGATCTTGTTGCTTCTCTAATTAACTTATGTTCTTCAGAAAGCATACTATCCATATTATAATAATCAGGATGTATGTATAAATCGGTTTTCATATTTGTTGTTATAATAATGTGTAATAAGAACAAATTTAGTGATATTTTTTGTCTGTTTTAGATTTACCATAATATCTTTCTTATATTCGAAATAAGAAGTGTGAATCAATGTGTTTTTTTCAAATAGCATTATTTTTTATAAGTAAAACCCCTGGTGAATTGATTTATCGTGAGGCCCCTATAAATATAATTATAGTGGTTGGTTTATTTCTATCTTTTTTATTCTTATCTATCGCTAGGTTAGTTAAAACAGATGTTTATTTTCTTATGTTGAAATCATTTATAAAGATTAAGGGATTGAGACTACACATTAGAGATGTTTACCCAGTGAAAAAAGGGGATTCAATCTTTTTAGTATTTAACTATATTGTTTCTTCAATAACTATATTATTAATTTTTTTTGATACTTTGAGTAATCAAAATGGGATATATTATTTAATATTAATTCCTTTTATTTTATTTTTTCTTCCAATAGGGTTTATGTATCTTGTTAGTATTCTTTCTGGAGAAAATTTTTTTTTGTTAGAATTAGTTGTAATGAAAGTTGTCGGAGCTCAGTTTCTAGGCCTTTTTTACTTTGTTTTCACTTTATTTTTTGTCCTTATTTCTTTTCCCGAAGAGTTTTTATTAAAATTAATTTTAATATCATTTTTTATAGAGAATACATACAGGTTATTTAAAAGTTTTGTGATAGTATATACTCAGGGGGTTTCATTTTATTACATAATTTTGTATTTTTGCACCCTCGAAATTCTACCATACGTTATTGGATATTATTTTATATCTGGTTATTTCGTCTGAGAATAAGAGGTTTAAATTAAAATCGAAACAAATTGGCACTTAAAACTATATTGGTATCGCAACCAAAACCAGAGGGTAAAAAATCTCCGTATTTTGATTTGGCAAAAAAATATAATCTTCAAATTGATTTTAGGTCTTTTATTCAAGTTGAAGGAATAAAAGCACAAGAGTTTAGGAAACAGAAGATTGATCTAAAGAATCATACTGCAGTTATTTTGACTTCAAAGACCGCTGTAGACCATTATTTTAGAATTTCTCAAGAAATGAGATTTCAAGTGCCAGATGCTATGAAATATTTTTGTATATCTGAAGCTGTTGCTTACTATTTACAAAAATATGTTGCTTATAGAAAAAGAAAGATTTTTTTTGGTAAGCAAACAATAGTAGATCTAGTAGATGTTTTAAAGAAGCATAGAAATAATCAATTTTTATTACCTTGTACAGATATCTTAAGGGATACTATTCCGTCAACTTTAGAAGCGAATGATTTTAGTTTCACAAAGGCTGTTATATATAAAACGGTCGCTTCTGATTTGTCAGATTTAGAGAATGTTTATTATGATATGCTTGTTTTTTACAGTCCTGGAGGTATAGAGTCTTTGTTAAAAAACTTCCCTAATTTTAAACAAAATAAAACAATTATTGCAGCCTTTGGACCGACAACTGCGAATGCTATTGTTAAAAATAAATTAAGACTAGACTTACATGCGCCACAGCCTAACGCACCATCTATGACTGGAGCAATAGAAAATTATGTAAAAGAGATTTTAAAAAAAACAAAGTAAGAAGAATTTTCTAGTGCTAACATCTTCTAACGCAAACACTATCTTATTAACCTTTTTTTAAGCTGTTACAAATGGTTTTACTATTTTTATTGGCCCCAAAAATCTAATATGTCAAAAATGAGAAAAAAAGATGCACTTGATTATCATTCTTCAGGTAAGCCTGGTAAGATAGAAGTCATACCAACTAAGCCATATACTTCTCAGAGAGATTTGTCTTTAGCCTATTCTCCAGGTGTTGCAGAACCCTGTATAGAGATTAGTAAAAATACAGATAATGTATATAAGTATACAAGTAAAGGGAATCTTGTTGCTGTAATATCAAATGGTACTGCTGTTCTTGGTCTTGGCAATATAGGTCCTACAGCATCGAAGCCAGTTATGGAAGGGAAAGGACTTCTTTTTAAAATTTTTGCTGATATTGATGTTTTTGATATTGAGGTAGATGCATCTGACCCTGAAACCTTTATTCAAACCGTAAAGTCTATAGCACCTACTTTTGGAGGGATTAATTTAGAAGACATTAAGGCACCAGAGGCCTTTGAAATAGAAGAAAGGTTAAAAGCGGAACTGGATATACCTATTATGCATGATGATCAACATGGTACAGCTATAATTTCATCTGCAGCATTGTTAAATGCATTAGAATTAGCGAGAAAAAAAATAGAGAAAATTAAAATTGTTATTTCTGGAGCGGGTGCATCAGCACTTTCTTGTGCTAAGTTATATTGTTCTCTCGGGGCAAAAATTCATAACATTTATATGTTTGACTCGAAAGGCCTAATACATAGAGGCCGAAAAGACCTAGATGCTCAAAAGCAAATATTCTCTCAAAATCACACTAAGGATATAAAATTTGTTGATGCATTTAAAAAAGCAGATGTTTTTCTTGGTCTTTCTAAGGGTGGACTTGTTGACAAAGAGATGATAAAAAAAATGGCAAAAGATCCTATTGTTTTTGCTTTAGCTAATCCTGACCCAGAGATTTCATATAAAGACGCAACTTCAGTTCGAACAGATATTATAATGGCTACAGGAAGATCAGATCACCCTAATCAAGTTAATAACGTGTTAGGTTTCCCTTTTATTTTTAGAGGAGCTTTAGATGTAAGAGCCAAAACGATCAATGAAGAGATGAAGTTGGCCGCAGTAAAGGCAATTGCAGCTTTAGCGAAGGAATCAATACCCGAAGAAGTAGTTGAGGCATATGGAGAGAAGAATATTTCTTTTGGTAGAGAGCAAATTATTCCAAAACCACTAGACCAAAGGTTGATTTATTATGTTGCACCAGCTGTTGCTAAGGCTGCTATTGATTCAGGAGTTGCTTTAGATCCAATTAAAGATTGGGAGGCATACGAAATGGAGTTGAAAAACCGATTGGGGCTAGATAATAAGTTAATTCGAAATATTACAGAAAAAGCCCAACGTTTTCCTAAGCGTTTAGTATTTGCTGAAGCAGATAATGTTAAAATTTTAAAGGCAGCTCAAACATCTTTTGAAGAGGGAGTAGCAATTCCAATTTTATTAGGAAACCGAAAAAAAATAGAGTCCTTAATTGAAGAGTATAGTATTGAATTTTCAGAGATTGAAATAATTGATCCAAAATCAGAAGAAGAAAAATCACGTCGTGTGAAATTTGGATTAGAGTTTTTTAAAAAAAGGATGAGAAAAGGTGTTACAGAGTATGAAGCAATTCAAGTAATGCGAGAACGGAATCATTTTGGAGTAATGATGGTTGAAACAGGAGACGCTGATGCAATGATATCAGGGATTACTCGTAATTATCGAGATATTCTTAGACCAGCGCTTCATACGGTTGGACTTCAAAAAGGAATTACAAAAGTAGCGGGTATGTATATCTTAAATACTAAACGTGGCCCATTATTTCTTGCCGACACAACAATAAATCTAAATCCTACTGCAAAAGATATTGCAGAGATAACATCAAATGTTGCAAAAACAATTCGTAGTTTTAAAATTACACCAAGAGTAGCTTTATTAAGTTATTCTAATTTCGGTTCAGCCATTGGTGATGATGCAAAAAAAATGTCTGAAGCAGTTACTATTATTAAATCAAAAGATCCAAATTTAATTATTGACGGAGAAGTTCAAGCGAACTTTGCATTAAATAATACGTTAATGAATGAACAATTTTCTTTTTCTACTTTGGCTAATAAGAAGGTAAACACATTAATATTCCCAAATTTATCTTCGGGAAATATAGCATATAAACTTTTACAAGAAATGATTGAAGGAGATGCTGTTGGACCAGTGCTTGTCGGCTTGAAAAAATCTATTCATGTTTTACAGATGGGGTCTTCTGTTCGTGAAATAATTAATATGGTTAAAGTTGCAGTTGTAGATGCTCAAAACAAATAAAAATGATAGGACAACTTAAAGGAAGATTAATAGAAAAGAACCCAACAGATTTAGTTATTGATTGTGGTGGAGTAGGTTATGAAGTAAAAATCTCATTAAATACTTTTACTTCTTTAGGCTCCGAAGAGAATATTCGTATATACACGAAATTAGTTGTTCGTGAAGATGCTCAAATTTTATTTGGTTTTGCTGATATTGTAGAGCGAGAAATGTTTAATCATTTAGTCTCAGTTTCCGGCATTGGTCCAAACACGGCAATGCTTATGCTGTCATCGTTATTGCCAGAAGAAATAGCTTTAGCTATTCAATCAGAAGATGTTATTACAATTCAAGGGATAAAAGGTATAGGAGGGAAAACAGCTCAACGTGTTATTGTAGACTTAAAGGATAAAATGACAAAAATGGCATTTTCAAATGAAAATATTTTCAATTCAAACAATACTAATCAATTTGATGCGTTAAATGCATTGGTTTCTTTAGGTTTTGATAAAAAATCTGCGGATAAAGCAATTAATAAGATTGGGTCAGGAGAAGATTCAGTTGAACAGTTGATTAAGAAAGCGTTGAAAATACTATAGTTTGTTTATAATTAAAAAGTTACATATAACTTTTATTTTTTTATTATTCTTTGTCTCACTAAGTTTTGGACAGGATACATTAATTTATCCTATTTTTAATAATTATGATCCTACTCAAACTACTATTCATAGTTTTGATTTAGGGGATCCCAGTTCAGTTCAGCCATCTATTGTTTATGACCCTTCAACAGGGACATATGTTTTTCAGGAGACCATAGGGAATTTAAATTTTAGAAACCCTTCTATGATGACTCTTGATGAATATATTGAATTTGAAAGAAAAAAAGCATTACAAGATAATTGGAAAGAAAAAATTGAGGAACAGACAGCAGAGAACCAGCCATTGGAATTCCCAATTAAAATAGGCAGTAAAATATTTGAAAATTTTTTTGGTTCTGATCAAATTACAATTCGTCCTCAAGGTAGTGTAGAATTGTCTTTTGGTGTCAATTCGTCTAGATATGACAACCCATTAATCCCTGTAAGGCAAAGAAAGGTTACTCGATTTGATTTTAATCAACAGATTAATTTGAATTTGGTTGGGCAAATTGGAACAAAATTAAAATTAGGAGTTAGTTACAACACTCAGGCAGCATTTGAATTTGATAACGTTTCAACTCTTGAATACACTGGTAATGAAGACCAGATTATCCAAAAGATTGCTCTAGGAAATGTTGCAATGGATTTGCCGACTTCTTTAATTCAAGGGTCTCAAACGTTATTTGGTGCTAGTACTCAATTAAAGTTTGGGAAAACCACGGTTGATCTGATTGCGGCATCTTCAAAAGGTAGACGTGAGGAGATAAATGTAGCAGGCAAAGCACAAGTCCAAGAATTTGAATTGACAGCTGATAATTATGAAGCAAATAGACATTATTTTTTAAATCTTTATTATAAAGATCATTATGATGAAGGCATGTCAACAGTCCCAATAGTAAATTCAACTATAAACATCAATCGAATTGAAGTTTGGTTAACCAATACAACAAACAAAACTGATAATACAAGAAATATCATTGGGTTTACTGATTTAGGGGAAGCAAAAGAATCTAATTGTGAAGGTAACCCAGGCTCTTATTCTGTAACAGAACTTCCATCGAATAATGCTAATGGCATTTATCAGTGGGCTTCAGTTGATGAACCTAATATTAGAACATTTGTTAATTCAGTTGCTTCATTAAGTAGTCAAGCATCTCAACCAGGTCCATTTGAACAAGCTGTTAATTATGAGAAAGTAGAGAATGCAAGAAAGTTAACTGAACAGGAATTTACCTATAACGCACAGTTAGGTTTTATTTCTTTGAACCTTCCTTTGAATAATGATCAGGTTTTAGCTGTTGCATATGAGTATACATATAGAGGTGAAACATACCAAGTAGGGGAGTTTTCTACTGATGGGATTGATGGTCAAGATGCACTGATACTGAAGTTACTTAAACCAACAATTACGAACCCAAAGAACAAATTATGGGATTTGATGATGAAGAATGTTTATTCAATTGGAGCATACCAAGTGGGTCAAGTTGGATTTAGGTTAGATTTATTATACAATAATCCAGCAACCTCTTTAATGGTTCCTTTCTTTCCTTCAGAAAATTTAGGGACAAACATAGTAGGTATTGATGATAAGCAATTAGTAACTCTATTAGAGATGGATAGAATTAATCAAAACAACCAACCTTTTTCTGATGGTGTTTTTGATTTTGTACCGATTCAATTTAATGGTAATAGAGCAGAAAATGGGGGAACTATTAATACTAGAAATGGTCGGGTTTATTTTAGTACTGTAGAACCATTTGGTCAAACTTTAGCAGATAAGTTAAGTGAAGCTGGCGTTTCTGACGTAATAATTGATAGAGTGGCATATACCGAGTTATATGATTCAACAAAAACAGCAGCACAGCAAATACCAAGTAAAAATAGATTTAGTTTTAAGGGAGAATATGAATCTTCTATTACATCTGACATTCCATTGAATGCTTTAAATGTGCCAGAGGGAGCTGTTACTGTAACTGCAGGAGGTCTTAGATTGACTGAGGGAGTCGATTATACTGTTGATTATAATTTGGGACGTGTTAAAATATTAAACTCGGGTATTTTAGAATCAAATACACCTATTAAAATTTCCATTGAGAGTAATTCTGTTTTTGGATTTCAATCTAAATCTTTATTTGGGGCACGTGTTGCACATCGATTTAGCGATAAATTGAATTTTGGTGCAACTTGGATGAGAATGATGGAGAGACCGGTAACACAAAAAGTTGATATTGGAAGTGAACCATTTAAAAATAATATTATAGGTATAGATTTACAGTACAATACAGAGGTTCCTTTTTTAACAAAGCTTGTTGATTATTTACCTATTATTTCTACAAAAGAAAAATCAACAGTTTCTTTTACGGGAGAATTTGCGCATTTAATACCAGGTCAACCTAAGGCAATTAATAAAGATGGGACTTCTTATATTGATGACTTTGAGGGCGCTCAAAGTACAATTGACTTGAAATCTATTGCTTCTTGGCATTTAGCTTCTGTCCCTCAAGGTCAAATTGATTTATTTCCTGAGTCAGAAAACAATGATTTGTCTGAGGGTTATAAGAGGTCTAAAACATCTTGGTATACGATTGACCCCTTGTTTTATCAAAGCAATAATCTTACACCTCAGCATATTATTGATGATCCAGCGCAACTATCTGATAGTAGGATGAGAGCAGTGAATCAGAAGGATATTTGGCCAAATTGGGATCCTCAATATGGTTCGATTCAAAATGTTCAAATGTTAGAAGTTGCTTATTACCCAAAGGAAAGAGGAATGTATAATTATGATACGACTAATACTTTTAATTCCGATGGGACTTTTATAAATCCAGAAGATCGTTGGGGGGGTATTATGAGAGCATTAACGACAACAGATTTTGAACAAACGAATGTAGAGTATATTCAATTGTGGGTTATGGACCCTTTTAATACTGATGCTGAAAATGTGGATCCAAATTCAACACATAATGGAGGAGATTTGTATTTTAATTTAGGAAACATAAGTGAAGATATTTTACCAGACTCACGTAAAAGCTTTGAAAATGGACTTCCTGCAGAAGGAACTTCAATTGAAGATAATTTAGATACAACTATTTGGGCTAGAGTTTCAACTCAACAGGTTGTTGTTAATGCATTTGACAATGATCCTAGCACACGAGTTAATCAAGATATTGGCTTAGATGGCTGGAACAATTTAGACGAACAAATACATTTTTCAGATTATGTAAATTGGGTTCAGAATAATAGTGTATTGGATCCATCGGTTAAATCTAGTCTTATCTCAGACCCTTCAAATGATGATTACAATTATTATAGAGATGATGACTATGATTCACAGCAATTAAATATTCTAGAGAGATATAAGAAGTTTAATGGAATGGAAGGTAACTCACCTACCACTGAAATGTCTAGTTCAGCTAATGTTGATGGTTATCCAACGTTAGGAACGAATTCTCCAGACGTTGAAGATGTAAATCAAGATAATAATTTATCAGAAACAGAAAGTTATTTTCAGTATAAGGTAAGTCTTCGACCTAGCCAGATGAAAGTGGGGCAAAATTTTATTACAGACATTCAAACATATGATAAAGGTAATGGGGATATTGAAAAATGGTATCAGTTAAAAATACCAATTCGTGATTTTGAGAGAAAAGTAAATGGTATAAATGACTTTAGATCTATACGTTTTATGAGAATGTTCTTGAAAGGATTTGATGAAGAGGTTGTGTTACGATTTGCTCGTTTGGAGTTTATTAGAGGTGAATGGCGTCGATATTTTGATGATTTAGCGGAACCTGGCGAAGGTGTCGTTGTAGACCCTAATTTGACTATGTTTAATGTTGGAGCAGTAAACATTCAAGAAAATGATAAACGTGTTCCAATTGAATATAAAGTACCTCCAGGGATTACTCAAGAAGTTGATCCATCTCAAACTTTTCAAAGGCTATTAAATGAACAATCTTTAAGTTTAGAGGTTTGTGACCTTCAAGATGGAGATTCAAGGGCGGCTTATCGAAATGTACAGTTTGATGTTAGAGCATATAAAAAATTGAAAATGTTTGTTCATGCAGAAGAATTAGACCCTTTAAAACCTTTAAATAATGATGATGTTACTTTGTTTTTTCGTTTAGGTACGGATTATACTGAAAACTATTATGAATATGAATTCCCATTAAAGATTACGCCTTGGGGGGCAAATATTGATACTGATATATGGCCAGAAGATAATTTTATGGAAATTATTTTTCAAGACTTATTAAACTTAAAAAAAGAGCGTAATGATTTGATTAATTCTGGTTCTTCTTTAGCATCTTATGTCGTAGAATACTCCAAGGTAGATCCAGCTAATTCTGAACGAATAATAAAAGTAAAAGGGAGTCCGAATTTACAAGCATTAAAAATGATAATGGTAGGTATTCGTAATCCAGATAAGGACTCACACAATATTGATAATTGGGATGATGATGGAGATGCTAAATGTGCAATTGTATGGGTTAATGAATTAAGATTAACAGACTTCGTAAGTGAGGGAGGTTCTGCTGCAGTTGCTCAAATGCAGGTTCAATTTGCTGATTTTGCAAATGTTAACATGTCAGGAAGTTATTCAGGTATTAATTGGGGTTCAGTAGAAAGTCGTGTTCAAGATCGTCAGAGAAATGAACAAATAGGATTTGATTTTAATGCTAATGTTCAGTTAGGACAATTTTTTGGAAAGCAAGCAAAAGTATCACTACCATTTTTCTATGGCTATTCGTTAGGAATCATTAACCCTGAGTTTGACCCATTTAACCCAGACATTAAACTAGAAGAGTATGATAAGGGAACTCGGAAAGAGAGGGCTAAGTTGGGACAAGATTTTACTGAACGTAAATCTTATAATTTTACAAATGTTCGTAAAGAAATAAAAGCTGGGGCAAAACCACATTTTTGGAGGCTATCTAATTGGTCTGCAAATTATGCCTATTCTGAAGATTTTCATAGAAATTTTAATACAAATTATGATAGGACAAAAACCTGGGGAGGAGGCTTGAACTACAATTATTCATTTGATGTCAAACCAATTACACCATTGAAAAAGATGAAAATTTTGAAGAAATCAAAATGGTTTGCTTTGTTTAGAGAATTGAATTTTTATACTAAGCCAAAGAATATATCATTTGGGACAAATTTATTAAGAACATATAATGAGCGTCAAGTCAGAAATAATATTGTTCCAGATTATGAATTTGCACCAGTTTATATGAAGTTTTTTAATTGGGATCGCAATTACGCTTTAGCATATGATATTACAAAGAAGTTAAAATTTAATTTTACTGCGAATAATCGTTCTATTTTTGAGGAAGCTGATGGTCAAGTTGACCGAAAGGAGGACCCTGATGGTTATCGTATTTTTCAAGATTCTATAAAATCACAACTTTCTACTTTTGGTAAAACAATGGATTATACTCATAGTTACAGTATAAATTATACTATTCCTTTAGACCGTATACCATTAACAGATTGGATTAATGCAAGCATTAAGTATGATGCGACATATAATTGGCAAAGGGCACCTTTAGCTCAAACAGAATTTGGCAATACTGTTCAAAACAGTCGTAATATTAATATGACTAGTCAGATGAATTTCACGAATTTATACAACAAGGTTCCATTCTTCAAGAAGGTTAATCAAGGAGGCAAGTCAAATAGAAGAGGTGTTAATAGTATTGATGAAAGGAAAGAAACAGGTAAAGAATCTGAAACAGATGAAGAACAAAAAGAGTCGATTTCAGAAGAATTAGATAAACCAGAATCTGAGATGACTAAAAAAGAACTTCGCCAAAAGAAAAAGAAAGAGCGTAAGGAAAAACGTAAGAAGAAAAAAGAAAAAAGAGAGAAAAAGAGAAAAGGTAAGGTTCATCCAGTTACTAGTTTTTTTGCAAGGTTGGTTATGAGCGTCAGAAATATTTCAGCTACTTACAACTTAACTGACGGGACATTATTGCCGGGATATAATCAAGAGTCAAGAATACTTGGGTTTAATCCAAATTTTGATTTAGGCATGTCAGGATTTATACTTGGTAAACAAAGGTATAATGTTTGGGGTCGTGAAACAAATTATAACATTGCTGAGACGTCAAGAGACAATGGATGGTTAGTTCAAAATGAAAATTTAAATAAACAGTATACAAATACACATTCAAAAAACTTAAATTTTAGGGCTACACTTGAGCCAATCAAGGATTTAACAATCGAACTTAAAGTATTAAGAACATTTAGTGAAAATCAAAATGAGTTTTTTAGATGGAACCCCTCTGTATCGATTTTTGAAAGTCAAAGCAAGGTAGCCATCTCAACTTTAACATATTCAAACGTTTCTATTAACTCTGCCTTTAGTGCTTTGGGTAATGGATATAAATCATCTGTTTTTTCTTCTCTTTTAGAAAACAGGAAAGAGGTTTCAGAAATTTTAGGCGAACAAAATGGGAACTCATCTCTTTTAAATTCTGGATATTATGATGGTTATGGTGGTACTCAGCAAGAAGTTATATTAGGTGCTTTTATTACTTCATATACTCAGAGAGCAATTAATGAGAATAATATTGATCCAATTAAGAATCTTCCACTACCTAATTGGTCAGTTAATTATAATGGGTTAAAGAATTTTAAGTTTATGAAAAAACATTTAAAAAACTTTGTTTTAAGACATTCATATAGTTCGACCGTAAGTATCTCTGGCATGCAATCTAACCTTACTGCTGAATTTGATGATAATGGAGATGCTTCAGCTAGAGATTTAAACAGTAATTTTATTGCTGAAAGTCAGATTCAAAATGTTGCAATTAGTGAACGTTTCTCTCCACTTATTGGTATGGATGCTACATGGAATGTTAAAGGGCAAGGGTTGACCACAAAATTTGAATATAAGAAAGATCGATCGGCGACCTTATCTTTAAACAATAATCAAGTTACAGAAATTTTAGGTGATGAGTGGGTTATTGGTATTGGATATAAGTTTGCAAAAGTAAAACTACCAATTGAAAAAATACCTGCGAGTCCTGTTAATCTGAGGTTTGATTGTTCTTATAGGGATAATTTGACAGTTATTCGAAAAGTGGTTGAGAATACAAACCAAGCCACAGCGGGTCAGCAAGTCCTTTCTATTAAGGCCTCTGGAGATTATAATATGTCTCGTTATTTGACATTAACATTGTACTATGAGCAGACTATTAATACACCTAAGATTGCGACATCATACCCTACAGGAAATATTGCTGCCGGGATTAGGTTAAGGTTTAACTTAGCGGGGGTTCAATAATGATTATTCGTCAAATAGAAGAAAGAGATATACAATCTGTAATGGATTTAATTATAAAACTTGCAGAGTACGAAGGTTTTTCATCTTCTGTTGAGAACACACCTGAAAAACTATTAGAAGATATTTTTACCAATCATTATTGTGATGCAATAGTTGCAGAAAAAAATAATTTAATATTAGGTTTTGCTTTATATTATACTTCTTATTCTACATGGAATGGGCCATGTCTCTATCTAGAAGATTTATTTGTTTTAAATGAATATCGTTCGCAGGGTGTAGGTTCAAAGTTATTTGATAATTTAGTACTGCAAGCACAGAAAGAAGGATTTTCTCGTATGGATTGGCAAATTGTAGATTGGAATGACGTCGCTATTGATTTTTATAAGTATAAAGGAGCGGTTATAGATAGAGATTGGTTAAATGGAAGAATATTTTTTGAATGAATTTTTTAATAGCTGGTGGAACAGGTCTAATAGGTCAAGAATTAAGAAAGGCGCTTTTAAATAAAGGGCATAATGTTTTTATATTATCTCGAACTAATGATGAAGATTTAATTACTTGGGATATAAAATCAAAGAACATAGAAAGAAAATTTTTAGATAAAGTTGAGGTTGTAATTAATCTTTGTGGCGAGGGTATTGCAGACAAAAGATGGACAAAAAAAAGAAGACAAGAGCTTAAAGATTCTCGCGTAGAGACTACGAAATTGTTATTTTCTTATAGAAAATATATGCCTAATCTGAAACATTATATTTCTGCATCAGGAATAACATGCTACGGAAGTTTATCTAATCCTAGTGGATATAATGAAAAAGACTCTTTTGGAAATGATTACATATCTTCTCTTGTAAAAGAATGGGAGTCAGCTGCTGAGTTATTTACTGATTTCGTTCCAACAACAAAGATCAGAATGGGTATTGTGTTGACAAAGAATGGAGGTGCTATTGAAAAGATGATTAAGCCCATTCGTTTTGGTTTAGGCTCTGTTATTGCTAGCGGCGAACAAATTATATCATGGATTCATATTGATGATTTAATTTCTTTATTTATTCATGTAATTGAAAAAAAATTAATTGGGACATTTAATGCCATTTCTCAAAACACCTCAAATAGAGAATTCATAAATGATTTGGCTAATTCCATTAATAAAAAAATATTTTTACCGGCCATTCCTGCCATTTTTTTTAGATTCATTTTTGGTGAGATGAGTACATTATTAATAAATGGAGTTCATATATCAAATCATAAAATTAGATCTACAGGTTTTAGATTCAAGTATTCAAATCTTAATTTAGCATTAAAGGATTTAAAACTTTAATTTTTTTTGAATACTCGTTATATTTGTTTAACATAAATAAATTTTAAATATTATAATTTAATATGTCTTCTGAAAATAAGTTCTCTATAAGTAAAGCACCTAAGCCTGTTGGTTTATATCCTCATGCCCGTAGGGCAGGGAACCTGTTGTTTTTATCTGGTGTTGGGCCTCGTATATCAGGTTCAAGCCAAAATGACACAGTTGTTCCTGGTTTAAGCATAGACGAGAATAAAAATTTTGTTGATTTTGATTTTGAAAGTCAGTGTCGTAGTGTGTTTGAAAATGTTCGTTTAATCCTTAAGGAATGTGACTCAGATTGGGACCAATTAATTGATGTTACTGTTTTTTTAGTAAATATGAAGCGGGACTTTAATTTATATAATAAAATATATGCAGAATATTTTAAGGATAATCAACCTTGTAGAACCACAGTAGAAATTAGTTCATTGCCAACTCCAATCGCCATTGAGTTGAAATGTATTGCAACAATTAAATAATTATGGTTAGATTTTTTCTTCGTTGCATAGTTGCAACATTGTCTTTGTTATCAACTATTATGATGTTTTATAATGGTTATTGGGGTTGGGGAATAGTTTTAATATTATTAACATGTATTGTTGGCTTGTCATTTTTTAGGAACGAGAATATGGTGCTTGCTTTGAATTCAATGAGAACGGGAGATACCGAGAAAGCATCAAAATATATTAATAAGATTAAACACCCACAATTTTTGCCAAAGAAGCAGCATGCATATGTTTTATTATTAAAAGCAGTTTTGAATACACAAAAGCTTGGATTTTCTGAAAGTGAAATATATTTAAGGAAAGCGATGTCTTTAGGTTTAAGAACAGGACAAGATAATGCTGTTGCAAGAATGCATTTAGCTGGAATATGTGCCCAAACAGGTAGGAAGAAGGAATCATTAACACTTTTAGCAGAAGCTAAGAAATTTGACAGTGGAGGTATGATGAAAGAACAAATTAGCCAGATGCAAAGGCAGCTCAAAGTAGCACCATCTAAGAATCAAATGAGGATGGCACAGATGATGGGTGGAAGAAAAAAGACTCCTCGTAGATAAATGTCTTTTAACCGTCTGTATACAAGAGGTTGGGAGGATTATGAGTTAATAGATGCTGGTGGAGGGAAAAAATTAGAACGCTGGGGATCTATCATTACAATTAGACCAGAGGTTCAAGCATATTTTAAGTCAGAAAAAACTTTTCAGCAATGGATTGAAATTGCAAATTGGGAATTTATTTCTACTGGCACAAAAACGGGTAAATGGAAATGTCTAAAATCAGGTAGTCCAAGTGAATGGGTGATTAATTATCAGATGTTAAGGTTTTCTCTTAAGCTTACAAACAACAAGCACATTGGATTATTCCCTGAGCAGAGAATAAATTGGGATTATATACTTAATAATTTAAATAAAACAGATACATTCTTAAATTTATTTGCATATACGGGAGCCTCATCTTTATTTGCAAAAAATATTTGTAATACAGTTTTTCATGTAGATTCTGTGAGGAAAATGTTAGCTTGGGCTAAGAAAAATATGACTATTAATGATTTTTCTGATATTAGATGGGTTCATGAAGATGCCTTAAAATTTATTTCTAGAGAGATGAATAGAGAAAAAAGGTATGATGGGGTTATTATGGACCCTCCTGTATGGGGAATTGGTCCAAAAAAAGAGAAATGGAAATTAGAAAATGAATTGGAAGAACTTATTTTCAAGGTCTCTAAAGTCATAAAATCTAATGGTTTTTTAATTGTAAATACATACTCTCCAAAGATTGATTGTTTAAAATTGAAGGTTTTTGCAGAAAAACATTTTCGTAAGAGTAGAATTGAAGTATTTGAACTTTGGATGAAAACATCAACAGGTAAAGATCTTTTTTATGGAAATTTACTTAGAGTTGGAGGATTAAATTGATTCAATATTTTATCTGCTAAAACATTACTTAGTTTAAAAAAACTTTCGTTTGTCCACCCTGCTATATGCGGAGATAATATGACTTTTTTTGAATTAATTAAATAATCATATTCTAGAGATAATTTTTCGTTAAATAATTCTTCAAAATTTGTTTTTTCATATTCTAGTACATCTAAACAAGCACCGATTACTTTACCTTTTTTTAGGTTTTTAACTAGAGAAGCTGTGTTTACAATCTTCCCTCTAGACAAATTCATTAAATAGATTTCATGTTTAAAGTTGTCAAAGAATTGATCGTTAGCATAATTTATTGTTTCTTCATTTTGGGGTATATGGAAACTAACAATGTTAGCTTTTTCATATATTTCTTCTAAACTAGATTCTTTTATTTTACAATCACCAAATCCAGTTTTATATTTATCATAAGCTAGAATTTGCATATTGAGTCTACTTAATTTTTTTGCTAACGCCTCTCCATTATTCCCAAATCCAATAATACCAATTGTTTTACCGGCTAATTCAATTCCCCTATTATTTTCACGGATCCATTTCCCTTTTCGGATTTCTGAATCTGCTATTAGAATATTATTAAATAAGTTCAGTAGCATTCCTAGACCATGTTCGGCTACTGCATTTTTGTTACCTTCAGGCGAATTATAAACCTTTATCCCTCTCCTTTTACAATAGTTTAAGTCGATATTTTCTAAACCTGATCCTGAACGCGCAATAAATTTTAGAGAATGACACTTAGACAAAAAATCCAAATCTAATTTAAACCTTGAACGAATGATAATTCCATCAGTATTAGAGATTTCGTTTAAGCAACTTTCGTAGTCAAGTTTTATAGCATTAATACATGTAAATCCACTGGCTAGTAATCGTTCTTCCAGAATCGAATGAACAGTGTCAAGGAAAACAACTTTCATGGTATTTGTTTTATTATATACCGTATGTAACTACACCGATTGTTAAATATATAAATAGTCCAAGTACATCATTTAACGTTGTAATGAATGGCCCAGTAGCTAAAGCGGGGTCAATTTTGTATTTGTCTAGTAGTAAAGGAATAAGTGTCCCAAATATTGCTGATGAAATAATAACAGTTAACAATGATATACTAACAACTAAGCCAAGCGTATTGCTATGGAAGAAAAAACTAATTCCATAAATAATTATAGAAAGAAGTAATCCATTTATTATACTGACTAAAGCTTCTTTTTGTAATTTTTTTAAAATTGAATCGAATTGATCATTACCTCTAGCAAGCGATTGGACGACAATGGCAGATGACTGAACTCCAACATTCCCTCCCATAGCAGTGATAAGGGGAATAAAGAAAGCTAATTGGGGTACATCACTAATTCCTCCTTCGAATAGAGAGATTACTTGAGCACCAAAAACACCTCCCAGCAATCCTATTAATAGCCAAGGGATTCGAGCTCTAGAAATCCTCCAAACACCATCACTTGATTCAATGTTTTCAGAGATACCAGATGCTAATTGAAAATCTTTTTCAGCCTCATCTTTGATTACATCAACAATATCATCTATTGTAATACGTCCAACTAATTTGTTTTGGATATCAATAACAGGTACAGATACTAAATCGTATTTCTCCATAACCCTAGCTACATCTTCTTTATCATCACTTATTTTGACTGATATGATATTTTGGCTTTGGTATAATTTACTAATTTTTGTTTTTGGGTCTGCAACTAACAAGCTTTTTAATGATAGGTATCCAATGAGTTTATTTTTTTCATCGACCACATAAATTGTAAATATTTTTTCAACTTGTTCAGCTTGTTTTCTCAATTCAACCACACATTTATTTACAGGCCATTCTGCCTTGGCTTGGATGAATTCCTTTTGCATTAATCCACCAGCAGTATTAGGTGCATATTTTAATAAGTCTACAATATCTTCCGCGGTCTCAATATTTTTTATTTTTCCTATTATTTCTTCTACTTTCTCTTTTGAGAAACCGATTAAGAAATCGGCCGCATCATCAGAATCCATATATTCTAATTGTTCTGCAATTTCTGAAGTCGAAAATGTTCGAATTATATTATCCCTAATATCTTTATCTAACTCAACAAGTACATTTGGTTTAATTTCTTCACTAATAAGGCTATATATGTAGGAATAATTTTCAAATTCTAATTCATTAATGATTGCAGCAATATCTGCATGATGAAGAATAAAAAGATTTTTTTTCATCCAAAGAGTATCCTTTTTTTGAATAGCACTATTTAACAATTCGAGAAATTCTTTTGTTAATTCGAAACTCATTATTTATTTTTTAGTAAAGTTAATACTTTTGAACTGTATAAATAAAAACTTAATTTTCGATCTTTTTTTTCTTTGTTTCATTGGTAGATAACAATCCTATGAATAGACTATAAAATGTTATACCTGCTTGTGTCTCTAATGTATCTTCAATTGTAAAAGAGATCAATATAATTATAATAAAAAATATGCCTAAAATGTTCTTTTTTTTCAACATTAGTTTAAAGAAAAAAACATGAATAAAGAGGAAAATTAAAATACCTAAAATTCCTAAAGATATAAATATCGTTAGATACATATTATGTGCTCTGTGTTGGTTTTCTACTAATAATAATGTTTTGGTTTTTTTGTAATATGATTTAAATGTATCTTCCACATCTCCTATTCCTACACCAACAATATAGTTTTTAGATAATATTTTAATTCCACATTTCCAGTATTCTAATCTTTGCAATAGTGAGTGATTGTTTGGATCTTTATTATTGTATAGTTGATACTTAATACTATAAATTCTAGACATTAAACCATTCTTAATATAGTTAGTTTCACCGTTTTCTATAGATTTTAAATCTTCAAGTTTAAGCATTGATAGTCCTAGCGAATCTTTGGGGTAATCTTTTGAGGATAAGTAACGAATTATTGTTGACTTAATTGGTTGACCTTTTTTATCTGTAGAGTCAAAATCGATGTTTGAATATTTTGGCCATTGATTTTTTAATTCAGGTTCACAAACTAAAATATTAATTGGTTTTTTTGTAATGGGAGATATTTCACTATAATTATTTGTGTAATAATTTCCGTTTGAAGTTTTTTTTGGCAAGTCTTTATAATCATTTTTGTTAATTCTAATTGGCATAAATATCGATAAAGAAAAAAGTGTTATTAACCCTATAAAGATTGTTAGAATTGGCAAAACTATTCCTCTATTTATTTTCCAAGCTTTATATGTTGTATAGATTAAAAGTACCGCAAATAGAGTTAAATATCCTGAAATTACTTGGCTATAATAAGTGTAAAATATTAACCAAGCAATTAATGAATATATAATTATACTATTGTTTTTAAAATAGGATAAAAAGTATAATAATATTGCAACAGAAAAACTTATGCTTAGCCCAAACCTTATGTGTGAAGAGAAAACAGACATACCCCTTATATCTGTGTATTCTATGCCTCCAATCCAATTAACATATAATCCAAAGTTAATTAATGAAGCTACAGTTGTAGAGCTGATAAATAGAGTTAATATTAAGTGCAAATGTTTCTTTATAATTATTGGTTTTATTGTTAAACAAGTCATTATAACGAGCAAAGGTAGAGACATCTTTAAGTCATGAATAGCATAATTTAAATTTGATGTCCAAATAAGGCTGCAAATTTTTAGAATTAGAAATGAAAGAACTAGGTGGTATAGTTTGTTTTTTTTTATATTGTCCCAATATGAATATAAATCTCCTTCAAGAAGGAGGTTTGTAATTAATAAGACCATAGAAATTGACATTATAGCTTTGCTGATTGGGATTCCAAAAGCAATACCAGATATAGCTATTAAGTGTACAAAATTATGTATATCTAATCTTTTTTTTTTAAGCATAGTTAGTTGCCGAGTAAATGGTTGTAATTATCTATATCTTTTAGAACTTCAATAGACTTGTTTATAACAATATCCTCTTTTAGTGAGTTTTGAGCTCTCCCTGATTGGTAATAATATCTCGAAATAATTTCATTTTCTAAAATTGATTTTATTTCACTTTTAAATTTAATTAAATCATTTTGTTTTGAAGGAACTATTCTATCCATTAATGCATTATATTCTATTTTAGCATCTTCAAACAACCCTTCTTTTTCTAGTTTTTCTCTAACATCTTTTAGAATTATTTCTGACTTAGTCGAATATGAGAATTCTTGGTTTAAAACATAGTTTATAAAGTCAGTATACTCTGTTTCAGACAATTTAAACTTTGACGCTTTTTCAATTGAATCATTCTTGTAGTAGTAACTTGTAGCGTAATCAAATAAAAAGTTTTCTTTAAAAAGGGTTTTGGTTATAGGGCTAAGAAGTTTAGGTTCTAATTTGATGTCAGGCTCTATACCTCTTCCATCTGTTACGGTTCGACCATTTTTAGTTTTGAATTTTTTAATTAGTGAATCTGCGATTTCTGAAACTTTTTCTAGGTTATTTTTGTCGTAATAATCTAGCCGTTGAACACATCTGCCAGATGGTGTGTAATATTTAGCGATAGTTAATTTCACCTTTGACCCATACTTTAAATTATATGTTCTTTGCACTAGCCCTTTCCCAAAAGATTCTTCACCAATAATCAATGCGCGATCTAAATCTTGTAGACTTCCAGAAACAATTTCACTAGCTGATGCGGATCTTCTATCAATTAAAACGATTAAAGGGATTTCTATATCTAAAGGATCTGCCATTGTTTTGTATGTGTTGTTTTCTTCTTCTAACCTGCCTTTAGTAGAAACAACAACTTGGTTTTTTTCTACAAACATATTAACGATTCGAACCGCTTCAATCAGCAAGCCACCACCATTCCCTCTTAAATCAAGTATGAGTTCTTTCATGCCTTCATTCTTTAACTGTAAGAAAGAAGATTTTACAGCTGAAGAGGCTGTCTTTGTGAAGCTGTTTAGTTTGATATATCCAGTTGTTTCATTAAGCATACCAGAATAAGGAACATCTGGTAGTTTTATTTCATCACGATAAACAGTGAAAGTTTTTATTGTTTTACGCTCCCCTATATCTCGTTCTATTTTTATTTCAACTTCACTCCCTTTTGGACCTTTTAAAATTTTCGATATATCTGATGAAGATTTATTTTTCATTCCTTTGCCATCAATAACTAAAATTTTATCACCTGCTTTTAACCCCGATTTTTCAGCTGGTTTATCTTTATATGGTTCGGAAATGTAAACATAGTTATTGTTTTTGCGTATTAGAGCTCCAATTCCTCCATATTGGCCGGTAGTCATTAATTTATAGTCTTCAATATTAGACTCATGGTAGTATATAGTATAAGGATCAAGATCTTTTAGAACGGCATCAATTGCAGTTTTAGATAATCTACCTGCCTCTATATCGTTAACATAATACTTTTCAAGATGTTCGTAAATTTGATCTAGTA
This sequence comes from Crocinitomicaceae bacterium, assembly GCA_002709305.1. Classification (GTDB taxonomy): domain Bacteria; phylum Bacteroidota; class Bacteroidia; order Flavobacteriales_D; family Crocinitomicaceae; genus UBA4466. The sequence goes on along the minus strand of PAQM01000027.1, from coordinate 51,158 downwards.
ACTCAAGGCTACGAATAACTTCGAATCCGTTTGATTGAGATAGACATGGGGTTGTTAATGTTAATAAAATAGCTGTGAATGTAGTACTAAAATGTTTAGCAAAATTAATCATGGTTTTCTTCTAATTTATTGATGATTTTGTCAAATAATTTTTTTGTTTTTTCTTCAAGAACAATATGGCTAAATTCTTCTTGAGTTGAATATACCAAAAACAAAGCGATTTGTTTGTTTTTTTCTATGAGGTAATGTTCAATTATATTTTTGTTTAAACGAAATGCTTCTTTTGTTTTTCGTTTAATTTTATTTCTTCTGTGAGCTTTTTTAAAGATTCTCTTGGGTGCAGAAAAAGTCACTTTTAAAGGAGGAGGGAGGGTTAAATTTATTTCTTTAAATGTGGCAATAAAAGGGTAGTGTTTTATAGTTATACCTGTTTCAAAAAGCGATTTTATAATTGCTTTACTACAAAGTTTATAATTTTTACCGAGCTTATAATTCATCCTCGAAACTGTTTTTTCGTTTGAGACGAGGGAGGTTGATTTTTTCTTTGATAACAAAACTAGTGGGGAATAAACTTTCAATAGTTGACCTTACTTTTTCTGCTTCTAAACGTGTCCTAAAATCACCAGCTTTCAGAAAAAAGTTAGGGGCTTTATAAGTAATGTAAGTATCAATCTTTTTATGATTAGCCATAAAAAGGGCTTTAGCGACATTGATTTTTTCTTTGTCAGAGTCAAAAAATAATTGTATTCTAAAACCATTTATTTTTTGCCTTGTTGATTTAGATGAAATTTCACTTTGTTCATGTATAATGTTTTCAATTCTTTCATCTTGTATTATTTTTACGCCCTCCCTTTGAGATAGAGTTATATTAATACTTAGTGTTTGTAATAGTATTATGATTTTTATTTTATATAAGGTAGTCATTTGAATTACAAAGTTACAAAATACTTTAATCAATTTTTGTGCCTAAAGAATTAAAGTAGTCTGATTTTTAGTTGTAAAATTTGCCTAGTTAAATTTACAATAGATGATTTTATTAAGCTGCCATTATTTAGAATAATTCTAAATTAACCTTTTCCGTTTTTTTTTGTCATAAAACTGTCATAAAATATGACATTTAACTAACTTTGCTTTAGTTAAATTGATAAATTAATCTTGGACTAACAGTTTTTTAAGTGAAAATATCTAGTAGTCAGGTTCTTGCAATTTTTATTAAGTTGTCCATTCGGGCTATAATCATTCTGTTTATAATTCCGTCATTTAAATCAAATGGACAAGGAGAGGCTCTATTTAAAGCTAAATGTGCCACTTGTCACCAAATTTTTAAAGATGGAACTGGCCCTAAGCTATACCAAGTTCGTCAAAAGTGGTCTGATGGAGGAGCTAAAGAAAATTCAATTATTTTATGGGTTAATAATTGGAGCAAAGCTGTTGCAGCTGACCCATATGCTCAACAAGTTTCTACTTGGTCTCCGACAGCAATGAATAATTTCCCTGATTTGTCAAAAGATCAAATCACAAGTATATTTGATTGGATCGATTCTCAAGAAGAAGTAGTTGCATCTGCGGGTCCGTCATCTGAAGTGGGTGCCGAAGATATTGATCAGTCATCTAATTCAACTTGGATATGGATTATATTAGGTGTAATTTTTTCAATTATTATTCTTGCTGTTGGTGGCGTTCGCCGCCAGTTACAATCTACTTCGCTTGAAATAGATGGGGGAAAATTAGAAGAAGATTTATCCTACTTAGATGAACTAAAAAGGCTAGCATGGAAATACAGAAAAACTGTTGCTATATCTATCGTATGTATTATTATAGGTTTGGTGGTATCTCTTTTCCTAACACTTTACAGCGTAGGAGTGGTTGAAAACTACCAACCTTCTCAACCAATTAACTTCCCTCATTCTATTCATGCTGGAGTTAATGGAATCGATTGTAAGTATTGTCATAATTCAGTTAACAAATCAAAATCAGCAGGCCTTCCTACAGTAAATGTTTGTATGAATTGTCACAAGCAAATTAATGGAAACACCCCAGAACAACAAGAACAAATCCAAAAGATATATGCTGCTGCAGGATATGATCCATCAGGTGCTGGAAAATATACAGGAGAAACAAAAGAGATAATATGGAATAAAGTACATCAGTTACCTGATCATGTATATTTTAACCATTCTCAACATGTGAAAGTAGGAGGGATTGATTGTAAGCAATGTCATGGTGATATGACTAAAATGGATGAAACAGTTAAGGTTCAGTCTATTCAAGCGTTAAATATGGTTGAAGGGAATATCAAGTTAACTAAGCCAACATTAACAATGGGATGGTGCATTGAATGTCATGGTGCAAAAGAAATATCAACAGGATCGTTAGATAGCAAAAAAGATGGATATTATGATGAAATTCATAAACGTTTAATGGACGGCGATAAAGACTTATATAGAAAATATTTAGAAGATGGGAAAGTAACTGTTAAGGAGTTAGGGGGATGGGAGTGTGCAAAATGCCACTATTAATTAATTAACAAAATGGCAAAGGAAAGGAAATATTGGAAAGACATAGGCGAACTTAAAGAAACAGACTCTTATCTTGAGTCTGCTAATAGAGAGTTTCCAATTGAAAATTCGGTTCAAGATTTCTTGGGAGACGAAAGTCTTCAAGAATCATCTACTGGTCGAAGAGATTTCTTGAAATTTTTAGGTTTTAGTGTTGCTGCTGCAACTGTCGCAGCATGTGAGGCTCCTGTTACTAAGGCAATTCCTTATGTTAACAAGCCTGAAAATGTCACTCCGGGTCTTGCAACATGGTATGCTTCTACATACTATGATGGAAACTCATATGCAAGTATTTTAGTGAAGACTAGAGAAGGTCGCCCTATCTTGATAAAAGGCAATAAAGACTATGGTATTACTCATGGTAATACTAATCCTCAAATTGTAGCTTCAGTTTTAAGTCTTTATGATAGTGAAAGATTGAAAAATCCTACTATTGATGGTCAAAAAGCAAATTACTTAGAAGTAGATACTAAAATTCGTTCTGGATTAGAATCTGCGAAGAAAATCGTAATTGTTTCAAACACAATTATTAGCCCTTCTATTTCAGAGGCAATTTCTACTATGAAAGATTCTCTGCCAAATTCACAAATAGAACACATTCAATATGACGCCGTCTCCTATTCAGGAATCCGTAATGCAAATAAAGTTTCATTCTTAAGTGAAAATTCAGATTCAAATATTGGTTTTATACCAAGTTATGATTTTTCTAAAGCTAAAACTATAGTTAGTATAGGAGCAGACTTCCTGAATTCTTGGCTAATGCCAACTCAGTTTTCTGGTCAGTATGGAGCTAGAAGAGATCCTGATGGAGAATGGATGTCAAAGCATTTCCAGTTTGAGTCAGTAATGTCAATTACTGGATCTAATGCTGATGTTAGAGGGATGATAAAACCTTCTGAACAAAAAGCTGTTTTAGCATACATGCTAAATGCTTTTGGAGTAAAAGTAGATTTTCCTTTTAAGTTAAATAAAGATATCGAAGCTAAAGTTAAAGAAGCGATTATTTCATTAAAAAAATCAGAATCTAATTCTTTAGTCGTTTGTGGTTCAAACGAGACTTCTATCCAGATTTTGACAAATAAATTGAATTTTGTGTTGGGAGCCTACAGGTCTACAATAAATATAAATAATCCAATTAATCTTTTTAAATCAGATGATTTAATTATGGATTCTTTTGTTAAAAATTCCATAAATGGTGATTTGCCTGATGCAGTTATGTTTTATGGAGTTAATCCTGTTTACTCTTTATCTGATGGGTCGGATTTTGGTAGAGCGATCAAAAAAATTAAAACGTCTATTTCATTTTCTCTATATGCAGATGAAACAGCGTCTCTTTGTAAATATGTTGTTCCTGATCATCATGCTTTAGAATCTTGGTTAGATTATATGCCAGTAAAAAACCATTTCAGCATTGCTCAACCAACTATTCGACCACTTCATAATACAGCTTCTGTTATAGAATCAATTCTTGTATGGTCTAATAAGTCAGATAGAGGTGGTAAAGATTCTAAAGTTGCCTATGATTTCATTAAAAATCATTGGGAAAATACAATTCGAGAAAGACTAGGTAATTCTTCTAATTATAAACAATCAGATTGGAATATTTTAGTACATAATAGTTCTGTTAGCTCTTCTGAAATTTCAGACACTAAAGATACGGAGTTTAATTCTATTTCATTATCGGGGTTAAAATTCCCTAAGTTTTCAGGAAAACATGAAATAGTCTTATATCAAAAAGCTAGTTTGGGTATTGGCTTACAAGCTAATAATCCTTGGTTGCAGGAAATGCCAGACCCTATGACTAAAGTTACTTGGGACAATTACATCACAATGAATCCTCTTGAAATGAAGGAGTATGCTACTACTTTTGATCAAGAAAATGGATTAGATCTTGCTACAATAAAGGTTGGAAAGGCTGAACTTAAATTACCTGTTTATCCTTTACCAGGTCAAGCTCTAGGTACAGTTGGAGTTGCTTTAGGCTATGGTCGAGGAGGTAATGGTGAAAAAATAGGTAAAGCCGCATATCAGACTAAAGAGTATGGAGGTTATCACACGGATAATAATGGTAATCCTCTCCCAATTGGCCAGAATGCATTTAAATTTGTTCAACTTTTTAATGGGACCAACTGTTATGAAACATCTGGAGATATTCAAAAGTTGGATGAAAAGTATTTAATTGCTGCGACTCAAATTCATTCCACTGTTATGGGGCGTCACTCAATTATCAGAGAAACTACTTTAGATGTTTATAAATCGAAAGATAAACAATCATATAATCCTGATCATACCCTTCAGAAGCTCGACGATCATGGTCATCATGTAGATGCTCCAGTAGAAGATTTTGATTTATGGGATGCTCATCCAGTAGAAAAAATTGGACATCGTTGGGCTATGACAATCGATTTAAACAAATGTTTTGGTTGTGGGACTTGCCTAATAGCCTGTCAAGCTGAAAACAATGTGCCAGTAGTAGGTAAAACGGAGGTTAGAAAAGGTCGTGAAATGCATTGGTTAAGAATTGACAGGTACTTTTCTTCTGAAGAAGAGGCTAATGTTGGGCTTAGAAGTGATCACAATAAAAGTAAAATGGAATGGTTTGCTGATGCTGAACATCCTGCTTTAAATCCTAAAGTTGTACACCAACCTATGATGTGTCAACATTGTAATCATGCTCCATGTGAAACAGTTTGTCCTGTTGCAGCTACAACACACAGTAATGAAGGGTTAAATCAAATGACCTATAATAGATGTATAGGTACTAGATATTGTGCTAACAATTGTCCATATAAAGTTCGTCGTTTTAATTGGTTTAATTATCCTTCTTATAAGGCTCAAGCCGAAATTAATCCTGCACAGGATGATTTAGGTCGTATGGTTTTAAATCCTGATGTTACAGTTAGAACTAGAGGTGTAATGGAGAAATGCTCTATGTGTGTTCAAAATATTCAGGCTGCTAAATTGAAAGCAAAATCTGAAAGTAGACCAATCACAGATAAAGATACATCTTCAGTTTGTGGCGATGCGTGTCCTGCAGGGGCAATTACTTTTGGAGATTGGAATGATGTTAATTCTAACGTACGAGCAAGTTCTGAAGATAAAAGATCATATCAAGTTCTAGAAGAAATTGGTGTTAAACCAAATATATGGTATAAAGTTAAGGTAAGGAATGAGGAAGATAAAGAAGTTGAATCTCTTCAAGTAGTTAAAGAATCTATTCATCATGGTGATAACGAAACTCATGGTGGAAATCATTCTCATGCACATGAAGAAAATCAAAGTAGTCATTAATTTGTAATAAAACCTATCCATGCATAAAGAATCAGCGATCAGAGAGCCACTTATATTAGGACATAAGACCTTCAATGATGTCACGCAAGATGTATGTAAGCCTATAGAAGATAAAGCTCCAAGAACATGGTATATTCTCTTTGGTATAGCTTTAATTATAGGTATATATGGTATTGGTTGTATTTTATATTTATTAGGTACTGGTGTTGGTGTTTGGGGATTAAATAAGACAATTGGATGGGCTTGGGATATAACTAACTTTGTTTGGTGGGTTGGTATCGGACATGCTGGGACATTAATTTCAGCTGTACTTTTATTATTCCGTCAAAAATGGAGAATGGCTATAAACCGTTCAGCGGAAGCTATGACCATATTCGCAGTATTTATGGCAGGATTGTTCCCTTTAATTCATATGGGGCGTTTATGGGTTGGGTATTGGGTTATGCCTATACCCAATCAATTTGGATCTTTATGGGTTAACTTTAATTCCCCACTTCTTTGGGATGTGTTTGCTATATCAACATATCTATCAGTTTCATTGGTTTTTTGGTATATAGGTTTAATTCCAGATTTTGCTACTATTAGAGATAGATCAAAGAAACCAATCTCTAAGAAGATGTATAGTATTTTATCTTTTGGTTGGTCAGGTCGTGCAAAACATTGGAATAGGTTTGAGTTGATCTCATTAGTTTTAGCTGGATTAGCAACACCACTTGTTTTCTCAGTTCACTCTATAGTATCCTTTGATTTTGCCACATCAGTTATTCCAGGTTGGCATACAACAATTTTTCCTCCATATTTTGTTGCTGGAGCTGTATTCTCTGGTTTTGCAATGGTTCAGACATTGATGCTTATTATGCGTAAAGCAATGAAATTGGAAGCATATATTCACACAAAGCATGTTGAGTATATGAATATTGTAATTATGGTTACTGGTTCAATAGTAGGTACAGCGTACATAACAGAGTTGTTTGTTTCTTGGTATTCTGGTGTAGAATATGAGGCTTATGCATTTATAAATAGAGCTACAGGACCATATTGGTGGGCTTATTGGTCGATGATGACTTGTAACGTTATTTCACCACAATTAATGTGGTTTAGACGATTAAGAAGAAGTTTATTATTTACATTCATTATCTCAATTGTTGTTAATATTGGTATGTGGTTCGAACGTTATGTAATTATTGTTACATCTCTTCATCGAGACTATCTTCCTTCTTCTTGGAGCATGCATTACCCTAGTCATATCGATATAGGTGTATATATTGGTACTATTGGTTTATTTTTTGTTTTCTTCTTATTATTTGCTAGATATTTCCCTGTATTACCTATTGCTGAAATTAAATCAATTTTGAAATCATCTGGGGAGTCATATAAAAATGGTACAAATATTAAAATAAAGAGTAAATCAGAATTAAAAAAAGCTAAAAAATCTAATTCAAAATAGAATGGCTGATAAACTAATATATGCAATGTATGATGACGATGATGTTTTAAAAGAGAGTGCAAAACATCTTGTTTCGAAAGGAGTAAAAGTTCATGAAGTTTTCTCCCCATTTCCTATTCATGGAATAGATCCAATAATTGGTGTAGAACATACTCGTTTAGGAATATTTGCATTTATATATGGATTAATTGGATTGACTCTCGCGACTGTAGGGATGAGATATTTTATGGTTGTTGATTGGCCTATGAATATTGGAGGTAAACCTAATTTCTCTTATTTAGAGAATATGTTAGCTTTTATTCCAATTTCATTTGAGTTTACTGTATTATGTGCAGCTCATGGTATGGCAATTACTTATTTTATTGCTAATAGGACTTTACCTGGTATGAAAGCTCAGAATCCAGATGTGAGAACAACAGATGATCGTTTTGTAATTGAATTAAGAGCGTCTCAAAATTCAAATTATTCTGCAAAGGAATTAGAAGCTTTTATTAAAGAAACTAGTTTTGTTGAAATTGAACAAAAAGAGATATAATAATTAAATATGATTAAAATAAATTATATAGCATTAATTAAGGTAGTAACGGTATTTTTTATCCTACTTAACTTTGTCTCATGCTCTTCTGACCCTGACAGTCCCGGTTTGGAATATATGCCAGACATGTATCGTTCTCCAGCGATTGAACCTTACGTTGACTATGCTGAAATAAGAGGGAGAGAAAATAAAGAGATTAAACTTAAACGTTCAGCCAAGAGGCCACCTTATGGATCTATACCATATGTTGGCACTGATTCTTCTACAGTTAGTATAATGATGCCATATAATAGAAAAGCACATATTTCTATGAAAACTACTCATGGTATGTATGACGATGATTTATCAGAAATAAATCAATATGATTTGGCCGTTTCTGATAAAAATCCATTAAAATTAACTCTAGAAAATAGCACAAAAATTTTCGAAGAAGGGAAGCAGTTGTTTAATTCAAATTGTGCTCATTGTCATGGTAAAAAGGGAGATGGAAATGGCCCAATGGTTAAAAGTGGTGCTTACGCTGGAGTTCCAAATTATTCTAATCTAACAAATTTGGGTGATGGACAAATCTTCTATTCTATATACTACGGTAAAGGTATGATGGGTGCGCATAGTTCTCTTTTAAATAAAAAAGAAATATGGACATTAGTGCATTATGTTAGAAAATTTCAAGACCCTGATTATGGGAATTTTGATTTAAATGACGCATCAAATTTAGAGCAATAAATTATAAAAAGATAGATGGAGTTTAAAATAACAAATAAAGCAAATAAGTTCACCTTAATATTAATTTCCATAGGGCTTATATTTACTTTACTCGGAATAATTTTGGTATGGGGAGACAGTAATAGAACACAAAGAATCTTAGCTAGTAGTTTAATAAATAGTTTCTTCTTCTTTTCGATTGGCTTAGGGGCTTTGTTTTATTTAGCTTTAGCGTATGCTACTGAATCAGGTTGGTATGCTTTAATCAAGAGAGTTATTGAGGGTATTGCTGGATACATTCCTTATGGAATTGGCTTTATGGTGCTTACACTTTTTGTCATTACAATTAATGATGGATCTCATCTCTATACATGGATGGATCCTGAGGTAGTTGCTCATGATGAAATTATAAAAGGCAAATCATTTTATTTAAATAAGTTGTTTTTTTGGATTAGAACCATAGCATACCTAGGGGTATATTATATTTTTTGGAGAGGATTCAGAAAGAGATCTTTAGAAGAAGACATTAAAGGAGGAACAGAAATTCATTTTAAAAATTATAAAAAAGGAGCCTTATTTTTGGTGTTTTTTGCTGTATTTAGTTCTACGTCTTCATGGGACTGGTTAATGTCTATAGATGTTCATTGGTTTTCTACATTGTTTGGTTGGTATACATTTGCTGGAATTTGGTGTTCATCTATGGTTGTTCTAGTTTTACTCACTTTGTACTTGAAAAAACAAGGTTATTTAACAAAGGTTAATGATAGTCACATTCATGATATTGGTAAATGGATTTTTGCTACATCTTTTTTATGGTCTTATTTATGGTTTTCCCAATATATGTTAATATGGTATTCTAATATAGGAGAAGAGGTTGCTTATTACATGATGAGGATAGAAAATTATAAAGTCATGTACTTTGGAATGTTTGTTGTAAACTTTGTGTTCCCAATGTTATTATTTATGTCAAGAGAGGCTAAACGTCATTCAGGTATTTTAACTATCGTTGGATTAATTATTTTAGCTTTTCACTGGATTGACGTTTATATTATGGTATGTGCAGGTTCAATGGGCGCCACAGCGAAAATTGGATTTTTAGAAATAGGTATGGTTGTTTTAATGACGGGTATTTTTATAAGAGTAATTTTGAATAACTTGACTAAAGCTCCGATTAGTCCAGTTAATCATCCATTCTTAGACGAAAGTATTCATCATGAAATATAATTTATAATAGATGGTAAGTAAATTAGTTGTAATAGGGGTAATAATTTTAGGAGTAATTGCGATTGCTCAGCTAATCAGAGTATATGAAATATCTTCTAAATTGAGAAATAATAATGAAGCGGAAATTAGTACTCGAGACAATAAGTTTAATGCTAATTTGATGCTTTTATTTATGTTCGTTCTGTTTGGTGGATTTATATGGTTAATGTTATCATACGGATGGACTGGTCGTGGAGAAGCAGCTTCCGTTCATGGAAAAGAGACAGATTGGTTATTGAACTTAAATTTTATTATCATAATTGCTGTTTTCTTTCTAACAAACTCTTTATTATTCATATTTGCATATAAATATGTTAAAAAAATTGGTGTTCCAGCATACTTCTATCCACACAACAATAAATTAGAGATGATGTGGACCATAGCACCAGCTCTTGTTTTAGCTGTTATTATAATTTTAGGTTTAAGAACTTGGAATGAAGTTACCTCTAGCGCCAATCCTGAATCAATTCGAGTAGAGTTATTTTCTAAACAATTTGATTGGACTGCTCGTTATTCAGGGTTAGATAATATTTTAGGAAAATTTGATTATAAATTGACTGCTGACAATAATGAACTAGCTATCATGACTACCAATACTATTGATTCCGCCATTCATTACATGGAGAGTGGTAGTGATGGGATAAATTTAATAGAGGACAAATTAAATGATGAACATTTAATTTTCTCTGATTCTGATAGAGAATCTCTTTTAATAGATTTAGACAGAAAAAATAAGCTTGTAGGTTTGCTTTATCAAATGAAAGAAAGACATGACCCAAATTCAGATGCAACAGCTTGGGACGATTTCATTCAAAAAGACACCCTTTATCTATGTAAGGGGAAAGAATATGAGTTTAATTTTAGATCTAAAGATGTTATACATTCAGCTTATTTCCCACATTTTCGTGCACAAATGAATACCGTCCCTGGAATGACCACAAGGATGAAGTTTACCCCTACTCTAACAACATTAGAAATGCGAGAGAAAAAAAATGACAAGAAATTTAATTATGCCCTTTTGTGTAATAAAATATGTGGTGGTGCTCATTATAAGATGAAAATGATGGTAGTAGTATTAGAAGAAAATACTTACAAGATTTGGTTGAATAATAAATCAACACAAACATTTAGAGATAAATATTTTGCTTCTAATTAACAATTGTAAAATAAAAATTTAAAATATAGATAAATGAGTGAAGGAAATCAAGATAACCACGATCATCACCATGAAACATTTGTGTCAAAGTACATTTTTAGTCAAGACCATAAGATGATAGGAAAGCAGTTTTTAATGACTGCCGTATTTATGGGTATTGTTGCAATGTTATTGTCTACACTTTTCAGGATGCAATTAGCTTGGCCAGGAGAAAGTTCTGATTTTGTTTCTTTATTTTTAGGTGAAGAATGGGCTCCTGGTGGTATTATGAAAGAAGATATGTATTTAGGTCTAGTGACAATTCATGGTACTATTATGGTTTTCTTTCTTCTAACCGGAGGCTTATCAGGAACATTTTCTAATTTACTTATCCCTCTCCAAATAGGAGCTCGTGACATGGCTTCAGGCTTTTTAAATATGTTATCTTATTGGTTTTTTCTCTTGTCTTCTATACTTATGTTGGCATCTCTATTTGTTGAATCTGGTCCTGCTATGGCTGGTTGGACCATCTATCCTCCTCTCTCAGCTTTACCCCAAGCAGTTAGTGGATCTGGAACAGGAATGACTTTGTGGCTTATGTCAATGTCAGTTTTTATTGCATCATCATTAATTGGGTCTCTAAATTATATTGTTACGGTTTTAAACCTTCGAACTAAAGGAATGAGTATGACAAGACTACCTTTAACAATTTGGGCCTTTTTTATTACAGCAATTATAGGTGTTTTGTCATTCCCAGTTCTATTTTCAGCAGTCCTATTATTAATCATGGATAGAGTTGCAGGGACTAGTTTTTATTTGTCTGACATTATTGTTGGTGGAGAAATGCTTGCACAACATGGTGGTTCACCTTTATTATACCAACACTTATTTTGGTTTTTAGGTCACCCTGAGGTATACATCGTATTAATTCCTGCCCTTGGATTATCTTCTGAAATTATTTCAACTAATTCTCGGAAACCGATATTTGGTTATAGAGCTATGATTGGATCTATTTTAGCTATTGCATTTTTATCATTTATTGTATGGGCTCATCATATGTTTGTTACAGGAATGAATCCTTTTTTAGGTTCGGTGTTTGTGTTTACTACCTTATTAATTGCTATACCATCTGCAGTAAAAGTATTCAATTATATAACTACTTTATGGAGAGGTTCTATTGTATACACTCCTGCAATGTTATTTACAATTGGTTTAGTCTCAACATTTATTACAGGAGGAGTTACAGGCATTATTTTAGCTGATGCGGCTTTAGACATTGCTATTCATGACACTTACTTTGTTGTAGCACATTTTCATGTTGTGATGGGCCTTTCTGCTGTTTTTGGCATGTTTGCGGGTGTGTATCATTGGTTCCCAAAGATGTTTGGTAGGATGCTAAATAATCGTATGGGTTATGTTCATTTTTGGATAACAATAGTCGGTGCTTATGGTGTATTTTTCCCTATGCATTTTGTTGGTTTAGCAGGTGCTCCAAGAAGGTATTATAATTATTCTGTATATCAAGATTTTGACATGGAATCTTATAATTTAATGTTTGATTTAAATGTTATTATTACAATTTTTGCAATTATTTCTGCATTAGCTCAGATTATTTTCTTATTTAACTTTTTCTATAGTATATTCAGAGGGCCTAAAGCCAATAAAAACCCTTGGAAATCTAACACCCTAGAATGGACTACACCAGTGGAGCATATTCACGGTAATTGGCCAAATGAATTGCCAACAGTTCACAGATGGGCTTATGATTATTCTAAACCAGGAGCAGAAGAGGATTTTATTTCTCAGATTATTCCATTAAAAGAAGGAGAAGAAGAACATTAAATAATATTTGAAAATTTAAAATATCCTTTGATTTGACAAAGGTCTTTTTGTATTTTTGAGTAAATTCAAATACTTGGAAGACACATTTGATTATAGGGAAGCAGCTGATAGTAAGGGTGAGAACGATTTTGACAAGGTGTTAAGACCTGAAAGATTAAAAGATTTCACAGGCCAATCAAAAATTGTAGATAATCTTCAAGTATTTATTAAAGCTGCTTTACTAAGAAAGGAACCATTAGATCATATTTTATTGCATGGACCACCTGGTCTCGGTAAAACAACGTTAGCTCATATTATAGCCAATGAATTAAACGTTGGTTTTAGGGTTACTAGTGGACCTGTATTAGATAAACCAGGTGACCTTGCAGGTTTACTTACAAATCTTCAAACAGGAGATGTCTTATTTATTGATGAAATTCATCGCCTTAGTCCTGTTGTTGAAGAATATTTATATTCAGCAATGGAAGATTATAGTATTGACGTACTAATTGATACTGGACCAAATGCTAGAAGTGTTCAAATTGCATTAAATCCATTTACATTAATTGGTGCAACAACTCGGTCTGGCCTGCTTACATCTCCGTTAAGAGCAAGATTTGGAATTAATTTACGTTTAGAATATTATAATTCTAAAATGTTAACAGTAATTGTTAGTCGTTCAGCCAATTTATTAGATATTCCTATATCAAAAGAAGCATCTTATCAAATAGCTAGCCGAAGTAGAGGGACTCCTCGTATTGCAAATGCTCTACTTCGTAGAGTTCGTGATTTCGCTCAAATTAAAGGAAATGGGAATATAACAATAGAAATTACTGAAATATCTCTTGAGGCATTAAATGTAGATCAAAATGGATTAGATGAAATGGATAATAAGATATTATCTGTTATGATAGATAAATTTAAAGGTGGTCCTGTTGGGATGACCACAATTGCAACAGCTATTGGTGAAAATTCAGGGACTATTGAAGAAGTATATGAACCATTTTTAATTCAAGAAGGGTTTTTACTTCGAACCCCAAGAGGTCGTAAGGTCACTGAAAAAGCTTATGAACATTTAGGCAAGCAAAGAGAGAATACTCAAGGTGACTTGTTCTAATATCTTATTTTGAATAAAAAAGTTGAATATACAAGATTGATTAAAGAGAAGGCAAAAGAATTAGGGTTCTTTTATACTGGAATTTCTAAGGCAGATTTCTTAGAAGAAGAAGCAAAAAAGTTGGAAGATTGGTTGAAAAAAAGACATCATGGTCAGATGGCTTATATGGAGAATCATTTTGATAAGCGCTTAGATCCTCGTCTTTTAGTTGATGGAGCTAAATCTATTATCTCATTATTGTTGAATTATTTTCCTAAAGAGGATATAGAGGAGAATAATGATGGTCTCAAGATTTCTAAATATGCTTATGGTGAGGATTATCATTTTGTAATAAAAAAAAAATTAAAAAAATTATTAGAGTTTATTAATATAGAAATTGGAGAAGTTGGAGGAAGAGTTTTTGTTGATTCAGCACCGGTTATGGATAAGGTATGGGCTAAGCGAAGTGGCTTAGGATGGATGGGTAAGAATACTAATATTATAAATCCAAAAAGTGGTTCGTATTTTTTTATCGCAGAGTTGATTTTAGATATTGATTTAGAAGAGGATGGTCCTATAAAAGATTATTGTGGGTCATGTACAAAGTGTATTGATGCATGTCCAACAGAAGCTTTAACATCATATAAATTAGATGCATCTAAATGTATTTCATATTTGACAATTGAACTTAAGAGTCAAATTCCAAGTGAGTTTAAAGGTAAAATGGATAATTGGATTTTTGGGTGTGATGTTTGTCAAGATGTATGTCCTTGGAATAGGTTTTCAAAGCCTCATAATCAAGAAAATTTTGATCCTCACATCAAATTAGTAAAGATGTCAAAGGCTGATTGGGAAGACATATCTGAAGAAGTGTTTCGTGAAATTTTTAGGAAAAGTGCAGTTAAAAGGACAAAATATGATGGTTTAAAAAGGAATATAAAATTTATTACAAATTATTAAAAAATGAAATAATGAGGATTAAAATCCTCCAAATATGGCGCGGTACAAATCATTACCATTTGCATAAATTAATAGGCTTATTAGTATGAAGAAACCGACATATTGAGCATATTCTAATATTTTTTGAGGAGCTTCTTTACCTGTTATTATTTCATATAATAAGAATACTACATGTCCACCATCAAGCGCGGGAATAGGGAGTATATTCATAAAAGCTAATATTATGGATATTAACGCAGTATTTAGCCAAAATTTTTGCCAATCCCATTGAGCAGGAAACAAATTTCCTATTGCACCAAATCCTCCTAAAGAAGTTGCCCCTTTTTTTGTAAATAAGAATTTTAATTGTGCTACATAATCTCCAAGAGTATTTAGTCCACGATTCATTCCTCTTCCAATACTACCCAAAAAGCTATAATATACTGTTTGAATTTTATCCTTTTCAATAAAACTTTCGATGTTATAAGAAAAACCAATTAAACTATCAGACCCGACAGGTGTATTAATTGTCATTTCTTGACCATCACGTATGATATCTACAGTAATTGTTTTTCCCGCATTTTCACGTAATATAGGTTGGATATCACCATAGTACACGGTTTCTTGTTTAATTTTTCTTATTTCATCTCCTTTTACAAAGCCTGCATTTTCAGCAATGCTTCCAGGATTAACAGATTGAACTATTGCGTAACTTTGTAAAGTAACTACAGGAAAAGCTCCTGCTTCAAAAAGTTCATAATCTATATTATCTGGTAGAGTAATAGATTCTACTGTGCCATTTTTGTGTTTTACTCTTAATTCTCTATAGTTTCTTAAAAGAAGCCCATTATTTATATCATTAATATGTTTGACTTCCTTATTGTTAATTGCAATAATATTGTCTCCATTATTGATATTATATTTTGCTAATGATTGGTGAATGTTTAATCCATGGTTTAAGTTTTTTGTCTGCACTTGTTCTTCACCCCATGAGAAAACTACAAAAATGTATATCAAAATACCGAGGATTAAATTAACCACGACTCCACCAATCATAACAATTAGTCTTTGCCATGCAGGTTTTGATCTAAACTCCCATGGTTGAGGTGGTTTACTCATTTGTTCTTTATCCATTGATTCGTCAATCATTCCTGAAATTTTGACATAACCTCCTAAAGGCAACCAACCAATGCCCCACTCAGTATTTCCAATTTTCTTTTTTAATATTGAGAACCAAGGATTAAAAAATAGATAGAACTTTTCTACACGAATTTTAAAAAGTCGAGCGGCAATATAATGACCAAATTCATGAAGAATGACTAATATTGAAAGTGATAATAATAATTGACAAGCCTTAATTAAAAAAACCATATTTAAAATTTATTCCTGCAAATATATTGTTTTATTAAGAAGAAGAGAGGGAAACATAATTATTTTCAAGGAAATATGATGTCAGTGCTTCTTTTATTAAATGTTGTTGTTCCCTGCTGTTAATGTAAGGGATTTTTTTTAGGAGCTTAAAATGGGGCCATTTATCTTTATCGAGTCCTTCAAATTGGTAATATCCATATGGTTCTAGTAATGTACAAATTGCAATATGAATAAGATTAGTCTTTTCTGCTTTTGAGAAATTTTTATAACCAAAACCCAATTCATTTACACCAACCATAAACAATAGGCTTTGAATATCCATACCTTCTCCAAAGATTGTTTCAAGTTGTTTTTTTACTTCTTGAAATTTTAATTCAACGTCATAATCCATATGACAAAAATAAATATTCATATTTAGATTTTATATAAATATATTCTAGTTTATTTCTAACTTTGAAGAAAAAAATGCTGAATAAAATAATCATATTATTAAACATCTTCTTTCTTGTTTTTTTAAGTTCATGTAAATCAGATTCTGAAAAATCTAACATCAAACAATTAGAGTCACCTTCTTCTTGTTTTTATTCTTACAATGAAGGCACTACAAAGTTTAGTTGGGAAGCTTATAAGACATCTGAAAGAGTAGGTGTTTTGGGCGGTTTTAATGAAATAGAAGTTAAGAGTAAGAAGTTTGATGATCCTATTTCTGTAATAGAATCAATCTCATTTGAAATTAATACAAGTTCTGTTGAGACGAATAATCTTGAAAGAAATGGGAAAATACTTAAATATTTTTTTGAGACAATAAACACTCCAACTATTAAAGGTTCAATTATTTCACTTAATGATGATGGAACATGTAAAATCAACATTAAGATGAATCTTTTATCATATGATGTTATTGGAAAATATTCTTTAGCAGAAAACATATTTTCATTTACATCAATAGTAGATGTTTCATCTTGGAATGCTATGTCTGGAATAATTGCTTTAAATAATGTTTGTAGAGATGTTCATACTGGTAAAGATGGAATTTCTAAACTATGGCCTCAGGTAAGATTATCTTTAACAACCAAGTTAAAATCAGATTGTGATTAAATTTATTAATAAATGAATTTTATTGATATTATTTTTTTTATTTCTATAATTTTAGCAGCTTTTCGTGGTTTTAAAAAGGGCTTTATCATAGAGCTCTTTACTTTTTTATCCTTATTTATAGCTATTTACACTGCTTTTAATTTTTCAGATTCATTAATTGAAATTTTGATTGAAAGGTTGGAAATAAGTTTGGATTATTTACCTATTATATCTTTTGTTATTATTTTTTTAATCACTGGTTCTACTGTTTATTTTGCAGGTATAGTATTTCAAAAATTCATATCATTAGTTCAATTAGGATTATTAAATAGAATTTTAGGTGTTATGTTTTCAATATTAAAAATTGTTTTATTATTTGGGTTTTTAATATACTTTACTGAATTATTTGATCCGAAAGGGGAATATATTGCAGATAGTATTAAATCTAAATCATTAGTCTATTTTCCTATTCATAGGATAATGGACATCTTTGTTCCTTCTTTAGAAGAGAGTTATTTTTTTTTACAAAAAATGAGTATTATTAATGATGTTTAATACCCCAATAATTTGAATAAAGTAATAATAAGGGGTTAAAGAACTAATTATAATTAAAATTATACTAACTTTGCGCCCCTAATTAGTCTTTAATTACATGTCTGTTTCAGGAATTAAAATATTTTCAGGTTGTGCTTCTAAAGTTTTGGCTAAGAAAATAGCTACCTCTTTTGGTCTTTCTTTAGGAGATGTTAAGCTTACTAAATTCAGTGATGGGGAATTTCAGCCTTCATTTGAGGAAACGGTAAGAGGACAGGATGTATTTATTGTTCAATCCACAATACCCCCTGCAGATAACTTATTGGAATTATTGTTAATGGTTGATGCTGCAAAACGTGCTTCTGCAAGAAAAATTATTGTTGTAATACCATATTTTGGTTTTGCACGTCAAGATAGAAAAGATAAACCTCGAGTGGCAATTGGTGCAAAGTTAATTGCGAATATGTTAATGGCCTCAGGTATTGATAGAATAATGACAATGGATTTGCACGCTGATCAAATTCAAGGCTTCTTTGAGGTTCCTGTTGATCATTTGTATGGATCAACAATATTTTATCCAGAGATTGAGAAATTAAATAATGGGAACTTGATAATGGCTGCTCCAGATGCTGGAGGTGCAAAAAGATCAAATGCATATGCTAAAAGACTAAATACTGGATTAGCGATATGTCATAAACAGAGAAAAAAACCTAATGAAGTTGCTGAGATGACTGTGATTGGAGATGTAGAAGGTAAAGATGTTATTCTTATAGATGATATGTGTGATACAGCGGGAACTTTGACACAAGCAGCTGATTTATTTATGGAAAAAGGAGCGAATACTGTTCGTGCATTTTGCACACATGCCGTTTTATCAGGCCCAGCATATGAAAGAATCACAAAATCTTCAATTTTAGAATTAATAGTAACAGATACAATTCAATTATCAGAAGAGCACGATAAGATTCGTGTTTTAACTGTAGCAAATTTATTTGCGGACGTTATGAAAAGGATGGTTAATAATCAGTCAATTAGTTCGCATTTTATTATTTCATAATAAACACAAAATATAAACTTAAATAAATAAAAATGAAAAAGGCACAATTGAGCGGTTCACTAAGAAAGAACGTAGGGAAAAAGGATAGTTCTTCACTAAGACGTGAAGGAAGAGTTCCTTGTGTGCTTTATGGATCTGGTGAACAAGTTCACTTTTCTGTAAGAGCAGTAGATATTCATAAAATAATATTCTCTCCAGATGTATATCGCATAGAGTTAGATATCGAAGGGAAAAAAGTAATGTCGATTATTCAAGATAAGCAAATGCATCCTGTTCGTGATACAGCAGTCCATATTGATTTTCTAGAATTAAATGACCAAAAAGATGTAAAAGTTAATTTGCCAATAAGAACAAAGGGTTCCTCTATTGGAGTTATGAATGGAGGTAAATTAAGACAACCGTACAGAATGTTAAAAGTTGTAGGTCTACCTAACGATATTCCAGAAGAAATAATGGTTGATATTTCTTTACTTAAGATTGGAGATTCTATTCGTGTATCAGAATTGGATCTTCAGGCCATTAAAATAGATGCTCCTGAAAATGCTGTAGTTATTGCTGTTAAAACAGCTAGAAACATTATTGAAGAGGTGGAACTAGAAGAAGAAAGTGGTGAAGAAGGTGGAGAAGAAACTAAAGACGAGTCATCTAGTGAAGAAAGTGCAGAAAAATCTGAAGAAAAAGGTGCAGAGGGAAATTGAAAATAGTTTGATAAAACAGTTCCTGATATTATTTTTTGCAATGTCTTCTTTTTTTCTTTTTTATTTCAGCTAAAGATTAATTCTAGCGATTTAATAAAATGAAAAAAATAAATAAAGAAATCACATCAAGCAAACCTGTTCGTGTAGGGATATCTATTGGAGATATAAACGGCATAGGACCTGAGGTAATAATGAAATCGTTAAATGATAATCGTTTACTTTTCGATTTTACTCCAGTAATATATGGTTCTTCAAAAGTGTTTTCTTTTTATAAGAAAAGAATTTCAATAAAAGAGTTTGTTTTACATAGTTGTAGTTCTATTGATGATATTAAACCTAGAAAGGTTAACATTATAAACCTTTGGGATGGTGAACTTAAGTTTGATTTAGGTAAACCAACATTTAATTCAGGTAAATTAGCTTTTGAGTCACTTGAGGCAGCAACTAGTGATTTAGCTAAAGGCAAAATAGATGTTCTTGTTACATCACCTATATCAAAAGATGCGATGAATCAATTTGGGTTTAAGTTTCCTGGACATACAGAATATTTAGCTGATATGTCGGGTCAAGAAGATGCTCTAATGTTGATGGTTGAATCAGATTTACGTGTTGGACTTGTTTCTAGTCATATTCCTTTAAAAGAGGTTTCTCAAAAGTTAACAGCAGATAAAATTCAAAATAAAATAAAGTCTTTCTCTAAAACCTTAATTACCGATTTTGGAATATTGAGACCAAAGATTGCTGTTTTAGGTTTAAATCCTCACTCTGGCGAAAGCGGGAAAATAGGTTCAGAAGAATTAGATATAATAATTCCAAGTATTGAAAAAGTAAAAGAGGAGGGTATTATAGCTATGGGCCCATTTCCAGCAGATGGATTTTTTGGTTCTAACATATGGAAAAATTATGATGGAATTTTAGCAATGTATCATGACCAAGGGTTAGCCCCATTTAAAGCTATTTCTTTTCATGAAGGGGTTAATTTTACCGCAGGATTACCAATTGTAAGGACATCTCCTGATCATGGCACAGCCTATGATATTGTTGGTCAAGATAAAGCCTCTGGAAATTCAATGAGAAATGCTATTTATACAGCAATTGATGTTTTTAGAAACAGGCAGTTGAATAAAGAAATAAACTCAAATAAATTACAAAAACAAGAATTGCAAGTAGATAAAAAAAATAAAAAAGCTAAGTAATAAATAAAATTATTAAATTTACCTCTCTTTACTTACATTTTGAAGTGTTTTGAATTGTATTTAGAGAGGAATATTGAAAGCAAATAAAATAGTAAAAAAACAAAAATGGCACATCCAAAACGCAAAATATCAAAGACACGACGTGATAAAAGAAGAACTCATGTTACTGCAGAGGCCAAAAATATAGCGACATGTCCAACAACTGGCCAACCACATTTATTTCATCATGCTCATTGGCATGAGGGGAAATTGTATTATAAGGGTAAGGTAGTCGCGGAGAAGGAAGTTGCAGTTTAAAGATGTCTTTATCTATTATTTTTCATAATTCTTTACAGAAAACCAATTATATTTTATAATTACTTCGAATAAAGTATCAAATCTTTTTTATGTCCAATATAACTGCAGGAATAACAGGAGTTCAAGGGTTTTTACCAGAAGATATTCTGACTAATCATGATCTCTCAAAAATTGTTGATACAAGTGATGAGTGGATTACAACACGAACGGGCATTAAAGAAAGGCGTATCATGAAAAATGGTGCATCTTCAGATATGGCCGCTAATGCTGTAGAAGGGTTATTAAAAAAAACAAACACTAATCCTGAGGATGTTGAATTGGTTATATTAGCTACTGTTACACCAGATTATCCATTCCCTAGCACAGCAAATGTCTTATGTGATAAACTAGGGATGAAAAACGCATGGGGTTTTGATTTAATCGCTGCTTGTTCTGGATTTATTTATGGAATCTCGACTGGTGCTCAATTTATTGAAACTGGAAAATATAAAAAAGTAATAGTTGTCGGCGTAGATAAAATGAGCTCTATTATTGATTATGAGGATAGAACTACATGTGTTATTTTTGGTGATGGTGCAGGTGCGGTTATGCTAGAGCCAAATAATGAGGGCTTAGGTATAATAGATTTTATTCTTCGCTCTGATGGCTCAGGAAGGAACCACTTATTACAACCTGCTGGTGGTTCAAAAAATCCAGCATCATATGATACTGTTGAAAAGAGAATGCATTTTGTCAAACAAGAAGGGAAACAAGTATTTAAATTTGCTGTAACAAACATGGCTGAAATTTCAGCTGAGATTATGGAAAGAAATAATCTTTCAAGTGATGATGTTGATTGGCTTGTTCCTCATCAAGCAAACTTAAGGATTATTGATGCTACTGCAAATCGAATGGGTCTTTCGAAAGATAAGGTTATGATAAATATTCAAAATTATGGTAATACTACTGCAGGAACATTACCATTATGTCTTTGGGATTATGAAAAGCAATTAAAAAAAGGAGACACATTAATATTGTCTGCTTTTGGCGGAGGATTTACTTGGGGTGCAGTATATATAAAATGGCTTTATAATACTTAAAAAGTATTATTTTTATATTAATTTAAATTAGTAATAGATGAATATTAAAGAGGTACAAGATTTAATCAAATTTGTCGCTAAATCAGGAGTTAGTGAAGTAGAGATTGAACAAAAAGATTTTAAAATTACAATTAAATCTGAAGGTAAAAAGAAAGATAAAAAAGATAATGAACTATATATTCAAGCACCACCTCAACCTCAGATAATTACTCCTCCTGTAGTAAGCTCTCCAATCCCAGAGCCTAAGGTTGCTGAAACAAATGCTCCATCGGTTAATGAACCAGAAGAGGATTCTAAATATTTAACAATAAAATCTCCAATGATTGGAACTTTTTACCGTTCTTCGGGTCCAGATAAAGAACCTTTTGTTTCAGTTGGGGATAATATAGGCGATGGTGATACGATTTGTATAATTGAAGCTATGAAACTTTTTAATGAGATTGATTCAGAAGTTAAAGGTAAAATAGTTAAGGTATTGGTTGATGATGCTACTCCGGTTGAATATGATCAACCTTTATTTTTAGTTGATCCAAATTAAAAATTAGGTAACAAAGATAACTTGACTTTCTATAAAACATTTGTTTATGTTTAAAAAAATATTAATTGCTAACAGAGGTGAAATTGCTTTGAGAGTTATACGTACGTGCAAAGAAATGGGAATTAAGACAGTAGCAGTTTATTCTACTGCTGATAAAGATAGTCTTCCTGTTCGATTTGCTGATGAAGCAGTATGTATTGGTCCAGCAATTAGTACCAACTCTTATTTATCAATTCCTAATATTATTGCAGCTGCTGAAATAACTAATGCAGATGCTATTCACCCTGGATATGGATTTCTTTCTGAGAATGAAAAATTCTCTAAAGTTTGTCAGGAACATGATATTAAATTTATTGGTGCAACTCCTGAACAAATTGCTGGTATGGGAGATAAGGCTAGTGCTAAGGCTACAATGATTGCAGCAGGGGTGCCTTGTATTCCCGGTTCAGATGGTATTCTTAAAGATTTGAAGGAAGCTAAATCTGTTGCAAAAAAAATTAAATATCCAATTATTTTAAAAGCAACTGCAGGTGGAGGAGGGAAAGGAATGCGTGTAGTTTGGAAAGAGGAAGATATGGAGTCAGCATGGGATAGTACTCGTGCTGAATCTGCCGCAGCTTTTGGTAATAATGGACTTTACATGGAGAAGTTTATTGAGGAGCCTAGGCATATTGAAATTCAAATTGCAGGAGATCAGTATGGTAATGCTTGTCATTTATCTGAAAGGGATTGTTCAATTCAACGTCGTCATCAAAAATTAGTTGAAGAGACACCATCACCTTTCATGACAGATGATTTAAGAGAAAGAATGGGTTTAGCTGCAATTGAGGCTACTAAAGCGGTTAATTATGAAGGCGTAGGAACAGTTGAATTCTTGGTAGATAAACATCGAGAATTTTATTTTATGGAAATGAATACTAGAATTCAAGTGGAACATACAATTACCGAGGAGGTCATTAACTTTGACTTGATAAAGGAACAGATAAAATTAGCTGCTGGTGAAAAACTATCTGGTCAGAACCATTATCCAGCATTACATGCTATTCAATGTAGAATTAACGCTGAGGATCCATACTCAAACTTTAGACCATCTCCAGGTAAAATCACAAGTTATCATGATCCAGGAGGACATGGTATACGTATTGATTCTCATGTTTATTCGGGTTATGTGATTCCTCCAAATTATGATTCAATGATTTCAAAATTAATTGTTGTAGCTCAAACAAGAGAAGAAGCAATATTAAAAATGAAAAGAGCTTTGGATGAGTATATTATAGAGGGTATTAAAACTACAATTCCTTTTCATCAAAAGTTAATGCAAGATGAAAAGTTTAATTTAGGAGATTTCACGACAAGCTTTATGGATACATTTGAATTTTAAAGCTAATTGATGAATTTCTATAAGAGCGTTAATTTTTGGAGCTCTTTCTTGATATATAATTGATACTATCATATCACTTTGACCAATGAAAATAATAAGAGAACTGGTATTTTATTTTTTGAAGTTAATTTTATTTTGGGTTCTATTATTTGATTTTCAACGAGTTTTATTTTCAATTCACAATTGGGAAAAATTTCATGATTTTCATTATTCGGATTGGTTTTTATCATTTATATATTCAATTCCACTAGATTTATCTACAGCTTCATTCTTAACAATATTTCCATTGTTTCTTATACTTGTTTATATTGTTTATCCATCGAAGGTAACATATAGGATATTTATTTGTTTAATATTTATTGAAGTATTAATTTCTTCTTTCATTCAAGCTGGGGAAATTAATGCATATATCGAATGGAATCATAAGTTAACTCCAAGAGTTTTTATTCATTTATCTAATCCTAATGAAGTATTTAGAACGGCAGATTATTTAATGACTTTCTTTTTCTTTTTTTATACATTCCTTCAAATGCTTTTTTCATGGAAAATAATTTTTTTCTTCTTTAAAAGAAACGATATTATAATATCTCAAAAAATATTTTTTAGAGTTTTTAAAGGAGTTCTTTCTTTTATTTTTTTAGGTGCATTTTCCTTTTTATTAGCAAGAGGTGGAACTCAACAAATACCAATAAATATAAATTCATCTTCTTTTTCTAAAAATCATATTATTAATGATTTATGTACTAATTCAACCTATTATTTTGCAAATAGTTATTTAATTTATAATAGAAGTGAAATTGATAATTTAATACCAGTAGTTGATCCTAATTTCGCAAACTCTATTGTAGAAAAGCTTTATAATTATAGCCGTGATTATGATTCAAAAATTTTCACAGTAAAATATCCCAATATAGTCTTAGTTATTTTAGAAAGTTGGGCAGCAGAAGCAGTAGGGTGTCTAAGTGAAACTAAAGGAGCTACTTCCAATTTTGATTTACTTTCAGAAGAAGGACTTTTGTTTACTAATATATATTCAACAGGTAGTACTTCTGAGATAGGTAATATGAGTATTTTTAGTGGTGTACCCTCTATTCCTCAAATTTCTTTTTCTTCACAACCAGAAAAACATCGTAAATTACGGGCATTAAATCAAGATTTTCAAAAATTAGGATACTCTTCAGGATATATATTTAGTGGAGATTTAAAGTATGGTAATATTGAGGGTTATTTTTTAGATCATGGATTTGAAGACGTAATAGATGAAAGAAGTTTTCCTTCTCAACTAGATAGAGGAAAGTTAAATTATTATGATGAATCTTTATATAATTTATTTTTTGATCGAATAAATCAATCAATCGAACCATTTTTTCAATGTGCATTTACTGGTAGTACACATTCACCATATGATCACCCAAAAGATGAAAATTTTAACTGGAAGGGTATTGAAAGTAATTTTATGAATTCATTAATATATGCTGATCGATGCATTGGAGACTTTATGAAAAAGTGTAAGGAAAAATCTTGGTATGATAATACGGTATTTATATTTGTTGCAGATCACGGACATGCATCCCCTAATGTTCAAAGCCCTCATGAGACAGGATTTTATAGAATCCCATTGCTTTTTTGGGGCAAACCCCTCAAAGAAGAATTTCGTGGAAAAAAAATAAATAAGATAGGCTCTCAATTGGACATTGCTAGAACCTTAATGAATCAAATAGATGATGAAAACACTTTTTATACTTGGAGTAAAGATTTATTAAACCCAAATGTTTCTCAATTTGCTTTCCATACAGTTATTGGAGGTTATGGATGGGTAACCGAAAAGGGTTCTATGATTTATTCTTTACAAAGTCAAAAAATAATTAATAGTACTTTTCCGAAGGAAAAAGAAGAAGAAGAAATAAATAAGGGGAAAGCATTTTTACATAAAATTTATCAATATTATAAAGAATTATAGTGTGAAAATTTTAATTATTCGTTTTAGTTCCATAGGTGATGTTGTGTTGACATCTCCTATTTTAAGATGTTTAAAAAAACAAAAAAAATGTATTGTACATTATTTAATTAAAAGACAATATAAAGAAGTAATAGAAAACAACTCCTACATTGATAAAATACATGTTATAGATCAAAAGTATAAACAAATTTTATCCGACTTGAAGAGTGAAAAATTTGATTTTGTAATTGACTTACAAAACAATTTTAAATCCTTTATCATAAGGAAGCTTATAAATTCTAAGACATATACTGTACAAAAGGCTAATTGGCATAAATTTCTTTTAATTTACCTTCGTATTGATTTGTTAAAGAATCATGTTCTGGATAGATATTTTAAGTGCGTTGAATCATTAGGAGTTTATAATGATAAAGAAGGTCTTGATTTTGATATCCCTTCTAATACACATATAGATTATGATGTTTCAAAACCATTTATAGTTTGGAATATTGGAGCTAGTTTTAATAAAAAAAAATTATCTAGTCAACAAATAGCAGAAGTGTGCAACAGGTTGATTAA
Organism: Crocinitomicaceae bacterium; assembly: GCA_002709305.1. Taxonomy (GTDB): domain Bacteria; phylum Bacteroidota; class Bacteroidia; order Flavobacteriales_D; family Crocinitomicaceae; genus UBA4466. The sequence goes on along the minus strand of PAQM01000027.1, from coordinate 24,622 downwards.
TAGAGTTGTAATTATTGGCGGAGTAAATGATAAAGAGTTAGCTCTATCTATTATGAAATCAATAAAAAACAATAATGTTGTAAATTTCTGTGGTCATTTATCTATTAGTCAGGCTGCATATTTACTTAAAGAAAGCAACCTTGTTTTAACTAATGATACTGGTCTTATGCATATTGCAGCTGCATATAATAAAAAGATTATATCATTTTGGGGGTGTACTAAGCCTATAATTGGTTTCACCCCACTTATTGACGAAAGAAATTCTAGAATGATTTTATCAGAAAATTCGAAGTATCCATGTTCTAAGCACGGTAAATATTGTCGTTTTCAACCTGACGGTTGCATCAAGACAATTTCTATTGAAGATATTTATGAATCTGTAATTAAGCTAGGTGTCTGATATAGGAATATTTTTATTTTATTCTAAGAAAAAAGTTTTTTTAATTCAGTGGCCTCTTTAGGATTCATTTTACCTGCAAGGATTAAGCTTAATTGTTTTCTTCTTAAAGCACCTTCAAAACGAACCTTCTCCATATCACTTTCTGGAATTAATTTGGGCACTTCAATAGGACCTCCATTTTGATCTACTGCAACAAATGTATAAATTGCTTCATTACATTTTATTCGTTCACCTGTAACATGATCTTCAACATAAACATCAACAAAAACTTCCATAGAAGATGTAAATGCTCTAGACACTTTTGCTTCTAAAGTAACTATAGAGGCTTCTTTGATAGGTTGTTTAAAAGACACGTTGTTCACAGAAGCAGTTACAACAACACGTTTACAATGTCTATGAGCGGAAACACTAGCAATAACATCCATCCATGCCAGTAATTCTCCTCCAAATAGATTCCCTAATGTATTTGTGTCATTTGGGAGAACAACTTTTGTTGTTATTGATAATGTATCTTTTGCTTTTTTTGTCTTCATATTCTTTTTCTTGTAAAATTATGATTAATCAAGAATTATGAAATTAAACAAGATTATTTTTTTAAGTTTTATTTTAAGAATATATCCATTAATTTTTTAGCAAGTTTTCTAATTTTATAATAGTGAATTATATTTTAGTTTTTTAAATGAGTAAGCCAACAGTTAGATATGAAAATTTAGGATTGATTGATTATAAAGATGCTTGGGATTATCAAGAAAAAATATTCAGGTCTACTGTTGATAGAAAAATAAGAATCCGTAACGGAGAAAAACTATCTCCATCAGAGAATCATATTATATTTTGTGAACATCCTCATGTATATACTTTAGGGAAGAGTGGCGATAAAAAAAATCTTTTATTAGATGAAGATAATTTAAAGGAAAAGAATGTTAAATATTATGAAATAAATCGTGGTGGAGATATTACATACCATGGGCCTGGTCAATTAGTTGTTTACCCAATTTTTGATTTAGATTATTTTTTTTCAGACATCCATAAATTTCTTCGATATTTAGAAGAAAGTGTAATTAATACTCTTCTGGAATATGGTATCAAATCAACTCGTCTAGATGGCCTAACTGGTGTGTGGATAGATGTTGGAAAAACAAGCCCTCGAAAAATTTGTGCTATTGGCGTTAAAACTTCTAGATGGGTAACAATGCATGGAATTGGGTTTAATATTAACTCTGATCTTTCTTACTTTTCTAACATTATCCCTTGTGGTATTCAAGATAAAGCTGTAACTTCAATGGAGAAGGAATTGGGCTGTAAAATAGATATGGGTGAAGTCTCAAATATTTTAAAAGAAAAGCTTTCAACACAATTTGATTTTTCATATATAATTTAAATGTTTTTTAAGACCATTAAGGTTATTTTTTCTCTTTTGTTGGTGTTATTAATAACATTAAATCTGTTTATTGTTTTATCAGGTAGGTTTTACCTTTATAAAGGTATTACAAACACATATTTAGTAGGAAAAACAGGCCCAAGCATCTATGATCTAAGGTTATTCCCGTATTCAAAAATATCCTCAACTAAAAAGAGCGTAAAAGCAATAAGACAGAATGATTTTATTCTACCATTGAAATATGATTCTATTTTTGAAGAGCTAGATACGAAAGCTTTTTTAGTTTTTAAATCTGACACAATGATTTATGAAAGATATTGGGGAGAGCATAATAAAGATACTGTCTCAAATTCATTTTCAGTTGCAAAGACATTGGTCTCTATTCTAGTCGGTGTAGCAATAAAAGAAGGATATATAAACAGCATAGATGATCCTGTATCAATGTACTTTTCAGAGTTTAGTAATAGCCTTAATTCTAATTTAACACTAAGACATCTTTTGAGTATGTCATCTGGATTAGATTGGGATGAAAGCGGTAAAAATCCATTTTCAGATAATGCTGAATCTTATTATGGGAGTGATTTGAGGGGGTTAATAATGCGTAAAAAAATTAAGAATATTCCCGGTAAAATGTTTCGCTATCAAAGTGGCAATACACAATTGTTAGCTTATGTTATTGAATCAGCTACAGGGAAAGATTTGACTAAATATGCAGAGGAGAAGATTTGGAGAAAAATAGGTTTAGAGCATGATCTTTTTTGGAGTCTAGATAAAGAGGACGGAGATGAAAAAGCATTTTGTTGTATCTATGCAACTGCCAGAGATTACGCTAAGTTAGGCCTATTATTATTAAATAAAGGAGTATATAATAATGAGCAAATTATTCCTGAATGGTACTATAATGAAATGGTTTCACCTCAGAATCTAATTACATTAGACGGGACATCAAATTATCGATATGGATTACACATTTGGACATATTTGGACCCTAAAGGAAAAGTTAATTATTGTCGCGGTATGCGTGGTCAATATATTATTACTATTCCTAAAGAAAACATTGTTATTGTTAGACTAGGCGCAAAATCAAAGAAGAGAATAAGAGTTTCTAATAATGATTTTGACGAAATAAGCCTTAAATTGGGTCATTCCCCTGATTTATTCGATTATATTAATCTTGCAAAATTAATAGCCTCAGAGTATTGAATTATGTCTGTATATCTTCATTTTGTATATTTGTTAAACTCTTTATTAGAAAGTATATTTTAGGATTATATTATGTTTAGAAAAATTTTAAATAAAATATCTTTTATTTTTTATGTTATCTTATACCTAATATTTAATTCATGTAATAATGATCAATCTACTCAGATTTCAGAGAATGAAAACATAGCTAATGATTATTATCAATTTCAAGAATTAAGTTTAGAAGATTATGATATTCCTGCCTTTATCTCTTTGCCAGATGAAACAGCTAATATTGGTGCATCAACTAAACCTATTATAAGTCATATTAAAGGTGATATTAAATGGTCTATTCAGATCGGCGCCAATTTTGAGCTGCTTATAGAAGATTATGGATATATTGATGATTTGATTGAAGTAAAAAAACAAGAACTTTCAGAACAAACCTTTTTTCAAGTAAACTATCTAATAGATGAACCGGATTTAATTTTATATGAAAGAACATTACTTGTAAAAGGAATTGATAAAGCTTCTCCAAATGTAGGTGTTGAGCATAAATCTTATCATATATATGCTTCCAAAGTAATAAATGGTATTACATATGAGTTTAGATCTCGTCAGGATGGGAATGAAAAAATTATTGTTGAATTAATTGCTAAATCAGTAAAATCTATTAATTCAATTTAACGCCCTATTTTTAAATTAAAAATGTTGGATGGTATTAAATCGAGATGAAATTTTAAAAGTATTAGGTTTAATTATTGAGCCAGATTTAAAGAAAGATATAGTCTCTGCTAACTTAATAGACACACTTGAAATTATTGATGGTAAGGTTAAATTAAGAGTATTGATTTCAAATCCTGCAATGCATGCACGTAAAAGGATGTCAGAGGCAATTAATTTTAATTTAAAAAGAGAATTTAGTGAAAATTTAATTGTTGATCTTGAGGTTGCAGGTATGTCATCTGAATCTAAATCAACATTTCGTAAAATTCTCCCTGAAGTAAAGAATATTATTGCAATTGCCTCTGGAAAAGGTGGAGTTGGTAAATCTACAGCTACAGTTAATATTGCAGCTGGATTAACAAAGTTAGGGCATCGTGTTGGTATAGTTGATGCAGATATATATGGACCTTCTATTCCTACAATGCTTGATGTATTTGATAAAAAACCAGATATGATTGATATTGACGGGGTGCCTAAAATTAATCCTGTTTTAAGTTATGGTATTAAAATATTATCAATAGGGTTTTTTACTGAACAAGATAGCGCTGTTGTTTGGAGAGGACCAATGGCTTCAAAAGCTTTAACTCAAATGTTTACAGACGCTTATTGGGGTGAATTAGATTATTTATTAATTGATTTACCTCCAGGTACTGGTGATATCCATTTATCTTTAGTACAAACAGTTCCATTAGATGGAGCCATTATTGTTAGTACACCACAAGAAGTTGCTTTAGCTGATGCTAGAAGGGCAATAAACATGTTTAATTTAGATTCGATAAATATTCCAGTAATTGGTTTGATGGAAAACATGTCCTGGTTTACACCAGAAGAATTGCCAGAAAACAAATATTATATTTTTGGGCGTGATGGAGCTAAAAACTTAGCTTTGGGAATGGGAGTTCCATTTCTTGGCCACATACCACTTATACAAAGTGTTAGAGAATCAGCAGATGTTGGTAGGCCTGCGGTATTCCAAGAAAAAACAATGATTTCTAATCTTTTTGATAAATTAGTTGTTAATTTAGTTGAACAAATTGACTTGTCAAAAGAAAAAAACAAGAAGAATGTCAATTGATAAAAAAGAAATAGAGATAAAAGTGTTAGATTCTTTAGATGAATTAAGACCTTTTTTTCACGCAGATGGTGGTGACATGGAGTTTGTTGAAGTTCAAGATGATGGCACAGTAATAGTGCGCTTATTAGGTTCCTGTAGTGATTGTTCAATGTCTTCGATGACTCTGAAAACTGGTGTTGAAGAAACAATTAAAAAAAATTGCCCACAGGTAAAGAGAGTTATAGGTGTTAATATGCCTAGTACAATCTAAATTATAAAACCCCGACTTTTCAAGTAAAATGTAAAGAGGTTGTAATCCTGCTACCCCGACAAACTTTTCAAAAATCAGGGACTTTTTTCAAGTTTCTTATCTGATAACTGCAATTTTCAAAACTTTTTTGACTTTTTATTTTAAAAAATAAAAGTCACATGTCTATATCTGATGTGTTTGCACAAAAAGATTAAAACGGCGCAAAAAACGGCGCAAAATTTGTTTTGTAAAACTGCTTTAATCAGTTAGATAGGGTGGGGTTCATTTACTGCTACCCCGACAAAATTTCAGACAGTCTATTCTATTTACTTTGAAGCATTATATTTTTCAGAGACTATAGTCCAATCAACTAAATTAAAGAAAGCTGCAATGTAATCCGGTCTTCTATTTTGGTAGTTTAAATAATAAGCATGTTCCCAAACGTCTATTCCTAAAATTGGTGTGCCTCCACAACCAGAACCCATCAGTGGATTATCTTGATTTGCAGTTGAACAAATTTCTAATTCTCCATCAACTATGCATAGCCATGCCCAACCAGAGCCAAATCTTGTAGCTGCTGCTTTAGAGAAAAGAGTTTTAAAATTTGAAAAAGATTCAAACTTTGAATTAATTGCTTGGGCTAAATCTCCTTGTGGTTCACCTCCACCATTTGGGCTAATTACTTCCCAAAATAAATTATGATTCCAAAATCCACCAGCATTGTTTCTTAAGCCTGGATTATTAGAACAGTTTTGAAGGATATATTCAATCGATTTTCCTTCTAAATCAGTTCCTTCTATTGCATTATTTAAGTTATTTGTATAGCCATTATGATGTTTTGAATGGTGAATCTCCATAGTTTTAGCATCAATATGTGGTTCTAGTGCATTATATGCATATTGTAATTTTGGTAATTCAAAAGACATAGAAATATTTTATTAATTATACTTGACTCTAAAGATATAAAATCAAGTCTAAAAACCGAAAATAATTATAACAGATTTTTTATTGTTTGTTATTATATTTTTTGCTGTATTTTTTATACAATTCTAACTGCATATTAGAAGTACTCATAAATTTTCCATCTATTAATGCCATAAAAATTTGATTTGAACGCATATCTAATGCATTTCCATTTGATACAAATAAAGTTGCAGACTTATCTTTTTCAATTGATCCATAATCGTTAGCAATCCCAATAATCTCTGCAGTAGACAAGCTAATTGATTTAATTGCTTGTTCTTCAGTTAAACCATATGCCATAGCTGTACCAGCTAAAAATGGAAGATTACGGGCATTCATCGCTTCCATATCACCTTCATTTTGAATGCAAAATTTGACACCATCTTTTTGCAATAGGTAAGCTAACTTATAATTTATATCAATGTCATCATTTTCATTTTCTGGAAGACTATGGGGTCTTTTAAGCATTACAGGGATGTTATTATCTGTTAATAGACGAGTAATATTATGAGAATCATACCCTCCAATAATTACTGGATATTTTAACTTAAAGTGTTTAGAGAAATCAATAGCATCGACTAATTGTTGAAGTTCATCTGCGTGGATGTAAACTCTTTTATTTCCTTTAAAACAATTAACCAATGCTTCTAAACGAATATCTATTTTCTTTTTTTTATTTGATTTAGAATATGCTTTTGCTAGTTCGAAGAAGTCATAAATTTCTGATTTTTGTGTCTCATAATTTTTGTTTTGAGTTTTTGGTTTTGGATCAGCCCACCATCCTCCACCAGAAGTACTAGATGGCCAATTTAAATGAATACCATCATCTTTTTTTATTGTTGCATCTTCCCAATTCCAACCATCTAATTTCATAATTGATGAGGTCCCTGAAATATTTCCGCCTCTGGGAGTAGCTTGAGAGATTAGAACACCATTTGTTCTGATTGTACTAATAATTTTTGATTCAATATTAAAAGCAATTTGGGATCTTATGTGTGGGTTATAAGTTCCTACTTCATCAAAGTCACGTGTGGCTCGTACAGCATCAATTTCTGTCAATCCTAATGTTGAGTTTGGTGCAATAAATCCTGGATATATATGTTTCCCTTTAAGCTCAATTATTGTATCCCATTCTGAAGCTGAAGGGGTATATGCAGTTGAATTTTTAATGAAGGAAATTCGGCCATCGATTATTCCTATAGCTGCTGTTTTGAGAACTTTTTCATTTCCAACATGAAGATAACCATCAACTAATAATATTTTTTCATGTTGTTGAGAAAAAATTGTTGTTGATATAATAAAAAAGGAATTAATAAATATAAAAATTAGCCTCATAATTAATTAGTGTTTATTTTCTGTTGTAGATTTTTCTTCTCCTATGGTATCGCAGTGATAATGACCGTTTTTCTTTTTGATAAATTTTATTTTTTTATCACCCTTATTATTTTTACTAAGCATTTTTGATATAATTCTTGAGTGTTCTTTATAGTTATTTTCTCTCAATTCAACATCTTTAACAGAATCAAATAATACTATTCCATCAATGATGGTATAATTTACTTTTGCCATGATAGATAAAGGATTTTCAGTCCATACAACAATATCAGCATCTTTTCCAGCTTTAATACTTCCCATTCTCTCATCAAGATGAAGAAGTTTCGCAGGATTTAGTGTTACTAATTTCCACGCATCTTCCTCACTCATCCCTCCGTATTTAACACTTTTTGCTGCTTCTTGATTTAATCTTCTTCCCATTTCTGCATCATCAGAATTAATTGCGACTATGACACCTTGTTCGTGCATCATTGAAGCGTTATAAGGAATTGCATCGTTTACTTCATATTTGTATGCCCACCAATCCGAAAAAGTTGATCCACCGGCTCCATGTTCTTTCATTTTATCGGCTACTTTGTATCCTTCTAATATATGAGTAAAAGTATTTATTTTGAAACCCATCGAATCAGCTACATGCATTAACATATTAATCTCAGATTGAACATAGGAATGACAAGAAATAAAACGTTCACTATTTAGTATTTCATCAATTATTTCAAGTTCTAAATCTTTTCTTGGAATTTTATTTCTTTTACCAGTCTTGTATTCTTTCCATTCTTTAGAATAATTTATAGCGCGCATAAATGCATCATAATAAACTTGTTCAACACCCATTCTTGTTTGAGGAAATCTCCCTGAATTTATACCCCAGTTTGATTGTTTCACATTTTCTCCAAGAGCAAATTTGATAAATTTAGGAGCATTCTCAATTAGCATTTCTTCAGCTGGATATCCCCATTTTAATTTAATCAGGGCGGATTGACCTCCAATGGGATTTGCAGACCCGTGAAGTAATTGTGCTGCTGTAACTCCTCCGGATAATTGTCGATAAATATTAATATCCTCTGGATTTACAACATGTCCAATACTAACCTCTGCGCTTATCGCTTGCCCACTTTCGTTAACTCCTTTAGAGATAGCAATATGAGAATGCTCATCTATAATACCAGATGTTACATGCTTACCTTTTGCATCTATAATTCGGCCTAGTTTAGGAATGGGATGATTCATATCACCCACGTATGAAATTTTACTGTCTTTTATTATTATCATACCATTTTCTATAATTCCTTCATTTTCATTAGTCCATATAGTTGCATTTTTTATGATAATAGTTTCTGGTTTAGGAATTTCTTTAAATCCATAGGATAAGTTAGGGAACCATGTATAGTTACTAGTATCTATGTAAAATTTATTTTTTTTATTAGGTTCACCTTTGTCATTTTTTTCACTTTTAATAGCATTCCATTTAATCCATTTACCATTTGGTAAAAAACCATTTCCTTCAAAAACACCAAATTTTGTATTGATTTTACCCCTGAGATTTACACTTCCGATTAATTCAGTATTGTTAATATTAAATTGAATTGTAATATTATTTCCAGTTAACTCAACAAATGCTTTGCTAGATGTGTCTCTGGTTACTCCATCAATTGTTCTTTTGTATGTCACTATTCCACTAAGTTTATTTGGGTCTCCTTTTATTTCAATAGGAAGTTGGATATCGTCTAGAGTTATGATATATTTTCCATTAATCTTCGATTTGTTTTTTCGATTATATACTGTTCGTTCTCCCATAGACCAAGATTCAGCTACAGTAGTTTCTTCTTTAAAAGGATCGGAATTGTAAATGATAAAACTTGCAATTTTATCAGGTTCTAATGAACCTATCTCTTTTTCTAATCCCATTGAAATTGATGGACTTATTGTTAGAGCCTTTAGTATTTTTTCAATACTCATACCATGGTCAATTGTTTTTCTAATATTGGCCCAAAAGACTTTAGATTCTTTGATATCCTTTGATGTTATAGCAATTTTGACACCATTTTTTGATAAAATTGCTGGATTTTGAGGTGCCATTTCCCAATGCTTTAAATCACTTAATGGTATTTGTCTTGAAATGTAAGGGTTTTTAACATCATATGGCTTAGGAAAATTGATAGGAACTACAATTGTAGATTTTATTTTTTTTATTTCATTAATACTTTCATATTCATTTCCTGAACCAATGTAGTTAAAATTTAAATTAAACTCTTTTGCTATTTTCTCAGCTCTTAATATATCTAACTTATCACGTGTTTTTAAATATAGAACACCCGAAATTTGTTTGTTTAATGCTTCAAGTGAGAGATTTCTTTCAAAGTTATTATTAGTGTACCACTGGGCATCATATAGGCATTGTCGTATAAGAGCAATTGAACCCATTAATGATGAAGGGTATCGTTGTTTTGAACTTCCTTTTTCAAAAGAGAAGAAACTCGCGGGAAGATTATTCTTTAATATTAATTGATTTGTGCCTAAAGATATTAAGGCCCCTTGTCCTCTCAGGATCCCATCTGTTTGGTGTGTTAGGGCAAATCCAAAACCTTTTTTTATAAGGGACTCATTTGATTTTTTATTATTTAGGTATAAATCAGCAGCGTTAGTTTCAGGATGGATTGCTTCATTCCAATAAAGAGAATTAGGGGAATCTCTGTCGTATTTTATACTATTGGAATTACTTGCTCTTTTTCTTTTAGGTATACCTATATCGGAATACAATTCTATAAAAGACGGTATTATGACTTTTTCTTTACAGTCAATAACTACAGCATTTTTAGGGATATTTAATGATTTACCAACTTTTATAATTCGATTATCTTTAATTAGGATTGTTCCATTAGATAATTTTTCAGAGGGATTAATATATATTGTTGCATTTTCTAAAGCGTAAAACTCTGCTTCAGATTTCAGTACTCCATTCTGAGGTGTTAATTGACTAAATATTGATATCGAGATAGATAGAAAAGTAAAAAAGAAAAATAATTTCATTTTAATTTTTATTAAGAAATATAACTGCAAAATTAAAAATACTAATCAAATTAGGCTTCTTATTTTTTATAAGTATTATTAATACATAGTATAAATTATTAAAGTAATATTGTATATAATTCATTAAATTAAAGAGTTATATGAAGGGTGATATTACTGCGGATGAAATTAAGGAACCATGTGTTTTAGTCTCTGTTATTACTAAAGATTCTTCGGAAGAGCAGGCTAAAGAGTATCTTGATGAACTAGAGTTTTTAGCACTTACAGCTGGAGCGGTTACTTGTAAACGGTTCTCCCAAAAAATGTTAATTCCTAGTTCTAAAACTTATGTAGGTTCAGGAAAACTAGAAGAGATTCGAGCATATATTTGTTCAAAAGATATTGAGGTGATTATTTTTGACGATGAATTAAGTCCATCTCAGGCTAGGAATATTGAGCGTATTCTAGGAATAAAAGTACTAGACAGAACAAATTTGATTTTAGATATTTTTGCGACTCGTGCAAGAACCTCAAGTGCTAAAACACAAGTTGAACTAGCTCAGCTTCAATATTTACTTCCTAGATTAACTAATTTATGGACACATTTAGATCGTCAAAAAGGAGGTATTGGAATGAGGGGTCCTGGAGAAAGAGAAATTGAGACTGATAGACGAATTATAAAAGACAAGATTTCCTTATTAAAGGATAAGTTAAAAAAGATTGATAAACAAAAATCTGTACAAAGAGGAAATCGTGGTAATTTGGTTAGAGTTGCTTTGGTAGGTTACACAAATGTAGGTAAAAGCACAATTATGAATATTCTAAGTAAATCTGATGTTTTTGCTGAAAATAAATTATTTGCAACTCTAGATACAACTGTACGAAAAGTTGTAATTGATAACTTACCATTTTTATTGACTGATACTGTTGGTTTTATAAGAAAGTTACCTCATCAGTTGATAGATTCATTTAAGTCTACTTTAGATGAAGTTAGAGAAGCAGATTTGTTGGTTCATGTTTTAGACATTTCTCATCCTAATTTTCAAGAACATTACAATGTTGTAAATGATACTTTAATAGAGATAGATAAGTCAGAGAAGCCTACTATTGTTGTGTTCAATAAGATAGATGCTTATTCATATGTGGCTAAAGAGGAAACAGATTTGACTCCATTTGAAGATTTCAATTATTCTCTTAAAGATCTTCAAAAATCTTGGATGTCAAAATTAAATGACACGAAATGTATATTTATTTCGGCTGCAACAAAAGAAAATTTTAATGAGTTAAAGAGTCTTATATATAGTCATGTAAAAGAGATTTTTCAAGACAGATATCCTTATCATAATTTTCTGTACTGATTTATGGAACTAATTGAAAATATCCATGACCTTCAATTTCTGAATTATCAATACCGGTAGCAATATATTTATAGAAGTAAGTTCCTTCTTCGGCTTTTGACCCTGATTTTGTTGTACCATCCCATTCAGCTTGATTTTGACCTATAGGGTTTCCTGTATCATCATATTCAGTAGTACTCTCATGCATAACATTTCCCCATCTATTTAAAATGATAAGTTCAATTCTGATTGCATTTTCATGCTTTAAGAAAAATACATCATTTGTCCCGTTTGTTGAGTTGGGGGTAAAAACATTTGGTGCAGAAATTGATGGAACAGGGAAAAGACAACTACCATCATCAACAATAGCGTTAGGATCATAATTTATTGCGCTAGGATCTGTACAACCACAATTATTAACGATAATATCTATTGTTGCCTCTTCAAAACAAAGAGTATCTAATGTATAAGCTGTCAGTGTTACAGTTGAATTTTCGCTAAATGTATGATTCTGTGATCCAGAGTTATTTACATTTACTAGTGGGCTTCCATCCCCAAAGTTCCAAGTATAGCTTGCTGTATATTGGCTGTTATTAATAAAGTTTACTGTTAATGGATTACAACCATTAGTTATGTTTGCTGAAAAATCAGCAATAGGAGCTTCATCAACATCCACAAATATACTGTCTGAAACGGAGCAGACATCATCTGAAATAGTTATTATGTACCATCCACCAGGTAATCCTGTCCATACTGAAGCATCAATTGAGTCAGAGAAGTCCTGATTAAACCATTGGAATTGAAGAATACTTCCTTGAGATAGTGATTCTCCTGACCAAATTGAGGAAACAATTCCCGAATTATAACAAGATGATGTATTTTGGTCTAGAATAGCATCAACAGATAGCGTCTGATTAACATTTACAGATAAAGTATCTGTCGCTGTATATCCACAGAAGTCTTGGACAGTTACATAATATTCTACAATACCATTTGAATTTATAGGAACAGTTGTTATTCCTATTGTATCGTTTGAATGGCTCCAAGAATAACTATAGGGCGGAAGTCCTCCAGAAGCCTGAGCAAAAACATCTAATGAATCTCCAATGCAAAAAATAGTAGTATCCTGAGCTTGAATATTTAATTCAGGTTGATCAAGAATCCATATTGTACCTGAGGTGACGATTCTATTTCCATTGGGTAAAATGCTAGTAACAGTTAGGACAACATCTTCAAAACCTTCAAAATTATTATCAGCAAATGCAGTAAATGGTAATGTGATTAATGTCTCTCCTGGTAGAAATAAAACTGAATCAGGGAAAAGGGGATAATCAATTCCATTTGTAGCTAATCCAGATATATCTACTTCGATATATAAAGAATCTCCTGATTGACAAGAAGGTCTTGTGAAAGTTAAGTCTGCTGCAGTACCACACCCTTCAAGTATTACACTATCACCAAACAGCCCTTGGTCGATGTTTGTTTGTAACGATATATCAACAGGAACAGCCTGAAAGCTACCTCCTTCTAGAAAAACGCCGGTGTCTAAAATTCCATCAACACAATCTGCAACAGCAAATTTGAAATGATATGTAGAATCGCAGATTACATTAAAACGAATTTCAATAGGAATTGTAAAACCATTAAAACTATGTCCATTAGGATTGTTTAAAAAGTAAGAGCCATTCATTGAAGGAGGAGTTTGACTTGGGTCAATATATATTGTACTAATTGTAATAGGTTCATTTGTACCTGGAACTAAAGCAAGGTTTTCAGAGGAATAATTCCCCCCAGCTGGGTTTGGTCCAGACAAATAAAATCCAAACGCATCATTATACTGAGAATTAATCCATGTAAGGTACTCTTCCGATGCAAACACGAAATTGAAAATAACTTCATCCCCATCAGGGATAAAATCAAATTCAAGGACAGCCGCATCATTAGTTGTGTTAATAAAACCTGCATTTGGGTTGCTTGTTACGGATTGAGCTGTAGCTAATACATCCGCATCACCAGGACCGCCATAATTAGTAGAAGGATTACCACCAGCTTGAATTGAAGTTACATCGCCAGATGACATTACAATTCCGGTTGGTAAACCGATGTTACTTGTTCCTGCATTAAATGAACCGATTTGATTTGAATTACCTAGAAAAGTAATATTACTTGTGACAAGGCCAGGTCCGATTAATGTGTTAGTTACTAAATCATAAGCTGATGGATTAGGATCAATTGTTATTTGACCTTTAACATTAATTGAGAGTAATAGGATAAATAATAATGTACTTGATTTTAACAGCATAATAATTTTGGTTAAGTTAATCATATAGACATAATCTAGACTAAAAAGGTTGCGTAAAGTTCGATTAATTTAAATAGAATACCTAATCTTGTTAATAAAATCACGATTTTTACTAATGTAGATTAATAAAACTTTATTTTATGGAAAGGATTCAATCATATATTGAAAAGAATAAAAAACGTTTTTTAGAAGAATTAATAGAAATATTGAAGATTCCCTCAATTTCAGCTGATCCAAATTTCGAAAAAGATGTTCTAAAAACAGCAGAATTAGTGGCAAATGGATTGATAAAAGTTGGTTTAGATAATGTTGAAATATGTAGTACAGAAGGATATCCTATTATTTATGGAGATAAAATTATTGACTCTAATTTACCAACTGTATTAATCTATGGACATTATGATGTCCAACCAGCCGATCCAATTGAACTTTGGGATAACCCCCCTTTTGAACCAGTAATTAAGAATACAGAAATTCATCCTGATGGAGCAATTTTTGCTCGAGGAGCTTGTGATGATAAGGGGCAAATGTTTATGCATATAAAGGCTTTTGAAGCAATGAATAAGTCAGATTCTTTATTTTGCAATATTAAGTTTATGATTGAAGGAGAAGAAGAAGTTGGGAGTGAAAATTTAGCGACTTTTGTTAAAGAGAATCGAAAGCGGCTTAATGCTGATGTAATTTTAGTTTCTGATACGGGTATTTTCTCAAATGACATTCCATCTATCACTACAGGACTTAGAGGTTTAAGTTATGTTGAGGTGGAAGTCGAGGGGCCAAATAGAGATTTACATTCAGGTCTATATGGTGGTTGTGTCGCTAATCCAATTAATATTTTATCTAAAATGATTAGTTCATTACATGATAAAAACAATAAAATTACTATTCCAGGTTTTTATGATAAAGTTCTTTTAATATCTGAAGATGAGCGTAAAGAGATGTCTAAGGCACCATTTAAAAAACAGAGTTATATAGAATCTTTAAATATTGAAGATGTTTATGGTGAGTTAGGATATTCAACTATGGAAAGAGGATCTATTAGACCAACATTAGATGTTAATGGTATTTGGGGAGGTTACATTGGCGAAGGGGCAAAGACAGTCATCCCATCGAAAGCTTTTGCTAAAATATCAATGCGTTTAGTACCTAATCAAGACCCAGAGGATATTTCAAAATTATTCAGTGATTATTTTACATCAATTGCGCCGAAAGGAGTAAATGTTAAAGTAACTCCTCACCACGGAGGTAAGCCTGCTGTTACACCTATAGACTCTATTGGGTATAAAGCGGCAAGCATGGCTTTCGAAAAGACTTTTAATAAAAAACCTATCCCTATAAGAAGTGGTGGATCGATTCCTATTGTAGCAATGTTTGAAGAAGAATTAGGTATAAATACAATTTTAATGGGATTTGGTTTAGATAGTGATGCAATTCATTCCCCAAATGAACATTATGGTTTATTCAATTTTTACAAGGGTATAGAGACAATACCTTATTTTTTCTCTTTTTATTCTAAATTATTTAAGTCCTTAGATTAATGAAATTTTTTTTTGTATTAATTCTATACCTTTTTTCTTCCTGTTCATTTCAGCAAATAAAATATTTAGGAGAACAAAGTTTTACATTTGAAAAATTAGAGGATAAAAAAGTGTTTTTTAATGCTGGGGCAAAAATTTCAAATCCAAATAATTTTGCTATTAAACTAAGGCCATCTTCTTTATCTCTCTATATAGAAGGAGCATATATAGGTATTATAAATCTTAACGAAGAAGTTCGGCTGAAAAGAAAAAGTAAAGAATATGTAGAAGGTTCTTTTACAGCTAGCACAAGATCTTTTAGTATGAATGAAATGTTTCGAATATCAAAATTTATCACTAAGAAAGAGATAGAGATTTGTCTCAAAGGGGACTTACAATCTGCAGTATGGATTTTTGGAAAAAAAGTTCATGTCAATGAAAAAATTGTTATAAGTGGACTTGATTTAAAGAAGTTTTTGACTTTTTAATCAATATATATTCTGTGAATCCTTTGTGAAAAACTAGTCATTATTTCATAAGGAATTGTGTTTGCTTTTTTTGAAAAACTAATTATAGTTTGATTCTTACCAATAATTTCAACAGTTTCACCTTCTTCTGCATCAATACCTGTAATATCTACCATAATCATATCCATACAAACCTCTCCTAGTGTAGGGCAAAATTTATTTTGAATAAAAACCCCACCATTACTATTACCTAATATTCGTTTAAATCCATCAGCATATCCAACAGGGATGATAGCAATAGTCATATTTTTTTTCGCAACAAAGCTTCTATTATAGCCTATAGATTCAGATGGGGTTATTGTTTTTATTTGAGAAATAGAACTTAGCCAAGTTATAGCTGGTTGGATATTTTCACTTCCACATACTCCATACATCCCAATACCTAAACGAACCATTTCAAATTGTGCTTCTGTATAATTTTTAACACCCTCTGAATTTAGAATATGACGGTCAATTTTGTGTGAGAAATTATTCATCATAAACATAGATATATTATTAAATGAATTAATTTGCTTTTTAGTAAATATAGAATCAACAATATTAGATTCAGCTAAATGGGAGTATATGGATTTGATAATAACTTCGGGCTGTGTTTTTATAATATCAATTAATTCTTGGATATTTGATTTATCAAACCCTAGACGGTTCATGCCTGTTTCAATTTTTATATGAATCGGGAAATTTGAACACCCTTGGGCTATTAATTCTTTTATTAATGATTCTAATTGTTTAATTGAAAAAATAGCAGGTTCTAAGTTGTATTCTATACAATCTGCAAAAGTTTTTTCTTCTGCATTCATTACTAGTATAGGTTTTTTTATCCCATTTTTTCTTAATTCAACTCCTTCATCAGAGTATGCTACCCCAAGGTAGTCTATACCTGTTTTTTGGAGAAAATGACCCATTGTTTTAGAATCAGAGCCATAAGATGAGGCTTTCACCATACATAGGATTTTAGTGTCTTTATTCAATAGCGATTTTAAATAGTTAATATTATTTCTAATTGCTTTAGTATTAATTTCCAGGTAGGTTTGGTGGTTTTTTTCTTTAAATTTATTTGCTAAGAGTTCCATTCTTAACTTTCTATTTCCTTTAATTAAAACATTAGAGTTTTCAAATTTATAATTAATTTTTTCTCCATTGTAATAAAAGAAATATTGGCTCAGTTTAAATTTATCTAAGAGTAATCTGTATTTATTTTCATGTTTAGAATCTAGTAACCCAATAATTGCAAAGCGTTTTTTTTCTTTACTTATAAAAAGTTGATACTCTAATGAATCACGTAATGATTCAATATCTAGGCTATATGTATCATTTATAATTGTATTATTATTAGTCCCACGAAAAGTTTCTAGTCTAAGAGCAAGAGGGCTAATATATGGTACATTTTTTTTTAATTCATTTGATTCAACACCAAAAAAAAGAGCAACACTTATTGCCATTTGAGCATTTATTTTATTAAAATCACCAGCTAACTTAAAGTGTTTGATAATATCTTTATTTGAATCTTGTTTTACGACTATACCCTTTTCTAATTTGAGTGTTTCTGGATAAAATAGATTTTCAACATTCTTAAATATTTCAAGTTTAGCAGATAAATGATCTGATGCTGATTTGAATAATTCTCTATGTGCACTGCCAAAAGATGTAATTATACCATGAGTTGGTTTTATTATTTCTCTTAATTGCTTCATATCATTTAAAGAAGACACTCCTACTTCAATAATTCCTATATTAGTTTTTTCATTTAATTCAAGAATGGATATTGCAATTCCTATAGCGCTATTATAGCTTTTAGGACTTCGTGTTACTTGAAACTTACAACTTAAAAGTTTGGAAAGCCATTCTTTAGTTGTTGTTTTACCATTACTCCCTGTTATTGCTATAATTGGAAAGTTGAACTGATCTCTGTGGTACCTAGCTAATTTGAGTAATGCAGATAAAGTATCTTCAACTAAAATTTCTTGAGCTCCAGGAAATGAGTCTAATAAATTAGGTTTTGAGACAACAAAAAATCTAACACCTTTATTATATGAAGATTTTATATAGTCATGTCCATCTCTAAAGTTTCCTTTTAACGCAAAGAATAATATGCTTCTACCGCTTATTATTTTTCGAGAATCAAAAGAGATTGCCTTAATAAGAGATGTGTCAGTTGAATTTTTCTCCCCAAGTATTTTTGATATGTCACTAAATGAGTATTTTAGATTCAAGTTCTATTTTTATTATAACATAGACGACAAAGGGGCTTATATTCTTCCACTGCACCAATAAGTACTTGTTCGTCACTTTTAATTTTTCTATGTGAAAACTGCGCAAGATTCCCACAAGACATACAAATAGCATGAACTTTTGTGACATATTCAGCAATACTTAGAAGTTCTGGCATTGGTCCAAAAGGCATTCCTTTGAAATCCATATCTAAACCTGCAATAATAACACGCACCCCGTCTTTTGATAGTTCATTACAAACATTAATTATTCCATTATCGAAAAATTGTGTCTCATCTATAGCAACAACTTTTTCCCCTTTCCATATTGTAATTATTTCTGATGCTTTTTTGACACTAATAGCTTTAAGAGATTTACCTTGATGACTTACAACATTTTTCTTGTGATAGCGTTCATCTATTTTTGGCTTTATTAATAGAATCTTTTGATTAGCGATTTTAGCTCGCTTAACTCTACGAATCAATTCTTCTGTTTTACCAGAAAACATTGATCCACAGATAACCTCAATCCAACCATGGCTTCTTGATTCGTCTGGAAATTGTTCTAATAACATATTTTCTGTCTTATAAGGTTATTAACAAAAGACTCTAGAGAAAAACTATTGAATTAAATATTCAAGATTTTTTCTTTCGTTAAATTTAGAGTCTAAAATTCGTTATTAAGTATTTAAAATACTATCATTTAGTTACAAACTTATTTAAAATGTTGAAAAATAAAATATAATGAGTAATAATATCAATTATAAGGATCAAATAAAGCAACTAGAAAATATAATAGATAAAATTAATTCTTTATCAATCAATAAGAAAGAATTAAATGTTATTGAAGATTTAGTCCGGAATCTTTATGAAAGGATAATTATTATAAAACATAATCTAGAAGAACCATATACTTTATCAGAAAAGAGGGATAAAGAAAACTCACAAAAATTGGATTCAGAAGAAGAGGGTGATTTTCAAGATGAAATTATAAAATCTAAAGAGATATTTATAGATACGATTGAACATATAGATAATTCAGTCAATGCAAGTTTTAACGGTTCAAGGTTAGATACATTAGTTGGCTCTTTTGGGTTAAATCAAAAAATGAGGTACATTAATGATCTGTTTAATGGTTCAAGTGATTTATTTTCGGATTCCATTAAAACTCTAGACTCAAAATCAACACTAGAAGAAGCTAAAAAAGTTATTTCATCATTATCGTTAAAATATAATTGGGATTTGGAGTCAACAATTGTAATTGAGTTTATTGATTTTATCAATAGAAGGTATGTTTAAATTTTTATTAATATTATTTCTTTTATTTACTCAACAAACCTTTTCTCAAATAGATGAATTAAAGAGAAGAACAAAAACGTTATGTTCTCCAGATTTTCATGGGAGAGGATATGTTAATAAAGGAGACTCAATTGCCGCTGAATTTCTTAAAACTGAATTCCAAAATATTGGCGTGAAGCCCTATTATGAATCGTATTTTCAGAGTTTTAATCTTGATGTTAACACGTTTCCTAATGAAATGGAAATTTATTATGAGGGAAAATTATTAAAACCTGGGATTGACTTTTTAATTAATCCTAATTCTTCTGGTCGTGTAGGTAAGTTAAAACTTTATGAGATTGGAGTTAATGATGCTTTGATAGTCGATTCTCTAAAGTCATTTATTCAAAACTTATTTTCTATAAATCATATAGAGGATCCGGCAGTCCTTTTTGATATGACTTTAGTTTCAAGTGACACTGTTAAATTGTTAAGGCAAGTTGCATCAAAATTAGCAATGTTTATTCCAGTAGTAGAAATTGTAAATGATAAATTTACTTGGTCTGTTGGATTAGATGAACTATTTCTACCGTATATTCAAATCCAAGAAAATTGTATTAATAATGATGGTGTCCTGTCTTTAAATATTTATTCAGAGATGCACATCAACTATGAATGTAGAAATGTTATTGGTTATATTCCTTCAAAAAAAAATAATGCTAAAACAATCATATTTACTGCACATTACGATCATTTAGGTAAAATGGGTAATGATACTTATTTTCCTGGGGCAAATGATAATGCATCTGGTACAGCGATGATCTTTTCTTTAGCAGAATACTTTAAAGAAAACCCTTCAAATTTTAATATTATGTTTGTTGCTTTTGCTGGTGAGGAAGCAGGATTAGTAGGGTCAAAATATTTTGTTGAGAACTCTATTTTGGATTTAAAAAATATCCGTTTTGTTATTAATTTAGATATTATGGGAAGTGGAGAAGATGGTATTACTATTGTTAATGGCAGTTTATTTGATAAAGAATTTTCAATAATGAATCAAATTAATAAATCGGAATTATTGGTGAAAGAAATAAAAAAGCGAGGACCTTCTGCCAACTCAGACCATTATTGGTTCTCTCAGAAAGGTGTTCCAGCTTTCTTTATTTATACTAGAGGTCCAAATAAACATTATCATGATATATTTGACACTTATGATTCTTTAAGTTTTGCTGAGAGTATAGATATAATTAGATTATTGATACAATTTGTTAATCAATTATAAATAAAAATAAGTTATTAAATCAAATTACTTTTTTATTTAAAAATATAAATTTGTTGGTATATTAATTAATTTCGATATTCAACCTATGAAATTTATCTCAACTATTATAGTTACTGGTTTTTTACTTATTTCTAATGCACAGTTATTTGTTGGAGATAATCCAAATATAATAGGCCCAATAAAAGGTGCAAATTGTTCGCCACCGTCTTCTTCTACTTTTATGCAAATGAATAATGTTAAAGCAATTATTCATACAGCGGGTAATTTATGGCAAATTCCTGGTCAGAATTATTCTCAATATGAGGTTCCAAAAAATTCTGGTATTATGGCATTGTTCACTTCCGCTCTTTGGCTTGGAGGTGTTGATGCAAATAATCAACTCAAATTAGCAGCATTACGTTATAGATCAGGACAAGATTATTGGACAGGACCATTAACTCAAGGAGGTGCTGAGACAACTGCTGAAAACTGCGTGTTTTATGATAAACATTTTGTAACAACTCAAGATGCAATTCGTGAATTTAATGCTTGGTTTCAAGCAGGGATTGATGATGAAACAAATGGTACCTCAACACAGATAGAATTATTTCCAGAATATGAAGTGCCAAGTATGATTAAGGAATGGCCAGCTCATGGAGATATTTCAATAGGTCAGGATTTCTATTTAGCACCCTTTTTTGATCGTGATGATGATGGTGTTTATAATTGGGAAAATGGGGATTATCCATGGTATGATATAAATAAAACAAAAGAATGTTCCTCAGACCGAAGTGTATCTCTTTATGGGGATTTAAATTTTTGGTGGGTAATGAATGACAAGGGAAATATTCATACAGAAACAGGAGCCGATCCTATTGGTATGGAAATTAGATCACAAGCTTTTTCTTTTTCCTCAAATGATGAGATTAATAATATGACATTCTATAATTATGAATTAATTAATAGAGGGACTCAGACATTATTTGATACTTATTTTGGATGCTTTACAGATGGTGCATTAGGAGACCCTTATGATGATTATGTTGGTTGTGATGTGAATAGAGGTTTAGGCTATTATTATAATGGAGATAATTTTGATGGAGATAATTCAGGTTTTTTTGGATATGGAGATAATCCTCCTGCAGTAGGGGTTGATTTTTTTGAGGGACCATATCAAGATGATGATGGTATCGATAATGCATACGGAATTCTACCCGGTGAAGCTTTAAATGGCATTGGATTTGGAGATTCAATAATTGATAATGAACGTTATGGAATGCGAAGATTCTTGTATTATAGTAATAATACTAATGGGGCTAATCCTAGTCAGACTGACCCTCAGTATGCAGCAGATTATTATAGTTATTTAAAAGGATTCTGGAAAGATGGAACACGTTTTTATTATGGTGGTTCTGGACACGTTTCAGACAGTGAAGCTGATCAAAATGTACCATGTGATTTCATGTTTCCTGGAGATACAGATCCTTTAGGATGGGGTACTGGAGGAATTCCTCAACCAGAATGGACAGAACAGACTGCTGGAAACCCACCAAATGATAGACGTTTTGTCCAATCTGCTGGACCATTTATATTAAAGCCTGGTGCTGTTAACAATATCACTGTTGGTGTTGTATGGGCTCGTGCACCAGGAGGTGATCCGTTTGCCTCTGTAGAATCATTAAAACGTGCGGATGATAAGGCTCAATCATTGTTTGAAAATTGTTTTAAAGTTTTAGATGCACCTCATGCTCCATTATTGGAAGCTCAAGAATTAGATAATAGTGTAATATTGACTTTATCTAACCCAATTAATTCAAATAATTATCTAGAAAATTATATTGAGAGGGATCCTTTTATTATTAGTGCTTTTAATGATCGAGATTATAGGTTTCAAGGTTATCAAATATATCAATTATCAGGAAAAGACGTTTCTGTATCTGAGTTGCAAGATGCATCAAAAGCTCGTTTAGTTGCTCAATGTGATATCCAGGATAATATTGATCGTATAATTAATTTTGAATATGATGATGAGATTGATGCTAGTATGCCTATAGAGCGTGTTAACGGATCTAACGAAGGAATTAAACATAGTTTTTATGTTAGTGAAGATCTTTTTGCTCAAGGAGAATCAAAACTAGTTAATTTTAAACGGTATTATTTTGTTGCAATTGCATATGCTTATAATAATTATAAAACATACGATCCTAATGACCCATTAGGTCTAGATGGTCAGAAAATGCCCTATATAGCAAGTCGAAAAGCACCAATAGGTGAAATAAAAGTTTTAGAAGTTATCCCCCATAATCCATCACCGGAGTTAGATGGTACAATACAGATGGTATCTTATGGATCAGGTCCAAAAATTAAGAGATTAGATGGTCATGGTAATGGTGGACAAGAATTAGAATTAACTTCTTCTACTAAATCTACTATTATATCGAGTGGTTATGTTGAGAACCCGGTTTATAATAATGGTAGTGGTCCAATAAATGTTAAAGTTGTAGATCCTTTAAATGTTGTAGATGGTTATTTTGAGTGTTTATTTACAGATTATAATACTACTACTTCAAATTCTGCAGATACAGCAGATTGGATTATTAATCGGTATGCTTCTGAAGGAGGAGTATTTATAGAGTCGGTATCTTCTAAGCGATCTATAAATAATAATAATGAGCAAATTATTCCTGAATGGGGTGTTTCGGTACAGATTAATCAAAACAATTATTATTTTCCTGAAGGAGCATCTGGAGATGCTAAGGAGAAGACAACAGATTTGTTAAGTGCATCGATTACGTTTGCTGATAGCTCAAAGAGATGGTTGGCTCCAGTTCCTGATTCAGATGGTTTTTATCCATTTAATTGGATTCGTTCAGGGGATTATGATCCTACAAATGGTACAAGCACTGTTGATGATGATGACTGTACTGATGCGACTGATCCTAATTATTTATCATGGACAGATCCTTGTAGTTATCCAGATGTTTTAAATCAAGATAATGAGAAAATATGGGCAGGTATTCTCGGAGGAGGTATAGCTCCTCATAAGTTGACTGGTTATGAAGCAAGCTATATGCCCATAGCATATTATAATTATGCTGGTGTTGGTGTTGCGCGTAAATTAGCTTCTTTAAGTTGGCTTCCTAGCGTTGATATTGTTTTTACATCAGACAAATCTAAATGGACACGTTGTCCAGTTATTGAACTTGGTAGAGAGGCTTCATTAAATGTTGGAGGTGCTTCTCCTGGTGCATTAAGAGCGAGTCCAAGCGTTGATAGAAATGGTAATCCTGATGGTACAGGTACGGGTATGGGTTGGTTCCCTGGATATGCTATAGATGTTGAATCTGGTGCTCGTCTTTATATGGCATTTGGAGAGAATTCATTCTTGGTATCGGATAATGGTGCTGACATGATTTGGAATCCAACAAGAACATTAGTTGATGATAATGGGACTCCAATTTTTGGTGGGATGCATGCATTTTATGTATTTAGTTTCCAGAATAAGTCAAAGAATTCATTTTTACAGGCAGAAAATTATCCTGCTTATATTCCAAGTCAAGCTGAAAATAATGCGACGAATGAATTGTATAACGATTTCCAAAATATTGAATCAAATCAAACTTCTGCAAAGAAAAAAGTATATAGTAGTATTTCTTGGGTAGGTAATCCAGTATTAGGTTATGCTCAAACGTTATTGTCAACAGACGCGACGATTCGTTTGAGAGTTAATAAGGAATATAAGAACTTTTCTAATCCAACAAATCCAACGGGAGGACCAAATGGAGGTAAGCCTATGTATTCTTGGAACACAAGTGATATAGCTACGGAACTTGGAAGCGCAGATGAATTAACAAGTGCTTTGGATTTAATTAATGTAGTTCCTAATCCATATT
>PAQM01000026.1 GCA_002709305.1 Crocinitomicaceae bacterium | reverse complement strand
ATTATCATTTTCCTCTCCACTGTACCATCATTATAGATGTATAGAAGAGGTGTATTAGGTTTGAATGGTGTTTCTCTGCCTAGTACATCAACAATCTTTATTAGTTCTTTATTATTTAAATCGGGGTTTTTAATTAAGTTAGAAACACCACAGTCAATTAAACCGTTGATATTGTATTGTGAAACAAATTTCCAAATTTCTTCAGAAGCTTTAATATCCATATTACCAGAGGATCCCGGCCAATCATGCCAGCCATTTATAACCTTAAGTTCTTCAACAGTAACACAATTTTGACCATTCAACCACTGCCTTCTTTCCACAGTGCTTCCATCATTTGGATAATTATCATTAATATTTGTGATAACAGGATTTGGATCAGTATTATTATAATTTGACCAATATGAAGTAATTTCATTTACAGACATATAATATGGTTGAAGTCCATCATACAATGAGTGATAATTGTCATCTGATGTTCCGGGTATTAACATAACTGATGTTGGATGAGAAGGTGTACATGTTCCAAAGCCATAATCTTGTCTAAAGAAATCCGTAAGCATACTTCCGGAAACGGAAGCAAAAGCAGCAATTTTGTTGTTCAAACGACAACCAAGTTCGTAAGAGAAAATTCCTCCTTCTGAATAACCACATGCGTATACTCTTTCTTCATCTATTAAATATTCAGAGCTTAAAGTATCAATTATTGCAGCTATAAAGTTTACATCATTATGAGTAGTTGGAGCTTTATGAAGCCATGAGGTAGTTGGAGTAGTGCCTGGGTCAGCTCCATTATAATCTATAGCACCTTGAGGATATACTGCAATAAAGTTTGCTGTATCAGCTATAGGACGCATATCATTTGTTAATAAAAAGTCACTTGCTGTTCCTGCACCACCGTGAAAATTGAACATCAATGGTACTTTAACTGTATTATTATAACTTGTAGGGATATAAATAATATACTCTCGATTTAAGTTGTCAAAATAGAGAGTTTTATTAATAGTTTGACTAATTATGAATGTCGATAGAAATATAAAGGATGATAAAATTGCTAGTTTTTTCATGTTTTTTTTATCAATTAACAACAAAGCTAATAATTATATTTGAACTGATTTTATTACCTCAAAGATTGACATTTCTAAATTACCTGCAGGCTCTTATTTCATCAGGTTGGTAAATAATCGAGAATATTCTTGGGCCAAGAAACTAATAGTTCATTAAAGGCATATCTTTTATATATATATAATGATGGCACAGTAGATAGAAGTATGATTATCAAAAAGTTAGCAAAATTTTATTATTTAAAGCTTTAACACTTTAAAGTATTTATCAAAAGAATTGATGGAACACCTAATGAAATAGGTTCCAGAAACACAATCTTTTAGAGATATTATTGCTTTATTACCTACATTATTTGAAATTTCTCCAATTTTAATTATTCTACCCAAATTATCAAAAACCTCGATATTTATATCTTCTGAAAATGAAAAAACAGATTCAATTTCTACAACAAATTCATTTGTAGTTGGATTGGGATATATATTAATTCCATTTAATAATAATTCATCATCTATACCTAGCGGAGCTACTTCAATAGGAACAATTTCCTCATAGGAACAAATATTTGATGCATCTTGTACAACTACATTATAAGGACCAACAGGTAGACCAATAAAAATATTAGTTGGGAAAAAGCTTTGTCCACCATCGATACTATACATATATGGGGCTTGACCAGATGTTGGATTAATTTCAATAGATCCATCAGTTGCCACAACTGAAGAAGCATCAATAGCTGTTATATCAACTGAAATGAATTCGCAAACCTCAATATTAACATTTTCTTGATATGAACAACCACCTGCACTTTGGACTACGACAAGATAATTACCAGGAGACAAGTCATTAAAACTATTACTGTTAACAAATGTTTGTCCACCATCAATACTGTACTGAAATGGACTTAATCCAGAACTAGTGTATATAGTAATAGCACCATCATTAGATGATGGTGACGAGATATTAGTTACATTTACTGAAGCTTGAACATCACAACCGGTTCCATCAGGACAAAATACCTCAATTGCTTCATGATCAAAATCTCCATCATTGAATACAAGTACGTCTCCAGAAGAATTCAAAACCTGAAAATTTCCATATCCATAAGCACAGCAAATACCATCTCCATATGAATCATAGAAGTATAAAGAAAAACAAGAACTGTAATCAACACAAATATCTTCAACATATTGATTTTGATCCTGTAAGTTTCCACTAGAAACCAATTCATTTGTATTTTCATTAAAAAGTTCCCAAGATGATTCTCCAGGATAATTATCTGGATTTATGATCAACGTAATTAAATCATAATCTGAATCTAAATCTGTTATGGTAGAGACAGAATTATCACTCATATCTCCATCCAATTGATTATTAATACTTAATAAATTTAATGTGATATTATTATTAAACGCTTGTAAATTATTATCAATACTTATTAATACAGTACCCTGATCAAGAAATGGTATATCCACTGAAGCATTTATTATATCTACCGCTACACCGTTAGCAAATACTTGAATCTCTACATCTGTGATAGTAGAGTCGCCTTTGTTATCAATAATTGCTTTAAGTTCAACTATATCATCACAAACTACATTAAGGTCAGCAATCGAAATAGCCCCATCATATTCATGAATTTTACTTAATACAACGTCTAGCGTGTCGTTATTTCCGTATTCATCATCTAAATGACTAACAATAGCCATAATATTATAATCTCCAATGACTGAAAAATCTTGGGGTACAGAAAACTGAATATCTGCTTCACTAAAAGGTTCTATAATTTGAGAAACAGAAATAGTTTCTATAGATTGACCATCTATTACAAGCTCAACATCAAAATTACTCATCTGATTTAATCCTTGATTAGAAATTGTAGCAGTTACAAACTCGTTATTTCCTAAACTACTCGAGGATGATTGAGGGTTAATGGCGGTAACTCCCAAATCATAATCCCCATTAATATCTGCCCAAAACGAAACCCATGGCCTAGCTTGTTTAATTAAGAGCTGGTCTTGTGCTGTTACTTTGTACTCAATATCCATTCCAAAACCTTCAGCTCCAACGACATCATAAAGAATTTCAAACTCATCATGTATAACAGATAAATAATCTCTAATTTGATTAAGATACATTACATCCATTACTAGCTCCCCGGGATTCACTAAATTAGATAGATTTAATACAAGATATCCTCCCCCTTGTGTACTATCTTGATACAACAAAATTTCTTCTGGGACTGTATTTGGATCTGGGTTTGTTATCAGAGATTCTCCTATCTGTGAATTTAAATAAAATGTCCCATCGGTATCGTAGATAGGATCAATACTAATACCAACACCATTTGATTTTTCATCCTCAAAATTAGGGTGGCAAAGTACACCCATAGCTGCCATAAAATGATCAACACGATAAAAATCTCTTTCTTCATAAGCTCTAAAATTCCACATACTAGCATAAACCTGTTTAATAGATTTAGAAATATGTCCTTCATCTATATGTTGTGTTTTAGAAGTATATAAACCAGCGCCACTAAATCCAGGTAAATCTTCATTATTAGTACTTGATCGACATCTTACTGCTGTACCTGGAGGAAAATCATCATGCATATCTTGAAGATTATCCATCATCCATTGTGGCATAGGTGCATCTTTAATATCACTTCTAAAAGCTTTTAGACGTTCTGAACGGAAGACCATATCATTTTGAAAAGTTGGATTATCTATCATAACCTGTGCTTCTTGGTAAAAATTATTGAAAAGCATGAATTCATGATAGTAGTAAAATGGTATTCCAAAACCATCAGGTATGGTGCCATCAGGAAATCCAAAAGTTCTCATTGTTGCAATGTTTGCACATTTTGCTCCAAAAGATGCAGACATTGGAAAATCAATTGAATCTAATGGTTTAATTTGAGTAATACTCAAATCTCGAATAGGTATCTGAGGATCTGTTGGTCTCAAATCTTCGTACCACGCATTTACTTCTGCTAAAGTTGCCTCTCTTATTTGAAATGTTTCGTCCTCAACCTTATAATAAATGTAATTTCCTAATAGACTTGCAATGGAATCAATGGATAAAGGATCTGCTATGTATGAGTTTGGGACATTATCCTGTATTGCTCTTAAATTAACATGAGATAAAGGTGTTTGAACTACAGAAGTAATAATACCTCCAACTCTTGGTAAAGAATTAGGTAGTGCGTCATAAAGAACAATATCCCTACTCCCAGGAGTTTCACTAAGATCTGTCATATGTTTAAAGTATCCATAACCCTCTGCTTCATGAAAAGGGATATAATTAACATCAGCAAAAACATCAGACTCTAAGACAACTTCCACTCTCGATCCTACAAAATCTGCTGAGTAATTATTAATATGATTGCTTTCATGATTAGATCCAACAAAATGGTTCATATTATTTTGAAGAAAAGGCATATTAGCTACTAAAAGCTCAAAAGTTCTTTGTGTTGCCTCAAAATCATAGGCATTTCCAAAAGAAAAATTAAATGAATAAGCTCCTATTGTACCATTTGGGTTGATTATATTAGGATTAAAAACAATTTCTCCAGAACCATCATCTCCACTAACATTAGCGCCTATTGCGTTCCAAAATCCAGCATGAATAATATGGGTATTACTATTAATAAAATAAATTTTTGGCTCAGGTGTATCTCTATCTAAAATACCAAACTTAACATATAATTGATCGTCAAGAAATGGAGCCCAACCAACATTTTGTACCGTTGCCAAATTCATGAACGTTTGAGGGTCAGGTATTGAAGTTGCACCATCAATAAACGAAATGGGATCAGCATTATTTATTGGCGCATCAGTTGGCATATTATTGAATTCTGTAATATCATCTATATTATCACCATCATAATCGTCAGGACTTGCAACATCATGCTCTGTTATAGAATAGTTTTGTAAAGGATATGCTCCAGCTGGTTCAGAAATCACCATGGTTCCATTAACTCCCATTGTCATAGAAACTGCCCAATTATAATTTGGTCCATGTTGTGCATGAAGTACATAATACTTACCTGTTTGACCTTGAATGGTAAGTTCTACTTGACCGTAATTATTTATTGAATAATTATCAATTGTTACATTCTGAGAATAAGAAAAAATATTTGTTAAAAATATACAAAGAAAAGGTAAAAAATATTTCATGTTAATTTTAATAAGTTCGATTTAGTATATGCAATTTACGAATGTTTATTTGATAATTGATTATTTCTCTTTATCATTTCTTTAAATTTTATTTTTAATATTTAATCATCGCAATTAAAAGAAGAGTGAAGTAATTGAAGTAGCCTTTTTTTCTTATAAAAAGTCACCTGATAAATTCGATCATAAACATCTAATCCAAATTCACCAATTTCTTTATCAGCTAGAAGACCAGCTAATACTCCTGTAGTATTACTATGCCCAACAACTAGCGTGTTTTTCTTAGAGTCAATTAATAATTTTGAAAAGTCTAAGAGTTGGTTAGGATTATACTCCGTTATTCTCATATCTTTTGAAGTAGCTGTAGGTAAAGCTGTCATTTTGGTTCTTGTATAATTCGTACTGTATATTATTTCAAGGGGAACATCACTAAAAAAATGACTTAAGCTCTCTGATCTTAGCTTTCCGCACTCAGAAAGTGGCGGATCATTTAAGCTAACTTCTTTTTCTGAGTGTCTAACTAGATATATAGTAAAAAATTCGCCGTCTTGAGAAAGAATGCAAGAATGAAACCCTAAGATTATTATAAATATTGTAATATATTTTATCAATCTACCCATAATTGTTAATTTAAAAAAATGAACTTTTTTTTGTAAAAAAGAGGTTTTTTTGACTAAAATAGGTGTTTTTTGGTCAAAAAAAGTGTTTTTTTGGTCAAAATTAAACATTTTTCGATTTTTCATATTCCATATATAATTGTAAATAATTATTAGTTTAGCAATCACTAAATAAATTTTAAATAAAACTATAATTATGAAAACAAAAGTATCCTTATCTATTCTAGGTGTATATAATGCATTAATGGGTATTATTATATTAATCTTTGCATCTGCGTTTAGTAGTCAAGTTGTTAATTCAGATAATGCAGACGTAGTTAGAATGGGAGAATTATTCCACTATGGGCTTTCACCTGCTCTATTGATTATTGGTCTAATGTTATTACTAGCAAGAAATTGCTCAATTGAAACAGCAAAAAAACTTTTATTAGGATACATTATTGGCACACTACTTCTTATGTATATTTTCTTCGGAATTATGGCAAATGAAACACTCATGAACTTCAGTATTGAAAGTGCTGTCCCAGATATAATAATGTTAATTCTATCTATTTTTGGATATGTAAAAGCTAAATAAAAGTAAACCAATTAACTATTTTTTCTAAAAAATCTCTATTTAGTATTATTGATTAATAACAATTCCTAGTTTTGCTGAATCAAATGATGATAGTAGTGAATTAAATATTTCATAAAAATAATTTTAAATCCAATCATATGCAAAACTTAGAGGATAAGCACATAAATCATGTAATCCACAGAGCTGATTCAAGAAACAGTGCAGATTTCGGATGGCTAAAAGTAAATCATACATTTAGTTTTGCAAACTATTACAATCCTCAAAGAATGAATTTTGGTGTACTAAGAGTTCTTAATGATGATAAAATTATGGGTGGAAAAGGCTTTGGTTCACATCCTCATGAAAATATGGAGATTATTACAATTCCTCTAGAAGGTTCATTGAAACACGAGGATAGTATTGGAAACGGGAGTATTATAAATGAGGGTGATATTCAAGTAATGAGTGCCGGAAAAGGTATTCACCACAGTGAATATAATGCTGACGATAAATTAGAGGTAAAACTTTTACAAATCTGGCTCATTCCAAATAAATTAAATGTTAGACCAAGATACCAGCAAATATCACTTAAAAAAATCAGCAAGAAAAATATATTTTATCAAATATTGTCTCCAAACAAAGAAGATCAAGGTGTTTGGATTCATCAAGATGCATGGTTTTATATTGGGGATTTTACAAAAACTATCAAATTAAATTATGAAATTAATTCTAACAAAAATGGAGTTTATGTATTTATAATTAAAGGTAAAGCAAATATTGATGATAATTTATTAGAAAAACGAGATGCAATAGGGATTTGGGATGCTGATTTAATAAATTTTGATGTTTCACCAAATACCAAAATATTAATTATGGAAGTTCCTATGAATCCTATGAAATAAATGAAATTTAAAGCTCGAAATGATTATTAGAAGTGAAGTAAATAAAATTCATAATTATATTTTTTTTGCAAACCCATAAAATTGTCTATTTAACAGTATATGTTTCCCAAAATTTTCAAACAATTATTTAAAAAGGATGGAACTGCTCAAGCAATTGCAATGCATAGATTAGTGGAAACTCTTGGTAAAAAAAACAAAAGAGTTATATACGATTCCTTTGCAAGTAATTTTGTTTATGGAAGATCTCTATTTAAGTTTTTTGGACATAAATTCGATATTTGGATACTTAAAAAAATAATTCCGGGTCTTCATGAACACATAATTGCTAGAACTAAGTACTTGGATGATATTATAGAACAAAGTATATTAAATGGATTTAAGCAATACGTTATTTTAGCAGCAGGTTACGATTCTAGAGCAAATAGACTAAATATACCTAACGATATAAATATATTTGAGTTAGATCAATCCGAAGTACAAAAAAGAAAAAGATCAATACTAGATAAGATTGTTCCAAGGTCACAAAAAATTATATATATAGAAATTGATTTTAATAAAGAAAATCTAACACAAAAATTATTAGACGCTGGATTCGACGCTAATAAAAATACAATTTTCACTCTTGAAGGAATATCTCAATATATAACCAAAGATTCATTTAAATCAACTTTAAATGAAATAAATCAACTTACAAAACAGACTAAAACCAAAATATTTTTTTCTTATACAGACATTGCAATAAATGAATCCCCTCAGGATTTGTTTGGCAAAAATTATCCACATCCTGGAAAAAAAATAAACAGAATTAAAAAAATAGTTGATGCTCTTGGCGAACCTTGGATTTCATTTTATTCTAGAAATGAAATCGAAAAATTATTACTTAAAAATGATTTCAAATTAGTGGAGATTAAAAAACTCGAAGATCTCAATGATAAATACTTTAAAAGTGTCAATAGGGTAATTGGCGAAAAAAACATATTTAATCTTGAAAACTTTGTAGTAGTTCAAAATTTCTGAGTTAGATGACAAGACTCAATTTAAAGTTCTGAATAAAAATATTAATCTCAAAAGAAAGTAATCCCAATCAATTAAGTCATTTGATATCATCACATGATGTTTTTTGATTGAAGTGATCTAAGGAGTCTTCCTAAATTAAATTTTCAATAGATTTAGCTGTGTCTAAAACAGTCTTTTCAAAACTTATGGGTCTCCAACCAAATGTTTCTATTGTAGATGAAACATCACCATTATATGTTTTACCAATAAAAGCTCTCATACTTTTAACTTCTCTATCAAAATTACTAATAAATTTCAGCAAAAAGTTTGGAGCTAATTTAGTACTTACCTTATCATATCCATTAGACTTTAAAATTTGTGCCAATTCTTGAAACGAGTATGGTTTTTCTGTTGTTACAATAAATCTTTTTCCATTTGCATCTCTATTTTCAAGTGCTAAAACATGAATTTTAGCTACATCTCTAACATCAGACATATTGATTGAAGATTTAGGAACCATGGGTATTTTACCAATAATCATATTTTTGAACATTCCCATAGAAGCACCTTCTAAATCACCTGAAATAGTTGGACCAAAAACAGGTCCAGGGTTAACTACTGATAACTGCAAAGGATTTTCTTCATTCTGGTTTTTAATAAAATCCCACGCACTTTTTTCTGCTAATGTTTTACTCTTTGCATAAGCAGAAATATTTTTTGCTTTCACATTTGTCCATGAATTACAATCTACATTAATAGACTTATCTGCATCTTCTAGCATCGAAACCATTGATGAGGTTAAAACAACTCTTTTGACACCTGACTTTTTTGCAGCTTTTAAAGCACGCAATGTTCCATCAACTGCAGGTTTAATATATTCATTTTCATCTTTTGGCTCTATCATTAAAAATGGAGAGGCAACATGTAGTACAAATTCACAGCCTTCCATTGCCTTATCCCAACCTTTATCATTTAAAAGATCTAATTCACAAAATTCTAAATTATCTTTGGAGTCTATTTCTCTAGCAATAGCGTTTATAACTTTTTCTTTTTTTGACAAACTTCTTAATGAACCTCGTACAGAATATCCGTTCTTTAATAATTCAACAGCACAATGATTTGCTATATAACCTGAAATACCAGTTAATAAGACTTTTTTATTCATTTAATTATTCAATAATTATTTTCTTCACAATCGTTCCGTCATTATAAATATAAAATAATGGTGTATTTACTTTTTCATTAGTTTCCCTTCCTAAAACATCTAAAATCTTAATAACTTTCTTTTTTTTATTTATTATTTCTGGAATATAACTTAAATTATTTAGACTAAGTTTAAGACCAATGGGTCTATGATCGGAAACATTATTATCATAATTACTCCAACTACCCATATAATCATCAACTCTAATTACAGAAACAAGTGAATTAGAATTTTGAAAGTCATCAAAAAGCTCGTTAGTAATTAGGATGTGGTCAAGGTGAGATGGCCAGGTAGGATAAGACCAATCAGCACTATTACCCTGAGCAATTTGAATATCAGTAAACAAATAATTATTGTTGTCAATAATAAAATCCTGAAACACATTATTTACAGAATTATCAGTTAACTCATCATTTAGATCTCCTAATAATATTACTCTTTTATTTGAGAGTGTATTATCTATATGTTGTTTAAGAAAAGTAACAGCCTGTAGTCTTCTATTCTCTTCATCACTATATTGATTTATATTTAACACTCCATCACCACAGCACTTGAAATGATTATTAATAATAATGAAGTTATCTCCCATAAAATTACAATCTAGAATCTGAGGTGATCTTGGGAAAGCATTCCAATAAGGTTGAGAAGTAAATATTTCATACTTAGAGTTAATCTGAATAGTATTAGTATTATAAACGTAGGCTAAACCTCCATAATAACTACTTTGAAAATGACACTCATAACCTGGTATATTTGATACAACTTGTTTTAGAAGTGTAGTATCATCAATTTCTTGTAAAGCATAAACATCAGCTTCCAAGCGTGTAAGAACTTCTTGAACTTTATTTGCAGTATTATTGTTCTTTGGAAACCATTCAATATTCCAACTAATTATATCAAATGTTGTATCAGTACCAAAGTACAAGTCATTAAGAGTTTGAGCTGATAATAATTGACTACTAATTAAAAAAATAAATAGGATTTTATTCATACAACAAAATTACTTAATAATTTACTAAAAAAAATCAAGGCTATTACTAAGGAAGCTACAAATAATAAGCTATTATTACAACTTAAAATCTAAGCCTGCTGTTAAATATAAAGCTGAAAAATTTTGAGTTAAATCCACAGGGTCCTTATATTGATTTTGTCTAATAGTTAGTTTAAATTGTATTTTTTTATATACAGGAATCGAAGATGTATAAGAAAACCCGATCTTATTATCAAGAGCATCTTCATTTGCATATTGAAATCCTATAGAATTTGACCATTTCTTAAACAAGACAAATGAACTAGCAAGATCAAACATAAATAGGTTTATAGTAGAGTCAGAAGAATTAACAGATATAGATGAAGATGCAATACTGTTTTGATATGAAACAAAAGATGTATTAAAATTAATCTGCATAGATTTAGATATAGATATAGATTGGTTATATACTATATTTAAAGAGCTTATTGATGAAGATGGAATAGTAGTTCCATTAGAAATCATCTCTCCACTTATTTTCATAAAAGACAATTGAGAACCAGCAGCCAACTCGCCAATTTTATAATTATAAGAAGATGTAACAGAATACATATGACTAAGGTTTTTTATTTTAGATGAATCTGGTATATCACTTAAATCATTAGATTGAAAATAAGGAGCATAATTAGCTTGACAAGTGAATCCCTTATTTATAAAAGAAAGAGCTAAACCTGATGAATTAGATGTAGTTTGATATGCTTTCCAAGGAACCAAATTATCCTGCTCTTGTTTATGAAAGATGGACAAATTAAACCTACGGTTAAAAAGATATTGATTCCAGCTAAAATTATAAAACAATCTATCTCTTATAAGAATCGGTGCTGCCATTGATTGATATCCAGGTCCTATATATTCATACTTTGCTTTTAAACGAGTAGCATTTGAAAATAAATTAGCTCTCATATTCATTTTATAGGCGACACCTATGTGTGTAGATAAATTCGGAGAAAAAAGATTACGAACAAAATCAGGAGTCTCTGGGGGATATATCTCACTATCTGTTTGTGGAGCTAAATCAGAATTATTGTATGCAGAAGTTACTGCTTCTGCTGAAAACTCAAACTTACGTTTAAACATAGAAAGCTTCAAATCTACACCTAATAAAAGATTAGATTTTGGTTCAACTAAAACACTATCTTGCTGTAATAAATTCCCCTGATCATCATTTGCTTTTAATGCTATAAGATGAAAATGTGTTCTATTTTTATGACCCAATCCGACTTTTGCACCATACAGCTGCCTATCATACATTTTAAGGCGCCCTTGTTCATCAAATAAATTAAATTGACTCTTTCCCCCAAGTGCACTGATGTAAAAGATACCAGGATTAATAGCTACATCAAAACCAGAAAGTGCAATACGATTTACAGTATAAGCAGAATAATACGGATAACTCTTTCCAAAATTCATATGATCAACAACCATTAACATTTTTTCAACTTTAGAAATACCACCATACTTATTTAAAAAACTCTTTAAGTTTTTGGGGTCTCTTAATACTGAAGAAATTGTTGGATTCTCTAAATTATCTAGCCTATCAGCCAACTTACGATACTTTTCAAAATCTTTTTGTAATGAAACTAACTTATCCTTCTTTTCTAATAATTTATCTTTCTTCTCCTCTAATGCATATAACTGCATTATTTTTTTTTGATCTTCTAATGAAATCTCATCAGAATACTTGGCTATATCTTCTTTACTTTGAATTTTATATTTTGATTTTAAAGAATTAAACTCTGCCAATTTCTCTTCAAATGCAGGATTATCTAATGCAGTTTCCAATGATTCTATTTCCTTTAACTTCTCTAATGCTTCTATTGCTTCTGGTTGATTTAACTTATCTTTCAATTTAGCAATAGCTTTCTTTTGCAAATTCTCTTTACTAAAATTTTCTAGGTCAGATATATCAGCTAAATTTCCTTTTTCTTTTATACTATTTACTTTACCTAATGCCTTAGACATTAGATTTTTTTTGAATTTATTAATGTCAAAACCAAAATTTATTTGGCTCATGCTTCTACTATAAATATCATTACCTTCTGCCCTAACAAGACGTATATCAGCAGTTAAAGGAATATTATATAAAGTTAATGTAGGTTTTAATCTAAAAACAAACTGATTAGCAGGTATCTCAGATGAATTAGCCTCGAAAGAATTATATTGACCCATTAACGAGCCTTCCATTTGAAAACTAATTTTATTAGTTTTTTCTTGAGCGTATAATACAACGCTAATTATTAGAAATAATGACGTTAAAAATATATCATAAAATCTCTGATTAATCTTCGTCATTACTATTTTTCGTTCCAAATTTACCTGCAGCATTCGGGCTAATTTTTATAATATCCAGTCCAATATCTGTCCCGTCTTCCTTTATGTATTTTTTTAGATGTTTTATTGCTAAAGCAATGACTTTTTTTCGTTTCTCAGGTTTAATTCTCTTTAAAATATCTTTTGGGCTTACATTATGTTGAATTTTTGTTAAAGTAATGCCCATTTCTGAAGCAGCTTTAGTTATTGAAGCTATAAAAAGAATATCTTTAACTTGCTTAACTTTTTCCTCTGAAACACCCATCTTCTCAAGATATGAATTACCTGTCGTGCTTTTATGTATATCATCAGCAGAATTTAACATCATTGTTAGCTCAAAAACAGCGTTTATAGCTCCCAGAGTTAAATTACTTGTTCCAAAGCTAGCTACAGTAGCTATCGCTCCAAAAAATACTCCATAAGCATTAGCTGCATCTTCGACTCCCTTCCATGTTACTGGATTACCTGAATTAAAATACTTTCCATCTAGACTTGACTCTTTATCCCAAACTCCATTACCATTAGAACCAACCCTGAACCAACGATTTGTCCACCCACCAATATTTTCGTGTACCCTTTTACTCTCATAAAGAGTAAAAAAATCACCTTCCCAAAAATTATACCATGGATCATCATCTTTCACCTTGATACTACCTCTATTGGTCCATATTCCAGTATTAAATGTTAATAAGCGTTTACTATTGACTTCATAACCACGTTCACTTAAATATTCTCTAATCCTTCTGTCAGTTTTTTTAGCATGCATTTTTCTTTTGTGATCACTATCTCCAGGATCTGGATACATACCATTTACATCTATGCAACGAATTGGCATATTATTTGCGAATGAATAAGGTGTATTGGCTGGGAAATTATTAGATAAAGGATCCATACTAAAAAATTTAGCAATTTGTGAATTATATATTCTAGACCCAAAATCATAATTGTCATCATTAAGAGAATGGTTCTCTGATATTTTTCCATTAAAACCATATTTATACTCTTTATCTAGAATATATGTTCTATTAAACATTTCACTTCCAAATGGATAGTAATCTCTAGCAGTTAAAACATCTGCACTATAACAGCTAAATACATTATTATCAGGTATCTGTATTTTTTTATCACTAATTGTGACAAGATTATTTTGCAAATGATTATTAAGTTCAAACTGCTTATTTGCTCTGACATACTGGTAATCTTTTAAATTATTACCATCTAGAATAATCCCAGATTGATCTACTCCTATTCTATTATCTGCATAAATTATATGTTCTTTTAATATTAAAGTCTTAGTTTGATTATCATATTCATAGGAAGCAACTAAAAGACCAAAAGGATCTCTAGCATAATAAAAGTGATTATTTAATGTTTTTTTACTTACTAGATTATTTAATGAATTATAATAAAAATCTTCATCATTATTAGACCTTTCAATTCTTTGAATTTTACCATATTGATTCCAAAAGATCTTATTAATATTTTTAGAATTATCTGCAATTAAATTTCCATTTTCATCATAAGAATAATTTAAAGAACTCTGATTACCTATATCATTACCAAACTTACCAGCTTTATCAGTAACATATGATAATTGATTTGTATTTAAATAATAATCGTAAAACAAATCATCCATAAGTTTACCGTCAAAATTTCTTCTAGAAAGGTGTGCAATATTTCCAGCAGGGTCGTATTCATATAATGAATTATATGCTTTATAAACACCTGTATTATTATTATTCCATCTATTTATATTAGAATCCAAACCTTGAAAACTTGACATACTCTTAAGCCTATTTAATTGATCATATTGATAAATAGTAGCAAAGCTTCCTCCTTGATTCATAAAAGGTTTTAATGAAGTAGTCATATGTCTTATATTTCCATCAAACAATTCATTTTTATCAAGAGGACTGTTAGTTATATCTGCTAACCAATAGGAAGGACCTATAGGGCTGTAATCTTGATTATAATATGAAAGTGAATAGCTAAATGCATCTTTAGCAACAACCTTATTAAGATTACTAGAAGCACTTAATGCATCTTTACCTATATCTATTTTAGGATTCAAGCTAGTAGAATTAACTCCTTTAATCCAACCATTTATATTATATGCGTAATCAATTCCCTGTACATTTTGGTCTCCTAATTCTTGACGCGATAAAGGCCCATGATCATAATAAAAATATCTGGAATCATTTTTCCAAATAATTCCATCTCTTGAAGTATATATTTCTATCAATTTATTTTCTTCATCATATACATACTTGTGATAAAATTGATCCTGTTGACCTTCTTGATAAAGAACCTGAATTAGTTTATTACTAGTTAAATCATATCTGTAAATTATTTTTTTAAACTCATGCATAGAAGAAATAGAAGAAGGCATGTCATTATAATGTTGTAAAAACTCACATAAATTACCTGAGATATCATAAGAATAAAATAGTCCATGTTCATATACTCCATCTCCATTATGATCAATAGTTGATCCCGAAACTCTATTTCTTAAATTCTTTTGGCCGCCTGTAAATTGATTACTAATAAGAGAAGAAAATTTAGTGTCATAGTAAGTTCTTTTAATTTGTGACTTTACACCAGTAGACAAAAATTGATTCAAACCATTTTGAGCTTGACAAATTTTTTGATAGTTCTTATAGAAAAGATCCTTATTATTTTTGTTTTTACCTTTAGTCACATTTAAATATGCATTCTTTTTAATTTCACCTACTTCAACTACTCTATTTAAATTATCAAATACTGTATAGCTAAATTTAATCTCTTTCCTTTGTTCAGAATTTTGGGACAAAATGTTTCTTCCTAGATTATCGTACCAAAAATAAGTAAGCCCTCCATCCGGAGTACTCACTGAAATAGGGTTATTCAAGCTATTATATTTAATAAATGAGGCCAATTTGAAATTATGATCAGGATGAATAATTTGATGTTGACCATTTTGTATGTTCTTATTAATATCATTAAATTTTGGTGCATCTTGAATTTGATTTAATGGATCTACAGCTTTTGGTGGAACAGTCATCACTAAGTTATTTGCCTGATCATGATAATAAAGCATATAATGATATTCTTTCTCATTTTTTTTCTGGACTAAAGATTCTTGAACATTCAAACAAGTAGAGACATAATCATTAATGAATTTTTCCTTTTCGTTTTTTAAATAGTTCTGATAACGAATATTAGAATTTGATTGAGCAACTGAAACTAAATCATCCACACAAGGATTTTGATATGCCTTATGCATCAAAATTGTATTTTCACAGTGTGGAGGAGATAAGTTACATTCCCAATGTAATTTAATTTTCTGTTTGTTAGTGACTTTACCATCATCTCCTTGGACTGCTATCCAATTATTATCTTCAGATAACAGTCCTAATTTAACTGGCGGAGTTTGAGGCATCTT
>PAQM01000025.1 GCA_002709305.1 Crocinitomicaceae bacterium | reverse complement strand
AGCAACAGACTCTACATATACCCCACCAGTAAATACGGTTGGTGTGATGTATTATTATTGTGTCATCACGCAGAGTGGTTCAAACTGTGAGGTAACATCACTTCCAGGAGCAATAACAACAACAGAAGGTCCGACATTTGTGATACAACCAATATCTAATCAGACAGTATGTTTGGGAGGGTCAGTAACATCGTTAGATGTAAGTTATCAAAATGGAACGGGGACACCATCTTATCAGTGGTATATTACGACAAACACGAATGTATTAGGTACAGCAATCTCAGGGGAGACTAACCCTAGTTATATGCCTCCAACGGATTTGGTAGGTACATTTTATTATTATTGTGAGATAACATTTTCAAGTGGAGGATGTACATCGATTACATCAGATATAGCTACAATAATTGTTAATCCGGATCCAACCATAGATATTCAACCATTACTAAGCCAATCGATATGTGTTGGAGGAACAATAGACCAGGCATTAGTTGTAAGTTATACAGGAGGAGTAGGAGTAGCAACCTACCAATGGCAATTAGATGGTTTAGATATAGTAGGTGCAACAGATTCTACTTATTTACCACCGGTATTTGATACGGTAGGTACAAGTTTCTATAGTGTAATAGTAAGTCTTAGTGGAAGTGGATGTGATGCGACAGTATCGGATAGTGCAGAGATAATTATTATTCCAGATCCAATCGTTTCTTTACAACCTGTTGATTCTTCTTATTGTCAAGATGCTTCACCGGTTACACCTTTAGTTGTATCAGCAACAGGGGGATTAGGAACGTATAGTTATCAATGGTATAGTAATACAGTAAATACAACTATTGGAG
The DNA here is from genome assembly GCA_002709305.1 of Crocinitomicaceae bacterium. GTDB lineage: Bacteria > Bacteroidota > Bacteroidia > Flavobacteriales_D > Crocinitomicaceae > UBA4466. The sequence goes on along the minus strand of PAQM01000025.1, from coordinate 129,837 downwards.
GAACCTTGATAGTAGGAGCAACAGACTCTACATATACCCCACCAGTAAATACGGTTGGTGTGATGTATTATTATTGTGTCATCACGCAGAGTGGTTCAAACTGTGAGGTAACATCACTTCCAGGGGAGATAACGATAATAGATATACCTTTAATAAATAACCAACCTATTTCTAATCAAAATGTTTGCGTAGGTGGAGCTCCATCTATGTTATCAGTATCATATGTGAATGGAAATAATTCTGCTTCATATCAATGGTATGAAAATAATTCCAATTCTAATATTGGAGGCACACCTATATTAGGAGCAAATTCTAGTTCATATTTACCATTAACAAATGTGATTGGTACAACATATTATTATTGTATAATAAATTTTGCAATAGGTGGTTGTTCTTCTATTACTTCAGCTGTTTCTGAATTAAATATTTTTAATAATGTTACAATAGATACACAACCTTTATTTTCTCAAATGATTTGCGAAGGATCTTCGATTAATCAGCCTTTATCTTTTTCATACTCAGGTGGCTCAGGTTCAAATTCTATTACTTGGTATCAAGTTGGACCACCGGATATGTTAATTAATGGTGTTTCAGGGACATCTTTTCTCCCAGCTAATTTTAATATACCTGGAACATATCAATACTATGCAGAAGTATCAGATAGTGCATTAGGTTGTATAACTGCTACAACTATTAATAGTCAAATAATTGTAAATCCAACACCTTATGTAGGTGAGTTAAATGATACAGTTATATGCAATAATAATTCTCTAAATGTTAATATAACAACATCAATTCCCTCAAATATTGAATGGTTTGCAAATCAAAATGTTGGTGTTTCTGGAGAGCTAACTTCAATTCAGACATCATCTATTATAAGTGATTCATTAATAAATAATACAACAATTCCTCAGTATGTTAATTATAACATTACACCAACATCACTTCCTTTTGGTTGTGTTGGTCCAGACTCAACTTTTACAGTACAAATACAACCGGACATTATTCTTTCGACAGCAAATAATTTAGAAATATGTAGTGGCAGTCCTGTTAATGCTGTTTTGGCCTCTAATGTTGCGTCTAATTTTAACTGGTTTGCTTCTGTAGACAATCCAAATGTTACAGGGGAATCATTTATTCAAACCAGTGACAATTTAATAACTGATATTTTAATAAATAATACATCAATTAATCAAGTTGTGGTTTACTCTGTTTTTCCTACTTCAATTGTAGGTGATTGTATTGGTGAAGTTCAAACAGTAACAGTTACAGTCAAACCTCCTTTATCACTTTTAAATCAAGACACAATAACAATTTGTAGCGGTAATAGTGTTAATTTATCTTTAGTTGCAAATACTAATGTGATTTTTAATTGGTATGCAGACCAATCTGTAAATATTTTAAATGAAACAACGAGTATTGTATCTTCATCATTGATTGATGATACTTTACAAAATTTAACTAATACTGTTCAAGAGGTAACTTATAATGTTATTGGAACGTCAATAGGTAATGGCTGTTCTAGTCCAACAATTCCAATTACTGTTTTTGTAAACCCTCTTCCATCTGTCACTCCGTTAAATGATACTATTTTATGTAATGGATCAAATGTTAGTCCGATTGTATTTGATGGTTCAGTAGTGGGGTCTATTTATGATTGGAATTCTTCTAATTCTCTTTTAGGAATTACTCAGCAATCGGGTCAAAATTTTATTCCTGGTTTTATTGCATCTAATAATTTAAATAATACACAATCTACCATAATAACAGTTGTACCGACATATGAAAATAATAACATTACTTGTATTGGTTTAAATGATACATTTAACATCTCTGTATTACCAACTCCTGATATTAATCAATTATCAAACATTTCAGTATGTGATGGAGAGCAGGTCCCAGAATTAATTCTCAGTGGTCAAATTTTCGGAACAATATTTAATTGGACAAATTCTAATACATCTATTTCCTTGAACTCAAATGGAATAGGAAATATACCTTCATTTATAGCACAAAACTCAACAAATCTCCCTTTAATTAGTAATATAACTGTTTTGCCATCAATTCAGTCAGGAAATCTACAGTGTTTAGGTTTAGAAGAAGATTATACAATTACAGTTAATCCGTCTCCAGAAGTAGACAATGCAGATATTCAGATTTGTTCTGGGCAAAACACTAATATTCTTTTGAATGCTAATATATCAAGCACATTTGAGTGGTATGCTAGTCCAAATCCATTAGTATTTAATGAAACTTCGTTCCCAGTTCAAACAGATGTATTAATTGATGATATATTAAATATTAACTCAGGAACACCTCAAATAGTAGATTATAATGTCACGCCTATTTCAACGCCATACGGATGTGTTGGAATGGATACAATAATTGAGGTTACAGTTAATCCTCTTCCAGTTGTAGATTTCACTATTTTAGATACTTCTTTATGCGATTTGCAACCAATTAATTTTCAAAATAATTCTCAAGGTATTCTTGATTTTACTTGGAGTTTTGGTGATGGTAATACTTCTAATTTATTTAATCCAATTCATACTTATGATTTGGTGGGTACATATCCTGTGAATCTTTTTGCAATTAATCCATTAACTGGATGTTCAGATTCAACTTTGTCTCAAATTATTGTTTCTGAAACACCAAATGCTGGATTTACATATTCTGACAGTTTAGCTTGTTCTTCTCTTGATGTTTTATTTTCTGCAGAAGAAGTGAACTCTAATTGGGATTATCTATGGGATTTTGGTAATGGTCAATTCTCACAACAATCTGTCATATCAGGTCATCAATTTAATCAACCAGATTGTTATGATATTACATTAACAGTAACGGCTGAAAATGGTTGCATTGGAAGTTTTACTGATTTTGATGCAGTTTGTATCTTTGATAATCCAATAGCACAATTCTCTGCTGATAATCAAGTTTTTTCTACTCTAGAAAATGTCATGGTACAATTTACTAATGAATCTCTTTATGCTATAGATTATTTATGGGATTTTGGAGATTACCAAACAAGTATTGTAGAAAGTCCATCTCATAATTATCCTAATATTTCAGAAGAGTATATTGTTACATTAATTGCGAGTAATGAAATAGACTGTCAAGATACAGCTTCACTTTTAATTTCAGTTATTCAAGACATATCAGTCTTTGTTCCAAATACCTTTACACCTGATAATGACGAGTTTAATCAATATTTTAAACCTGTTTTATCAAAAGGATTTAAGTCAGGGACATATCATTTAACAATTTTCAATCGTTGGGGCCAGATTGTTTTTGAATCTTTTAATCCTTCATTTGGTTGGGATGGAACTTATAATGGTAAACATTGCCAAGATGGCACATATATTTGGAAAATATCAGTTGATGAAGAGAGGACAGGTGAGAATAGATTATACCATGGGCACGTTAATTTAATAAAAGGTCGAGCCGAATAAAAAATAAAATTTTTTGCATTTTAGTAATTCTAAACATAAATTATTTTTGATTTTATGAAATTCAATTATAAATTATTTACTATATATGTTTTAAGCTTCTTATATATTATTGTCGGTATAAAGCATTTTACTAATCCTAATTTTTTTATCACTATAGTTCCAGATATTTTCACATATAAAAAAGAGTTAGTTTTTATTAGCGGATTTTTTGAGATTTTATTTGGTTGTTTTATTCTTTTTAAGAAATTAAGAATGTTTGGTTGTTGGGGATTAATATTACTTCTAATTGCAGTATTTCCAGCAAACATATATTTGTATGTATCAGATTTACCTAGAGAAATTTTAAATATATCTAAAGCGCAAGCACTAATTCGTTTGCCTTTTCAAATACCATTAATTTTTTTGGCATATTGGCATTCCAAAGATTCTTTTTCAAATAGTTACTCAATTACTTGTGGAGTTTTATTTATTCCTACAATGATTTATTTTCTTTCTATATAAATCTAGTCTTTTTTTAAATAATAACGGTTAAAAGTTATTCAGTTAATCTTGTTTTTCAATTATCTTTTATACATTTATGATAGTTCGATTTAAAATAATATAAAAATGAAAAAAATATTACTAGTATTATTATTTGTGCCATTTATTGCATTTAATCAAGAAGAGTCTTCAGATAAACAGGCTGATGAAAATATACATTGGATAGTTACTGTTGATATTAAGGACGGTTATTTAGATAAATTAGATGGTCTTATTGAGCGAATGAAAGAATATGTTAAGACTAGTGAACCACAGACAATTCACTATGATTTTTATTATAATGAAGGTAAAGATAAGTTGTTTATTTATGAGTGCTATCCAAGTAATGAAACTGCATTAAGACATATGTCAAGTTTTTCTCAATATTTCGAAAAACCATTCAGTGCTGCAGTAGAAAATGGATCGATACAAGTTTTTGGCCCTGTGAATGAGACTTTTCGAGCTAAAATGGAAAAATATAACGTAACATATTGGCCCTATAAAAGATAGTTAAAGTCTATTTTAACTAAATGGATTCGTTGCCCATATATTAAGTTCATTAATAAAGCCCCTATTATCCATTTCTATTGTAGAGATAATTGCGTGTGCTACTTCTTTAGGAGTTAGTTTATTGTGTATTTCTTCTCTTTCTTTTCTTTCAGGGCTTCCAAATGCTGTAGTTACTTCACTAGGATTTATTTGGCATACTCTTATATTGTGTTTTCTTAGTTCAGCTTGCCAACATTGAGAAAGGCATCTAACAGCAAATTTTGAAGATGCATAAATACTTCCATTTTTATAACCTTTTAAACTTGCGGTTGAGCCGATATTTATAATAGTTCCATTATTTTGACCCTTCATTATTGGGATGATCTCTTTAGTGAATAAAGAAAGCCCAAAAACATTTACATTGAAAATTTGGAGGAAATCTTCTTTATTTATTTCTTCAATAGATTTCCCATAACCTATACCAGCATTATTTATTAAAACATCTACTTTATTTTCAAGTATACTAAGACATTTTTTTGCATGTACTTCTATACTATCTAAATTACCAATATCAAAATCAATTGTTTTTACCGATGTATTTTTAAAAGCGCTAATTAATCTTTTTTTTGATCTGCCTGTGACAAGAATATTTGCTCCTTTTTTAAATAGAGCTATAGCGGTTTCTTTCCCTATTCCTAGACTACCGCCTGTTATCAGAATATTTTTGCCGTTTAAATTCATAATTTATTTCAATATGATTTTTTTTTCAATACTACCATCTTCATATAGATATATGAGAGGAGTATTTGGTATTGGTCTTGTTTCTCTTCCCATTGTATCTATAATTTTAATTAGTTTTTTTGTTTTAGGGGCTAATGGATTTGTTGATAAATTAGAATTTAGTGGTACAGATAAATCTGCTACAATAGGAAAGTGATCTGAAGCTTCTTTAGTATCATTTATGTCTAAGTGATTATCGCTTAAAAAATTTGCACTCATGTGTTCAGTTGAAATTGTAAATGATTTATCAATTGACATTACACTATTACTATAAAAAATAAAGTCTAATCTTCCTGGAGCATAATCACCAGCTGAAGGGTTATACTTATCCCAAGTATATGATTGATTATCTTCATTAAATCGACATACTAGATCAACAATAGGCGTGTTGTCCCAATCAGGATAACCTCCAATTCCAAATGATGCTGTATCAGATATTGTACCATTCAATATAGTTTCATATTGTTCTCTATATCCAACAAGATTCATGTCTCCAGCAAAAACAAAAGGGGTGTTTAGTGGTATTAATCCATTTTTACAATCAAGTATGAATTTTATAAACTTATCAGCACTTATTTGCCTTGCAATATCAGAATAACAACACGCAAGATGTCCGTTTAAGACCAATAAATCTGTTGAATAAATACTGTCGGGTAAATCAATTAAATTACCTCCAATTTTATTATCTATATTATTAAACGATTGTGAAAAAGGATACTTGGATACAGTTATGTCACCATTATTTGTTTTGAACATATACCAATTTGTAGATGAAAATTCATTAAAAAAAGTTTCCATTTCAGCTAATGATATATTCCCTGTCTCATTGAATGTAAACACATCTGAATTAGTACTCTTAAGAATATTTTTTATTTGTTCTCTTCTACTAGGATCTAAAATACCATTAGCCCTGACGTTATAAGACATTAATCTTATTTTAAGAGAATCAGACTTGTCAAATGTTATTATTGGTAAAGAGCTTGTGGTATTATTATTTAAAATATAAACAAAACCCTCATTATTAGGCATTTTATCATTATTAACTTCATCTTTAAAATAAAAGGAAATTGTATCTGAGAAAGTAGACCTATCTAAAGATATTTCAAACTCATTGGATGTGACTGATGGTAATGGAACTAGGTTTAACCAATAGAATGACTTTTTTATTGAATTCGGATAATCAATATCATCCCAAATATGTTTTTGTTGGAAATCAATGCCATATTCTGAGCCAATACTGTTGGTTGGATATCCTGTTTGAGGGTTATTATCTTTATCAATAAATAGTCTAATCTTAGAGTATGTTAGTAAGTCTAATGAATCAGTTAGATCTATTTCATTATTTAACTTAAGTCTGAAATAAATATTTTTTTCATCATTATACACACTAAAGTTTAATAAGTCAATACCAGGAGAATCTCCAAGATCATCAGTGAATATAGTAGTGTTAGGATTCCAATCTGTAAGAAAACCATCGACAATAATAGGTTGTGATAAACTTATTTTTATAATTAGTATGAAAAATATAGAAAGTTTATTCATAATTAAATAGGTACTTAAATAACATTCCCTCTAACAAAAGCGTAAATATTATACTATTATTTATTAACTAATTCTATTTATGAAATGATTTACGCTTCTGTAGAGGTCTTTTGTAGGTATATTTTTATTTATTGTTTAATAATGATTTGACTGTATTTGCAATTATTTTACCATCAGCTTTTCCGGATAATTTTTTTGATAATATTCCCATTACTTTACCCATATCTTGAATGCCTGAAGCTCCTGTTTCAGAGATTACCATTAAAACTTCATTTTTAATTTCTTCTTCTGACATCATTTCAGGCATATATGAGCTAATTACATCAGCTTGAAATTTTTCTTCTTGAGCAAGGTCTTGACGACCCTCTTTAATATATAGATTGTAGGTGTCTATACGTTGTTTATAAAGTTTTAGAATAATTGCAATTGCTTTGTCCTCTGAAAGATCGCCATTACCTGAGGTTGTTTCTATTATAAATTTGGATTTTATATCTCGAAGAGCTTGTAGCTTTTCTTTCTCTCTTGCTAACATTGCTATTTTAATGTCAGCATTTATTTTTTCAATAAGCCCCATTTTTAATCAACGTTGTCATGTAAAAATGAATTATTACTATTTAATGAAGTTCCATCTTCACTTTTCGTCACGCTGAATTTGCTGTTATTGTCAGATTCACTTGGCATTGAACTATCTAATTCAATATTTCTCCTTACATATGCAGGCTCATTTTCAAGTTCTTGAATGTTGTCTGAATTTTTTAGCCGTTCTGTATATTTTTGAATTCTAGATAATCTATCTTGACGCCTTTCTTCTTGCTCTTCTGCAGAGATTATATGTTTACTTGCAGACCCTTCTAAATCCATCAATTCTTCCTTATCATCTTCTAAGGTAACACGAGTGATAATCTCTTCTTCTTTTTCTACAGGGTTAGTCTCTTCTCCTTCATTAGAGAAATCCCAATCTAAATTTCTTACTTCATTTTCTTCCGTTATTCCATTTGATTCATCAATTATTGATTTATCTTCTTTAGTCGCTTCTATTATCGTTAATGTATTATCTGTAGGTGAATCAAGAGGTTCTTTAATTTCTTTAGCTACGTCGTGTAAAGTGGCGACTTCTTTTTTGGGTGCTGTTTCAAATCCTGTTATTGGAGACTTTTTAAAACCTGTTGCGATTACGGTAACACTTATTTTATCTCCAAGTGAGTCATCTTTAGCATGGCCAAAAATCACATCTGCTGTAGAGCCTGCGGATTCTTGAATGTAATCTGTAATTTCAGTAATTTCATCCATTAGTACTTCTCGATCTCCATATGTAATGTTTAGCAATACATATTCTGCTCCACTAATATCATTATCATTTAATAATGGAGATTCTAATGCAGCTTTGACGGCTTTTATAGCTCGGTCATCACCTTCTTCAACAGCGCTTCCCATTATAGCAACACCACTGTTTTTCATTACAGTATTTACATCATTGAAATCCACATTTATTGCTCCAGTATTTTCAATAACTTCAGCAATACCTTTAGCAGCTGTTGCTAAAATATTATCTGCTTGAGAGAAAGCACTTCCTATAGGAAGGTTGCCAGTAATTTCTCTTAAACGTTCATTATTTATAACGAGTAATGTATCAACATTTTTACGCATTTCTTCTAATCCCTCTTCTGCTTGTTCTCGTCTTCTTTTTCCCTCAAAGTTAAATGGCACAGTCACTATTCCTACAGTTAATATTCCAAGCTCTTTTGCTATTTCAGCAATAACAGGAGCAGCACCGGTTCCAGTTCCTCCTCCCATTCCTGCTGTTACGAAAACCATTTTAGCATCTTTTTCAAGATATTCTTTAATTTCATCTATATTTTCAATAGCAGCATTTTTACCAATTTCGGGTAATGAACCAGCACCTCTTCCCTCTGTTAATGATGGCCCTAGTTGAATCTTATGAGGAACAGGAGAGTTTTTTAGCGCTTGTAAGTCTGTATTACAGACTAAAAATTCTACTCCTTTGATGCCTTCGCTATACATGTGATTAACGGCATTCCCTCCACCACCTCCTACACCAATAACTTTGATGATTGAAGATGTTTCTTTTGGTATATCAAAATCCATTTTAATTATATTTTTAATAGTTGTATTTATATTTTAATCTTTCTCAGTAAAAAAATCTTGACCTATCTTAAGAATTGAATCGAAGAAAGAACCTCTTGCTTTTTTAGAATGTGTTTTAACTGCACCATTTTCAGCGGGCCTTGTGTCAGATTTTTTAAGTTCTTCAATGCCTTTAAGTACAAGTCCAATTCCAGTTGCATACATTGGACTTTTAATCAATTCGTTATTACTATTTGATAAATGTTCTGTTGGATATCCTACTCTTGTGTCCATACCTGTTACATATTCAAACAACTGTGTTATGTGTTTTAGTTGAGAACCTCCTCCTGTTACAACAATACCACCGATTAGTTTTTTTTCGAATCCAGAATTTTTAATTTCAAAATTTACTAAATCAATAATCTCTTCCATCCTTGCTTGTATAATGCTTGAAAGATTTCTAAGTGTAATTTCTCTTGGTGCTCTTCCCTTTAATCCAGGTATAGATACAACAACATTCTCTTGGCTTTCGCTTGCTACAGCAGAACCAAATTGTTGTTTCACCATTTCGGCTTTGCGTTTCATTATTGAACAACCTTGTTTGATATCTTCAGTAATAACATTTCCTCCATACGGAATTACAGCTGTATGACGGATAATGCCTTCTTGAAAAATAGCTACATCAGTTGTGCCACCACCAATATCAACAAGTACAACACCTGCTTCTTTTTCTTCTTCTGTAAGAACAGAGTCGGCAGAAGCAATTGGTTCTAAAATAATATTGTTCACTTTATAACCAGCGCGTTCTACACATTTATTAATGTTCATTGTTGCTCCAATATTTCCTGTAATTATATGGAAATTAGCTTCTAATCTAACCCCAGACATTCCTATCGGATCTTTAATTCCTTGTTCATTGTCAATTATGTATTCTTGAGGCAGAACAGTGATGATTTTTTCACCAGGAGGCATCGCCATCTTATACATATCATCAACTAAATGATCAATGTCAAGTTGTGATATTTCATCTTCGATATTTGTTCTTGTAAGGATTCCTCTATGTTGAATGCTTTTGATATGTTGACCTGCTATACCTACATTAACTGTTTTAATTTTTAATTCACCATCAATTCTCTCTTCGGCTTCTTCAACTGCACTACGAATGGAATTAATTGTTTTTTCAATATTTGAAACTACTCCACGAGATACTCCAAGAGAATCGGTTTTACCCATCGATAAAATTTCGATTTTATCATGTTCATTAATTTGTCCTACAAAACATGCAATTTTTGTTGTACCAATATCTAATCCTACAATTACTTTACTCATTTTATTAACTCTTTCTTTTTGCAAACAATTTGATCTTCATATTTAAGGTTTATTTCTTTGTACTTCCTCCAACCTTCGTGTTTCATAGCTTCAGTATAAAACGTTTTTAGTTTGTCAAATTTAGATTCAACCTCTTGGTCTGAATTAGCTGTTCCAAAAATAATTTTTTGATCACCAATCATTGGTGTTATTATAAAATCACCATTTTTATCCACATATACTTGACTCATCATTGATTGGAATAATGTATCTTCACAAACATAGTTCGAAATGCGGTATATATCATCTAGCTTTAGGATATTTATTAAGGAATCATTGTTGATAATCTGATTAACTGAAAAATTATCTGCTTTATCTCTTATTTCTCCATTAAAAACAAGTACTCTAGCTGTATGTGTTCTCGTAGTGTGCATCGTATTACCCTCAGCATCTAAATAGTATGTTTCTCCAGATTTATTTAAAATACGAGCGATAGGTTTTCTAAGTTGGATGTTAATTTCCCATTGACCATTGATTTCTTGGAAGACATTTACAGACTTAACTTGTGATATTGAACCAATAAATTTTTCTATCGATTCAATGTCTAGCTCTTTTATTTTCTGGTCTTTGAAAATAAAATTATTCATTTCTAGAGTTTCAAGAAGTTCTTTTTTAGATATAAAAGGATTAATACCATCATTTTTGATTATAATTTTAGGTTTTAGTAATAGTTTATTGTCTAGGTATAATTTTATGTTAATACCAAGGCTGATAATTATAATTATAAAAATGATGTAAAGAGTTATTTTAATCCAATTTTTCATCTATTTATTAGTTTCTTTTTTATTGGAGTTACCATTTTATTAATATCTCCCGCTCCAATTGTTAAAAGAACTTCTAAGTTATTTTTACAGATGTATTCTAAGGTTTCTTTTGGGGAGAGTATTTTTTTCTTGTTAAGAGTGATTTTATCTAGTAGCTTTTTACTTGTAATACCTTTTATTGGTTTTTCTCTTGCAGGATATATGGGTAATAAGATTAATTCATCTACATTACTAAGCTCTTCAGCAAAATCAGTCATAAAATCTTTTGTCCTAGAGAAAAGATGAGGTTGGAAAATAGCTGTTATTTTTTTTGTTGGATAAAGTAACTTTATAGAAGATATTAGAGCATTTATTTCTGTAGGATGGTGTGCGTAATCATCGATGTAAATTAATTTTTTACTTTTGATATGATATTCAAATCGACGTTTTACACCTTTAAAGCTAGCTAAAGGTTTTCTAATTTCATTTTCTTTTAGACCTAACTGTGAACATAATGCTATACATGCTATTGCATTTTCAGCATTGTGGATTCCAGGCACACCTAATATTACATTTTTCCAAAAGCTAGAAGGTGTTTTTACATCAAAAACAAATGTATTGTTTTCAAATCTAATGTTCTCTCCAAAGTAATCTGCTCCAAAATTCAATCCGTAGCTAATGGTATTGGGATGATCTATCTTAAGATCTTTATGCTTTATCATAAAACCATTTTCATGAATCAAATTAGCATAGTTCTGAAATTCTTTTTTAATACAATTAATAGTTTTGTAGATGTCTAGATGGTCGGGATCAATTGAACTAATTATGGAAGCAAAGGGTCTAAGATGTAAAAAAGACCTGTCAAATTCATCAGCCTCTACTACAGTATATTTAGAATCTTTATTAGTAATAAAATTAGAGTCTATATTTGAGCTTATCCCTCCCAAAAATGCTGTGCATTTATATTGTGATTGATTTAACACATGTGTTACCATTGTTGCTATTGTTGTCTTTCCATGAGTCCCTGCAATACATAATGACTTACTTTTTTTTGTTATCATACCTAATACTACTGCTCTTTTAAATAATACAAAACCATTATTTTTAATGTATATTAACTCTCCCAAAGATGATGGGATAGCAGGGGTATAAATAACAAGAGTTTTTTTTTATATCTTGGAAGTCTTTAGGAATAGCGTTTTTTAAATCATTATAATGAATTTTTATCCCTTCTTTTTCTAATTCCTTCGTGAGTAGAGTAGGTGTTTTATCATACCCTCCTACAACCCAGTTAATTGATTTGAAATATCTTGCTATTGCTGACATTCCAATACCACCAATGCCTATTAGATAAGCACGGTCAAATTGATTAATATTTGTTCTAGATGTATTCAATTTAAATTTCTCTTTCTATTATATCTACAATGTCTGATGTAGCGTTTGGCCTACCCATTTTGCTAATGTTATTTTGAAGTTCCTCCGATTCTTTCTTATTATCTAAAAGTTCTAAAGCTCTATTAATCAATATTTTTCTTGCAATAGTGTCTTTAATTAAAATTGCAGCTTTATTTTTCACTAATGCCATTGCATTTTTTGTTTGATGGTCTTCTGATACATTTGGAGAGGGAACCAAGATAGTTGCTTTTTTTACAAGGCATAATTCGGATACAGCTATAGCTCCTGCTCTTGAAATAACAACATCTGCAATAGAATAGGCAAGATCCATTCGATTTATAAATTGAACCATTTTAATGTTCTTTAATGTCTCTATTTTTAATTTTTTATTTAGTTCTTTATAGTATAACTTCCCACATTGCCATAACACTTGAACTCCTGAATCTTTTAGTTCTTCTAACTTATTTATAACACTTTCATTTAATGTTTTTGCACCTAAACTACCTCCAATAATTAGAATTGTTTTTTTTGTCGAGTCAAAGTCATAAAATTTATATCCATCAGTTTTTTTCCCTATTATGTCAACCATATTTTTTCTTGTTGGATTACCTGTGATGATAATTTTTTGTTTTGGAAAAAAACTTTCAAGGCCTTCATAAGCAACACAAATTTTATTTGTTTTTTTTGAAAGTATTTTATTTGTTTTTCCCGGAAAAGAATTTTGTTCTTGTATTATAGATGGTATTTTTGATATTGTTGCAGCCAAAATTGTTGGGCCACTAGCATAACCACCAACACCGATAACAATTTGAGGCTTGAATTTTTTTATGATTTTTCTTGCTTTGATTAAGCTTTGAAAAATTTTGAATGGTAATAAGATATGAGAAAAAGAAATTTTCCTTTTGAATCCAATGATTTTTAGACCCTCTATATTATAACCTGCTGCCGGCACCTTTTCCATCTCTAGTTTACCTTCAGCACCAATAAATAAAATCTTCACATTGTTATTTCTTTTTTTTATTTCATCAGCAATAGCAATAGCTGGAAAAACATGACCACCACTACCTCCTCCTGTTATTATAGCGCGTTCTATTTTCATAATTCATCAAACATTTTGAATGTTATATTTGTTATTTACTAATCGTGCCTGTTTTTTCATCTTGTTTATTTGCAATACTTTGAACAATTCCTAAACTAATACATGTAATCATTAAAGCAGAACCGCCCATTGCTAGCAAAGGCATGTTTTGACCTGTAACTGGAAATATGCCTGTGCAAACAAGCATATTTACTGAACATTGACTTAATATTAGTATGCCAATTCCAATACATAAGTATGTGTCGAATAGGTCATTTGATTTCAATCCAATACGCATTATACGGTATAGTAAAATAAGGTATAGCATTATTAATATTATAGCCGATATAAGACCAAATTCTTCTACAAAAGAAGCGTAATAGAAATCAGCATATGCTTCAGGTAAATATTCTTTTAATTCTCCATCACCAACACCCTTGCCAATTAATGAACCTGAATAGATTGCTAATTGTGCATTTAAAGATTGAGCATTTGCGATTACGTTATTATCATCATTAATGTGATTTATGAATCGATTCTCCCAAGTTTCATAGCGGGGGAGAAGGTTTAAATTAGGTAGAGTTTTATGTATTAATATAATAAAAAATAGTAAGCTTATTCCACCCCCAATGATGGTTATCCATTTCTTCCATGGTATACGACCTAAAAAGAGAAGAATTAAGCTTATAAAGAAAAGAATTGCAGCAGTTGAGAAGTTATCCTTGACAATTAATCCACAAATTATAATTATTGGTAGAACAATTGGTAGAATACCCTCTTTCCACTTGTTTAATAAGTCTTTTTTTTTCACTAATAACCTTGATAAATAAATAATAAGAGCTAGCCTTGCAAAATCTGAAGATTGAAAAGTAAGACCAACGAATGGAATACGCACCCATCTTCCAGCATTATTTATTTTAGCTCCAAAGAAAAATGTGAATATTAGTAACGCTACAGATAGATAAAACAAAAACTTAGAAAGTTGCGAAATATATTTTACATTTTTTTTATGCACCCAATACATGGCACCGAGACTCATTCCAACGTAAATTAGATGTTTAAACAAATACTTAGAAGCAGTACCACCTTCTATTTTTATCAATATGGGGACAAAGCTATAAACGCTAATGAGAGAAAATGCTAACATAAGAAGAGTTATTATCCAAATAACTCGATCTCCATGTAAATATGTTAAAATATTTTGCATTTATAATAATAGTTAATTGCTAATTATTTCTTTTTTAAAGAGATCTAACAGCTTTTTTAAATTCATTTCCTCTCTCTTCATAGTTTTCGAACAAATCAAAACTAGCACAAGCTGGAGATAATAAAACAGTTTCACCTTTTTTTGCAAATCTATATCCATATGCTACCGCTTCTATCATTGATGTAGTTTGAATCATTTTTTCAGTTTTATCCTGAAATGCGTCCATTATTTTTTTATTTTCTTTCCCTAAACAAATTATTGTCTTGACTTTATCTTCTACTAATTTTGTTAGTTCTTCGTAGTCATTTCCTTTATCTACACCACCAACGATCCAAACAGTTTTATTCTCCATGCTTTCTAGCGCAAACCATGTTGAATTAATATTTGTTGCTTTTGAATCATTGATAAATTCAATGCCATGAACTTTGGCTACAAATTCTAATCTATGTTCTACATTTACAAAATCACCTAAGCTTTCCCTTACAGTGCTTTTTCTGATTTCTAAAATTCTAGAAGCTATTCCTGATGCTAATGAATTTTGGGCATTGTGCCTTCCTTTTAGTGCTAAATTGTGAATTGACATATTTAAGTTTTCGTTTATATTTATTATTATTTGTTTTTCTTTATTATTTAGATACCCTCCTACTTTAATTTTTTTTCTAAGAGAGAATGGTGCAACTTTCGATTTGATTTTTCTCTGTCCTATTTCTTTTTCAATTATAGGATCATCATAATTGAATATTAACCAATCATCTTTAGTTTGATTTTGAATAATGCGAAATTTAGAATCTATATAATTTTGCATATTATATTCGTATCTATCTAGATGGTCAGGTGTAATATTCATTATTATAGCTATATCTGCTTTGAATTTGGTCATATAATCTAATTGGAAGCTACTTAACTCAAGGACATACCAATCGAAATTCTCTTCTGCTACTTGTTTTGCAAAACTTTTACCGATATTTCCAGCTAAACCAACGTTCATATTGGCTTTTTTTAGTATATGGTATATAAGCATTGCTGTTGTTGTTTTGCCATTGCTCCCTGTTATACAAATTGTTTTGGCATTGTTATAGTAGCCAGCAAATTCAATCTCTGATATTATTTTAATCTTTGCTGCTTTTATTTGAATGATGGTTTTTGAATTGTCTGGTATGCCAGGCGACTTAACTATAATATCAGATTTTAAAATTCGTTCTATATTATGTTGACCTTCTTCCCATTCAACGTTTATTTTTTTTAGGGTGTTTTTGAATTTTGTTTTAATTTTTCCCAAGTCTGAAACAAAGACAGTCCAATTTTCTTTTTTAGCAAGTATTGCTGTACCAATACCACTTTCCTTAGCACCTAATATTGAGATATTTTTATTTGTTCCTATCAATTTTATCTAACTTTAAGTGTTACTATAGTTATTACAGCAAGTAGAATCGCTATAATCCAAAATCGTGCGACAATTTTTGCCTCATGAATTCCTTTTTTTTGATAGTGATGATGAATAGGTGCCATAAGGAAAATTCGACTTCCAGTTCCGGTTTTTCTTTTTGTGATTTTGAACCAAAAAACTTGTAGAATTACAGATATGTTTTCAATAATGAATACCCCACAGAGTATCGGGATTAATAGTTCTTTTCTAATTGATATTGCAAATACAGCAATAATTCCTCCTAAAGCTAAGCTGCCAGTATCTCCCATAAATACCTGGGCTGGAAATGAGTTATACCATAAGAAACCTATGCATGCTCCAACAAATGCAGAAATAAAAACTACAAGTTCTTCTGCTAGTGGTATATACATTACATTAAGATAATCTGCAAACTTTATATTAGAACTTACGTAGGCTAATACTGCTAATGCGATACCAATAATTGCTGCGCTACCAGTAGCAAGTCCATCTAGACCATCAGTGAGATTTGCTCCATTTGAAATGAATACAACTATAAATATTACTATTGGTATAAAGATTAACCAGCCCCATTTTTTATTTGAATCTCCAATTAACCAATTGTAGTTGAATTCATTTCCTTTTAAAAATGGAATAGTTGTTGTCATATCATCAGTTTTAATCCATTTTGAATTTTCTTCTTTTGGAAGAGTTGTGTGTTCTTCTGTTACTAATTTCTCTTCAGAGCTTAATTCATAGTCTATGGGAACTTTTTTATGAACACTAACATTATCACTGAAGTATAGCATTGACCCAACAATTATGCCTACACCAATTTGACCGAAAACTTTAAATTTACCAGCTAAGCCAGCCTTGTTTTTTTTAAAAACTTTAATGTAGTCATCAATAAAGCCAATGGAACCTAACCATATTGTAGAGATTAACATTGTTATTATATAGATGTTGTCTAATTTTGCTACTAATACTGTTGGGATTAGAATGGCCCCTAGAATAATTAATCCTCCCATTGTAGGAGTGCCTTTTTTTGACAATTGACCTTCTAGACCTAAATCACGTATGGACTCACCAATTTGCTGTTTTTGAAGATATTTAATCAGACGTTTACCAAATGCTATTGATATTATCAATGATAATATTAATGCCATTCCAGCTCTAAATGAGATATAATTAAATAATCCAGCTCCTGGAAAATTGTATGTTTCTAAATAATTGAATAAGTATGAAAGCATGACTATTTATTAAATTTGTTAAGTGTTTCAAGTATTTTTTTCATATCATCAAAAGGGTGCTTAACTCCTTTGATTTCTTGATAGTTTTCATGTCCTTTGCCAGCAATTAATATGATATCATTTTTTTTAGCCATAGAGACAGCTATTTTTATTGCTTCAGTCCTGTCTAATATCTTTAGTGTTTTTTTAAAATGAACAGCATCAACACCAATCATCATATCTTCTATTATTTCTTCAGGGTTTTCTGTCCTAGGATTGTCTGAAGTAAAGATTACTTTATCTGAGAGTTTGCATGCTATTTTTGCCATTTCAGGTCTTTTCTTTTTGTCTCTATTACCCCCACATCCAATAATAGTATATACAGACTCATTTTTAGTGCGAATATTTTCAATTGTTTTTAATACATTTTGTAAAGCATCTGGAGTATGAGCATAATCTATTATGCTTATAATTCCTGTTTTTGATTTAAAGAATTGAAATCTTCCTGAGATAGATTCTAATCGACTTAATGTAGTTAAAACATCTCTTTCATCCTCTCCTAGTTCTTGGCTAACACCAAATACAGCAAGTAAATTATATGCATTAAAATCACCGATTAATTTTGTCCATATTTCTTCTTTATTTATGCTCATAAGTAATCCTGAAAAATCATTCTCAAGAATTTTTGCATGGTAATTTGATATAGATTTTAAACTGTAACTTGTTTTTTTTGCTTGTGTATTTTGCAACATTATTTCACCATTTTTATCATCAATATTTGTTAATGCAAATGCTGTTTTGGGTAATTTGTCAAAAAATGATTTTTTAACATTTATATATTCTTTAAATGTTTTATGATAGTCTAAGTGATCATGGGTTATGTTTGTGAAAACTCCTCCAGAAAAAGAAATTCCTGTAATTCTATTTTGGTGAATAGCGTGAGAGCTTACTTCCATAAAACAATGTGAAACTCCTTCATCAACCATTTTACGTAGAAGTATATTTAAAGAGATGGGGTCTGGAGTTGTGTGTGTCGACGGTAATTCGTTTAAACCAATCTTATTTACTATAGTTGAGATTAAACCGGTTTGAAAGCCCATTAAATTGTATAGATTAAAAAGAAGTGTAGCAATGGTTGTTTTACCATTAGTTCCTGTTATACCAATTAACTTTAATTCTTTTGAGGGCTCATCATAGAAATTATTAGCAGCTAAAGCGAGTGCTATTTTTGTGTTTTCTACTATAATTAAGTTAATTCCTTTAATTGAGATTTCTTTGTCAACAACAATTGATGTACAGCCTAAATCTAAGGCATCTTGTATATAATCATGACCATCTATATTGGTGCCTTGAATTGCGAAAAAAAGAGATTTAGAGTTAGCTTTTCTTGAGTCAAAAGTTAATTGATTAATCCGTGCTTTTACATCTCCTTGGATGCTGATAATTTTAATATTGTATAATATGTCTTTTAATACTTTCATTATTAACTAAGTATAATTTCAATTAAAACACCATTTTGAATTTTAGCACCAGGATTTATAGATTGCTTGATGACTGTCCCATAGCCTTTCATTTTGACAATTAATCCATTATTTTCTAGTAAGAACAAAGCATCTTTTGCTGTCATGCCTATAACATTAGGAACTTTACCTTTAGTTATATGTCGCTCTGAAAAAGAGATTTCTTTGTTGCTATTGATAGTTGTATTAACCCATGTATTGTTTAAATCTTTTTCAGTTTTTGTAGGAATGTTTAGTTTATTACAAACAGATATTATATCATTTATATTTCCAGCTTTAGAATTAGGTATGGTAGGTTTCTTATCTAATTTTGAGTTTATAGGTTTATGATATTTTAAGCTTGATGCATATACTTTATTTGCAATAGCAGTAAACACAGTTCCCGAAACCGTCGCCCCATAAATATTTCTTGTTGGTGCTGAAACTACAACTATACAAGAATATATAGGTTCTTTTGCAGGGAAATAACCAGCAAATGAAGCTTGATATTTTTTTTCTCCTGTTTTTGCATATTTCAAATCTTCATCTAAAACTACTGCAGTTCCAGTTTTACCAGCGATATCAAAAAATGCCGATTTTAAAGCAGAACCAGTACCTCTCTTTACAACTCCTTCTAAGCAAGATTTAACTTTTTCTAAAGTATTTTTTGAACAAATGTTTTTCTTGATAATTTGTGGAGGAAATGTTTTTATTATTTCATTACCTCTTTTTATTTCTTTCACAAATTGTGGTTTCACAAATTTTCCATCATTTGCAATGGTATTGTATAATGCTAGTGTTTGTAGAGGTGTTTGAAGTAATTCATATCCAATAGCCATCCATGGAAGTGAAGTTCCGTACCAATTTTTTGATCCTGGCTCATATAATGTTGGTTTTGGCTCTCCCGAAATGTCAATACCTAGTGAATCGTTAATTTTAAATTGTTTTAAACGATTAATGAATTTATGTGGTTCGTTTTTATAAGCATTATTTATAAGTTCAGCGAATACATTTGAAGATTTTTCGAACGCCTCCTTAATAGTTATGATTCCATATCCTCTTCCATAGTTAGAGTCTTTTAATTCATCGTTGTAAAATTTATAAACCCCTTTTGCATTTACTTTAGTCTCTAGGTTTATTTTATCATCTTCTAGTAGTGCCATTAAAGAAGCTAATTTGAATGTAGATCCAGGCACTTCTTTTGTTCCAATTGCATGATTGTATATTTCATAGTAATTACCATCTTTCCCTCGACTAAGATTTACAATTGCTTTGATATAGCCTGTTTTAACCTCCATAACTATAACACATCCATTTTTTGCTTTTTGTGTTTTTAATTGCTGAATTAATTCTGTGTGGGCAACTTCTTGAATTTCTTTATCTATACTTGTTACTACGTTTGCTCCTTCAACTGACTCTTTTGTTATTGGTCCTATTTTCTTCCACCCAGTAGATATCTTTTGCTCTATTTGCTCGCCTTCTTCCCCTTTTAGATAATCATTATATGCACCTTCAATTCCAACCATGAGAGTGTTTTTGTAGTTTTCTCGAACATAACCTAGGGTTCTTTTCATTAATTCACCATGAGGTCTTTTTCGAATAATTATTTCTTGATTGTCAATAAGTCCACCTTTTAAACGTCCGAGCTTGAAAATTGGCAATTGTTTTAATTTTTTTCGTTCTTCATTAGTAGCTTTCTTTTTTATCAAAACATATCGAGATTTATTTTCTCTTGCTTTTCGAATATTTAGTTCGTATTCTTTTGGATTTTTATTTGGGAATAATTTTGACAATTCAAAACATAATTCTTCAATTTGTTCATTGAAAACATTTTCATTAATAACCGTTGGATCCATGTGTATGTCATAGAATGAAATAGAAGTTACTAATGGTGTATAATTAGCATCCAAAATTTGACCTCTTCTTGGTTTGCTTTTCACTGTTCTTGTTGGGATCTTCTCATTTCCATTGGCAGATGACATAAATATGGGTTGGCCTCCTTCAAATTGAATGCTAATCGTTTTAATTATTACTATTAACATCAATATTATGAAGCTAAAATAAATTAGGTAAGCCCTCCAGTATAGTCCTTTATTATTGTTCAATTTCTCTTTTTTCTTTGTGTATCTTTATCACTTTTGTTGGATTAACAGTCTCTTTTAATCCTATTTTAGTTAGTTTTTTTATTAATTCAGATCTCTTTGTTTTTTCTTCTAGTATGGCCTTGGATTCAAAATAATCTGAGGTCAATTCATTTAATTCTTTTTGGGTATTAATGACATCATTTGATAATTGTTTTCCATAGTATCCTTTCCCAACGACAATTAAGAGCAGTAACATTATAAAAAAAATGAAACTTAGATTCTTAAGCATAAATCCTTTAGTTAAAAAGTCGCCGTTTAAAATTTGAATAAACGAACTAGTTTTTTTATTGCGTGTGTTTTTTCTAGTTCGTTTTCTTTTTTTTATAGTGGTCTTTTTACTTACTTCGTCTTTATTTAAAAAATCATTATCCATTTCTTTCTGCTATTCTAAGTTTTGCGCTTCTTGATCTATTATTTTTTTTTAGTTCTTCTTCACTTGCCTTTAAAGGTTTTCTATTGATTTCTTTAAATGGTTTTAATATGTTTCCAAAAAAATCTTTTTTAATTTCTCCAGAAATAGAACCCCTTTTCATGTAATTTTTAATTAATCGGTCTTCTAACGAATGGTATGATATAACAACTAATCTGCCTCCTTTTTTCATGACTTGTTCACACTGATACAGTAGGTTTTCAAGTGCTATTAATTCATTGTTAGTTTCTATCCTTAGCGCTTGAAAAACTTTTGCAAAGTATTTGTATTCTTTGTTTTTTGGTGCGCAATGTTTAATAATATCAAGGAGTTCTTTTGTTGTTTGTATTCGTTTTGATTCGCGAGCTGATTGAATTTTGTCCACTAGTTTTTTTGCGTTAAAAATTTCACCATAATTTTGAAATATTTTTAATAAATCGATATCATTATAGTCGTTAATAATGTTCTCTGCAGATGTCTCAGAGTTTTGATTCATCCTCATATCTAGTTTTGATTCATATCTAATTGAGAACCCTCTTTTTTTTTCATTTAATTGGTGAGATGAAACACCTAAGTCAGCTATAATACCATCCACATAGTTTATTTCGAGAAATTTCAAATGATTTTTGATATATTGAAAGTTAGATTCAATTAGTTTGAAATTGGATGCTTCCCATATATTTTCTTTTGCATCTTTATCATGATCAAATGCGATTAGTTGGCCCTGAGAATCTAATTTTTCATAAATAGCTCGAGAATGGCCTCCTCCTCCAAAAGTTACATCAACATAAGTGCCAGTAGGGTTTATTTTTAATCCATTAATGCACTCGCTTAGCATTATTGGTTCATGATATGAATTGTTATTTGTCATCATCTAAGTCTCCCATTACTTCATTTGCTAAATCAGCAAAATTTGTCATGGAGCCTTCTATCATATCGAAGTATTTTAGCTTGTCCCAAATTTCTATTCTATCATTGTATGCAATCAGCATTGCTTCTTGATTTAATCCTACACGTTCCATTTGGGAACTAGGGATCAAGATTCTACCTGTTTTATCTAGGCTGATTATTTTTGCCCCTTGGTGGAATAATCGGTAAAACATTCTGTTTTTTGGTTTGAATAGATTCATTTTGGAAAGTTTCTTGCTCACTTTTTCCCATTCAAAAAGAGGGAATAGAGTGAGGCAATCTTCAAATCCTTTGTTCAACATGAAATCACGCTGAGCTGCAGGAGGAAGTTGCTTCTTTAAACCTGAAGGCAACATAAATCTACCTTTAGTGTCCATTTTAACTTCGAATTCTCCTACTAGACCTGCCATGACAATTAATTAATGAGATAAAAATACTTGATTTTTACCACTTTTTACCACTTAATTTCATATTGTTGATAACAATAAACGAATTTAATTAAAAAAGGTTACGTCAGAAATCTTCTTATTCCTTTTAAATATAGCTTTTATTGAATTTAATTATTGGTGGTATAAAGTGGGATTTTATTTTAAATTGTTGAAAACTATTATTTTTTTAACAAAATTTTTTAATTTTTGTAATTAAAACATAGAATTAGTATTTGTTTGTTCGAAAAAAGGACTATCTTTGTAATCCAATTTTTTTAAATAGAAAAAGCTATGTATGCAGTTGTAGAGATAGCAGGGCAGCAATTTAAAGTGCAAAAAGATCAAAAGATTTACGTACATCGTTTAGATTCTGAAGTAGGAAAGAAGATAAATTTCGATAAAGTACTTCTGTTAGACAATGATGGTAAAATTTCTTTAGGCGCCCCGGCTATAAATGGTGCTCATGTTTCAGCTAAAGTTGAAGAGCATGTTAAAGGTGATAAATTGATTGTATTTAGGAAGAAAAGAAGAAAAGGTTATCAAAAAAAGAATGGTCACCGTCAGAGTTTTACTGCTATTACAATCACTAATATTAATACAGATGGTGGTAAATCTTCATCTAAAACGGTTAAAGCTTCAGTAAAGAAAGAGGTTAAAGCTTCAGTAAAGAAAGATATAAAGCCTACTACAAAAAAACAAGTTAAAAAGGAGTCTTAAAATATAAAAAGTAAAGTCCAATTTTTCAGTTTTGGATATAATAAAAAATTAAAGAAAATGGCACATAAGAAAGGGGTTGGTAGTTCTAAAAACGGTCGTGAATCAGAAAGTAAAAGATTAGGAGTTAAAATTTTTGGTGGACAAGCTGCGATTGCTGGCAACATTATTGTTCGTCAGAGAGGTACACAACATCATCCTGGCACAAATGTAGGTATTGGGAAAGATCATACTTTGTTTGCTTTGGTTGATGGAGTAGTAGAGTTTCGTAAAAAGAGAAACAATCGTTCCTTTGTATCTGTAGTTCCTTTTGAATAGTTGCCTAATTTGATTATAAAATTTATAAAAGGCGAGCATTTATGTTCGCCTTTTTACTTCAAATAATTAAATTCGAGTTTAAAACATTAAAAAAATGTTAGAGATACAACGCATTAGAAATAATAAAGAAGCAATTATAGCGGGATTGGATAAACGTAATTTTAATGTTCAATCAATTTTAGAAGAGGTTTTGTCCGTTGATGAAAAATGGCGACTAAAGAAAACAAATCTAGAATCTATAATTGCAGAAATGAATAAGATTTCTAGGGAAATAGGTATACTTTTTGGCCAAGGAAAAAAAGAAGAGGGGAATAAGATTAAGCTTCAAATAACTGCTTTAAAAACTAAAGAATCTGTATTAAAAAATGAAGTTAATGAACTTCATAATAAGCTTGTAAAATTGATGTATCAAATCCCTAATATTCCAGATGAATTGGTAAAAAAAGGTAATGGTGAATTAGACAATGAAAAAATAGAAGAAATTGGTAAAACTCCAAAATTTGGATTTAAACCTTTATCTCATTGGGAGATATCAGAGAAATTTAGTTTAATTGATTTTGAATTAGGCGTTAAAATTACAGGCTCAGGATTTCCAGTTTACGTTGGTCAAGGAGCTAAATTGCAAAGAGCATTAATTAATTTTTTTTTAGAAGAAGGAGAAAAAAATGGTTATATAGAGTATATACCACCATTATTAGTTAATGAATCTTCAGGTTACGGTACAGGTCAACTTCCGGATAAGGAAGGTCAAATGTATTATCTTGAAAAAGATGATTTATATTTAATTCCTACAGCAGAAGTCCCTTTGACAAATATTTATAGAAATGTAATACTTCCAAATGATGATTTTTCCATTAAAATTATGGGATTTACTCCCTGTTTTAGAAGGGAAGCGGGATCTTATGGAAAAGATGTTCGTGGTTTAAATCGATTGCATCAATTTGATAAAGTAGAGATAGTACGAATTGAGCATCCATCAAACTCTGATAAGGCATTAAATGAAATGATAAATCATATAAAAGAATTATTAAATCAATTGGGGCTTCAGTATAGAGTTTTGAGGCTGTGTGGAGGTGATTTGGGTTTTACTGCTTCAATCACATATGATTTTGAGGTATATTCAGTTGCCCAAGATAAATGGTTAGAGGTTAGCTCTGTTTCTCGTTTTGATACATTTCAATCAACTCGATTAAAATTAAGGTTTAAGAATGCTGATAATAAATCAGAGTATTGTCATACTTTAAATGGTTCTGCATTGGCACTTCCAAGAATATTAGCTGCTTTACTTGAGAATAATCAAACTACAAATAGCATAAAAATTCCAAAGGTACTTCATAAGTTTACAGGATTTTCAGAAATAGTATTATAAGTACCTTATATAGTTCTTTAATTGAAGAGGGTTTTTTCAATATAAAAGAACTTCTTATTTTTATGTATATGAAATTTGTTTATTTTGCGTTTATATTTTTATTGTTTTCCTCATGTTTGGATTTTAAAAAAGCCAATTACAAGGAATCAATTAATAGCCTTGCTATAAACCTTTCTAGTCTTCAAGAAAAACGTGTTGAGTTTATTGATTCGATTAATTTTTATATTAATAATTCAATAGTTATCGATAGTATTTTTAAAAGCACATATAAAGATGATACTCTAAGCTTATACAACGCTGAAAATATTGATTTATTTTTGAATTATAAACGTGCTTTTACTCAACTTTATATGGAGACATTATCTCTTGATTCTATTATAGTTTTAAAAAGAGAATCAATAGAAAATTTAGATAAGGATATTCAAAAAAGTTCTGGAATAATAGCTAAATATGATTATTTTATTTCTTTTGAGAAAGATCAGATTTCAAGGATAAGTAATGTTCTTAAAGAAAGTGAATTAAAATTTATAGAATTAAAAATCAAATATGAAGATTTGTTGCCAAAATTAAATAGTTATTTTTTATCATTATAGTTTATAATAATTTCATATGTTTAAAATAAAAATAGTAAAGTATATATGTTTTTTTTGGATATTTTTTTATCCATCTTTTGCTTTTGTACAAACAAGTAATCAAAAGTTAGCAGAACATTATTATTCTGAACAGAAGTATGAGAAGGCATTAGATTATTATTCAAAATTATACAATCAAAGTTTCACAAAATTTAATTTTAATCGTTACATAGATTGTCTCATAAAAACAGGCGACCTTAGATTAGCTGAAAAAACTTTAAAAAAAGCGGTTTCTAAGAATCAAGGTAATATATACTATTCACTAGCTTTAGCTTCTTTTTATGAAGATGATAATCAGAATGATAAAGCGAATAAAATATACATAAAGTTAATAGATGAATTAAAACCAAATGCTAGTAGTGTAATAGGTTTATACAATTCTTTTAAAGCAAAGGGTAAAAGTGATTTAAGTTTTCAAACATTGGAAAAAGGAAGAAAACTTTTAAAGAAAGGATATCCTTTAAATTTTCAGTTTGCTGAGTATTACGGCTCAATTGGTAAAACTAAAGAAATGATAGATGAATATTTAGGTATGATTGACTATCATAGGTCTCATATAACAACAGTTAAGCGAGTTCTTGGATCTCAAATTGATTTTTCAGATGAAGAGTCTAAAGAGTATGATTTGTTGCGTGTTGCTTTAATTGAAAGGACTCAAAAAAAACCAGACGATATAAATTATTCAGATTTATTGACTTGGTTATTTATTCAGAGAAAGAATTTTTCTGCTGCGTTAATTCATATTAAGGCGCTTGATAAAAGAAGTAAATCGAATGGAAAAAATGCTTATAATTTCGCTTTAATTTGTGTTGAGAATAAAGATTTTGGAACTGCTCGTGGAGCATTTCAATCTGTATTAGATTTAGGTAAAGAAACACCATATTATACAAAGTGTCAAAAAGGGTTGTTAAATCTAAATTTCCTAGAAGTAACATCTAATCGAAATTTTAGTCAAATTGAATTAAATAGTATTATTGAAGAATATAAAAATGTACTTAAACAATATAGTGAAGTTGAAGTAATACTTCCTCTTATTCTAGAGTTGACAGAAATACAAGCATTTTATGCAAATAAAGAAGACGAAGCATTACAAATACTTAATGAAGCATTATTAATCCCAGGAATCTCAAAAAAAGATTTGGCAAAAGTAAAGATGGCGCTAGCAGATGTCCATGTTCTACATGGTGATATTTGGGAGGCTTCTTTATTGTATATGCAAGTGGATAATACTTTTAAATTTGAGCCAATAGGTCATGAAGCTAAATTTAAAAATGCAAGAATTTTTTATTACGATGGAGAATTTGAATTTGCTCAATCTCAATTAGATGTTTTAAAACAATCTACAACAAAATTAATTGCAAATGATGCTATGAAACTTTCTCTTTTTATTATTGATAATTATGGCTTGGATAGTAATTATATCGCTATGTCATTATTTTCGAAGGCTGATTTATTGATTGAACAACATCGGTATGAAGAAGCTTTTAATTTGTTTGATAGCATTGTAAAAGAATTTCCTGGTCATAGTTTAGGAGATGAAATTCTATATAAGAAATCATATTCCTATCAACTAAGGGGGCAGTGGAATAAAGCAATATTAAGTTTGGAAGAATTAATAAAATTTTATTCGGATAATATTCTAGCAGATGATGCTTTGTTTCATTTGGGAAATATATATGAAAATCATTTGCTTAATAATGAAAAAGCAGCAGAATATTATCGTAGAATATTATTTGACTATAAGGGAAGTCTTTATACTTCAGAAGTTCGAAAAAGGTTTAAAGCAATACGATCTATAAAAAATCAAAGTTATGAAGAACAGAATTAAGTTATTTTATTTTTTTATGAAGTTCTTTTTATTCATTTTTCTTGTCTCAATCACTCTAAAATCTTGTGCTCAAGATTCTAGTTCTAAGTCTAAAGTAGGGATAAACGAAGAAGTATCAATAGCATATTTTGCAAGTGGTTGTTTTTGGTGCGTTGAAGCTATATTTGAATCTGTTAGTGGGGTTGAAGAAGTCATTTCTGGCTACGCCGGAGGTATAATAAAGAATCCTACTTATTCTCAAGTAAGTTCGGGTCAAACTAAACATGCTGAAGCAGTAAAGATATATTATAATCCTTCAATTGTTAGTTATTCCACTCTAGTGGAGGTCTTCTTTAATTCACATAATCCATTTACTTTGAATCGTCAGGGACCAGATATCGGGACTCAATATAGATCGATTGCATTTTATAATAATCATAATGAAAAGCGAATAATTCATTTAAAAATAGATCAAATTTTTAAAAGCAAAAAAGATTCTGTTACAACAGAATTAGTTCCGTTTAAAGTTTTTTATGCAGCTGAAAATTATCATCAAGATTTTAAAAAAAAGCACCCAAATAATAGTTATGTTAAAGCGGTATCATTACCCCGTTTAAATGCTTTTAAGAAGAAAATGCCTAATGTATTAAAAGTAGAATAGCTATTTTAAATCATTATTTTTGTAAGAATGAAAAAATATAGTTTCATAATAATACTATCTATTGTTGTTTTTTTTATTGCTCTAATGTTCAAGTATGGATTCTTTGATACAGAAAATTCGGATCATCAAACATCAAAAAGTTATAATTCAGTTTTAAGTGAATTAGCTGATGAGGAATATCCAGATAATCCAGATATTTCTGTTCGTCATTATAAGTACCTAACTACAAAGATGAATTCTATTGAATTTATTAAATCAAATAATTTTTTTGATATTAAATTTATTCCTGAGAGCATAGAAGATGATACTGTAAAAATGTTCAGTATACCATTAATGGAGTTTATTCCAACTATACCTGAAAGATTAAAAGGAGATGAATATATGTCGTTAATTTCTATTGTCAATCAAGAATGGAACCGAAATCAAGTCAAGTGGGAGGGAGAACAACTCAATTTTTTTACTGAAGAAGAGTATGTGGTTAATGCTGAGAAAATTACAAGAATTGATATCGCAAGAAATTGTCTTAATTCCTATTTATGGGAACTATTTTTTTATACAGAAGTGGATGGGGTAAATAAAGTTTTCTATCATGGTTGGTTTAATTTTCCCTCAGACTTATATAAAGATCTTTTTTATGAAAGAAACGGTCAGGATTTCAATAACTATAAAGATTATATGGAAGAATGGAAAGATCCTGAAAATTCTAATTTTGACTTATCTAAAATTAGATTACAAATCACAGAAAAAGCTGTTCCTTTTATAGATAAGTCTAATACAATGTATCCAATAAAAGGAGAGAGAAAAAAGAAGAAAATAGACATAATTTATCCAGTGAAGTATAATCAAATGTCAGATTTTCAAACAGATTCATCTTTGTTTGCAACATTTACAAAACCTGGTTATTATAGTAGAAAGGACCCTCGAAAAACTGAATTAGGAAGATTTAAAAAGTTAAATAATGTCTTTTATAGGTTAACAACTGTAGATAGTATAAACTATGATGAATTAGTTTTTAAATTTTCTAACTATAATGGTGAAGTTACTCAATTTATTTTTGGAGGTATACAGTTTAGTCGTTTGCCAAAATTAAATGAAGATAATGCTAATTCGGGAAGCCAATTTTCTATGGGAATAGGAAATCACCCTTTTTATGAAGACTTTAATTCACATGAGAAATTGTCAAGTAAATATAATCCATATTTTGGTGTTTTATTAGATAAGGAAAATAATTGGTTAGATAGCCATAAAATTGGAATTGATGGCCCTTTATTACATCAAGATTATAATAATCCAAATTTAATTCATGTTTGGCTACTTTCTTTTGAGAGACAAGCACTAATAGGACATTACATAGTTGACTTATCCAAATAACAAGAATTTTTTCATTGGATCATGATTTAAAAAATATAACTAAAATAGGTAATTAAACATCTCTGTTCATTAGATATTTTGATAGAGCAATAAGAGCTTCTTTATTTTCTTCTAAAACAGTTATTTGACTTAAAGCTTTCTTTGCTTTTTCATAGTGTGATTTCATTAGATTTTCACAATCTTCTTTTATCTTCAAAGAATTAAATAGTTCTCGTGTTTGTTTTATTTTTAGTTCAATATTTTTTTCATTTTTAAGAGTTTTTAACATCTTTAATTCTTCTTTATCTGCTTTATTCAAGGCCGTTAAGTATAGAATCGTTTTCTTATTTGCTATAATATCACCTCCAATCTTTTTGCCAAATTTTTCTGGATCTCCGTAAAGATCCAATATGTCGTCTTGAATTTGAAATGCTATTCCGATATTTATGCCAAATTCATAGATATAATCTTTATCTTCTGTTGATGCTGAAGCTATAATAGCACCAAGTTGAAGGGCACATCCTAGTAGGACTGAGGTCTTTTTGCGAATCATTTGAATATATTCAGCTATACTAACATTTTCTTGGTGTTCAAAATTCATATCAGATTGTTGACCTTCACAAACTTCAATAGCGGTTTTATTAAATAATAATAAGACATCTTTTAATGTATTTGGACTGATATTTTTAGATAGTAATTGATATGCTTGAATTAGCATGACATCACCTGTGAGAATACCGATATTTTTATCCCATTTTTCATGAATTGTTTCTTTATTTCTTCTCAACATTGCTTCATCCATTATATCATCATGAATCAGAGTGAAGTTGTGAAATATTTCAATTGCTAAGGCTTGATAAAGAACATTACCTTTTTTAATTCCAAAAAGTTCAGCCGCCAATAATGTTAATATTGGTCTAATTCTTTTACCACCAAGATTTAAAAAATATCGGATAGGTTCATATAAATTATTAGGTTTCTCTGGGAGATCAATTTCTAATATTTTTTTTTCTATATATTCCGTATAATTTTTTAAAATAAACATTAATCAAGTATTGTTTTGTTTAATTTCATTAGATGGAAGATTTAAATCATCCCAATTAATATTACTTTCTTCAGCATATGCATCGAAATAGGGTTCTTCAAAAGATTTAGTAGTCAATCTTCTTTCTAGTGTAAGCAGTAATGTTGGAAGTATAACTAGGTTCGTAATCATTGCGACCAGAAGTGTTAAAGAAACTAATAATCCAAGTGCTTTTGTTCCTCCAAATTGTGAAAATGAAAATGCAGAAAAACCACAGAATAAAACAATTGATGTGTAGAACATACCAAGGCCTGCTTCACGAATAGCCATTATTGCACATTCTTTTAAGTCCCACTGTTTAGTGGCTAGTTCTTGTCTATATTTTGCAAGATAGTGTATCGTATCATCTACTGATATTCCAAAAGCAATACTAAAAACAAGTAATGTTGATGGCTTTAAAGGAATTCCAAGCCATCCCATAATACCTGCTGTAAATAATAAAGGGATAAAATTTGGGATCAGTGATACTATTACCATTCTCCATGATCTAAATAGAATGGCCATTAAAATTGAGATAGCAATAATAGCAAAGATTAAACTTGTAAATAAATTTATAACCATATATTGTGTACCATTTGATGCTACTATTGATGTGCCGGTTAAAGTAATTTCAAAATATTCGGCATTAATTGATTCTCTTAGAATTGATTTAAAGTCATTTTTTGAATAAAAAGATTTAATTAACTGTGGATTTATATCAAATTCATATTGTTTCTTCTCATCGCCATTTGAATAATGTTTTGTTAATGCATTAAAAATTGAACTTTTTTTAGATATTATAGAATCGATATAATTTTCATTATTAGTTGTTATGTATTTATCATAATAATTTTCAATTGATTCTCTATTAGGATTGAAAATTGAATCAATTTCAACTTTCATCTTTTGTGATTTTTCTTCAATTTCATATGCTCCAATATCTTTTAATTGAGATCTAATTCTTAGAACATTATGATTAGTGTCTATTAATTCATTAATGCCTATTCCAATTTGTTTTGATTTTTTTTCAAAAGAATTATCAATATATTTTTTGATCTCTTTTAATGTTCTTTTATCACTTAATTTAAATTGTGAGGGGTCATTATTATGAAATGACATATTAACACTTTTTAAAAAATCGACATAAGATAAGTGTTTTGAGAATAAGGGGTCATTTTTGTAAAGATTCTGAACCGATTCAACTTTTCTTAATGTACTTCTTTTTGAAAGTCTGCTAGGTTTTTTATAATCAATTATTATTTCAAAAGGTATAGATCCTCCAAAATTATCTTGAATAAAATTAAAATCATTTAAAATTTGATGACCCTTTGGAAGATCACCAGTTAAATTACCAGTAGTTTTAATTTGCATTAGACCAAAAACACTAAAGAAAATAATTGTAATGGTAGAGATATATACCCATTTTCTATGGTTCACTGTAACTTGAACTAGAATATTTAATAGGCCAACTGCAAGTTTCCGTTCTAGATGTTTTAAGTGTCTATTTATAGGCTCTTTAGAAAGAGAAAGTATAATTGGTAAAACTGTAATTGATACTACAAATACTAGCATAATATTGATTGCAGCACAAATTCCAAATTCTATAAGTTTTGGAGAATTAGTAGATATAAATGTTAAGAAACCTAATGAAGTTGTTAAGTTTGTTAAGAAAGTTGCGGTACCAATTTTTTTTATTACACGTGTAAGTGCTTTTATTTTATTTCCATGTTTACGTATTTCTTGATGATATTTAGTTATTAGAAACACACAGTTAGGTATTCCTATAACAATCATTAGTGGTGGGATTAAAGCCATAATGATTGTTAAATTAAAATCTAATGCACCAATAGTTCCGATTGACCAAATTACTGCAATAGTAACAACAAGAATACAGCTCAATACAACACGAAATGATCTAAAAAATAAATAAAGTAGAAGAGATGTAATAAGAATTAATAATGCAATAAAAATGTACATCTCTTTCATTACCTGTTTGCCAATAACAACTCTTAGGTGAGGAAGACCGGCAAATTTTGGGGCACCAAAGTATTTTGAATAATTTTTAGATAGGTTTTCAATATCAAGAACTACTTGTGATTTTTTTTGATCTGTAATAAATGATTCATCAATTTTAATCATCATTAAAGAAACATCTTTATTGTATAGTAAACCATCATAAATTGGGTTACTTTTTATCTCATTTTTAATTGAATCTATCGATTTTTTAACAAACGTGGTATCAGAAAAAACTGAAAAAGCTTCAAATTTTTCTTCTTTTTTGTTTTTTATTATTGTAATTAAAGTAGCTTCTGAAAGAACTGCATCTACACCTTCATATTTTAAAATAGAATCTCCTAATTCTTTCCATTTACGAAAGTTATCCTCTGTATATAATGAGTCAGTCTGAATTGCAATAGCTAAAGTGCTACCATCTTGACCGAAAATAGAGTTAAAACGATCATAATCTTTTTTTGCTTGAGCATTTTTAGGCAATAATATACCGTATTTATTATCAAGTTTTAAACCTGAAATCACATTATAACCAAAAAAAAAGGTTAAAAAGATCAGTAGACCAATTATAGTAAATCGGTTTCTTAAAATAATATTTGCAATTGATTGCCACATTGAGTGAATATTACACTTAAATCAGTACAGTGTAACAAAGATAAAGTTAATTAATAATTGATGATTAAATAAATTTGTTTTTACCATTAGTTGCAAATTATTTTATATAAATGATATTGTGATTTTTAGATGGTTATAATTTCAAAAATTTTTCTCATCTAGAATTTTTGACATTCTATTTTGAATAGATTTAGCTATTAGCCCCGCTTTTTCAGCAAAATCATTTTTATTAGATGCATAAATAATCCCTCTTGATGAATTTATTAATAAGCCACATTCATCATTCCAACCATAATTAATTATATCATTCAGTGAACCTCCTTGTGATCCTAAACCAGGGACTAAAAAGAAATTTTTAGGTGCTAATTTTCTAACTTCAGCAATATTTTCTGAGCGTGTAGCACCAACAACATACATTATGTTTTCATCTGTACCCCATTTTAAAGACTTCTCTAATATACTTTTATAAAGTTCTTGGTTATTAGAGTCTTTAATAAATTGAAAATCTAAGGAACCTTTGTTTGAAGTTAATGCTAGTAGAATTACCCATTTTCTTTTATATTCTAGAAATGGCTTAACACTATCTTCACCCATATAAGGGGATACTGTGATTGAATTAGCATTTAAGAAGGAAAAAAAAGTTTCTGCATAATGTTTAGATGTATTTCCTATGTCTCCTCTTTTAGCATCAGCTATTGTGAAAATATTTTTTGGGATATAATCAAATGTCTTTTTTAGTGATTCCCAACCACTTGGTCCAAGACATTCGTAGAATGCAATATTTGGTTTATAAGCAACGCAATAGTCTTTGGTTGCATCAATAATAGCTTTATTAAATTCAAAAATAGGATCTTCCGATTTTAATAAAAATCGTGGTATTTTTTTTAAATCTGGGTCTAAACCGACACATAGAAAAGAACGTTTAATTTGAATTTGTTCTATAAGTTCTGTCTTTGTCATTATAAACTATTGTTAAAAAAATATTATACTTCTTCACCTTTTAATTTTTCAGCATTTTCAGCCATTTTCAATGAATCAATCATTTCTTGTATATCACCATTCATAAATGTGTTTAAGTTATACATAGTTTTATTAATTCTATGGTCTGTGATTCTTCCTTGTGGATAATTATAAGTGCGAATTTTTGCAGATCTATCTCCAGTAGAAACTAATGATTTTCTATGTTCGGATCTTTCAGTTTGAATTTTTTCAAGTTCTGCTTGATATAGACGTGATCTTAAAATCGATATTGCTTTTTCAAAATTTTTATGTTGTGAACGACCATCTTGACATTCAGATACAATGCCAGTTGGAATGTGAGTTAATCTAATAGCAGATTCCGTTTTATTTACATGTTGACCTCCAGCACCAGAGGCACGGTAGGTATCTCTTCTAATGTCAGACATATTGAGTTCAAAATCAATTTCTTCAGCTTCAGGTAATACCGCAACAGTAATGGCAGAAGTATGGACTCTCCCTTGTGATTCTGTTTCAGGGACGCGTTGAACACGGTGAACACCTGATTCAAACTTTAGGACTCCATATGCAGCTGGAGCATCAATATTTAAACAAATTTCTCGATATCCTTTAGTTGTACCTTCATTTGAGTTAATTATTTCATAACTCCACCCTTTTTCTTTAAAAAACATCGTATACATTCGAAAGCAGTCTTCTACAAAAATACAAGCTTCATCTCCACCTGTTCCAGCTCTAAGTTCCATAATGGCACTTTTCTCATCTTCAGGATCTTTAGGAATTAGCATTAATCTAATTTTTTCTTCCATCTCTGGTCGAATATTTTCAAGATTATCTATTTCTATTTTTGCCATTTCCCTCATTTCAGGATCACTTTCTTCTTTTAATAATGATTTTGAGCTGCTTAGATTCTCTATTAGGTTTTTATACTCTTTGTAAACAGAAACAAGATCTTCAAGTTCTTTGTATTCTTTGTTTAATTTCACATATCTTTTCATATCTGCAATAATATCAGGATCTACAATGAGTGTACTCACTTCATTGAATCTAATATTTATAGCATTAAGTTTTTGTAATAAATCGTTCATTTATTAGTATATAAATTCTCCATAAGGTGAATTAATTGTTAATTTTTTACCTATATGAGACTCAACGTGTCCTACAATTTTTGCTTCAATATTAAAACTTTCAGATATTTTGATAATATCATTTGCAATGTTTTTAGGAACATATATTTCCATTCGGTGCCCCATATTAAATACTTTATACATTTCTTTCCATTCTGTATTAGACTCTTTTTGAATTATATCAAAAAGAGGAGGGGTATTAAATAAATTGTTTTTAATTACATGAAGATTATCTATAAAATGTAGAATTTTCGTTTGTGCTCCTCCTGAACAATGAACCATTCCATGAATATTCTTTCTATGTTTATCTAATATTTTTTTTATGACAGGTGCATATGTTCTAGTAGGGGATAGTACCATTTTGCCAACATCTAAAGAGGTATCTGTTATTTCTGTTAACTTTTTTGTACCGGAATAAACTAATTCTTCCGGTATATTTGGATCAAAGCTTTCAGGATATTTTAATCCTAGATATTTATTAAAAACATCGTGCCTTGCTGATGTAAGACCATTAGATCCCATACCACTATTATATCTTGTTTCATAGTTTGATTGACCAAAAGACGCAAGTCCAACTATTACATCATCATTTTGAATTTTGTCGTTTGAAATTATTTCTGAACGCTTCATACGACAAACCACTGTTGAATCAACAATAATGGTTCTTACTAGATCTCCTACATCGGCTGTTTCTCCACCAGTTGAATGGATTTTAATACCATAACTATTTAGGTTCTCTAATAATTCTTCTGTTCCATTAATTATGGCAGAAATAACATTTCCAGAGATTAAATTTTTATTCCGACCTATTGTAGAAGATAGTAGAATATTATCTGTAGCTCCAACACATAATAAATCATCAATATTCATAATCAATGCATCTTGAGCAATATCTTTCCATACTGATGAATCACCTGTTTCTTTCCAATACATATATGCTAAAGAAGATTTTGTGCCAGCCCCATCTGCATGCATCACTATACAATAGTCTTTATCTCCAGTTAAGTAATCAGGAACAATTTTACAAAATGCTTTCGGGAATAAGCCTTTATCAATATTTTTGATAGCGTTGTGAACGTCTTCTTTTCCAGCAGAGACTCCTCGTAAATTGTATCTAGTATCTGACATAATAGAGTGTTGATTCCAAAATTAGCAAATCTAACTTCAAAGCTAGAATTTAATCAAGAAAAAAGAGATTTGTTATTTAAAATTATTATAACTGTTATTAAAAATAACTTCATCAGTTAATTCTCGCACCATTTTGTAAAGTTCTTCTTTAAATAGTTTAATGTTATATTTTCCTTTTTCTATTAATCTTAATTTCTTTTCCCATTCTCCTGTTAGCTGAGCACTTTTAAGTATTTTGTTTTGAATTGCATCAATTAATTTTGTTCCATTTTCTGTAGCTATTATTTTCTTATTTTTTTTTAAAATATATTCTCTTTTTAAAAGAGTTTCTATAATATTAGAGCGTGTTGATGGTCTACCAATTCCATTTTCTTTCATCAGTTCTCGCATTTCTTCATCTTTTACTTGTTTGCCTGCAGTTTCCATTGCACGAAGTAAAGTGGCTTCAGTATAATGTTTAGGTGGAGATGTTTTTCCTTTATGCATAATAGGTTTGTGAGTTCCTTTCTCTCCTTGTTTAAAATTAGTAATGTTTATATTGGAAGAGTTGTCTATCTCTTTTTTATTTATATCCTCATTGTATATGTATTTCCAGCCTGGTTTTAATATTTGTTTCCCTGATTTTTTAAAGTTTAGAGAACCTACTTTTCCAATAACAATTGTATTTGAGATAATACAAGGTTCATGAAATACTGCAATAAATCTTTTACATATTAAGTCATAAATACTTTTTTTGTCATCTTTAATATTAAGTAGATCAATTCCGGTTGGAATAATTGCATGGTGATCAGTTATTTTTTTATTGTTAAATATATTTTTTGATTTCGTAATAGGTTTTGTCAAAATATTTTCTGTGAATTTTGAATAACTTTTAAGTTTTTTGAGAATTCCGGGAATTTTAGGATACAAATCTTCTGTTAAATATGAAGTATCTACTCTAGGGTATGTTATTGTTTTGTTTTCATATAATTCTTGAGTTAATTTAAGAGTTTTATCAGCAGAAAAACCAAATTTTTTATTTGCATCTACTTGTAATGAAGTCAAATCATACAATCTAGGAGGATTCTCTTTTACCTTCTTTTGCTCAAATGAAATTATTTCGAATAATTTATCTGATAAATAT
The DNA here is from genome assembly GCA_002709305.1 of Crocinitomicaceae bacterium. GTDB lineage: Bacteria > Bacteroidota > Bacteroidia > Flavobacteriales_D > Crocinitomicaceae > UBA4466. Next base: position 92,288 of record PAQM01000025.1, on the reverse strand, counting down.
ATTATTCCTTTTTCTGCTTTTTCCTTTGAAGAAATTCTTTTTATTTGACAGTTAAACTCTTGTTCTTTATAGATTGTTTTTAATTCCCAATATTCAGCACTAGAAAAATTTTCAATTTCTTTTTTTCGCTCTACAATCATTGCTAGAGTAGGTGTTTGTACTCTCCCTATAGATAATGTAGATTTACCTATTCCAAATTTTTTAGTAAACAATCTAGTGCCATTAATACCTAAAACCCAATCACCAATAGCACGAGCACTTCCAGCAGCATATAAGTTATCGTATTTTTTTGATTCACTTAGATTTTTAAACCCTTCTATAATAGCTTCTTCTGTTAATGAAGACACCCATAGTCGTTTAACAGGCACATTACATTTTGCTTTTAAAAGTACCCATCTTTGTATAAGTTCACCTTCTTGTCCAGCATCACCACAATTAATTACCTCTTCGCATTTTTTTATAAGGGTTTTAATTATCTGAAATTGATTCTCTACACCATTGTTTTTAATTAATTTAACCCCAAAGTTTGCAGGGAAAATAGGTAAGTCTTCTAGTTTCCAATATTTCCAATTTTCATTATAATCGTGTGGTTCTTTAAGAGTACATAGATGGCCGAATGTCCATGTTACTTGATATCCGTTTCCTTCAAAATAACCATTATTCTTTTTTTTGGCTCCAATTAATTCAGCAATACTTTTAGCAACAGATGGTTTTTCAGCAATACAAACAATCATCTTAATTTACGGGTATATTTTAGTACAGTAAAGCTAGCTTCATGTCTTTTATCTTTCTCATGTTTTTTTATAGTTTCAACTTCCCATTTTTTTATATCAAAGCTTGGGAAAAAGGTATCGGCATTATACTCTTTATTAACATGAGTTATATACATTGTGTCTACATAATTTTTTTTCAGGGCTATGTTATATATTTCTCCTCCTCCAATAATGAAAATTTTTCGCTTTTTTTCATTTTTATAAAAGCTTATACATTCTTCAAAAGAGTGAAAGACTTTACATTCTTTGGCTCTAAAGTTTTTATTCTTTGTTAGAATAACATTTTCTCTATTTTTTAATGGCCTGTATTTGTGAGGGATAGAGTCATAATTTTTCCTTCCCATTATAACTATTTGTCCTATTGTTTTTTCCTTGAAGAACAATAAATCTTCAGGCAGATGCCACATTAAGTCATTATTTTTTCCAATACCTTTTTTAAGATCTATAGCTACTATTAATGATAAATTCATTTTTAAATGTTTTTTATAACTGTTTATACAGCTACTTCACCTTTAATATGAGGATGTGGGTTGTAATTTAATAATTCAAAATCTTCGTATTTGAACTTAAAAATGTTTTTTATTTTAGGATTAATATTCATCTTTGGTAATTCACGGAAATCTCTACTTAATTGTAAGTCTACTTGTTCCATGTGATTATTATATATATGAGCATCTCCAAAAGTATGTATGAACTCACCAACTTTTAAATCACATACTTGTGCTAACATCATTGTTAGTAATGAGTAGGAAGCAATATTAAATGGGACTCCGAGAAATGTGTCAGCACTCCTTTGGTATAATTGACAACTTAACTTACCTTCAGAAACATAAAATTGAAACATTGTATGACATGGTGGAAGAGCCATATTGTCTACATCAGAAACATTCCAAGCTGATACTATATGTCTTCTTGAATCAGGGTTCTTCTTAATTGCTTCAACCAACTTTGTTATTTGATCAATACTACCTCCTTTCTTGTCAGGCCATGATCGCCATTGATGACCGTATACTGGACCAAGATTTCCTTTTTCATCAGCCCATTCATCCCATATTCGAACATTATTTTCTTTTAAGTATTTAATGTTTGTATCTCCTTTTAAGAACCAAAGTAGTTCTATTATTATTGATCTTAGGTGTAGTTTTTTTGTTGTTACACATGGAAATCCTTTTGAAAGATTAAAACGCATTTGATAACCAAAAATAGATGTTGTACCGATTCCTGTTCGATCTACTTTTTTTACACCATTTTTTTTAATATGTTTTAATAAATCGTGATATTGTTTCATTTTAATATAATGAATTATATTTCGGTCGAATTTAATTCTTTTGTATTGAATTAAAAAGCATTGTTAGTAAATGCTTAAAAAGTTATAATATAGATTACCCTATTAATCAATAATATCTTTAGATAAATTATGTAATAATAGACTAAAAACCTGTTATACCATTTACGGTTGTATATTTTAATACGTTTTTCTTCTCAGGAAATATTCTTGCAAATGCAGATTGAACAGCCATTGTCCCTTCGTGAAACCCGCACAAAATAAGCTTTAATTTATTTTCATAAGTGTTTACATCTCCAACAGCATATATTCCAGGAATATTTGTTGAATAATCTATGGTGTTAACTTTGATTGCATTTTTCTCAATTTCTAGTCCCCAATCAGCTATTGGTCCTAATGTTGGTTTTAGCCCAAATAATGGAATAAAATGATCTGTTTTCATTAATGACTCACCATCACGTTTGTGTTTAATATTAACAGCGGTTAAATTATTTTCTCCTATTAAACCAGTAACTTCTGCTTCAGTAACGAGATTAATTATACCAGTTTCAGCTAAGTCAATTACTTTTTGGACGGAATCAAGATGACCTCTAAATGACGCACTACGATGAACTAATGTAACTTTATTTGCAATTTTTTTTTCTGCTAGATGAATCGCCCAATCAAGAGCTGAGTCACCTCCTCCCGCAATTACGCAATCTTTACCATTATACAAATCGGGATCTTTAATTATATATTCAACTCCTCTGTCTTCATAATCTTGAATATTTGAAATTGGTGGTTTCCTTGGTTCAAATACACCAAGTCCACCAGCAATTATTACTATGGGAGCTTTATGTTTAGTGTTCTTAACAGTCGTTACTATAAATTCATTGTCATCTGTTTTATCAACTTTTATTGCTGCTTCACCTAATGTGAAACCTGGTTTGAAAGGCGAAGCCTGTTCCATTAAATTATCTACAAGTTCTCCTGCAAGAATTGATGGAAAACCTGGAATATCATAAATTGGTTTTTTAGGATAAATTTCTGCGCATTGACCTCCTGGTTCAGCTAAAGAATCAATAAGATGACACCTTAATTTAAGAAGACCTGCTTCAAATATCGTAAATAATCCAACAGGACCCGCTCCAATTATTATTATATCTGTTTTAATCATTTTCTGTCAGTTTAATAAAAAAACGCTACGAATTTAATTAAACTTTATGGAATTTATATATGTTTTTTTGTGAATTCCCAAAGTACAATTCCTGCACAAACGGAGACATTTAGTGAGTGTTTTGTACCGAATTGAGGGATTTCTATAATCTTATCGGATAAATTAATTATTTCTTGATCAACACCATTGACTTCATTACCAAATATTAAAACATATTTTTTTGATTTAGATATATCAAGATCTTGTAAAAATGTTGTTTTTTCAGTTTGTTCTAAAGAACAAATGATAGAGCCTTCAGCTTTTAATTTGTTTACGAGATCAATAATTTCTTCATAGTATTCCCAAGAGACACTTTCTGTTGAGCCAATTGCAGTTTTTTGAATTTCTCGATGTGGTGGTTTAGCAGTAATTCCACATAAGTATATTTTTTCAATATTGAACGCATCAGATGTTCTAAAGAAAGAACCTATATTAGTCAAACTTCTAATATTATTTAAAATTATAATTATTGGAAATTTTTTTTGTTCTTTAAATTCACTTTTAGATATTCTATCTAATTCCCATAATTTTAATTTCTTGTTCATATTTTGGATAATAACTCTTCCTGATATTTTGTCAACTTGATTTCTACAGTTATTTTTACAGTACTATTTTTACACTATAAAAATCATAAATTCATTTTAATTGACGAAAAAAAAGTTTAATAAAGGCGATAAAGAGACTCCTTTGATGAAGCAATACAATAGTATTAAGGCTCGTTATCCTAAGGCTTTACTTTTATTTCGTGTTGGAGATTTTTATGAAACTTTTGGTGAAGATGCTATTGTGTCATCAAAGATTTTAGGTATTGTTTTAACAGCTAGAAAGAACGGCTCTGCAGGTGATGTTGAGTTAGCAGGTTTCCCTCATCATTCTCTAGATACTTATTTGCCAAAACTAGTTAGAGCAGGGCAAAGAGTAGCAATTTGTGATCAGCTAGAAGACCCTAAAATGACTAAAAAAATTGTTAAAAGAGGTGTGACTGAATTAGTTACACCAGGAGTTTCTTTTAATGATCAAGTATTGGATTTAAAAAAGAATAATTTTTTATGTTCTATTAATTTTAACAAGCAAATTTTAGGGGTTTCTTTCTTAGATATTTCAACTGGAGAGTTTTTGATAACTGAAGGTTCATATGAATATGTTGAGAAGCTTATTCAAAGTTTTGAACCAAAAGAGATTATATATAATAAGAGTGATTCTAAACTGTTTGATTCAATTTTTGCTAATAAATATTATTCATTTCGATTAGAAGACTGGGTTTTCAAGATGGATTATGCCTTGGAGTTACTAAATAAGCAATTTGGCACAAATTCTCTGAAAGGATTTGGTGTTCATGAATTGAAAGAAGGAATAGTTTCAGCAGGATCAATTATTCATTACATTTCTGAAAATCAACATGATAGGCTGGGTCATATAAGATCAATTTCTCGAATTGAAGAAGATAAATATGTTTGGCTTGATAGATTTACAATCCGTAATCTTGAATTGGTTTCCTCTCCTCATGAAAATGCGAAGACATTAATAGATATTATTGATAAGACTAAAACCCCTATGGGTGGTCGAATGTTAAAACGATGGATAGTCCTACCGTTGAAGGATTTAAAACCAATAAAAGATCGATTAACCGCAGTTGAATCTTTTTATAACAATTATGATTTGACATGTGAATTAGGACAATGTTTTAGTCAAATTAATGATTTAGAAAGGATCATTTCGAAAGTTGCTGTTGGAAAAATTAATCCAAAAGAAATTATACAGTTAAAAAGAACATTGAAACAATTAAACCCTATTCAATCATTAGTGCAAAAGCATAAGGAAAAAGTTTTAGATGTTATTGCTAAAAACATTAATTTATGTACGCCCACATTGGATTTGATTGAGAATGTTTTACATGAAGATCCAGCAATACAGATTGGGAAGGGTAAAGTTATTAAAGATGGTTTTAACTCAGAATTGGATGAGCTAAGAGCAGTTATGTTCTCTGGAAAAGATTATTTAAATCAGCTACAAGAGAGAGAGAGCGAGCTTACAGGAATTCCTAGTTTGAAGATAGGATTTAATAATGTATTCGGTTATTATTTAGAAGTTAGAAATACTCATAAAGATAAAGTTCCTAAAGAGTGGATTCGTAAACAAACCCTAGTAAGTGCAGAACGATATATTACTGAAGAATTAAAGGAATATGAATCTAAAATTTTAGGTGCAGAGGATAAAATATATTCAATTGAATCTAAGTTATATCAAGAATTAATTTATTCTTTATCTGAATACATTGAGCCTATTCAAACGAATGCTTTTTTAATTGCTCAATTAGATTGTTTAGTTTCTTTTTCAGAGGTTGCTAGGCTAAATAAATATGTTAAACCCGAAGTTAATGACTCATTAGTTATTGATATTAAACAAGGTAGACATCCAGTTATTGAAAAGCAGTTATTAATTGGAGAACAATATATATCAAATGATGTTTATTTGGATAATGATAAACAACAGATAATGATGATTACTGGTCCAAATATGTCAGGTAAGAGTGCCTTGTTACGTCAAACGGCACTTATATCTCTTATGTCTCAAATGGGTTCTTTTGTCCCTGCTAATAGTGCTTCGCTGGGCATATTAGATAAGGTATTCACTCGCGTTGGTGCTTCAGATAATATATCTTCTGGAGAATCTACTTTTATGGTAGAGATGAATGAGACATCAAGTATTTTAAATAATCTGTCCAATAGATCTTTAATCTTATTAGATGAGATTGGTCGTGGTACTAGTACTTATGATGGTGTTTCAATTGCTTGGGCTATTGCAGAGTATATTCATGAACAAACTAATAACAGGGCAAAAACTTTATTTGCAACTCATTATCATGAATTAAATGAGATGACAAATCATTTTGATCGTATTAAGAATTTCAATGTGTCAGTAAAGGAAGTTGGCAAAAAAATATTATTTCTACGAAAACTTGTTGAAGGTGGATCTGAGCACTCATTTGGAATACATGTAGCTAAGTTAGCTGGTATGCCTAATAAGATTTTAAAAAGAGCAACTAAAATGCTTGAAAAACTAGAATCCAGTCATGGACTTAAGGATAATAAGAAAAGTAGAAAAAAAATTCGTGAGGTTATTAATAATGAAACAAGTGATATGCAATTGAGTTTTTTTCAATTAGATGATCCTGTTCTTGAGAATATTCGTCAAGAGTTATTGGATACTGACATTAATACTTTAACACCAGTTGAAGCCTTAATGAAACTAAATGAGATAAAGAAGCTAATTGGAGAGGGTTAATTTTTTATTCTTCTATCTTGGTTCATTAAAAAAGACTTCGTATGTTTGTCGCCCGAGTTTAAAATAATACTTGGAAAACAAGCGAGAGTAGCTCAGTTGGTAGAGCACAACCTTGCCAAGGTTGGGGTCGCGGGTTCGAATCCCGTCTCCCGCTCAAATTTTGAGTTTGGAGAATAGTTAAGAGTTCTTTAAATAAATAGTTTATCAGTCCGGATAAACAGATGCTCGAGTGGTGGAATTGGTAGACACGCCGGACTTAAAATCCTGTGGGCTTTTTGCCCGTGCGGGTTCAAGTCCCGCCTCGAGTACACAACGGAAGATTATCGAAAGATTTTCTTCCGTTTTTTGTATATATATTGAAAAAAGTAAATATTTTTAAGACTTTATTAAAAGTAATAAATGAACCTAAAACCTTTATATAAAACAAAGAAATTGGAGTTTTATACTTCTGAGGTATCAATTGCTTTAGAGATGCCATATTTTGATGCTGGTGTTTCAGCAGGTTTTCCTTCTCCTGCTGATGATTATATGCATGCTAAGTTGGATTTAAACCAACTTTTAGTGGAACACCCTTCTGCTACCTATTATGTGCGTGTAAATGGAGATTCTATGTTAGGGGCAGGAATAGTTAGTGGAGATTTATTAGTTGTAGATAGATCCCTTGAGGTTACTAATAACTGCATAGTAGTTGCTCACATAGACGGAGAGTTTACCGTAAAACGAATTAAAAAGACCAAAAATAAAATGTTTTTGCAAGCTGAGAACGAAAATTATAAACCTATAGAGATCACAGAAGAGATGGACTTTGAGCTGTTTGGAGTAGTAGCTCATGCAATACATCATTTCGTATGATAGGATTAGCCGATTGTAATAACTTTTACGCTTCATGTGAGAGGGTATTTAATCCTCAACTTAGGAACAAGCCTGTTGTGGTATTATCTAATAATGATGGATGTATCATTGCAAGAAGTAATGAATCCAAATCATTAGGTTTTAAAATGGGAGAACCTGTATTTAAAATCAAAGAATTGATCGAGAAACACAAAGTCAATGTGTTCTCTAGTAATTTTGCTCTGTATGGAGATTTATCTGATAGAGTAATGAATACTCTAAAGTCAGAGGTGGAAAGAGTAGAAATATACTCTATAGATGAGGCCTTTTTAGATTTCTCGGACTTAGTTACAACAGATAGAGCCTTGTCTATTAAGAGGAAAGTTCAGCAATGGACAGGTATACCTGTTTCCATTGGAATAGCGCCAACTAAATCTTTAGCAAAACTGGCTAATAATATTGCAAAAAAATATGTTAAGAAAGGCGTCTTCATTTTAGATGACGAAAGCCTTATAAAAAGAGTCTTAAATGTCTTTCCTATCGAGGACTTATGGGGGGTGGGTAGAAAGTATGCCAAGCGTTTGAAACAATCAGGGATTAATACGGCATTAGAGTTTATACATGCAGACCAAGAGTGGATAAGAAGAAATTTTTCTGTTAATGGTGTTCGTTTACAAAAGGAGCTTAAAGGAGAAAAGTGTTATGATTTAGAGCTGAGACCTACAAGGAAAAAGAATATTTGTACATCTCGTTCTTTCGGAAAAGAGATAAAGGATTACATAAGGATAAGAGAAGCCATTAGCACCTTTGCAAACACTTGTGCGATTAAACTCAGAAAAGAGAAGAGTTGTTGTTCTAAGATTCTAGTTTTCTTGATGACTAATCCTTACAATCCAAACGCTAAACAGTATCATCCGCACATAACTTTAGATTTTCAGACACCTACCAATGATAGTGCTGAAATAGTTAGTATGGCAAATAAGGCATTAAAAAGTATTTACCGAAATGATTGCATTTATAAAAAGGCAGGAGTAATTGTTCAGAATACGACACCACAAGAAGAGGTCCAGATGTCTTTATTTGATAAGGTTGATAGAGATAAAAGGAGAAGGTTGATGTATTCAGTAGATAAAATCAATATGTTGATGGGCAAAGATAAAATCCGATTGGCTGCTCAAGGTTTTGAAAGAAGATGGAAATTAAGGCAAGAGCGACTATCTCCTTGTTATACAACAAGATTTTCTGATATTTTAACGATAGATATTTAGTCTTACATTAATCTTTATTCCTATTATGAAAAGTTTAACAATAATACCTTACGAAGATAAATATCATAAGGATTTAAAAAAGATCTCTTTAGATTGGCTTAATCATTACGATTTGTATGAGGAAATAGATGGAGTAATGCTTGAAAATCCAAGAAAATATATTCTAGATAATGGCGGATGTATTCTTATGGCAAATTATGATAATAAAATTGTTGGAACAATAACTTTAAATAAGGTAAACAAGAATGTTTTTGAATTGATGAAACTTGGTGTTGTTAAAGAATATCAAGGATTAGGGATAGGTAAAGAGTTAGTATCATTTTGCATTAATTATTGTAAAGATAGAGGTATAGAAAAGATAACAGTCGAAACAAATACTAAACTTGACAAAGCAATGAAGCTGTATAAAAAGTTTGATTTTTTAGAAGTCCCTTTAGATAATATGAATTTTGATTTGTCAAATTTTAAAATGGAATTAATCCTAAGAAAAAATAAAAGAATTTGACTGCAAAAGTGACTCTTTATTCACCAATTGTTTCACCCATTAAGACACCTGTCTCAAAACCATTTTCTGTATTTTTTAAAATATCTTTTGAAAAATGTATTTTACCTTTTTCAAACAATAAAATGATTGTAGAACCTCCAAAAGCAAAGTAACCTTTTTCTGAACCTGCTTCAACTTGTGAGTTTGGTTGATATGATTGGATTATACTTCCAACCATCGTTGCTCCAATCTCAGATATTAATATGTCTCCATAATTATCTGTTTTCAAAGTGCTTATTGCTCTTTTGTTTTCACAAAAAATTCTTAAGTTTTTTTTAAGTGCTACAGGCGAAACAGAATAATAATAACCCTTAATAGTAGATGTTTTAGAAGGTATACCTTTTGCAGGAAAATGATATCGATGGTAATTTGAAGGGGCTAATCTAATAATTGCCATTGATCCGTTTTGATATTTTAGGCTAAGCTCTTTTGATATTAAAAATGTCTGTAGATTAAACATAGAACCTTTTATAAAAAAACTTTTACTTTTCTCAATTTCTTGAAAGGCTAATATCTTTCCATCTGCAGGTGATATTAAGTTCTCCCCAATCGGTCGTTTGGAAGGGTCTATTTTACGATAAAAAAAATGATTAAAATGATTGTATTTAGATATATCTTTTTCTTCGTAATCATTTATTTCAATATTGTATTCTAAAATAAATTTTTTGATTCGCTTTTTTGAAAATTTTGTATTCATCAACCATCCACAAATGGTAGAAATTAATTTTCTTTTGATTATTGTGTATAAAGTTAATTTGCCAAAGGGAGAATTATATAACCAATGCATAAAATTATTTGCTGGAACACGTTCAATTATCTCTCTTTTAGAAATACGATCTATATACTTTATTTCATCCATAAGTTGACATTATACACTGTAAATATAATTCTATTCAAATGATAGTATACAACAAAGTTCTAAACTTTGTTGTTCTTTAAAATTCAAAGTCTTAAATTTGTAGCACTAAAATTTATTAAATAACGAAAATATAATTATGAAAAAGATTTACTTAAGTATCTTATCACTAGTTACAGTAATGAGTTTGAATGCTCAGAAAATGGACTACGTGACTAAGCATGGAAACGATTTTAATTCAAACCCTATTCAAGAGAAGCCTTCTTCTTATCTTGAAAAGGCAACAGTAATTTGGAATGATGATTTCTCAGATCCAAACACATGGGTTATGACTAATACAGGTCCTGATCAACATGATTGGACTATTGAAACAGATCCAGTTAATGGTTTACCAAATGCTGCTGCTGCTTTAAATCCATTTTTAAGTGCAACTGCATCTAATGGATTTGCTGTAATTAATTCTGATCAAGCTCCAGGAAATGTTGATGGAGATGGTGCGATTATAGCTCAAATGACTACTGCATCGGCTATTGATTTATCACAATACCCTAATGTTGTATTAAAGTTTAGCCACAATTACAGATGGTGGCAAGAATCTAGAGTTGTAAGAGTATCAGGAGATGGTGGTGCTAATTGGACTGAATATCCTATGACTTATACAGTTGCTAGTGGATTAACATTTCCAAATGGACAACCTTACCCAGGTTTACAAAATTCTGGAAATCCAGAAATGGAAGTGATTAATATTTCTGCTGCTGCTGGAGGTTCAAGTAATGTACTAATTCAATTTGGTTATGATGATGGTGATTTTTGGGGATGGTATTGGGCTGTTGATGATGTTGAAATAGTTGAACAACCATTAGATGATATCCAAGTTAAATCAGCATGGTTTTCTGGAACTGGTAATGGTGGAACTGAATATGGAAGAACACCAATAGATCAAGTTGATCCAACTGGATATACGTTAGGAGCTGAAGTTTATAATTTTGGTGTAAATGATGCCACTAATATTCAGGTTAACGCTGACTACAATTCAGGTGCTATTACTTCAAATAGCTCATGGAATTTATTAAATTATGATTCTACTGCGTATATTGAAAATGCAGAAAACCCAACTTTAGCTGTTGGTGTTTATAATGGAACTTATACTGCAACTTGCGATGGTGAAACTGCTGGCGCGAATTTTGGTAATAATGTTTATGAAAGAAATTTCGAAATCACAAATGATATTTATTCTATTGATGGTTTAGGAAATCACCCTGCATCTACTCTTGTTACTGCTGCTATAGGAACATCATCTTTTACTGATGCTGCTGATGGTTTAGTTGTGGCTGCTCATTATCAATTTAAAAATGCGAGTGATGTTTCTGGTATACGTGTTATGTTAAATTCAGGAAGTGATGCAGGCGGAGAAATTTATGCTTCTATAAAGGATACATCTACTTTCTGGGCAGGCGATATGACTTCATTATATAATGCTACTCCGGTTACATTAACTGCTGCTGATGTTGCTGCAGGATATGTTGATTGCTGGTTCCCATCTGTAATCAATTTAAGCGCAGGAAATTACTATGCTGCTGTTGAATTGTATTCAAACGCTAATACAGCAGATGTAATTATTATTGATGATGCTACTGTTCCTCAACCTGCTGACGCTTCAGCAATATTCATTCCAGGTGCACAAGCTTATACTAATGGTGAAGCTATCGGTATTCGTATGTTAACAGGAAATGGATGGGGAGTTGGAATAGAAGAAAATTCTTTAACAGGAGTTTCTATATACCCAAATCCATCTAAAGGAATTGTAAATATTACTAATGAAAATAATGTATCGAACTCAATTGTTGTTTATGATATGTTAGGACAAGTTATTTTAACTAAGAATGTTTCGTCTGCAACATCTATTGATTTATCAGTAAATGGAACAGGAGTTTATTTAGTTGAAGTATCTAATAATAATGGCACTTTAGTAGAGAGAGTTGTTATTAAATAATTATATTTTCGAATAGTTAAAACTATTTTTATAAATGTAAAAGGGGGTAGCTTGCTACTCCCTTTTTTAATTGTATAACAACTTTCATTATTTTTGCAATAAAATTTTGATTATGAAGGCATATGTATTTCCTGGACAAGGAGCTCAATTTACTGGAATGGGAAAAGATCTATATGAATATTCATCTACTGCTAGAGATATGTTTCATATGGCTAATGATTTTCTTGGATTCGATATTACTAAGATTATGTTTGAAGGAACATTAGATGAATTGAAGCAAACAAAAGTGACTCAACCTTCAATTTTTTTACATTCAACTATTCTTACAGAATGTTTAAAAGAATCATTTGCTCCTTCTATGGTTGCTGGGCATTCTTTAGGTGAATTTTCAGCTTTAGTTGCGAATAAAGTATTAAGTTTTGAAGATGGCTTAAATCTTGTTTATAAACGTGCTTTAGCTATGCAAGAAGCATGCGAAGCTCAACCTACCACGATGGCTGCAATTATTGGATTAGATGATAACATAGTTGAACGTGTTTGTGATGATATAACAGACGTTGTCGCTGCAAATTATAATTGTCCTGGTCAATTGGTTATTTCTGGTTCTTTCCCAGCGATTGAAGAAGCCTGTAATAAATTAACAGAATTAGGCGCTAGAAGAGCTTTAGTTTTACCAGTAGGAGGAGCATTTCATTCACCTTTTATGGAGCCTGCACGTGAAAAGTTAGCATCTGCAATAGATACAATTGATTTCCATACTCCTACTTGTCCTATTTTTCAAAATTTTGTTGCTGAAGCGATTAATGATCCTATTGAGATTAAGCAAAATTTAATAGCTCAATTAACTGCTCCAGTTAGATGGACAGAAATTATGCGAAATATGATTACTGGAGGAGCAACCGAAGTGATTGAAGTCGGTCCAGGTAAAGTTTTGCAAGGTTTATTTAAAAAGATAGACAGAAATATAGACTGTTCTAGTGCTGTTGTAAATCAAAATTAATTTTTTGATGTATTTATAGTAGAGATATATTTTTTTAATTCTTGTTCATTTTCTTTTTCTAAAATCATTAGCTTATCCTCTGATTGAATTATTATATATCCGTCCAATCCATCAATTAAAGCGGTTCTATCATTAGGGATATTTATAATGCAGTTTTTAGTGTTAAATGTATTTATTTTATTGCCAATTACTGCGTTGTTATTTTCATCTTTATTTAGATGAAGATCTAAACTTCCCCATGTACCTAAATCTGACCAATCAAAGCTTGCAGGGACAACATCAATATTTTTAGCATGTTCCATTATTGCGAAATCAATTGATATATCGTCACATGATGCAAATGCAGAGTTAATTACATTTTGTTCATTAACATTATTATATATAGATAAATCTTCGCAGAAAAGTTTAAATAATGATGGTTGAAATTTTTCTAATGCATTTAGAACAGTTGAAGACTTCCAAATGAAAATACCTGAATTCCAAAAAAAGTTTCCAGAGTTTAAAAAATCATTTGCAGTTTTTAAATCGGGTTTCTCTCTAAACTGTTTAACAGGTATTGTTTTATTATTTTTCGTTTTATTATTCTCTTCAACCTCGATATATCCATAACCTGTATCCGGTCGGGTAGGTTTGATTCCAATGGTGATAATTTTATCATTTGATGCTCCATCAATACTTATTTCAATAGAACTCTTAAAATTATCTTCTTGAAGAATTAAATGATCTGCAGGTGAGATAATAAGAGTTGCATTTTTATTAATTGAATGAATTTTTCCTGCAGCATATGCAATACATGGTGCAGTGTTTTTACGTTCAGGTTCTGTTAAAATTTGTGAAGGTTTAAGGTTGGGAAGTTGCTCTAAAACCAAGTTTTTGTATAATGCATTTGTTACAACATATATATTCTCTTTAGGGGAAATGTTAAGTAGGCGTTCATAAGTCATTTGGATTAATGATTTACCAATGCCTAGTACATCTAAAAATTGTTTAGGTTTTTCAGGAATAGACATTGGCCAAAATCTACTTCCGATTCCACCAGCCATAATTATACTATAATTATTATTCATCTTTTATCTCGTTAACACGTATTAATCTATTTATTAAATATTTCTTGTTTGATTTTTTTTCCAAACAAAGATAGCGAGTTCTGCGTAGCTCGCCTTTTAGGAAAGTCTTTCCATTAAGGACAAAAGTACTGTTTTTATTAATTTTCTCAAGTGGAATTTCATTATTAGGATTTTCATCATATTTCATAAGGACTCGACTTAGATGAATGTCTGTACAGGATGATGCTTTAATATTATTTAATCCTTTTTCTAAAGCATGCTCTATATCTAAGGGTAATTTTTTTAATTTAATTATAGGAATAAGTAGTTTTGAATATATTTTTTTCCATTCTTTACCATGTGGTAGTACTGAATTCCCGTTTATCCTCCAATTAATTAAATGAGCAAATTCATGAAGAGTAGTTATCAAAAAAGAGTATTTATTTAAATTTTCATTAATAGTAATTATAGGAAGATCATTTTTCATACCTGTTCTAAAGTCTCCTAATTTTGTTTTTCTAGCCTTTACAATTTTGAATTTAACGGAATGTTTTAATAATAAACTTACAACTATGTCTATGTATTCTATAGGTAAATAGTATTTTAAGAGAGATTCGTATTCTTGTTTCTCAGTTTTCAAGATATTATAATTTATTTATCTTTAATTTCGAATAAATTGTCATCATTAAAAATACAATTAACTTTACTGTAAGTGATAAGTTTATTAAAAAATATAGGAAAGTTTGTTCAAATGCTTTGGGTAGTATTTTCAATACCTGAAAAATGGGGTGTATTTCGTAAAAGATTATTTGATGAAATACAAATTATAGGAGTTAATTCTATACCAATTGTTGCTATAATGTCGACTTTTATTGGAGGTGTAATTGCTCTTCAAACTGCGTCTAACATGGATTCTCCATTTCTTCCAGAATATACTATTGGCTATATTACAAGGTCTAGTACTATACTAGAGTTCTCCCCAACAATTATATCATTAATATTGGCCGGAAAAGTTGGGTCAAATATCACATCAGAGATTGGAACTATGAGGACGACAGAACAAATTGACGCTCTTGAAATTATGGGAGTGAATAGTTTAACTTATTTAGTTTTACCTAAAATCATAGGTGCAGTTTTGTTTTTTCCAGTTTTAATAATTTTCTCCATGGGACTTAGCTTAATAGGAGGTTGGTTAGCTCTAGTTGCCTCAGGTTTAGCTTCGACAGAGACCTATATTGTTGGTATTCGTTCATTTTTTGAGATAGGTAATATATATTATGCACTTACTAAAACAGTTGTATTTGCTTTTCTTATTATTTCTATTTCTTCTTTTTATGGTTATTATACTAAAGGAGGTGCATTAGATGTTGGTAAATCAGCGACACACGCTATTGTAACTAGTAGTGTTGTTATTTTAATTGCAAATTTTTTATTAACTCAAATGATATTATTATGATAGAAGTAAAGGGAGTTAGTAAGTCATTTGGAGAAAATAACGTTTTGTCTGATATTAGTGCAAAATTTGAAAAGGGTAAAGTTAATTTAATTATAGGTCAATCTGGAGAGGGAAAATCAGTTTTAGCAAAATGTATTGTAGGTTTACATGAACCAGATAGTGGGGCGGTATTTTATGATGATAGAAATTTTACAGAGATGTCTCGTAAAGGCAAAAAGCTTATTCGTAAAGAAATAGGTATGCTTTTTCAAGGTTCAGCATTATTTGATTCAATGACAGTTGAACAGAATGTAATGTTTCCTTTAACTATGTTTTCTGAAATGAATAAACAAGATAAATTAGATCGTGTCAATTTTTGTCTTGAACGTGTTAACCTTTATGGGAAAAACAATTTATTTCCTTCAGAATGTTCTGGAGGTATGCAAAAAAGAATTGCTATTGCTAGATCAATATCAATGAATCCAAGATATTTATTCTGTGATGAACCAAATTCTGGTTTAGATCCCAAAACAGCTATTGTTATTGATAATCTAATACGTGAGATTACATATGAGTATAATATGACAACAGTTGTAATAACACATGACATGAATTCTGTAATTGAAATAGGTGATACAATATTATTTATTCATAACACAAAAAATTGGTGGCAGGGTAACCGTGATAATATTATTACAACAAAAAATAAAGAAGTTTTGGATTTTGTATATGCTTCTGATTTTATGAAAGAAATTCGCTCGTCAATTCAAGGAAAGCAAAGTTAAAAGTAAAAGTTATATCCAAAATGTATTTTACTATTACTAAATAAGATTGGGTTGTCAAATTGTTTTCCCAATGCATATGATATAGAAAAAATACCCAAGTCTGTTCTAAAAGAAAACCCTAATCCTAATCCAAAAGGTAAATCTTGATAATATGAACTACTATTATTTTCGTACCAGCTTTGGTCATAAAATGCAAATACATTAGAATTTTTGTCTAAAAGAAACCTATATTCAATTGTTGTTGTTGTTTTGGTAGTTGCGTATAGTTCATCTTCATTAAATCCACGTTGATTAGATAGCCCGCCATATCTATAAACTTCATTTTCAAATATTTCATCTGCAGAATAATGTTCAGTTAAATTTGATAAATAAAGAACATGTCTTTTATATATAGGGATAAAGTAGTTCAATTTTAACTTCATTTGATAAATTATAGAATTAATAATAGTGTTATTATTATTTATTCTCGACTTACGACTACCAATATTAGATTCAATTAAAATCTTTATTCCTTTAGTAGGGTTAGGTAAGTAATCAATATTTTGATATGAATAAGAAATACCATAGCTATTGGAATTTGTGTTACCTAATTTAGAAAAAGAAGGGTTATTATTTCCGCCAGAAAGAATATTTGAATTTATATTCTGATAATAAGCTTTTATATAGCTGCCATTTTTTAGAAAATACTGTATTCCAATTTTTGATTTTAATTCAAGAAAAGAAGTATCTCTTTTATATAAGTTAAATGTTCCATCTAATCCGAATGATGAATTAAATAAAAATGGATAGTTTAAGTTAGCATCTAATGATTGTGTTTGTATCTGAATACTTTGCCATTTAATATCGATTAATTCTCCTCTATGAAAAATGTTTTGAAGTCTTAATTTTAACTCACCTGTTAAAAGTATCTTTTCTGAAATAGGGTCGGGCTGAAAACCAATAATTCCATTTATAGTATTTGTAGGAATTGATTTTAAATATAAAAATAGCTCTACACCTTTATCGGTGAACAATATTTCAGAAGGTTTAATTTCTTTTAAAAAAGCTATCTGTTCAATACGCTCTGATATTTTTTTTCTACTTGATTCTTTATAAGGTTGACCAATTTTTATTCCAATTAAATTTGAAATATATTTGTTTGAAATGGAAGAGTCTCCTTTCAGATTAATTGTATTCCAATTATAGTAGGGGCCTCTTGTTATTTCTATTTCTGCTATTAGTTTGTGTTTTTTTATAATAGGATTCTTCAGTCTAACTTTAGCAAAAGGGAAACCATTATTAATGTATGTATTAAGAGTATTAACCAATATTTGATTTACTTCATCTGGAGTAAATGGAGTATTAAGTATTACTTTTTCATTTATTTTACCGTGTTTTCTTAAAAAATTAAGTTCATTTTGATTTATATTTAATTTGCAAGAATGGAACTTAGGACCACTAATAAAGTCAACTAAAATAGTTTTTTTATTAAATTTCACACTGTCAATGGATGCTAATAGAAAGCCTTTTTTGACCGCATTAATTTGTATTTGCTTTATATATTTAATGGCATTAGTACTATCTTTGAATATAGTCTTCCTGTTTTTTACTATTTTTTTTAAGCTATCATTTGAAAAAATCAGTCTATAGTTTTCTTGTCCTATAGATGGAAATGATAAAAATAGAATTAACAATAAAAGAAACTTGTTCATTAGTATTATAAAACGAAGTGAAAATTAGTTTATTTTAAGCTTTCAAACATTCATTGTTAACAACAAAATTACTTTAATAGTGTAATTTATCTTAGCTTTGTCGTTTAATTTATATATTTAGAAAACTAGATAATGATCAAAATCAAAATTATTATGAAGAACAGATTAAGTTTAATATTTATTGGGTCCGCTTTATTGTTTTTTCTATCTGCCTGTGGTGCTTCCAAAGGAGCGCATTGCGATGCATATGGAAGTATAGATGAAATTGAAAATTCAGATTTAGCTAATCTTTAAAAAATTAAGGTTTACTTTTTCTTAATTCAAAGTTTTTTCCAAGATATACTTTTCTCACTTGCTCATCATCTGCTAGCTCTCTAGCAGTACCAGATTTTAGTATGCTTCCTTCAAATAGAAGATACGCTCTATCTGTTATAGATAAAGTCTCTTGTACATTGTGATCAGTAATTAGTACACCAATATTTCGTTTTTTTAAATCTGAAATAATTTTTTGAATATCTTCAACTGCAATTGGATCAACTCCAGCAAAAGGTTCATCTAATAAAACAAATTTAGGTTCTGTTGCTAGAGCACGAGCTATTTCAGTTCTCCTTTTTTCTCCTCCTGAAAGTTTATTCCCTAAGTTTTTACGTACATTTTCTAAGCTAAATTCATTAATTAATTTTTCGAGTTTTATATCTCTTTCTTTTTTATTTAGATTAGTCATTTCTAGAATAGCCATAATGTTATCTTCGACAGATAATTTACGGAAGACTGAAACTTCTTGTGGTAAGTAACCAATTCCCATTTGCGATCTTTTGTACATTGGAAGAGAAGTTATGTCTATTTTATTTAAGAAGACTTTTCCAGAGTTAGGTTTCACCAATCCTACAATCATATAGAATGAAGTTGTTTTTCCAGCGCCATTTGGCCCAAGAAGTCCTACAACTTCTCCTTGATTAACTTGAATAGAAACTCCCTTTACTACATTTTTACCTTTGTAAGATTTTATTATTTTATCTGTATATAACTTCATTTTTTTATCAAATTACATTTTTTTAATGTAGTAATTATTTTTATTTGTTTTTTTCTACACGTTTTGCTATTAATATACTAGATTCATATAGTAGAGCAATAGGTATACCTACTATAATTTGACTTATTAAATCAGGTGGAGTTATTATAGCAGCTAATATAAGAATACAAATAATAGCATGCTTTCGATATTTTTTTAGAAATCTTGAACTTAAAATCCCCAGCTTTGTAAATAAGTATGAAATGATAGGTAAAAGGAATAATATTCCCGAGAAAAAAACAGTTGATAGTATTGTGCTCATATATGAATTAATTGTAAAAATATTATCAATTTTTGTGCTTATTTTATATGATCCAAAAAATTGAACAGTTAGAGGTGCAACTACAAAATATCCAAAAGATATACCTAAAAAAAATAATGAAGAGATATAAAAAACAATTCCTTTTGTGACCGATTTTTCGGTGTATTTTAATCCAGGTTTTACAAAAGCCCAAATTTGATAAAATATAAATGGGAATGCGATAATTATACCTCCTATAATACTCATCATTAAAGCATAAGAGAACTGTCCAGAAACTGTCATACTTTGCATTTTAACAGGAATTGTTTCAAGA
Source organism: Crocinitomicaceae bacterium (assembly GCA_002709305.1). GTDB lineage: Bacteria > Bacteroidota > Bacteroidia > Flavobacteriales_D > Crocinitomicaceae > UBA4466. The sequence continues at coordinate 72,654 of PAQM01000025.1, read as the reverse complement.
CAAATGTTTAAATATCTGCATATTATTTTAAAAGAGATAAAATCAGGGTTTTTCATTGAAAGGAAAATTTTTTCCATTATCCATTCTTGAAAAAACCATATTACTATTGCAAATAAAATAATAGATATGCTGATTCGAACAAGCCTCCATCTGAGTTCTTCAAGATGGTTTAAGAAGGTCATTTGTTTATCTTCTTCCATATCCGTAAAATTAGTTAATCCTATTTTTTTTTACTAGAAAAGGTATAATTAATATAAAGCTTCACTTTTTTATTTTAATTTCTATGTTATAGTATTACATGTATTTATTTTGAGTAACTTAGAATAGGATTCATAGTTTTTCCCAAAATGGAAGACAAAGATTTAAAAAGTGCATTAAAATTATATTTTGGCTTTGATAGTTTCAAAGGCGAACAAGAAGGAATTATTAAAAATGTATTAAACAAAAAAAATACATTTGTTATTATGCCTACAGGTGGTGGTAAATCAATGTGTTATCAACTGCCAGCTATGATGTCAAATGGAACAGCTGTTATTGTATCTCCTTTAATAGCTTTAATGAAGAACCAAGTAGACTCAATTCGTAATATAAGAAATGATGATTCTATAGCTCATTTTCTAAATTCTTCACTTAATAAAACAGAGGTTTTTAATGTTAAAAATGATATTACATCCCAAAAAACAAAGCTTCTATATGTGGCTCCGGAGTCTTTAACTAAAAAAGAAAACATTGAATTTCTTAAATCTGTTACAATATCTTTTTTTGCTATAGATGAGGCTCATTGTATATCAGAATGGGGTCACGATTTTAGACCCGAATATAGAAGGTTGAGAGAAATTTTTGAAGAAATATCTAATGTTCCAATTATTGCTCTAACTGCAACTGCTACACCTAAAGTTCAGCATGATATTCAAAAAAACTTGAATATGTTAGATGCTGTAATTTTTAAATCTTCATTCAATAGAGAAAATCTTTTTTATAGAATTCTACCTAAAAAAGATGTAGAAAAACAGATTATAAAATATATAAGCGGAAAGAAAGGAAAAAGTGGGATTATTTATTGTCTAAGTAGAAAAAAAGTTGAGGAAGTTGCAGCTCTTTTACAGGTCAATGGTATTAATGCATTACCTTATCATGCAGGTCTAGACTCAACTTCTAGAGCTAAACATCAAGATATGTTTTTGATGGAGGATGTAAATGTTATTGTTGCAACTATTGCTTTTGGTATGGGTATTGATAAACCAGATGTTCGTTTTGTAATTCATTATGATATACCAAAATCATTAGAGAGTTATTATCAAGAAACAGGAAGAGCCGGTCGTGATGGTGGAGAAGGCGATTGTATTTCATTTTATAGATATAAAGATATAGAAAAGTTAGAAAAATTTTTACAGGGGAAACCATTAGCAGAGCAAGAAATCGGTCGTCAATTATTAAGTGAAATTTCTTCCTTTGCTGAAACATCTGTTTGTAGACGTAAAATGATCCTTCATTATTTTGGAGAGGAGTTTGATCAGCATAAATGTAATTCTATGTGTGATAATTGTAAGGAACCAAGGGAAAGTTTTGAAGGTAAAGAATATGTTAATTCCTTATTGTCTGTTGTTGAATTATTTAAAGAAAATCAGAGAGCAAAACATTATTGTGCGTTTTTATCAGGTGTTATTAATAGTGATATTAAGGCCTATGATTATGATAAATTACCTCTTTTTGGTATAGGTAAAGAAAAAGATGAGCATTTCTGGAATGCTATTATAAGACAGTGTGTTGTAACAGGTTTGCTTTCAAAAGATATTGAATCGTATGGTACTTTAAAATTTACCGAAGCGGGAAGGAAATTTAAAAAAAATCCTACTTCATTTTTGTTAATTAAAGAACGAGACTACTTGGTCACTGATGTTGATTCTCCTTCAAGTAATGCTGTAGACCTTTCTCTTGATCAAGTATTATATAATGATTTAGTTGACTTAAGAAAAAGAATATCTAAAGAAAAAAATATACCACCATTCGTTATTTTTCAAGAGCCATCCTTACAAGATATGTGTTTTCAATATCCCATTTCAATTGAAGAATTAATAAATATTCAAGGTGTTGGACGAGGAAAGGCTCAAAGGTATGGTGAACCATTTATTGAATTGATAAGTCAATATGTTAATGATAATGAGATTGAAAGACCTCAAGATTTGGTTATGAAGTCTGTTGTAAATAAATCAGGTCTTAAAGTACAATTGATTCAGAATATCGATAGAAAATTACCTTTAGAAGATATTGGGCGTGCTCAAGGTAAGAATATTGAAGAGATTGTTGATGAAATTCAAGCTATTGTTGCATCAGGTACTCGAGTTAATATTAATTATTATATTGACGATATTTTAGATTCTGATTCACAGGACGAAATTTACACATATTTTTCTGAAGCTGAGACTGATAATTTGGTAGAGGCACATAATGAGTTTGACGGTGATTATTCTGAAGAAGAACTGAGATTAATGTGGATAAAATTCATGAGTGAAATGGCTAATTAATTTATAGTTATTTTTTTTCAATTCAAAAAGTTTTTATTTAATTCGATTTGTTTGTATTTTATATAGTTAATTGATTATTAACTAACAAAAAGATAAGATATGAAACAATTTACGATATTTTTTATGCTTATATATTTTAACGCTGTTTTTTCACAAAAAAATGAGATTAGTATTCATCAACTTCAGTTAAGTGAATATAATGAAAAGGGTAATTCATATTCAGAATATTATGAAAGTATGCCTATTGAAAAGTCTAATTTTTTAAAGTCTAATTGTAATCTTGAAAAAATTGTTTATGGATGGCATCCATATTGGGTTGGAAGCGCATATCAAAATTATCAATGGGATTTGCTTTCACATTTTTCTTTTTTTAGTTATGAGGTTAATGCTGTTGATGGAGAGCCAAATAGTACTCATGGATGGAGTACAAGTTTAGCAGTAGATTCTGCTTTATCTAATGGTGTAAAAGTTACCTTATGTGTAACACTTTTTTCAAATCATGGAGTTTTTTTTGGTAGTTCTTCATCACAACAGACTTTAATTAATAATTTAATTAATCTTGTCTCATCAAGGGGGGCACATGGAGTTAACATTGATTTTGAAGGACTCCCAAGTTCACAAGCTACAAATTTTGCCAATTTTATGGTTAATTTATCTAGCCAAATGCATGCCGCAATACCTGGATCTGAAGTTAGTACTGTATTGTATGCTGTTGATTGGAATGATGTTTTTGATTTTTCTATTATGGAACCTTTTGTTGACCATTATATTATTATGGGATATGCCTATTATTATTCAGGTAGCTCAGTTGCTGGTCCAACAGATCCTTTATATCATTTTGGTTCAACATATAACTATACACTTTCAAGGAGTATTACTTATTATTTGGACAAGGGATGCCCAAAAAACAAGTTAGTATTAGGCCTACCTAATTATGGTTATGAATGGTCTACTTTGGATTTAAGTGTACCTTCGTCAACATTAGGCTCAGGAGTAGCAAGGACATATTCTTATGTTAAAAATAATATTTCTGGTAATTATTCTTCAATGAACCATTTTTGGGAAGACAATAGCTTTACTGATATTTTTATGTTTAATAATGGAGAAAATCGCCAATGTATTATATCACTTGATTCTGCTTGGATAAAACGATTGAATCATGTTAGACAAACAGGTATAGCCGGAATAGCTATTTGGGCACTTGGTTATGATAATGGCTATAATGAATTATGGGATATAATTGAAAATTATTTAACAGATTGTTATTCTGATCCATGCTCAGGTGTTTTTTATGATTTTGGTGGTCCAAAAAATTATTATAATGATGAAGATTATATATGGACTATAGCTCCTCCAAATGCAACATCGATTGATGTTGATTTTATAGAATTTGATATTGAAGAAAATTATGATTATTTATATGTTTATGATGGATTAGATGAAAATTCGCCTCAAATATTAGGGAGTCCTTTTACTGGTACAATAGGCCCTGGTTTTATTACATCTTCATCTGGAGCATTAACATTTCGATTTACATCAGATGGTGCAACAGTTAAATCTGGTTTTTTTGCTTCTTATACTTGTTCTCAACAGGCCGCTCCTATAGCTAGCTTTTCACACGGAGAATTGAATATATGTCTTGGTGATTCAATTCAATTAACTAATACTTCAACGGGAGGTAGTTCATACCTTTGGTCAACTTCTTCAGGTGGTTTATCGAGTAGTACGGATGAGAACACTTATTTTTTTCCTTTAACTTCAGGTAATTATTCAATTACTTTAGAGGTTTTTAATAATATAGGAGTTGATCAAATTAGTCAAAATTTATTAGTAAATATTGATCAACCACCTTTAGCTATTGCATCTGCAAGTGATGTTAATTTGAGTTTACCCTCTGCAATTGTATATTTTTCCAATATAAGTATTAATGCTACAGATTATTTTTGGGATTTTGGAGATGGAAATTATTCTTTAGACCAAGATCCTTGGCATGAATATACTCAAAATGGGACATATGACGTCTTATTAATTGCAATGAACGATGGTTGTGATAATGATACATTATCTATTCAAATTAATGTTGGTACACAAGGGGTTATTAATCTTTTAGATCAAAAAATTTATTTGTATCCAAATCCATTTAAATCAAATATATATGTTGAATCTTATGAGCTAATTAAAGAGTTGATTATTTACGATTTTAATAGACGTGTTGTTTTAAGAGAAAATGTTGATGATTTTAAAATGAAAATTAATGCCTCACAAATTTCAAATGGATCTTATTTACTTGAGATTAGACTTAGCACAGGTGTTTTATATAGAAAAGTAATTAAGGTGTAGAAAATGGTGCTAATGCCATCATTTGCATCCCAATTTTTAGTGCTTCATCATCAATATTAAACTTGGAATTATGTAAACCAAATTGTATCCCTTTATTTTCATTTTTCACCCCTAAACGAAAAAAACAAACGGGCACTTTTTGGGAATAAAAAGCAAAGTCTTCAGAGGTCATTCTTAAAGGTAATTCATGCACTTTTGATTTGCCTAATAATTTTTCTGCGGCGACTTTCATTGATGAAGTAAGCTCACTATTATTTTTTAAATAAGGATAACCATTACTTATTTCTACTTTAGCTTTTCCTCCAAATGATACTGCAATGTTCTCCGCTGTTTTTGTTATAAGTTTTAAGCCTTCTTTTCTCCATTTTTCATTCATTGTTCTAAATGTTCCCTTTAATTTAGCGACTGAAGGAATAATGTTCGTTTCTCCTATAGCCTCAAAGTGACCAAATGACAATATACAAGGTGTTTTTGGGTCACATTTTTTAGTGATAATTTCTTTGGTTGATTGAATAACATTTGCTCCAATTATTATAGGATTTATACACTCATTTGGAATTGCAGCATGTCCACCTTTACCTTTAATAGTTATGTATATTTCATCACAAGAGGCCATATAGACACCTTCTTTAAAACCAACATTTCCGACTTCCATATCAGGGAAAACATGTAAAGCAAACATTTTTGAGACAGTAGGGTTTTCTAATACTCCATCTTTTATCATATATGTCGCTCCTCCTGGATTTTTTTCTTCTCCTGGTTGAAAAATTAGTTTTATTGGTTTTGGCAATGAATTTCTCAGTTCATATAATATTTCTGCTGCACCTAATAAAATAGAGGTATGAGCATCATGACCACAAGCATGCATAATTCCATCAAATTTTGATTTATAAGGAATGTTATTCTCTTCTAATATAGGTAAGGCATCTAAATCTGCTCTTAATCCAATTACGGAATCATTTTTTGTATGATGCTCACCTTTAATCATTGCAACTACTCCAGTATTTCCAACCTCTATTTCAGGTTTTAAATTAATTGATTCAAGGTGATTAGCGACATACGCCATAGTGTTGTATTCTTTATAGCTTAATTCTGGATTCGCATGAATATGTTCTCTAATTGATTTTACTTTTTCAAAGAGTTCTTCTGAACGTTTTATAATTATGTCTTGAATTGAATTAATCATTAGATAATTTATTATATCTTATTGATGGATCTAGGAGATTCATAAGTTACTATCTTTAATGTTAAAGATAATGATTCGTTTTTAATCATTCCAACATTAAATTACACCCCCGAGTATCAGAGTTATCAAAACGACCCATAAGTTTAAATCCTGTTGGAACAATTTTGCCAAGGTCTTGTGTTGCTATGAATGAGCAACTATTGATATTAGCAAGATCAATTATATTAATCCCACCTGTTTTGCCATCTAAGACATAATTAAATGGGTCATTAATATCTCTAATTAATATTTGCATAGTTGCGCTTTCTTGAAAAATTTGATCATTAATGCTATATGATTGTGAAAGTAGTTCAGTCATACCATACTCTGAATAGATAGACTTATTATTAAGTCCCTTTTTCAAAATAGAATGTAGTTCTTTTTTACTTATTTCTTTTCGTTTTCCTTTCATGCCTCCTGTTTCAATGATTATGGCTTGTGATAAATCTAGATTTAATTTCGCTAAATCAAGAAGTGAATATGATACACCAAATATAATAACCTTCTTTCCAGCTTTTAAACCCTCATTATATGATATAAGTATTTTTTTGATGTCTGACAGAAAATAACCAGAAAATTGATTATTTGTTTTATTAATTAAGTCATCAACCATATAGATAAGACTAGAATTTTTTTGTTCTTTGTAGTTAGGCAAAAGTGCTATTATAACTTGGTCTTTAGGATTACCTATAACTTTATTATATATTAAATTGAATGTTTTTATATAAATCTTTATATCTGATACATGATGTTGACTTTTGATTCCAGTTGTCCCGCTACTTTTGAAAGTAATATCAATACTTTTATCGTTAGTAATTATATCATGTGTTTTAAAAAAAGAAATTGGTAAAAAAGGAATTTCTTTAAGGCACTTAGGTTTAGGAAGATTTAAGAGTTTAATATATTCTTTGTAGACAGAGTTATTTTTAGCTTGATAATTATACACCTCTAAAGCTATTCTTTTGAATTCATTTTCATTTTGAATTTTAAATATTTTTTTATCGAGATCCATTTTTGGACTGTTAGAATAATATTCCAGCTAGGATAGCGGTTGACATACTAGCTAATGTTCCACCAATAAGCGCTTTAAATCCATATTTTGCAAGAAGGCTCTTTTTTTCTGGAATTAAAACCCCTATCCCACCAACTTGAATACCAATGGATGCAATGTTTGCGAAGCCACACAAAACATAGGTGCTCATAATTATAGTCTTTTTAGAAAGTTCGTCTTGAATATTACCAAGGTGAGGATAAGCAATAAATTCATTTAATATTGTTTTTTCTCCAAGAAGTTGGCCAAAATACATACAATCTTGCCATTCAACACCCATTAACCATGATATTGGTGCTAAAAGATACCCAGCAATACTTTCAAAACTTAATTTAGTATACATTCCACCAGATGCTATTATATCATTTAGAGAAGTCCAGTCGCCTACTTTTCCTAAAGTATAGTTTACAAGAGCAATTAAACTCATAAATACCAATAACATTGCCCCAACATTGGCGGCTAATTTCAGTCCATCTATCGTTCCGTTAGTTATTGCTTCTAATGAATTTGATCCAATCTTTTCTTTTGGTACATCTAGGTTTTTATTAATTTGATTTGTTTCAGGCACTAAAATTTTAGAAAAAACAATTGCTGCGGGTGCCGACATAAATGATGCCGTTAATAGATGTTTTGCATAAAATAATTCTTTCATTTGGTCACCTTCTCCTAGAATTCCAATAACAGCTGCAAGAACTCCACCGGCAATTGTAGCCATTCCTCCAACCATTAAACACATGATTTCGGATTTTGTCATTCTTTTTAGATATGGTTTAACAAGCAAGGGTGCCTCTGTTTGGCCAATAAATATATTTGCCGCTGCTGAAATACTTTCCGCACCTGATATTCCTAATGTTTTGTTCATAAACCAAGCCAATCGTTTTATAATCCATTGTAGAATGCCAAAGTAATAAAGTAAGCTTGATATAGCAGCGAAGAAAATTATTGAAGGTAAAATCCATGTAACGAAATTCATTAATATTGGGTCTATTTGATTAGAGCTCATACTTTTAAATAAGAATTCTGCTCCATCATGAGAGAAATTAATGATTTTTGTAAATGCTTTTGATAACCAATCAAAAATTACTGAAACAAAAGGTACCTTTAGTATTATTAAAGCTAATATTATTTGAATAATTGTTCCACGTAATACTAACTTCCAATTGATGTTCTTTTTATCTTTACTAAATATATAGCCTATGAAAAAGAGCATACTAATACCAAGTAGACCTCTTAATATAGATATAAAAGTAATATTTGACCCTTTTGCACTAATTTTATCATGGTAAGCATACCGTTTTGACTCTTTCGTCAAAACGATTTTATTTTTAGAGTTAAAAATGATGGGATACTTAGATATTGTATCTAAATTTTGATTTATTGTGGTTAGTTCTAATGTATTTTTGTTCACCTTCCACTTACCTGTTTTTTGTTTTGTTAAAAGCGTATCATTATTTATGAATCTTCCGTTCTTTTTAAGCGTAAGGGTGAAACTTTTCCTAAAGTATATTGTATCCTCAAATTTATCTTTGGCTTGAGTCGGAAGGGTAATAAATAGTAATAAAAAAAAGATAAATTTAAGCTTTCCTTCTTTTAATTTCATCTCTAATTTTTGAAGCAAGTTCATAGTCTTCTCCATCTATAGCTTGGTTAAGTTGATTTTCTAGTTCTGTAATTGAAATTTTTTCAATGGTTTGTTTTGCCTCCTCTTCTATTGTATCGGTTAAGAGTTCATTATCTTTTATAGATTCTTTGTCCAATAGAATCCCCGCACTTGATAATATATGTTCATACGTATAAATAGGACAGTCAAACCTTACACCAATTGCAATAGCATCAGATGTTCTTGCATCGATTTCAATAGTTTTTTGATTTTGAATACATACTAACTTGGAGTGAAATATACCTTCAACAAGTTTGTGAATTATAATTTCATTAACTTCTATTTTAAATTTTGAAGCAAAGTCTTTAAATAAATCATGTGTTAGAGGTCTTGAAGGGACCATTTTTTCTAGTTCTATTGCAATAGCCTGAGCTTCAAATCCTCCAATAATTATAGGAAGCCTTCTATTACCATTTTTTTCAGATAAGACTAAAGCATAAGCTCCTGATTGTGTTTGGCTATATGATAATCCGATGATCTCAAGCTTTATTTTATCCATAATTTAATAGATTATTCTATCCATATTATTTCTAATATAACTAATTAATTTACAAATAATTTAACCATTATATTGGTAAAAAAATTATTTCTATATATGTTTAGTTTGAAGCCTTGAATTTTTTTATTGATTCAGTTAGCCTTGGTAATACTTCAAAAGCATCACCAATAATTCCATAGTCTGCAGCTTTAAAGAAAGGTGCTTCAGAATCAGTATTAATTACGACGATTGTTTTAGAACCATTAACACCAGCTAAATGTTGAATTGCACCAGATATACCAGCAGCAATATATAAATTAGGTCGAATAGCAATGCCTGTTTGACCAACATGTTCATTATGAGGCCTCCATCCAATATCTGACACAGGTCTCGAACAGGCTGTCGCAGCACCCAACTCTTTAGCTAAATCTTCAATTATATTCCAGTTTTCAGGCCCTTTAAGTCCCCTCCCTCCAGAAACAACCAATTCTGCTTCTGGCAGTGGGATGTCACCTTCTATTTTTTTAGTATCAATTAATTTAATTCTAGTATCTCCTGCACTTCCATTAAAATCTTCAATAATACAATTAGATTGATTTTTTTCCGGTTGAATACTATTTGGTAATACTGATATGATTCTTTTTTCAGAATAAATTTTTACATTACCAAATGCTTTTCCAGAAAACACATTTACTTTTATTTTATCCCCGTTAGGGATTTCTATAGCACCAGAAATTAATCCTGCTTTTAATTTTACGGATAACCTTGGAGCAATTGTTTTGGCAACTGTATCATGAGAAAAAACAATTGTATTTGCATTCGTTGATTCAACAGCGGAGCCTATAATACGAGTTAATTGTTGAGAGTCTTTTCCTGAAAAGGAACTATCAATTAATATTTTTTTTGCTCCATATTCACCTAATTTTGATAGGCTTGATTCATCTTTAGGTCCTGTTGTAATTACTATAACTTGTTCTTCTAATTTTTTTGCGTATGTAACTACCTCATAGGCATTTTTTGTAATGCCATTCTCACTATTTATATATACTAGTACTGCCATCTTATATTACTTTAGCTTCGTTATGTAATAATTCTACCAATTCATCTATGTTTTCAGGATTAATCATTTTACAAGCTGATTTAGCTTCTGGTAGATTATAACTTTCAAATTTTGTTAATGATTCTACATCTATAGGAGGAACAATATTTAGAGGTTTTGTTCTAGCTGCCATAATTCCTCTCATATTTGGTATTCTTTGTTCAGCCATTCCTTTAGCGCAAGAGATAACTACTGGTGTATTAACTTCTAGAACTTGAATTCCCCCTATATCTTCTGATTCTATTTTCAGAGTGTTACCATTAGCTTCTAATTTTGAAGCCAATGAAATAAAAGGTAAATCCATATCTTCAGCAATCATTCCACCAACTTGAGAACCGTTATAATTAATCGTTTCTTTCCCTGTTAGTATCATGTCAAAATTATTTTTCTTTGCATATTCTGATATTTGCATTGCAACAGAGTAAGCATCTTTGGGGTCTGTATCTATGCGAATAGCATTATCTGCTCCAATTGCAAGAGCTTTTCTCATAATCGCTTCATCTTGAGAATTTCCAACTGTAATAATTGATACTGAACCTCCATTTTCTTCTTTTAATTCAAGAGCACGAACTAATGCGTACCATTCATCATATGGATTAACAATGTATTGGACTCCTTCTTCATTGAACTTAGAATTATTGTCTATGAAAGATATTTTCGAAGTTGTGTCAGGAGATTTGCTTATACAAACAAGTATTTTCATTATTTTAATTTGGTTTAAAAATTAACAGCTAACAAAGATAAAAAATAATTAAAATAATAGTTTTGATTTTTCTTTTTAATCTATTATTCAAATTTTATAAATTTGACGATTCTTTTAATTTAAATTAATTTTACATTATGAAGACGGTACAGTTTAGAGAAGCTCTCAGAGAAGCAATGACTGAAGAAATGCGTTTAGATGAAAGTGTTTTTCTTCTTGGAGAAGAGGTCGCTGAATACAATGGTGCTTATAAGGTTTCTCAAGGAATGCTTGATGAGTTTGGCCCAAAAAGAATTATAGATACACCTATAGCTGAGTTAGGTTTTGCTGGTATTGCTGTAGGTGCTTCAATGAATGGTCTAAGACCTATTGTAGAGTTTATGACATGGAATTTTGCTATATTGGCTGCTGATCAAATAATAAACAGTGCGGCTAAAATGTTACAAATGTCAGGAGGACAATACAATTGTCCAATAGTTTTTAGAGGAGGTAATGGTACTGCTGGTCAGTTAGGCGCAACTCATTCCCAAAGTTTTGAATCGTTTTATGCACACGTACCTGGTTTAAAGGTTGTAACTCCTTCAAATCCATATGATGCAAAAGGATTATTGAAATCTGCAATTCGTGATGATGATCCTGTAGTTTTTCTTGAGTCTGAGAAAATGTATGGGGATAAAGGTGATATTCCAGAGGGAGAATATCTAATACCTATTGGTGTTGCTGAAGTTAAAAAAAGAGGATCAGATGTAACTATTGTTTCATTTGGTAAGGTTATCAAAACAGCTTTTGAAGCTTCCGATCAATTATCTAAAGAAGGAATATCAGTTGAGATTATTGATTTACGTTCAGTTAGACCAATTGATTACTCTACTGTTGTAGAGTCAATTAAAAAGACTAATAGGTGTGTTGTTGTTGAGGAGTCTTGGCCATTAGCTTCAATTTCTTCTGAAATATCCTATCATTTGCAAAGATATGCTTTTGACTATTTAGATTCTCCTGTAGTTCGAGTAACACAATCAGATACTCCATTTGCTTTTTCTCCAAGTTTAATTGATGAGGCCCTACCAAACGTTGATAGGGTTATTGATGGAATCAAAAGTACACTTTACAGAACTTAGTGATTTATTTGAAATTATTGTATAATTTTTCATCTAAAAACACTTAATTAAGATAGATTTAATCTTATTTCTATTTATTATTTTCTTTTCTTAAATAGTTGATAAATAATCAAATAAGGATTATTGATAAACGTATTTTATATGAAAAATAAAAATCCATTTCACTTTTAGATTTAATAATAATTAAAAAAGTTTCATTTTTTCTTTATATACTGTTGGTTTCTAAAATAAAACTGCTATCTTTGCAGGCTCGAAATATAATTTTTGAGGATAATTATTAATTAAAAGAAATAATATTTTTATGCCAACTATACAACAATTAGTTCGCAAAGGGAGAAATCAGGTGGTTAAGAAAAGCAAGTCTGCTGCGCTTGACTCTTGTCCACAACGTAAAGGTGTATGTGTAAGAGTTTACACCACTACACCTAAAAAACCAAATTCGGCCATGCGAAAGGTCGCTAGGGTTAGATTAACTAATGGTAAAGAAGTTAATGCATATATAGGTGGAGAGGGACATAATCTTCAAGAGCATTCTTTAGTTTTAGTTCGAGGAGGTAGAGTGAAAGATCTTCCTGGTGTTAGATATCATATTGTTCGTGGCGCAGAAGATACTGCTGGGGTTGAAGGAAGAACACAGCGCCGTTCGAAGTATGGAGCAAAAAGACCTAAAAAATAATCTTTTTTAAACATTAGAATATGAGAAGAAGAAAAGCGAAAAAAATAGCCATTTTACCAGATCCTATATTTAAAGATGTTCAAGTAACAAAATTTGTTAATAATTTAATGTTAGATGGTAAGAAGAGTTTGGCTTTTAAAATATTTTACAATGCTGTAGAAATGGTTGATTCAAAAATAGAGGATTCAACTGGTTTAGATACATGGAAGAAAGCATTAGAGAATGTTACCCCATCTGTTGAGGTTAGAAGTCGAAGGGTTGGAGGTGCTACTTTTCAAATACCAACTCCAGTTCGTGAGTCTAGAAAAGAATCGTTGGCTATGAAGTGGTTAATTGGTTTTTCGCGTAAGCGTAATGAGAAAACTATGTCACAGAAATTAGCCGCAGAGATTATTGCTGCATCTAAAGAAGAAGGTGCGGCTTATAAAAAGAAAGAGGATACATTAAGAATGGCTGAAGCAAATAAAGCATTTTCACACTTTAGATTTTAATAGATATGGCTAGAGATCTTAAATATACACGTAACATAGGTATTGCTGCACATATTGATGCTGGAAAGACAACTACTACTGAAAGAATACTTTATTATGGAGGTGTAAATCATAAAATTGGTGAAGTACACGATGGTGGAGCTACTATGGATTGGATGGAGCAAGAGCAAGAAAGAGGTATTACTATTACCTCTGCCGCAACAACTCTTGATTGGAATTACCGTGGGAATAAGTATCATGTAAATATTATTGATACTCCTGGTCACGTTGATTTTACTGTTGAAGTTAACCGATCACTTCGTGTTTTAGATGGCCTAGTTTTTCTTTTTTCAGCTGTAGATGGTGTTGAACCACAATCTGAAACAAATTGGAGGTTAGCAAACAATTACAATGTTCCACGTATAGGATTTGTAAATAAAATGGATCGTCAAGGTGCTGACTTTTTAAATGTTTGTAAGCAAGTTAAAGAAATGTTAGGTTCACATGCATTGCCTTTACAAATAAATATAGGCTCTGAGGATAATTTTAAGGGTGTTGTTGATTTAATAAATTTTAAAGGGATTGTATGGAATGAGGAGGATCAGGGTATGACTTTTGAAGAAGTAGAAATTCCTTCTGACATTCTTGAAGAAGCTAAGGCTTTAAGAGAAGAATTACTTGAAGCTGTTGCTGAATTTGATGAGTCTGAAACTTTACTAGAAAAGTTCTTTGAAGATCCAGAATCATTAACAGAAAGAGAAATTTTAGATTGTCTTCGTGAGGCAACCATTGCTGGTAAAGTTGTTCCAATGATGTGTGGATCAGCATTTAAAAATAAAGGTGTTCAGGCAATGCTGGATATGGTAATGGAAATACTTCCATCACCAGTTGATATTGATGCTATTGAAGGAATAAATCCTCAGACTGATAATACAGAATCTCGTAAGCCATCTTATGATGAGCCATTTTCTGCTTTAGCTTTTAAAATAGCTACAGACCCTTTTGTTGGTCGTTTATGTTTCACTCGTGCCTATTCTGGTAAACTTGAAGCAGGTTCTTATGTATTAAATGCTCGGTCCGGAAAGAAAGAAAGAATATCACGTATTTTTCAGATGCATGCTGATAAACAAAATCAAGTTCCACAATTGGGAGCTGGAGACATTGGTGCATTTGTAGGATTTAAAGATATTAAAACAGGAGATACATTGTGTGCTGAGAATGCACCTATTGTATTGGAATCTATGGACTTTCCTGACCCTGTAATTGGAGTTGCAATTGAGCCGAAGACGCAGGCAGACACTGATAAATTAGGTGTTGGATTGTCTAAATTATCTGAAGAAGATCCAACATTTCAAGTTAGAACTGATGAAGAATCAGGTCAAACTATTATCTCTGGAATGGGAGAATTACATTTAGATATTATTATTGATCGTTTAAAGCGTGAATTTAAAGTAGAAGTGAACCAAGGTGCGCCTCAAGTAAATTATCGTGAGAATATTCAGTCTTCAGTTGATCATAGAGAGGTATACAAGAAACAGTCTGGAGGACGAGGTAAGTTTGCAGATATTGTTGTTAAAATTGAACCTCAGACTGACGATAGCAAAACAGGATTAGAGTTTATAAATGAAATTAAAGGAGGTAATATTCCTAAAGAATTTATCCCTTCTGTTGAAAAAGGATTTAAAGATTCAATGAAGAATGGTGTGATGGCAGGATTTGAAATAGACAAAATGAAAGTTACATTGTCAGATGGTTCTTTTCACGCTGTTGACTCCGATGCATTATCGTTTGAATTGTGTGCTAAAATTGCATTTAAAGAAGCACTGCCTCAAGCAAACCCTGTGCTTCTTGAACCTATGATGAAGATAGAGGTCGTTACTCCAGAAGAGAATATGGGGGATATTGTTGGTGATCTTAATCGTCGTCGTGCTGTAGTAAGAGGTATGGATGATAAGAATGGAGCAAAAGTTGTTAAAGCTGATGTTCCATTATCAGAAATGTTTGGATATGTAACACAACTTCGAACTATGTCTTCAGGTCGTGCTACTTCTAGTATGGAATTTTCACATTATGCGGAGGCACCAAAAAATATTTCTGAAGAAGTAGTTGCAAAAGTAAAAGGCGTTAAAGCATAATTTTAGGATAGAGATGAATCAAAAAATTAGAATAAAATTAAAATCATACGATCACAATTTAGTTGATAAATCAGCTGAGAAGATTGTAAAGACAGTAAAGTCAACAGGTGCTGTAGTTAGTGGTCCAATTCCATTACCTACTCATAAAAGAATATATACTGTATTGAAATCTCCCCACGTAAATAAAAAGGCGCGTGAGCAGTTTGAGCTTTGCGCTTATAAACGTTTGATGGATATATATAGTACATCTTCAAAAACTGTTGATGCGTTAATGCGTTTGGAATTACCAAGTGGTGTTGATGTTGAAATTAAAGTATAATTAATATAATAATAGTTTAAATTATGCCAGGAATTATTGGTAGAAAAATCGGAATGACTAGTACCTACAGTGCCGAGGGTAAAATAATACCATGCACAGTGATAGAAGCTGGTCCTTGTGTTGTAACTCAGGTTAAAACACATGACAGAGATGGTTACGAGGCTATTCAAATGGGATTTGGAAATCGTAAGGAAAAAAATACTTCAAATGCTATGAAGGGCCACTTTAATAAAGCTAAGACTACTCCAAAGGCTAAATTATTTGAATTTAGAAATTTTCAGAATTTGAACCTTGGTGATATTGTTAATGTTGATATTTTTCAAGAGGGGGAGTATGTTTCCGTAATTGGAAAATCTAAAGGTAAGGGATTTCAGGGAGTTGTTAAACGTCATGGTTTTGCTGGTGTAGGTCAATCTACACATGGTCAGCATAATAGATTACGTGCTCCTGGTTCTATTGGCGCTGCGTCTTACCCTGCTCGTGTATTTAAAGGTATGCGTATGGCAGGACAGATGGGAAATGAAAGAGTAAAAATGGAAAACCTTGAAGTTTTAAAGGTTCTTTCAGAAAAGAATTTAATTGTTGTTAAGGGTTCTGTGCCAGGATCTAAAGGATCAACTATAATAATTGAAAAGTAATGAAAGTTAAAGTAATTAGCATAAAAGGTAAAGCTACTGCTAACGAAGTTAGCTTATCTAAAAATATTTTTAGTGTCGAACCAAATGACCATGCTATATATCTTGATGTTAAACAACATTTAGCTAATCGTAGGCAAGGTACTCATAAGACAAAAGAGAGAGCTGAGATAAACGGTTCTACCAAGAAAATAAGGAAACAAAAAGGAACTGGTAGTGCACGTGTGGGTAGTATTAAGTCTGGAACAAGAGTAGGTGGTGGTCGTATTTTTGGCCCTCGTCCAAGAAACTATCAATTTAAGTTGAATCTAAAATTAAAAAGATTAGCTCGTAAATCAGCATTTTCTTACAAAGCATCATCAAAAGATATAATGGTAATTAAGGATTTTAATTTTGATAAAATAAAAACTAAGGATTTTGAAACATTATTATTTGATCTTGGTATTCAAAATGAGAAAGTATTGATGATCCTAGGGGATAAAAATGATAATATATATTTATCTTCTCGTAATTTAAAGAGAGTTAAAGTTGTCACAGCTGATACGGTTAATACATTTGATTTATTAAATGCTACAAAAGTTGTAATGTTAGAAAGTTCAGTTAAAATAATTGAAAATATTTTAAACTAATGCTTATGAAGAATATTATAAAAAAACCAATCATATCAGAGAAAGCAACAAGCTTAACTGAAAGTTTTAATCGGTTTACTTTTTCTGTAGATGTAATGGCAAATAAAATTCAAGTTAAGAATGCAGTTGAAAAATTGTACGGTGTACAAGTAACTAAGGTACGTACAATAAATTATGGCGGAGGCAAGCCTTCTATGAAATACACTAACAAAGGTATTGTTGAACAACAAAATAAAAAGTGGAAGAAGGCTATTGTTACCGTTGCAGAGGGAGAAACGATTGATTTATTTAATAATGTATAATTATGGCTCTTAAGAAATTTAAGCCTATTACTCCAGGCCAAAGACATAAAATTAATAGTGATTATTCTGAATTAACCACTGGTACACCAGAAAAGAGTTTGGTTTCGGGTAAAAAGAATTCTGGAGGTAGAAATAATGATGGAAGAATGACAATGCGTTATATTGGAGGCGGTCATAAGAAAAGATATCGTGTTATTGATTTTAAAAGAGAAAAACATGGTATTCCAGCAACAGTTAAATCAATTGAATATGATCCTAATCGTTCATCAAGAATAGCATTATTATTTTATGCAGATGGAGAGAAAAGATATATTATTTCTCCAGATGGATTAAAAGTTGGAGACAAAGTGATTTCTGGATCTGATATAGAACCAAATGTTGGTAATGCAATGTTTTTATCTGATATTCCTTTAGGTACAGTTATTCATAACATAGAAATAAAACCAGGTAAGGGAGGTGCTATTGCTCGTGGCGCGGGCACTTATGCACAACTCAATGCTCGCGATGGACGTTATGCAATTATTAAACTTCCATCTGGTGAATCTAGAATGATTTTAACAACTTGTTTGGCAACTATAGGTTCAGTATCTAATTCTGAACATAACCTGACAGTGTCAGGAAAAGCAGGAAGAACAAGGTGGTTAGGCCGTCGTCCTCGTGTTCGAGGAGTTGTTATGAATCCTGTTGATCATCCAATGGGAGGAGGTGAAGGTAAGAATTCTGGTGGTCATCCAAGATCTCGTAATGGTATTCCAGCTAAAGGATTTAAAACGAGATCTAAGAAGAAATATTCAGATAAGTTTATTATTGAAAGAAGAAAAAAATAATTAGTATATGAGTCGTTCATTAAAAAAACCACCATTTGTTCATTATAAATTAATGAAGAGAGTAGACCAAGCTCAAGATTCTGGCAGCAAGTCAGTCATAAAGACATGGTCTAGAGCGAGTACTATTACTCCAGATTTCGTTGGCTTAACTTTTGCTGTTCATAACGGTAATAAGTTCATACCTGTATTTGTTAGTGAAAATATGGTTGGTCATAAATTAGGTGAGTTTTCTCCCACACGTAATTTTCGTGGTCATGCTGGGAATAGAAAAGATAAAAAAAGATAAAATAGCAAATTATGGGTGCTAGAAAAAGAATAGTTGCAGAAAAACGAAAAGAAGCAAATAAATCAATTGCTTTTGCTAGACTTAATAAGTCTCCAATTGCTCCTCGTAAAATGAGATTAGTTGCTGATTTAATTAGGGGTATAGAGGTGAATAAAGCATTAAATATCTTACAACATAATGCTAAGGATGCTTCTAGAAGTCTTTCAACGTTATTACGTTCGGCTATTGCTAATTGGGAGCAAAAGAATGAAGGTAAAAGTATTGAAGAACAGACTTTATTTGTAAAGTCAATTCAAGTTTCTGGAGGTACTATGTTGAAGAGAATTCAACCCGCTCCTCAAGGTCGTGCACATAGAATTAGAAAAAGGTCTAACCATGTTACTATCGTTATAGACGGTAAAAACGTAGAATAATAATATAAATGGGACAGAAAACAAATCCAATTGGAAATAGAATAGGTTTTATTCAGGGATGGCAATCTAACTGGTATGGTGGAGATAACTACGCTGATAAGATAGTTGAAGACGATAAGATTAGAAATTATCTTCGCGCTCGTTTATCTAAGGCTAGCATCTCAAAAATTATCATTGAGAGGACTCTAAAATTAGTTACAGTTACTATTAATACAGCTAGACCAGGTGTAATCATCGGTAAAGGTGGTCAAGAAGTAGATAAACTTAAAGAAGAACTAAAGAAGTTAACGAAAAAGGAAATACAAATTAATATTTTTGAAGTTAAACGTCCAGAGTTAGATGCACGTTTAGTTTCTGATGGAATTGCTCGTCAGTTGGAGGCTAGAATCTCTTTTAGAAGAGCAATAAAAATGGCTATAGCTAGTACAATGCGAATGGGTGCAGAGGGAATTAAAGTAAAAATTTCTGGTCGTCTAAATGGAGCAGAGATGGCTCGTTCAGAAATGTATAAGGATGGGCGTACTCCATTACATACTTTTAGAGCAGATATTGATTATGCTGTTTCAGAGGCTCACACTACTTATGGTCGTCTTGGAATTAAGGTTTGGATTTGTAAGGGTGAAGTTTATGGTAAGCGTGATCTATCTCCTAACATTGGTATGTCTTCTGGACATAAAGGAGGTAGAAAGAACTCAGGATCAAAAAGAAGAAAAAAATAAAAGGATAGTAAAATTTATTTGAAATGTTACAGCCAAAAAAAACAAAATTTAGGAAAGCACAGAAGGGAAGAAATAGAGGTTTAGCTCATAGAGGAAGTACCATTGCTTTTGGTTCTTTTGGAATAAAAACACTTGAGCCAGGATGGTTAACTGCACGTCAAATAGAGGCTTCTCGTATTGCTGTTACAAGATATATGAAGCGTGAGGGTAAGGTTTGGATTAGAATATTTCCTGATAAACCTGTAACTGCTAAGCCTGCTGAGGTTCGTATGGGAAAGGGAAAAGGAGCTCCAAGTCATTGGGTAGCAGTCGTTCGTCCAGGTCGAATATTATTTGAGGCAGATGGTGTACCCTATGAAACAGCTAAGGAAGCAATGCGTTTAGCAGCTCAGAAATTACCTGTAAAATGTAAATTTGTTACTCGCAATGATTATGTTATACCAATGAAATAGGATTTAATATGAAGCAAGAAGAAATTATAAATATGTCGGATATAGATGTTAAAGACACGCTTTCAAATTTATCTGATAAGTTGATGAAGATGAAGTTATCACATAATATTTCTCCAATAGAGAATCCATTAAAGATTCGTCATATGAGAAGAGATATTGCGAGGTTAAAAACTGAATTAAGAAAACGTGATACACAATAA
This sequence comes from Crocinitomicaceae bacterium, assembly GCA_002709305.1. GTDB lineage: Bacteria > Bacteroidota > Bacteroidia > Flavobacteriales_D > Crocinitomicaceae > UBA4466. The sequence continues at coordinate 52,392 of PAQM01000025.1, read as the reverse complement.
TGTTGTGTTATAATAAATTAGTTTAAAATGGAAAAACGTAATTTAAGAAAAGAGCGTATTGGTATTGTAACAAGCAATAAGATGGACAAATCTATTGTTGTTGCCGTTGAACGTAAAGTAAAACATCCTAAGTATGGTAAGTTCGTTAAGAACACTACTAAATTTGTTGCTCATGATGAAAAAAATGATTGCAATGAAGGGGATACAGTAAAAATAATGGAAACAAGACCTCTTTCAAAATCAAAAAATTGGAGATTAGTTGAGGTTGTTGAAAGAGTAAAATAATTTTTAGTAATGATACAAACTGAATCAAGACTTAAAGTGGCAGATAATTCTGGAGCAAAAGATGTATTATGTATCCGTGTTTTAGGAGGGACAAAGCGTCGTTATGCTTCTGTAGGTGATAAAATAGTTGTTACCGTAAAGAGCGCAATGCCTTCTGGTGCTATCAAAAAAGGTACAGTAGCTACTGCGGTAATAGTTAGGACAAAGAAAGAAGTACGTCGTGCTGATGGATCTTATATTCGTTTTGACGATAATGCTTGTGTCCTTCTAAATACAACAGGGGAGATGAGAGGTACTCGTATTTTTGGTCCAGTTGCTCGTGAGCTACGTGATGCAAATTTTATGAAAGTAGTGTCTCTTGCTCCTGAGGTACTTTAAATAAATTTAATTGAAGTTATGCAACAAAAACTACATATTAAGGTTGGTGACACTGTTAAAATTATTAGTGGTGAGTCGAATGGTCAAGAAGGAAAAATCCTTACCATTGATAGAAAGAAAAACCGTGCGATAGTTGAAGGTGTTAATATAATTAAGAAGCATGAAAAGCCTAGTGCAGCAAACCCTGAAGGTGGAATTGTCGAAAAAGAATCAAGTATTCATATTTCTAATATTATGATTGTTTCTGATGGTGATGCTTCAAGAATCGGTAGGAAAGCTAACGAGGAAGGGAAAATGGTTCGTTATTCAAAAAAAACAGGAAAGGAAATAAAATGATGAGTTATACACCAAGATTACTAAAGAGGTATAGTGATGAAATTATACCAAGCCTTACTGAAAAATTCGGTTATAAAACTGTAATGCAAGTTCCTAAATTGGAAAAAATTGTTATTAGTCAAGGTATAGGGGACGCTGTGGGTGATAAGAAACTGATTGAGAATGCAGTTGAAGATTTATCACTTATTGCTGGTCAAAGAGCAGTTTCTACAGTATCAAAAAAAGATATTTCTAATTTTAAATTAAGAAAAGGTATGCCTATTGGCACAAAAGTTACTTTAAGAGGTCAACGCATGTATGACTTTTTAGATCGTTTTCTTTCAGTAGCTCTTCCAAGGACAAGAGATTTTAGAGGTGTTAATCCAAAAGGATTTGATGGTAGAGGAAATTTTAATATGGGAGTAAAAGAACATATAATCTTTCCAGAAATTGATATTGATAAAGTAAATAAAATAATGGGGATGGATGTTACTTTTGTTACAACTGCAAATTCTGATGAAGAAGGTAATGCGTTATTAACAGAATTTGGGTTTCCATTCACAAAAAAATAATTATATGGCTAAAGAATCAATGAAGGCGCGTGAGCGCAAAAGAATAAAGATGACAGCTCGTTATGCTAAAAAACGCGCTGAATTAACAAAGATACTTAAGTCTACTGAACAATCTGATGAGATGGCAGAAGCTAAGTGGGATGCAATGATGGCATTACAGAAGATGCCTGCTAATTCCTCTAAGATACGAGTACATAATAGATGTGGATTAACAGGTAGACCTAGAGGTTATATGCGTCAATTTGGTATTTCAAGGGTGACATTTCGTGAGATGGCTTTGAAAGGGATGATACCAGGTGTTAAAAAGGCAAGTTGGTAAATTATTAACTGGTTTCAGGTTCAATAGAAAAGTTGAAAACCGATACCAAAATTTATAAATATGAATACAGATCCAATAGCAGATTATTTAACTCGCATTCGTAATGCAAGCAGTGCGGGTTTAAAAATAGTTGAAATTCCGGGTTCAAATGTTAAACGTGCAATGACACAAATTTTGTTTGATCAGGGATATATTAGAGATTTTAAATTTGAAGAAGATAAGAAGCAAGGTGTTATAAAAATAGCCCTTAAGTATAACCCATCGACTAAAGTTCCTGCGATTACTAAATTACAAAGAGCTTCACGTCCTGGTTTAAGAAAGTATAGTAGTTCAAAAAATATACCACGTGTATTAAACGGATTAGGTATTTCAATTGTTTCTACTTCAAAAGGTGTTATTACAGGTAATAAAGCAAAGAGAGAGAATGTAGGGGGTGAAGTACTTGCGTATGTATATTAATTTTAATTGAAAGAATAGATGTCTAGGATAGGTAAATCTCCAATAAAAATACCGAATGGAGTAGAAGTTAAAGTGGAAAACAAAATGGTTTTTGTTAAAGGACCTAAGGGTGAGTTGTTTCAAGATATTGACAGTTGTATTTCAATTAATATCCAGGAAGATACTATTACTTTGAGTCGTGAAACAGATTCCCCAGAACATAAATCAAAACATGGACTTTATCGTTCATTAATTAACAATATGGTTATAGGTGTTAATGAAGGATTTAAGAAAGAATTAGAAATAGTTGGTGTAGGATATCGTGCAAATGCTAATGGTCAAACATTAGAATTATCACTAGGTCATTCACATCCTTTTATTTTTGAACTTCCTAAGGAAATAAAAGTTTCAGCAACTTCAGAAAAAGGAAAAGCTCCAATAGTAACGTTAGAATCTCATGACAAACAATTGGTAGGTCAAGTTGCTGCTAAAATTAGATCTCTTCGTAAGCCAGAACCATATAAGGGTAAGGGAGTAAGATTCTTAGGTGAAGAAATTAGGAGAAAGGCTGGTAAAACAGCAGCTAAAGCATAAATTAGAAATTATATTAATTATGGCATTAAAAAAAGTATTAAAAAGAGCTAAAATTAAAAGAAGAATCAGGAAGAAAATAACAGGTAATTCTTCTATGCCTCGTTTATCTGTTTTTAGAAGTAATAAACAGATTTATGCTCAAATCATAGATGATTCAGTTGGTAAAACATTAGTTTCAGCAACATCTTTTAATAATAAAGGAGCAACAGGAACAAAATCTGAAAGAGCAGCTTTTGTTGGTAAAGAGGTAGCTGAAAAAGCTATTAAAGCAGGAATTGATAAGGTTGTGTTTGATCGAAATGGTTACCTATATCATGGAAGGGTTAAATCATTGGCTGAATCAGCAAGAGAAAGTGGATTAAAATTATAATAATGACAAAAGAAATAAAAAGAGTAAAGTCTGCAGATCTTGAACTTAAAGACAAGTTAGTTGCTGTAAATCGTGTTACTAAAGTTACTAAAGGTGGTCGTACTTTTAGTTTTTCTGCAATTGTAGTTGTTGGTGACGAGAATGGTATTGTTGGTCATGGTTTGGGAAAAGCAAAAGAAGTCACAGAAGCAATTTCAAAAGGTATTGATGACGCTAAAAAGAATTTAATCCGTGTTCCGGTTTTACATGGAACAGTTCCTCATTTACAAAAAGGAAAATATAGTGGAGCGAGAGTTCTATTAAGACCCGCTTCTGAAGGTACCGGTGTAATAGCTGGTGGTGCAATGCGTGCAGTATTAGAGAGTGTTGGTATTAGTAATGTATTAGCTAAATCACAGGGTTCTTCAAATCCACATAATTTAGTTAAGGCAACTATTAATGCTTTATCTCAAATGAGAGATGCAGTCGCAGTTGCGAATCAAAGAGGTATCGATCTTGAAAAAGTTTTTAATGGTTAAATAGTTGAATAATGTCGAAGATTAAAATTAAACAAGTAAGAAGCGCAATTAATCGTACAGCTAGACAAAAAGCAACGATTAAAGCATTAGGATTTACTAAGTTGAACCAGGTAATAGAGAAAGAATCAACACCACAAATTTTGGGAATGGTTAAAAAAGTTCAACATTTAGTTAAAGTTCTTGATTAAATTTTAAAATATTATAAAGATGAATTTACATAATTTAACACCTGCAAAGGGATCAACGAAAAATAGGAAAAGAGTTGCTCGTGGTCAAGGTTCTGGCCGTGGTGGAACCTCTACTCGTGGACATAAAGGAGCAAAGTCACGATCGGGTTATTCTAAGAAAGTAGGTTTTGAAGGCGGACAAATGCCTCTTCAAAGACGTGTTCCAAAATTTGGTTTTAATAATATAAATAGAATAGAGTATAAAGCAATTAACTTAGATATTATAGAATCGTTGATTGAAAGAAGAGGAGTTAAAGAAATAACACCAGAAATACTTCAAGAAAATGGTTTAGTTTCTAAAAATGATTTTGTTAAGGTGCTTGGAAGAGGTGAAATAAAGTCTACAATAAATGTTACTGCCCATAAGTTTTCTAACACTGCAAAAGCAGCTATTGAGAGTAAAGGTGGCAATTGTACAGAATTGTAATTAAATTTGCCAATATTTTTTACGAATGAAAAGATTTATTAATAGTTTAAAGAATATCTGGAAAGTAGAAGAATTAAGAAAAAGAATCTTGCTTACACTTAGTTTGATTCTTGTATACCGTATAGGTTCTTTTATTATTTTGCCTGGAGTTGATTACACAAAACTTGTAGAAGCTCAAGAAAGCGGTGGTCAAAATATGTTAGAAACACTTTTATCATTATTTTCTGGAGGAGGTTTCACTAATGCTTCAATAATGGCGTTAGGAATCATGCCTTATATAAGTGCCTCTATTATTATGCAATTATTAGGAATGGCTGTTCCTGCTGTCCAAAAAATGCAAATGGAAGGTGAATCAGGAAGAAAACAGATTAATAATTATACACGCATTTTAACTATTATTATTTGTGCTTTACAGGCTCCATCTTATTTAACACTTTATGTAGATAATAAAGGTGCTTTACCGGATGATGCTGGTACTTTTTGGTGGACTCAGTCTATTATTGTATTAGTATCAGGGGCTATGTTTGCTGTATGGCTCGGAGAGAGAATAACTGATAAAGGTGTTGGGAATGGCATTTCTTTATTGATTACAGTTGGTATTTTAGCAAGGCTTCCTGAAGCATTTATGGCTGAGTTTGGTTTTGCTGTTGAATCAGGAAATTTAATAATGATTGTTTTAGAGATTTTTGTTTTTATGGTTGTTGTACTTGCAACAGTATTAATTGTTCAGGGTGTACGCAAAATACCATTAAATACAGCAAAGCGTGTTGTTGGTAATAGATCTGCAACAAATCAAGGTGTTAGGAGTTATTTACCTATAAAAGTTAATGCTTCCGGTGTAATGCCAATAATATTTGCTCAAGCAATTATGACAGTTCCTATGATGTTATTTACTGGAGATGGCTCTGAAGGTAGCTTTATTGCTAATAATTTCAGTGATATCTATGGTTTTGGATATAATATGTTATTAGCAGTTTTGATTATTATTTTCACTTATTTCTATACTGCCATTATGATTAATCCTCGTAAAATTGCTGATGAATTAAAAAGGAGTGGTGGATTCATTCCAGGAATAAGACCGGGAGAAGAAACAGCAAATTATATAGATTCATTAGTTTCTAGAATTACTTTCCCTGGTTCACTTTTTTTAGCATTTATAGCAATCATTCCAGCACTTGCAAAGTTAGCTGGTGTTAATGATGCATTTGCAATGTTTTTTGGTGGAACGTCATTATTGATTATGGTAGGTGTTGTTTTAGATACTCTACAACAAGTTGAATCTTATTTATTAAATCGTCATATGGATGGTTTAATGGAAGGGACAAGGGTAAAAGGAAAAAGAACCGCAAACGTAATGTCTGGAATGTAATATAACTATTATGGCAAAACAAGCATCTATAGAACAAGACGGATTAATAATTGAAGCATTATCTAATGCAATGTTTAGAGTTGAGTTAGAAAATGGTCATGTTATTACGGCTCATATATCTGGTAAGATGAGAATGTATTACATTAAGATTCTACCAGGAGATAAGGTTAAGGTTGAAATGTCACCATATGATTTAACAAAAGGAAGAATAACATTTAGATATAAATAATAAGACGATGAAAGTAAGAGCATCAGTAAAAAAAAGATCTTCAGATTGTAAGATTGTTAAGAGAAAAGGACGTGTTTATGTTATAAACAAGAAGAATCCTAAATTTAAACAAAGACAAGGATAAAAAATTAAAGTTATGGCGCGTATTGCAGGTATTGATTTACCAAAAAATAAAAGAGGTGTAGTAGGTTTAACATACATTTATGGTATAGGAAGAAGTAGAGCACAGAAAATACTCAGAGATTCTGGAATAGATGAGAGTATAAAGGTTCAAGATTGGAATGACAATCAATTATCGGCTATTCGTAATTCTATTAACGATATTAAAGTTGAAGGATCATTACGTTCAGAGGTTCAAACTAACATTAAACGTCTTATGGATATTGGCTGTCAGCGTGGTATACGTCATAGAACTGGTTTACCTTTAAGGGGACAAAGGACTAAGAATAATTCTAGAACAAGAAAAGGTAGAAGAAAAACAGTTGCTAATAAGAAAAAATAGTAGTTAGTTAACTAGTAATGAAAATTTAAAATGGCAAAATCAAATCAAAAGAAAAAGAAAAATGTTAAGGTTGATGCATTTGGCGAAGCTCACATTCAAGCTACGTTTAATAATGTTATTATTTCTTTGACAAATAATACTGGTCAAGTTATTTCTTGGTCATCAGCAGGTAAAATGGGATTTAGAGGTTCCAAAAAGAATACACCTTATGCTGCACAAGTAGCTGCAGAAGATGCTGCACAAGAAGCATACGACTTTGGACTACGTAAAGTTAAGGTTTTTGTTAAAGGACCTGGTTCTGGTCGTGAGTCTGCTATAAGGTCATTACATAATGCAGGTATTGAAGTGACTGAAATCATTGATGTTACTCCGCTACCTCATAATGGATGTCGACCACCTAAAAGAAGAAGAGTATAATATATTAATAATTTAAGAGAGCTAATTACCTTCGAAGGATAAGCCTTAATTCAAGGTATCTCTGTAAAAAAAAAAACAAATGGCAAGATATACAGGTCCAAAATCAAAAATTGCGCGTCGTTTCAAAGATCCAATTTTTGGTCCAGACAAAACATTAGACAAAAAAAATTATGGTCCAGGTCAACATGGTCCAAATAAACGAAGAGGAAAACAATCAGAATATGCTATTCAGTTAGCAGAAAAACAAAAGGCAAAATATACCTATGGTATTCTTGAGAGACAGTTTTCTAATATGTTTGATAGAGCTTCTAGAATGAAGGGGATTACAGGTGAAAATTTATTGATTTTATGTGAATCTCGTCTTGATAATACTGTTTTTCGATTAGGTATATCGACTACTCGAAGAGGTGCCCGTCAATTGGTTTCTCATAAGCATATTACTGTTAATGGTTCAGTAGTTAATATCCCTTCTTATACTTGTAAGATTGGAGATGTTATTGGTGTTAGAGAAAAGTCAAAGTCATTAGAAGCTATTTCCGACTCTTTAACTAAGAAAAAAAATAATTTTGATTGGTTAGATTGGAATTCAAGTGGTATGGAGGGAAAAATTTTAGCACTACCTTCAAGAGAAATGATACCTGAGAACATAAAAGAGCAATTAATAGTAGAATTATATTCTAAATAATAAATAATAAATAATAAATAACAACATTGGATTTCGACCAAAGGGTTTTTACAGAATTTCTTCAAACTTAAAAACCGCGCAATTGAGATACAATTAAAAAGAAGAATTATGGCAATTTTAGATTTTCAAAAACCAGATAAGGTTATAATGATTAACTCAGATGAATATGAGGGTAAATTCGAATTCCGCCCTTTAGAACCTGGGTATGGTATTACTGTTGGTAATGCCTTGCGTCGTATTCTTCTATCTTCATTAGAGGGATTTGCAATCTCATCTGTAAGATTAGAAGGTATAGATCATGAATTTTCAACAATGAAAGGTGTTGTTGAAGATATGACAGAAATTATTTTGAATTTAAAACAAATTCGTTTTAAACAGCAAATTGAAGGAACAGATGAAGAATCTGTTGTGATTTCTGTTGCAGGACAAGATAAGTTAACAGCGGGTGATATAGGTAAATTCACTTCTGCCTTTCAAGTATTAAATCCGGATTTAGTAATCTGTAATATGGAACCTTCTGTGAAAATAGAAATGGAACTTTCTATAGTTAAAGGAAGAGGTTATTTGCCTGCTGAGGAAAACACGAAGAGTAATAGTGCATTTGGTACTATATTTGTCGATTCAATATTTACACCAATTAAAAATGTAAAGTATTCCGTAGAGAACTTTAGAGTTGAGCAAAAAACTGATTATGAAAAATTAGTTTTTGATATTATAACTGATGGTTCAATTCACCCTAAAGAAGCACTAAAGGAAGCAGCAAAAATATTAATTCATCATTTCATGTTGTTTTCTGATGAAAGAATAACTTTAGATTCGGATATTAAATCTGAAACAGAAGAGTTTGATGAAACATCATTACATATGCGTCAATTATTAAAAACAAAATTGGTAGATATGGATTTATCTGTCCGAGCTTTAAACTGTTTGAAAGCCGCTGATGTTGAGACACTTGGAGACTTAGTCTCTTATAATAAGAATGATTTATTAAAGTTTAGAAATTTTGGTAAGAAATCACTTACTGAATTAGAAGATCTAGTTGAAAACAAAGGTCTTTCTTTTGGTATGAATGTTTCTAAATATAAATTGGATAAGGAATAGTATCGTAAAAAAAAAAAATGGCGTGATAGGTGGTTAAGCTTCATCGATACAAAGTTTAATTAACCGTTACTTGCGAAATTTAAATGTTATGAGACACGGAAAAAAATTTAATCACTTAAGTAGAACTTCTTCACATAGAAAAGCTATGTTAGCTAATATGGCTTGCTCACTAATCGAGCATAAACGTATTAATACAACAGTTGCAAAAGCAAAAGCATTACGTGTATATGCAGAGCCTTTGTTTACAAAGTCTAAAGTAGATTCTACTCATTCGAGAAGAACAGTATTTAGTTATTTACAAAATAAAAAAGCAGTTTCTGAACTATTTAGAGTAATTGCCCCTAAAATTTCTGATCGTCCAGGAGGATATACAAGAATTATTCGTACAGGTTATAGATTAGGTGATAATGCTGAAATGTGTATTATTGAATTAGTTGATTTTAATGAATTATATTCAAATACTAAAACAAAGAAAAATACACGTAGATCTCGTAGAAAAACATCTTCAGAAAGTAATAAAATTGATATTTCTGAAGATATTTCTCAAACAGAGGAAAATGTTTCGGATGCTCCTTCTACGAAAGAGGAAGATGTTTCGGATATTCCTTCTGCGAAAGAGGAAAATGTTTCGGATGCTCCTTCTGCGAAAGAGGAAGATGTTTCGGATACTCCTTCTGCGAAAGAGGAAAATGTTTCGGATGCTCCTTCTGCGAAAGAGGAAGATGTTTCGGATACTCCTTCTGCGAAAGAGGAAGATGCTTTGGATAGTAAAGAAAAAAAAGAAGGAGAAAAATAATGAATTAAAAAAAATTAAAAGAAGGGGCGATTATTAAATCCCCTTTTTTTATATCTAATTTTTAGTCAATAGTTCAATATGTATTTGTTATTTTTAACTAAATATTTCTAACATGAATGATAAAAAACCCGCCATATTATTATTAGAAGATGGGACAATTTTTAAAGGTATATCTATTGGAATGATTGGTACAACAACTGGTGAAATTGCTTTTAATACAGGCATGACTGGTTATCAAGAAGTATTTACAGATCCATCCTATTTTGGTCAAATATTGATAATGACTACTGCTCATATAGGTAATTACGGTGTACATGAAAATGAAGTTGAATCTGATGGGATTAAAATATCAGGAATGGTTATAAAAAAATTCTCTGATGGTTTTTCTAGGTATTCTGCTTTACAATCATTACAAGATTATATGTTAGAGAATGGAAAAGTTGGTATTTCAGATATTGACACAAGATCGCTTGTCCGTCATATTAGAAATAAGGGTGCAATGAATGCTATTATATCTTCTGAAATATTAGATATTGACATTTTAAAGTCACGACTTTCTAAAGTACCATCAATGTCTGGTTTAGAATTAAGTTCCAAAGTTTCAACAAAGAAAATTTATGAAGTTAAACCAAAAAAACCTCTATATAGAGTTTCTTTAATTGATTTTGGTGTAAAAAAGAGTATTATTTCATGTCTTGTTGATCGGGGATGTCATGTAAAAGTGTTTCCATTAAATTCTACTATTGAAGATTTAAATTCATTTCAACCAGATGGATATATGTTGTCAAATGGACCTGGTGATCCTTCAGTAATGAATTCATCAATTAATTTAGTTTCTGAAATAACAAATCAAAATAAACCAATATTTGGCATTTGTCTTGGCCATCAGATTTTAGGATTAAGTCAGGGTCTTTCTACAGAAAAAATGTTTAATGGACACCGTGGTATAAATCATCCTATTATGAATGTGAAAACAGGCAAAGGAGAAATAACTTCGCAAAATCATGGTTTTGTTATATCAAGGGAAAGTGCAGAATCGAATAATAATATAAACATTACTCATCTTCATTTAAATGATAATACTATAGCAGGTATTGAGGTTAATAATAAGCCAATTTTTTCAGTTCAATATCATCCAGAGGCATCTTCTGGCCCTCATGATTCAAGATATCTTTTTGATCAATTCGTTGAAAACATGAAAAAATATAAGAAATGAGTTTGATTGCTAAAATATTTGCAAGACAAATTTTAGATTCAAGGGGTAATCCAACAATTGAAGTTGATGTTGAAACTTCATCGGGTCATTTTGGTAGAGCTGCAGTTCCTTCTGGTGCTTCGACTGGAATTCATGAAGCAGTAGAACTAAGGGATGAAGATAAAAGTATTTATTTGGGCAAAGGAGTTCTTAAAGCTGTAAATAATGTAAATACTATTATTTATAAATCTTTAGAAGGTTTTGATATATGTAATCAAAGAAAAATTGATGAAAAATTAATTGAGTTAGATGGTACACCAAATAAATCTAACTTAGGTGCAAATGCTATTTTAGGAGTTTCATTGGCTTGTGCTAAAGCTGCGGCCTCAGAAAAAAATATAAGTTTATTTAAATATCTTGGGGGATCAGAAGCTTTTACTATGCCTGTTCCAATGATGAATATTTTGAATGGTGGCTCTCATGCTGATAATAAAATTGATATTCAGGAATTTATGATAATGCCTTTTGGCGCAGTTTCTTTTTCAGAGGGATTAAGGTGGGGAACTGAAATATTTCATCATCTTAAAGATGTTTTAAAGTCAAAGGGTATGTCAACTAATGTTGGAGATGAGGGAGGTTTTGCACCTAATTTAAAATCAAATGAAGAAGCTATACAAGTTGTTATTCAATCTATAGAGAGAGCTGGATTAAAGCCTGGTGAAGATGTTTGGATAGCATTGGATGCAGCAGCCTCAGAATTTTATGATAAAGATTCAAACCAATATTTATTTAAGTCAACTGGTGAGATATTTTCTTCAAAACAGATGGTTGACTTTTGGAAAACATGGTGTTACAAATATCCTATCATTTCAATAGAAGATGGCTTAGATGAAGATGATTGGGAAGGTTGGAAATTATTAACAAAAACATTAGGTAATAAAATTCAATTGGTTGGAGATGATTTATTTGTGACTAATACAAAACGTCTTTCTCAAGGGATTTCTTTAAATAGTGCAAATTCAATTTTGATTAAAGTGAATCAAATTGGCACTTTGTCTGAGACGATTGAGGCAGTAGATATGGCGTTTAAAAACAATTATACTGCAGTTATGAGCCATAGGAGTGGTGAAACAGAAGATAGTATTATAGCTGATCTATCTGTTGCTTTAAGTTGTGGGCAAATAAAAACTGGTTCCGCATCACGAAGTGATCGAATGGCAAAGTATAATCAGCTTATACGAATTGAAGAAGAACTAGGTGCAAAAGCATTCTATCCTGGTAAAAAGTTTAAATTTTTATAGGTGTTTTGGTTATAAATTTGCGTAATTACCCATAATTAGTTTCACAAAATATGCGTTTAATACGCAACCAAATTTTTAATGATACGTTAAATTAAAAAAGAAATAAAATGAAGCATATTATTTTTCTATTTTTTGTTTTTGTTTTAAGTTCATCTTATGCTCAAAATGAGTCAAAACAATCCATTAATAAGGATTTTAAAACAACAGAAAATAAAATAAAATATACAGATACACGATTATTTGCTCAGTGTATGTTTGATATTCCAAATCAATCTGTTATGCAGGAGTTGCAAACGGAGATGTATGATAATCCTAATATTGAAATGGTTCGTTTAGATTATCATACTCAGAGAGCTTTGATAATTACCGCAAATATTGAAGAACTGACGAAAAAAGATTTTATTTCATGGTTTGGTGAATATGCAAGTACTTTGTATTGTATTCAAATAGGTGTATATGGTGTTGATATAATGCAACCATATCCATTCATTAATTGTAAATAATATTCAATATGAGATTAATTTTAACTTCTATATTCATTATTATTGGTTTAGTTTCTTTTTCACAAGGAGCACCAACAGCATCAAATGCATGTAATCAAGCACAGAATATTTGTAACTCAATACCTGTTCCTTTTCCTCTTACTACTGGAGCTAGTCCAAACCCTGTGGTTCCACCTTCTGGAAGTTTTTCTAATCCTAATACAAATCCAGCTGGTGTTAATGCTGGTTGTCTTTTTGCGGGTGAATTGAATCCAAATTGGTTTGTTCTGAATGTAACATCCAATGGTCAACTAGAATTTCAAATAGGTGCTCCTGGAGGCGCTGGTTTTTTTGATTGGGAATTATGGCCCTATGATCCTGTAACCGGTTGTTCAGATATCCAAAATAATTTAGTAGCTCCAGCAGCATGTAATTGGAATGCATCTTCTGCAGGATTTACTGGAATGTCTTCTTCAGGCCCTCCTCCAGGTGGTGTTGCTGGTAATTTTCAACCATCTATACCTGTTCTTGCAGGACAAGCTTATATTTTAATGTTTTCAAATTATAGTGCACAATCTGGCGTAGTAAATTTAACTTTTCCTAATACAGGTGCTTCAATTGGATGTTCAGGAGGCACACCTGATCAAACAATTTGTTCAGGAGATACTGCTATTGTTGACTTAATGTTAAGTTCAGGTTGGATAAATGCTACTGCAACTTGGTTAGTAACTAATAATGTTTCAGATGTAACAGGTATTACAGGTGTTATGGTTAATCCAACTGACACAACAGACTATTTAGTTGAAATAGTAGATCAAGGTTCAGTTGTTGACACTATTGAATTTACTATTAATGTAGTTGATCAGCCATCACCTAACGCTGGTCTTGATCAATCATTGTGTATAGGTGATCCCATAAATTTAGCTGGTATTGCAAGTGATATAAGTAATACTTTACTTTGGACTTATTCAGCAGCTGGAATACTTCCTGCACCAACAGTAAACGTTGTTCCAAATTGGTCTGATCCTAACGCTGTTGTTTCTGTAAATCAGTTGGGGATATATGAATTCTATTTTAGAGAAGGGAATTCTACCTGTGGAGATGTTTATGATACAATGATGGTTTCCGTAGAGGACTTAAATATTGTAGCATCTTCTATAAATCCTTCTTGTCAAGGTGTTGCAGATGGTGAAATTCATATTACTAGTTTAGAGGCTGATCAATATAGTTTTGATGGGGGTATAACTTGGCAAGTGGATTCATTTGCAGTTGTTTTTACTGCTGGTACTTATACTGTATGTGCAAAATCTCCATTAGGATGTGAAAAATGTGTTGATGTTGATGTAATTAATCCGCCAGATGTTGTTATTTCGGTCAGTAATGACACATTGATTTGTGAAAACGGTACAGCTTATCTTTCTGCTTCTGCTATTGGAGGAACATCATTTATATATCATTGGGATCATACAACAGATACTTCTGCGAATCAAGTAGTAAATCCTTTGATCCCAACTACATATACTGTATACGCTGAGAATGAAAATGGTTGTTTATCAGCACCACTTTCAATTGATGTTACTTTACTTCCTCCATTAACTGGCTCAATTTCAGCTTGGGATACTATATGCCCTACATATTCAACAGATATTTCAGCTTCAGTAGTTGGAGGTCTAGGTGCTCCGTATAATTTTGTTTGGAGTTCAGGAGATATCCATAATGGAATAGGTAATCATACGATTAATGTTGATCCTTCTATAACAACAGATTATACTTTGACAATTACAGATGGTTGTGAATCTTCTCCATTAGTTTTAACTACTAATGTTGCTGTATCACCACTACCTGTTCCTCAATATACTGTTTTAGACCCTAATCAGTGTGAACCTGCAATTTTTACTATAGTCAATTCAACTGACCCTAATATGAGTCAGTATAATTATTGGCTTATAAATGGCAATCAAGAATTTCTTAATGAAGATACTATTGTAACAGATGTATTAATGGCCGGTCTTTATGATATCCAGATGATTATTACTTCGTTTGAAGGATGTGTAGATTCTCTTACATTTATTGATGCACTTAATGTAAGACCAAAACCAATAGCTGATTTTAAGCATTCCCCAAATCCTGTTATGATGTTTAATACAACAGTTAATTTTCAAAATCATTCCTTTTATGGTGATACTTATCAGTGGTATTTTGATGGAGGTTTCCCTGATCAATCTACTAATGAAGATGTTGATGTAAATTTCCCTGACGGTGTTACAGGTACATATGATATAAGCTTGATTGTAACTTCAGAATTAGGATGTATTGATACGATGGAATATCAGTTAATAGTTTTCCCTGAGGTTATCATTTATGCTCCAAATACATTTACTCCGGATGGTGATGAATTTAATCAATCATGGTTAATTCATATGGAAGGAATTGACCCTTATGATTTTGAACTTTTAATTTTTGATAGATGGGGTCAGATTGTTTGGGAGTCTCATGATATAACAGTTCCTTGGGATGGTATGTATAAAGGTAAACCATTACAAGAAGGTATGTATAATTGGATTGTAAGAACAAAAGACATATTAAATGATGGTAAGTATACTTATACAGGTAATGTTACAATCATAAAATAGCAAAAACTTTTAAGATTATAAAGCGCGCCAATTGATATTGACGCGCTTTATTTTTTAACTTTACTGAAAAATATTATCTGTATATTATGGATTCATTTCAGGATTGTATATTAGAAGGAATTCCCTCTGAAATTCCAAATAGATTAATCGATGATGTAAAGATTAATCGCGCTCCTAATAGAAAAGAAATTTTATCAGAATCTGAGCGTAAATTAGCCTTAAGAAATGCATTGCGTTATTTCCCGAAATCTCAGCATAAATTCTTAGCTAAAGAGTTTCTTGATGAGTTAAATCAATATGGTAGAATTTATATGCATAGATATCGGCCTAATTATAAAATGTATGCACGTTCAATAAATGAATATCCAGGTAATTGTAAGCAAGCTAGAGCTATTATGTTAATGATTCAAAATAATTTGGATCATGCTGTAGCGCAGCATCCATATGAATTGATTACTTATGGAGGAAATGGCGCTATTTTCCAAAATTGGATTCAATATCGAATAACTATGAAATATTTAGCTGAAATGACACAAGATCAGACGCTAGTTATTTATTCAGGTCATCCTATGGGTCTATTTCCATCCCATAAAGATGCTCCTAGAGTAGTTGTTACAAATGGAATGATGATTCCAAATTATTCAAAATCTGATCATTTGGAAAAGTATAATGCTTTAGGTGTAACTCAATTTGGTCAAATGACAGCAGGTTCTTATATGTATATTGGACCACAAGGAATTGTTCATGGCACAACAATTACAGTATTAAATGCATTCAGAAAAATAAATAAATCACCTATTGGAAGTTTATTTGTTACTTCTGGTTTAGGAGGAATGAGTGGTGCACAACCAAAAGCTGGTTCAATAGCTGGTTGTATAACAGTTTGTGCAGAGGTTAATCCTAAAATCACTAAAATTAGACATGAACAAGGTTGGGTAAATGAGATTATAGATGATATAGATGAATTAGTAGTAAGAGTAAAAAAGGCAAAAAAGAGTAAGGAAATAGTATCAATAGCATATTTGGGTAATATTGTTGAAATATGGGAAAAATTTTATGATTTAGATATTACTATTGACATTGGTTCTGATCAAACTTCTTTGCATAATCCATGGTCTGGTGGATACTATCCTATTGGTATGACTTTTAAAGAGTCTAATATTATGATGGCTAAGAACCCTAATAATTTTAAAAAAAGAGTAAAAGAATCATTAAAAAGACATGCTAAAGCAATAAATAAGCATACGGATAATGGTACTTATTTTTTTGATTATGGTAATGCTTTTTTGTTAGAAGCTTCAAGAGCAGGAGCGGATGTAATGGATGTGAATGGAATTGATTTTAAATATCCTTCTTATGTTCAAGATATAATGGGCCCAATGTGTTTTGACTATGGTTTTGGACCATTTAGGTGGGTATGCTCTTCTGGTAAACCAGAAGACTTAGAGATTACAGATAATATTGCTTGTGAAGTTTTAGAGGAAATAAAGAAAAATAGTCCCATTGAAATACAGCAACAAATGGCGGATAATATTCAATGGATTAAAGGTGCTAAAGAGAATAAATTAGTTGTTGGTTCTCAGGCAAGAATATTATATGCAGATGCTGAAGGTAGAATGAAGATAGCAAAAGCATTTAATGATGCGATTGCTTTAGGGAAAATTGGACCTGTAATTTTAGGTAGAGATCATCACGATGTTTCTGGTACTGATTCTCCATATAGAGAAACATCGAATATTTATGATGGTTCTAAATTTACTGCTGATATGGCAATTCAAAATGTAATAGGAGATTCATTTAGAGGAGCAACCTGGGTTTCTATTCATAATGGAGGTGGTGTTGGATGGGGAGAAGTAATTAATGGTGGTTTTGGTATGTTAATAGACGGATCTTCGGACGCTGAGAGAAGATTGAAATCCATGTTACATTGGGATGTGAATAATGGTATAGCGAGGAGAAGTTGGGCCCGGAATAAAGGTGCTATTTTTGCTATTCAACGTGCCATGAAAGTTGAAAAAAAATTAAAAGTTACAGTTCCTCAAATTGTTGATGATACAATAATTAATGAACTATTTTAAATTTTTTTATACAATCTTTATTTCATTTATGGCTGTATAGAATAAATAAACTTTAACATTAGGGTACTTCATTTTTTCTAAAATTATTTGATATTCTTTTATCTGTTTTTTATCAGTATCTTTTGGTTGTCCTGTTTTGAAGTCAATAATAATAGTCTCATTTTTTTTGAAAATTATTTTATCAGGTCTTAAAATTGTTGTTTCATTTATTATAATATCCTGTTCATTTAGTATTTTAATATTCCCTTCTAATAAGCTTATATAATCTTGATTATTAAACAACAACATTATTTGTTTTTTTAATTGAGTTAAATTATGTTGAGAAACCTTCCCTTCTTTAATACAAGATTTGATTTTGTCATCAATATCATTTTTATTTTTAATTATACTAGCTAGGTAGTGGAATTGCTCTCCAAATTGTTTTTCATCATTTAGGTAATCCGTTTCTAATGATTGTTTATTGTCTTGTAGAGCAATATTAGGGAACCATAATAAATCAGATACTTTTTTTGGATTAAATAATTGTTCTTTTTCTTGTTCTTTTTTTCTTTTAGATCTTGGTCCATCTGAGTCTGATATTGAAAGAATATCATCTTTAGTTTTTATGTCTTTAATTTGTTTGAGCGATTCATGAAATAATCTTCCAAACGAATTATTATCGAAAAAATTTGAAATATATAATCTTTCAATTGGTCTTGTCATAGCGACATAGCATTTATTGAAATTATCGGAAATTATTTGATTGGATTCTTGTTTGTGTAATTCTTTTAACTTTTTAATATTACTTTCTTTAGATGGGGTTTTGTAAACAATGAAGTTATCAATATTGACTAAAAAATTTTTTTTCAGTTGACTGCTAAATGACATTTTTGGGATTATTACTACCGGGAATTCTAAGCCTTTTGATTTATGGATAGTCATTAATTCAATAGCATCATCGCTTTCAGGGATTTGGACTGATATTTTATTTTTTCTTCTTTCATAATCTTTTAGAAATAAATTTAAATTAGGATCTCTAGAGATGTCATACTCAAATATTAAATCTGATAGGTGATGTAAATATGGATCTTTTAATTCGTTATATCCTATAATAGCGTAAAACTGTTGTATGAGATCATATAGATTTTCATATTTAAAAAAGATTTTCTTAACTCCTCCAAAATGAGTTTTTAAAAAATTAACATTATCAAATCTTCGATGATGTTTACCATTTTTTAAATCTTCAATCATATAATTTTTGTAATCATTATATGACATAGAATTTGTTCTAAAAAATAGTTCAGCAAATCTTTTAATTTCATTTTGTCCTAAAGGATTTAACCTTAGATATAAAAATGCAATTGTTAATTTAACTCTTAAAGAACTAGTAATTAGTAAAGAATCTTTTGATAAAACTTTATACCCAGCTTCATTTAGTCCCAATGCCCATATATTAAGGTCTTTATGTTTATCACCTAGAATACATATTTCTTTAAGTTTAAAGCCATTATTTTTACATTCCTCTATCCAATTAAGAATTTGTGGGAGTAATTCAATAGTTGATTTTTTTTCATTTTTAGAAATAATTTCAACTTTACCATTAACTTTTGACATAGGTTTTTGGTTAATTGAATTATAATGTTCTTCATTAGAACAAGGTATACGTATTTTTAAAATGTTAAAAAACTCATTGTTAAAATGAACAATCTTTGAACTAGACCTCCAATTATTTTTTAAATCAGATTTTATACCATTCTTACTGAAATATTTTGATTCAACATTAATTTTAGGGTCTCCTTCTGGATTATATATTTCTGGTAAAGTGATAAATTGTTCAGCAATGCCATTCTTGAATCTATATATAGATTGTTTTGGATCACCTACAATTAAATTTTTATTGTTTTTAGATATAGATTCTTTTATTAAAGGGATTAAGTTTAACCATTGAAGTCTAGATGTATCTTGAAATTCGTCTAATAGAAAATGATTGAATTTATTTCCTAAACGTTCGTATATAAAAGGGGTGCTTTCATTTTTTATCAAATCTGAAATCAATGAGTTGAACTCTGATATTCTAATTAATTTTTCATCTTGATGGATTTTTTGAAGTGACTTTGAAATAAATTGGAGTAAAGCTAAGTTAAAAAAGTTGTCCAAGAATAACTTTAATAGTGAATAGTATTCTAAATTTCTCTCCCAAAAGTTTATTAATTGATATATTTTATTTTTTATTGCTTGTGGGTATACTTGCTTTGGCTTTAATTCAACAGTTAAATTTTTAATGAAAGATTCAGTGAATAATGGTTTGTTATCACAATAAAATGAATTGTATTCTGTAATTTTTAAGATTTCTTTATAGGTCCTACTTTTATTAGGAAGAAGATTTTTATCTACTTGATAAAGTTCTTTTTTTATTTTGTTAGTATGGATTAAGAACTCATTATCAAATTTTTCTTTTTCTTTTATTAATTTGTCATATTCTTCAGTTGAGAATTTTGTGTTCATTAATCCATTGACTATTGGAATATTTTTTTCATCTTTTAGAACATTACAAAATTTAATGAGCTCTTGTCTGAAATTCCATTTATTTCCATCATTAATATTTGATTTTGCGTAATAGAATATGATATCATTCAATTTTTTCGATTCTTCTTCGCCTAATTTTCCAATAATATTGTCTACAACTTTTTCTATTATTTCATTTTCATCAATTATAACTTCAAAATCATTTGGTAAGTTTAAGTCTTTGCTGAATGATTTAATAAGCTTTAAGTTGAATTTATCAATAGTCATTACATGGAAATCTTCATATTGATGAAGTATATTTGTAAGTATACTTTTGCTTCTAAATTGAACTTCCTTTTCATCAATTTTCAATATTTCACCGATTTTTTTGGTCCGTTGTAATATTTCTTCTTTTTCTTCCGTATTTAAGTTTTCAGGATATGAAAGTTGATCCAGAGTTTTGACTATTCTTTCTTTCATTTCTAGCGCTGCTTTATTAGTGAAAGTCATAGCTATAATGTTAGCAAACCCTTTAAGATTATTTTTTTCTTTTAATAATAATAGAAGATATTCTGTTACCAATTGATATGTTTTTCCGCTTCCTGCAGATGCATTAACAATTTTTAACGGTTTATCTATTGCTTCAATCAAAGTAAAAAGTTATTATCAAGATAAATCTATCTTTTTTGTGAAATTTTGGAGTTACTTATTTGTTCTAAAGTTATAATAATTATTGGTATATAATTTTGTAAATTTGGGTATGAATGTTTTCTTAAAATTATTTCTTTTATCTTTTAGTTCTTTGTTATTAATTGCTTGTAAACCTGAAGAACCAGAAGTGCATACTCCTTCTTCTGATTTATTAAGAATTACTGTTCAACCAACATTTGGAAGTGAGACTCTTTTTTTAGATTCTATTTATCAAACACCTGAAGGTTATGATGTGAAGTTTAAAGAAATTAAGTTTTATATGGAAGATATAAGAAATGGGTTGAATTTATTAAAGGATGTTGCTTTATTTGATTATCGTTTACGTGGAGACACTTTAATGCAAAGTCCTGGAGATAAAGATTATTATGAGGATATTCAAGCTAATCTAGGAGTTGGTCCTACACTGAATCATAATGATCCTGTGGGATTTAATCCAATGAGTTGGCTTTATATTTCTAATTCAAATGATATGCATTGGGATTGGAATCCGGGTTATATTTTTGTGAAAATAGAAGCAAAGGTAGATACGATCCAAGATGGAATCTCTTTATTTGATCATAACGTTATTTTTCATGTAGGTAAAGATGAAAATTTAAAGAGTTTATCATTTGATAATATTAATTGGGTGAATATTGGTGATGAACATGTATTTTCATTAAAACTTGATTTACTTCATTTTTTAGATACTGGATCTTCCTCAATCGACCTAAAAATAGAGCATACTTCTCATACATCAACAGGTCAAGAGGTTTTAAGCGATAAAATTATGACAAATTTTAAAGAATCATTAACACTTTTTTGATGAAGTATTTGTTGCTTTTATTTCTTTTCATTATGTTTTTTTTATCCTGTAAAAAGGATAAAGTAAATCATACTCCTACTCCCTATATTCTTCAAATACCTAGTCATTTTCCAGAAATGGAAATTCCAGAAGATAATCCTATGACTGTTGAGGGCGTAAAATTAGGGAGGAAATTATTTTATGAGAAACAGTTAAGCGGAGATAATTCTATCTCTTGTGCAACATGCCATGCTCCATCCGCCTCTTTTTCAGACTCAAATCAATACTCTTTTGGCGTTAATGGAACTATAGGCAATCGAAATTCAATGGCATTAATTAATGTTGGTTGGAATAATTTTTTCTTTTGGGATGGAAGAGTTAAAACTCTAGAAGAACAAATATTAATACCTGTTGAAGATCCAATAGAAATGCATGATAATTGGACTGATGTTATTTTGACTCTAAAATCTGATTTGTCCTATAAAAATATGTTCTTTGAAGCATTTCAAACTACTGATATTGATTCTACACATGCAGCGAAAGCAATTGCTCAATTCATAAGAACAATGATTTCGGGATCTTCTAAATATGATGTCATATATAAGGTTGAGAATAATTTACCTCTAAATTCATTAGAGCAAAATATATACTTAACAGTTACTCCAGATGAAATAGCAGGTTATGATTTATTTAAGAGTTTAAATGGCGCAGATTGTTTTCACTGTCATAATGGGCCGTTAATGCAGGTTCAGAAATTTAGTAATAATGGTTTAGATCTTAATTTTGCAGATAATGGTCGTGGGTTAATAACAGGAGATCCAAATGACAATGGAAAGTTTAAGGTTCCAACATTAAGAAATATTGAATTCACTGCCCCTTATATGCATGATGGAAGATTTTCATCATTAGACGAAGTAATAGAGCATTATTCTTCTGGTATTCAAATTAGCCCAACAATTGACCCTTTAATTGAATTTGCTAGTCAAGGAGGAGTTCAGTTAGATGCATTTGAGAAAGATTTAATTAAAAAATTTTTACTAACATTAACAGATTATACATTTATTAATAATCCTGATTTTCAGGAACCATAATACATATTTTTGTTTTTTTTTGTAATTATATATATTGATTATGATAGAAGAAAGAAGATTGACAACAGAAGATAAGGCACTTAAAATTAATTTAAACCCAGATATTTATGGTTGTTTTGCAGAAATTGGTGCTGGGCAGGAGGTAGCTGCAAATTTTTTTAAGGCAGGAGGTAGCTCTGGAACTATTGCACATACTCAGTCGGCATATGATATGAAAATTTCTGATTCTATGTATGGTGAGGCTTCTAGATATGTTTCTGAAGAGCGTTTAAAAACTATGCTTGAAAAAGAGTACAAACTTTTAAATGAACGTCTTTCTGATCAGAATAAGGAAAAAAGATTTTTTGCATTTTGTAATACTGTTGAATCACTAAATTATCATAAAACGAATCAAGGACATGGATGGATAGGAATGCGCTTTCAATTAACATTAGGTGGACCTATAAATGATATAATACTTCATGTTAAAATGCATGATAACAGTCATAAAGCTCAACAAGAGTCATTAGGAATATTAGGTGTTAATTTAATCTATTCCGCTTATTTCCATCATAATGATTTAGATGAGTTTTTATCAAATTTAGTTCAACGACTTCCTAGAGAAAAAATTGAAATTGATATGCTTAGTTTCTCTGGACCTGATTTTGAGGATGTAGATAATAGGATTATTGCTCTAAATCTGGTTAAGCGAGGAATTACTGATGCAACAATGTTTGATTTGACTGGAAATGTTATTCAACCATCTTCTGCCTTGTATAAGAAAAACATTTTATTAATGCGTGGAAGATTCCGACCTGTAACAAAGGTTCATATTGATATGATTGAGAGGGGGACCGAACAATTTTTAAATGAAGAAGGAATAGAAAAAGAAAATGTTGCGGTTGTTTTTGAATTAACATTAAAAGACCTTACAGCAGATGGTAAAATTTTAGACAAGGACTTTGTAGATCGAGCAGAATTGCTTGGGACATTGGGATATACTGTTATGATAAGTAATTACTTAAAACATTATAAAATGGTTGATTATTTATCTACTATAGCTAAAGGTGCTAGGATGGGTGTTATTGCTGGTATCTATAATCTTCAAACAATATTTGATGAGAGTTATTATGATAATTTATCTGGTGGTTTATTAGAAGCTTTTGGACGAGGTTTTGGAAATAACGTTATTATGTATGTATATCCTGCAAATAATGTTGAGAATGGTGAGCTTTATTCTTTAGATAATTTTATTGTACCTAAAAATTTAAATGGTTTACTTGAATATATGAAGGATAATCGAAAGTTAGCTAAGTTTGATAATTTTGACTCCAAGTTGCTTGGTATTATGTCTGATGACGTTCTCTCAAAAATTAAAGCCAGCGCTTCTAGTTGGGAAGAAGATGTTCCTGAACAGGTTGTAAAAGCGATTAAGTACTATGAGTTATTTGGTTATAGAAAAGAAGAAAAAATACTTTAATTTTTTAAAATGCCTCATATAAAGAATGCCTTAATTCGGTATAGAATAATTGATAAGTGTATCGGAAATAAGTATAGTCCTTTTCCAAGTAAAAGAGATTTAAGAGAAGCATGTGAAGAGGCCTTGTATGGATCTATTGATGGGGAACATATTTGCGATTCTACTATTGAAAAAGATATATTCAATATGAGAATGGAACACGATGCTCCGATTAAATACAGTAAGTTAAATCTCGGCTATTATTACGAAAACCCTAATTTTTCTATTAATGATATTCCTTTAACAGAAGATGAATTAAGCTCTATTAGCTTTGCTGCTAAGACTTTAATGCAGTTTAAAAATGTCAATATGTTTAGGCATTTTGGAAGTGCAATCGATAAAATTGTAGATCGTATTTCTGTTTCAAATGATGATAATGGAGAAATCATTCAATTTGAAAAATCAATATCGGGAGAGGGTAATGAATTTTTGACTCCTATACTTGATGCAATTAAAGAGGAGTTACTTGTTACTTTTGATTACACTAGTTTTATCTCAGGTGAAATGAAACCTAGAAAAGTATTACCATTATTATTAAAAGAGTATAGTAATCGTTGGTATTTAATTTCATTTGATCTTAATAAAGATGATTATATAACCTATAGCTTAGATCGGATTGAAGATTTAGTTATTACAACTGATAAAATGAAAAGGCCGTCTGATTTTAATCCAGATAATTATTTTAAGTATTCTATAGGTATTACAAGTGGTAATCAATCTCCGGAGATTGTTAGATTTAAAGCTAATAATATTGCTTCTCGATATATCGATTCATTACCATTTCATTCTTCTCAAAGAATATTAGATATGCATGAGGAAGGTTATACTTTTGAACTAAAAGTAAATATTTCTGAAGAATTAATTCGTTCTATGTTGTCATATGGAGGTGAAATATCAGTCTTAAAACCTAGGTCATTGAAGGATGAAATAGAGAAAAGAGCATCTGAAATTTTAAATTCATAAAAACCTAATAACTATTTTAAATTCTTTAATTAGAACAATTTTATTCTAATTATATTCGTGTAATATCAAAAATATATAACATGTTGATTAATGTTTCTACTTTAAATGGTATTTGTGAAATAAGATTGAATCGACCAGAAGTTTTTAATTCCTTTAATAAGGAAATGGCATTTCAGCTTCAAAATATTTTAGACACTTGTTCATCGAATGATGACATTCGAGTCGTTGTTATAGTTGGAGAAGGTAAAGCTTTTTGTGCTGGACAAGACTTGTCAGAAGCGATAGATCCAAATGGACCTGAATTAAAAACTATTGTAAGAGATCATTATAATCCAATTATTTTAAAAATCAGAAATTTAAATAAGCCTGTCATTGCAGCTGTAAATGGTGTTGCTGCAGGAGCAGGAGCAAATTTAGCATTGGCTTGTGATATTACTATAGCTAAAAATAGTGCTAGTTTTATTCAAGCATTTTCTAAAATAGGTTTAATACCTGATTCAGGAGGTACATTTTTCTTGCCTCGAATTATTGGTGTACAAAAGGCCTTAGCTTTGATGATTACAGGAGATAAAATTTCAGCCAAAGAAGCCGAAGAAATGAATATGATATATAAAGCTATAGATGACGATGACTTCGATACTTTTATATCTAATTTTGCATATAAATTGGCTATTATGCCGACTAAGGGAATTGCACTAACAAAAAAAGCTGTTAATTCAAGCTTCAATAATAATTTAGAAAATCAATTAAATTTAGAAGAAGAATTACAGACATTAGCAGGAGAAACATATGATTTTAATGAAGGTGTCAACGCTTTTATAGAGAAAAGAAAACCTAAGTTTAAGGGTAAATAAATAGTAAATATTGATAATTAAATTTTCATTTTATGAATGTTGGTGTTTTAGGAGGAGGAACAATGGGGTTAGGGATTGCTCAGGTATCAGCTCAGAATGGTCATAAAACTATTTTAGTTGATATAAATAAAGAAGTTTTAGATAAGTCGAAAACCAAATTGGAAAAAATTATGGCTCGGCTTGTTGAAAAAGGAAAGATACTACAAGATGAGTCAATAGCCATTCAATCTAACATTGTATATTCTACAAACATGCAAGATTTTAAAGATTGTGGTATTGTTATTGAAGCAATTGTAGAAGATTTTAATATTAAATCTGAAGTATTTTCAAAGTTAGAATCGATTGTATCAAAAGACTGTATTTTAGCATCAAACACAAGCTCTTTATCTATTGCTTCGATTGGTTCCTCTTTAAAGATTTCAAATCGTATTATTGGTATTCATTTTTTCAACCCTGTTCCTTTAATGGCTTTAGTTGAGATTATCCCTTCTATTCAAACATCCGATTTAATTTTGAAAAATGTAAAATCATTGATTGATGGTTGGGGTAAAGTAGCTGTTGTCTGCAAGGATACACCAGGTTTTATAGTTAATAGAGTTGCAAGACCATTTTATGGTGAGGCTATTCGTATTTATGAAGAAGGAATAGCTGACTTTGCTACAATAGATTGGGCAATGACAGAGTTAGGTGGATTCAGAATGGGACCATTTACTTTGATGGATTATATTGGTAATGATGTTAATTATACCGTTACTGAAACAGTATTTAGCGCTTTTTATTTTGATCCAAGATATAAGCCTTCTTTTACTCAAAAACGATATAAAGAGGCAGGATTTTTTGGTAGAAAATCTGGAAAAGGATTTTTTGATTATAATGATGAAACATTAAATGTTCCTCCAAATAAAAATCGTGAATTAGGGGAACAAATTTTTGAACGTATTCTTGTTATGTTAATCAATGAAGCTATTGATGCATTATTTTTAAATATAGCATCTAAAGAAGCAATTGATTTAGCTATGACGAAAGGAGTTAATTATCCAAAGGGTCTTCTGATGTGGGCAGATGAATTAGGATTAGATAATGTATTATCTAAGCTAGAATCAATGTTTAATGAATATGGTGAGGATCGATATAGACCGAGTCCTTTATTAAAAAGGATGGTTAAATCTGGAACTAAATTTTTTAGATAGTATCAGTTTTTTTCTCTGTTTAAACTGAATGTGAAAGTTGATCCTACACCAACAGTACTTCTAACATTAATTGTTTGCCCATGAGATTCAATTATGTGCTTAGCTATAGATAAACCTAAGCCAGTTCCACCTTTGTGCCTATCACGACTTTTCTCAACTCTATAAAATCTTTCAAATAATCTAGGTATTTCTTCTTCAGAGATACCAGGACCGTTATCAGAAACTTCAATCGTTACAATATTATCCATTGAAAAGAAACGAACAGTAGTTATTCCATTCTCATTTCCATAAGAAATTGAATTATTTAGAAGATTTGTAATTACCTGTGCAATTTTATTTTTATCAGCTTTTACCCATATTGGGTTGTATTTTTTTGAAAATTCTAATTTTATATTTCTGTTTTTTGACTGTACTTTTAAATCTTCAAATAAATCTGAAACTAATTCTACGATATTAAATTTTATTATGTCAAGTTTGATTTCTTTTACTTCCATTTCAATAATTTGATCTAAGTCTTCTAAAATATCAGTCATCCTTTCAACAGCTTTAGATGCTCGTTGTAAGAATACTTTATTTACAGATTTATCTTCTAGACCTCCTTCTAAAAGTGTAAGTATATAACCTTGAATTGAAAAAACAGGTGTTTTTAATTCATGGCTTATATTTCCCAGGAATTCTTTCCGGAAAGCTTCTACTTCTTTTAGTTTTGAAATAGTTTTTAATTCTTCCTCTCTCCAACTTTTAGTGTCTAATTCAGCGTTAGATATTAAATCTTCTTTTAGGCTGTATTTTTTTTTTGAGTCATCGTTAAATTTACCTGTTCTAATTGATCTATAGAGTATATCTAATTTATTAGTGATAAAATATTTAATTAGGAAATAAAATATTATAAGCACCGAAAGAGATATGATTATTGATGCTCCTAAAATATATTGAAATGGTATTCTCGATAAAGAATTAAGTTGTGAAAATATTATTAGTGTAATAAATAATGTTATTAAACTTCCTCCTAATATAATGTATATAGGTTTCAGATTTCTCAAATTATATTATTTAATATGTCATAATATTTATACTAATATAGTGATTAGTTATTTTTTAGTATGGTTGTTTAATATAGATTTTAAAGAAATTATATTTCTTTAAAATCTATATTAAGGTTTAGAAAATTAAAAATTAAATTCTGTTTGAAGTCTAAATAAAACAGTATTTTCTTTATTATCTTCTTGAGTTAGACCTATATCACCTTGTATTTTAAGATTATGTCCTACAACATATTTAGAAAAACCAAGAGTATATTGTTCAATATTATTGTATCCAGTAATGTCTTCTGGGTTAACTTGAGTGTATCTTCCTGCTATTTCCCAATTGTTTTTGAAGAGATAACCTGCTTGAAGGTTAAGAGCACTACCCGTATAATATACTTCGTTTAGCTCATTAACAGCTATGCCATCCATTGTTTTTCTATTTGCATATTCACCGAAAAAGGAGAGACCTTTGTATTTAAAATGAGCATCTGCTTGAATATTTTGGAGGTCTCTTGTAGATCCTGTAATATCTTGACCCATTTGTCCTCCTGAACGTAGAGCGTTGTCATTATAATCATATGTAAAACTCAGCATTAGCTTAGGTTTTTCTTCTCGTTTAAGGTCTGAGGCAAAATAATCACCTTTTTTTGAGAACTTTCCAAAAGGAAGTAATTCAATTCTTCCCGTATACCCATTTCCTGCAGATTGTGATTTTCTATTTAATCCCTCTCCCTGAGATACAGCAAGTTTAGTTCTTATTAAAAATGTTTTTCCTACATTGAAATGATGTCTCAATTGAAATCCAGCATCACGATCGAGAGTGAACCTTGAATTTAAAAGTGAACGATCTACTAATTGTAGCTTTTGAGATGAGAATACACGCTCTATATTTCCAGGTAATTTTGTTTGACCAAACCAAAGACTCCAGTTCCCAGCAAAATTCCATTTTAAAACAGCATCTAATACAAATCCATTATGAACGTCGTATTCAAATTTGTATTGAACTTTAGGGCTAAAAGCATATCCATGACCTTTAATTCTTGCACGTCTAACATATGCGCGGTCAGAGAAGGTGCTATCCCCAAAATCATATCCACCATCATAACGTGTTTGAAAACGAAAAGCCACTTTTGTTGACCAAGAAGAATCTTTAGATACTAAGTTAATTATTCCTTTGCCGAAAGGGTTTTTTGTCATATCCTGAGCAAATGTGTTACATAGATTAAATATAAAAAATAGGGTTATTAGCTTTTTCATTAGTTTAAATATTTGGTTAAAAATCAGTTCAAAGTAGGGGATAATTTTTTAGAAATAGTGTATGAAAAAATAAGTTTAACAAATTATTAACATATGTATATTTTTTTATTTTTTTTTAATTAAAATTGATGAATCTCATATATATTCTTCTTTTATAACAAATCAATGTTAACTATATATTAACTTTTTTATTTTTTGATGAAAATTATATAATTCATAATTAGATTTGTTTTTTTATTTAACTAAAACTATTTGTAATGCGTACTCTAATATTCTTAATATCAATATTGTTTATAAGTCCAAATCTTTTAATATCTCAAGATAAATTAGAAACACAAATTTTAACACCAGAAGAAGAAATTACTCAAGTAATTATAGATGAATCTATCTTCAAGAATGTATCAGCAAGTTCTAAAAGTGAAGGATTTAAAATTACATGGAGTTTAGATTATGATTTGTTTACATCTTTAGAAGACAATCAAAAATTAATTATTCGATATAATACTAAAATTGGTTCTAAAAGGAACAAAAAAGGATATGAAGGAAGTGATTGGAAATATACTAAGCCTTTCAGTCTTAATGAAACTAGCTTCGAAGTTAAAGATCTTGTTGGGGCTGAAAGCTATGAAGCTTATCTAGGTATTGTTGATGATGGTTTTGATAGAAGTAAGGATGATGTTCTTTGGTCTAAAAAAATGAAAGTAAAAACAAAAAGAGCCTGGGGAATAATGAAATTTTTAATTTTAATTGGCTCTTTAGGTTTATTCATTTTTGGAATGAAAATTATGAGTGATGGACTTCAAAGAACAGCAGGAGAAAAGTTAAGAAAGATGCTTGGATCAATAACTTCTAATAGGTTTAAGGGTGTTTTTACTGGATTTATGTCTACATCTATTGTTCAGTCATCTTCTGTCACAACCGTTATGACAGTTAGTTTGGTTAATGCAGGACTTATAAACCTTAGACAGTCTGCAGGTGTAATGATGGGTGCCAATATTGGAACCACAATTACAGCATGGTTAGTTTTATTATTAGGCTTTAAGGTTAGTATATCTTCGTATGCATTAGTTTTAATTGCATTAGGTGCACCTTTATTATTTATGACTTTCAGAAAGTCTAAGGACTTAGCTAATTCTATTATTGGTTTTGCTATCTTATTTATTGGTCTTCAATTTTTGAAGGATGCAGTACCTGATTTAGATAAAGATTCTGCCTTTGTTCAATTTTTTGTTAATTATAAAGATATTCCATTTTTTAGTAATCTTATGTTTGTTGCATTAGGAGCTTTAGTTACTATAGTCATTCAATCTTCAAGTGCAGCAATGGCTTTAACATTAACTATGGTATCTAAAGGTATAATTCCTTTTGAAGTTGCTTGTGCAATGGTTCTTGGTGAAAATATAGGAACTACCATTACAGCTGAACTTGCTTCTTTAATCGGTAATGTTCACGCAAAAAGATCAGCAAGAATACATTCTCTTTTTAATATAATTGGAGTTACTTGGATGCTTCTTGTTATACCTTTCTTTCTCGATGGTATTGGTCTTATAATCGGTCAGTCTCATGGCATTGCATTTAACCCTGAAAATACAGGTATGGCAAATGAAGGAATAGCCTTATTTCATACTTTGTTTAATTCCGCAAATGTTCTTTTATTGATAGGATTTGTCCCATATATTGTAAGATTTGCTGAAAGAACTGTTAAGTCAAAGGGTGAAGCTGATGAAGAATTTAAGTTAGATTATATCTCAGTAGGAGGAATCGGAGCTCCTGAGGTAGCTATTTTAGAGGCAAAAAAAGAAGTCGCAAAATTTGGTGAAGTTACTACTCGAATGAATGGTTTTATAAAAACATTAATAAATGATCAAGACAAAAAAGTTAGAAATAAAATTTTTAACAAGATTAAAAAATATGAGGAGATTACTGATAGAGTTGAAAGCGAAGTAGCGGAATATCTTGATAATTTGTCTACTCAAGAAATAAGTCAAGAAACTTCTTCAAAAATAAGAAGTATGCTTAGTATTACTAACGATCTTGAAAGAATAGGTGATATATATTATCAGATGTCTAAAACAATTGAGAGAAAGGATGATAGTAAAATTTATTTTCTTCCTGAACAGCGCGATAATTTAAATGAAATTTTAGATGTCGTAGAGAAAGCATTTTCTGTAATGAATAAAAATTTAAATGCTGAATATGGTCATATTACTTTAGATGATGCTAAGAAGATAGAACTTGAAATTAATCGTATGAGAAATGAATTAAGAAAGTCTTATTTAGAGCAAGCAGAAAAAGGTACATATAAATTCAAACCAGGTATAATGTATAATGATTTATTTTCTTCTTGTGAAAAAATAGGAGATCACATTATTAATGTATCTGAAGCTGTTGCTGGAGAAATATAAGATTTATGAAGTTATCAGAGTTTAAGAGAATAATATCATTAATTCCAAAAATCAACTTTATGGTTGAGAATAAAGGAAAAGTACCTCAGCATTTTCATATAACTGAAATAGGAATTGTTTCAAGAAAAATAATAGATTGTGGAGGAGAAATAAGAGAAGAAAAAAACATCAATTTCCAACTTTGGTATTCTGATGATTTTCAGCATAGGCTTTCAACCCAAAAAGTTAATGATATTATTTCACTCTCAGAGAAGAAATTATTAATAGATGATTTAGAAATAGAGGTTGAATATCAAGAATCAACAATTGGTCGTTATAGTTTAGATTTTGATGGTGAATCATTTATTCTGAAGTCTAAAAAGACTGCTTGTCTAGCAGAGGATAAATGTCTAGTAAAAGATAATAATGATATTACTATATATGATGATGAAGATCAATCTTCTTGTTGTTCATCAGATAGTAATTGTTGTTAATTTATATAAATGTCTGAAAATAGTAAGTTAAAAGAGATTGCATTACTTTTCCTTAAATTGGGTGTCATATCTTTCGGGGGTCCTGCAGCGCATATAGCAATGATGGAGGATGAAATTGTTAGAAAAAGAAAGTGGATATCTCAACAACATTTTCTTGATTTAATTGGAGCTACTAATTTAATTCCAGGTCCAAATTCTACTGAAATGACGATGCATTGCGGATATGAAAGAGCAGGTTGGAAGGGATTGATAACAGCTGGTTTTTGTTTTATTTTTCCAGCAGTTTTATTAACGGGATTATTTGCTTGGTTCTATTCTTCTTATGGACATTTACCAAACGTAAAACCTTTTATTTATGGAATAAAGCCAGCAGTTATTGCTATCATAATTATGGCAGCATATAAGCTAGGTAAAAAAGCTTTAAAAAGTATAGAATTGGGTGTATTAGGTATACTAACTTTGGCAGCATGTATTCTTGGTGTTAATGAAATTATTGCTCTTTTTTTATGTGGATTACTTGGTTTGTTTATTTACATAATAAAAAAAAATACTTTTAATAGGTTGAATTCATTTTTGCCTTTGCTCCTTCTTCAGAATTCCGAATTTGCAAAAATAGGAACGCTTAAAATTTTCTTGACATTTTTAAAAGTTGGTTCTATTTTATATGGAAGTGGCTATGTTTTATTTGCTTTTTTAGATTCAGAATTAGTTATGAATGGATGGCTATCAAGACAGGAATTAATTGATTCAATTGCTATTGGTCAATTTACTCCAGGCCCCGTCTTGTCAACTGCAACATTTATTGGATGGCAAATTAATGGCTTCTA
Source organism: Crocinitomicaceae bacterium (assembly GCA_002709305.1). Classification (GTDB taxonomy): domain Bacteria; phylum Bacteroidota; class Bacteroidia; order Flavobacteriales_D; family Crocinitomicaceae; genus UBA4466. Next base: position 19,599 of record PAQM01000025.1, on the reverse strand, counting down.
CGGTGCTATTGCTGCTACTGTGGGTATCTTTTTGCCATCGTTTATATTTGTTGCTATTCTTAATCCATTAATTCCAAAAATGAGAAAAGTAAAAATTATTACAGTTTTTTTAGATTCGATAAATATTGCAGCAGTGGCAGTAATTTTAGGTGTATCATTTGAAATGATTAAAGAGACTATAATTGATTGGAGGATGATGCTAATTGCAATAATTAGTATAGTATTTGTTTTTCTTTTTAAGAAAATTAATAGTGCTTTGATTGTACTAGGTGGTGGAGTATTGGGTTATTTATTAACCTATGTAAACCTTGAGATATTTTTTTAGAAAAAACAATATAATTTTTATTCAGTTGAATCAATAAATTGATAACCTACACCTTTTATTGTTTTTATATAATTAGAACCAATTTTCTTTCTTAATTTTCTTATGTGAACATCTATTGTTCTATCTACAACAATAACCCCTTTTCCCCAAACTTTTTTTAAAATATACTCTCTTTTAAAGACTTTATTGGGGTTTGATAATAAAAGTTTCAAAAGATCAAATTCTTTTTTTGGAAGGATAGTGGATTTACCTTTTATTATTACAGAATGTCTATTATTATCAATAGTTATGGTTTTCTTTTTAAGATCTATTTTAGATCTTTTAAGTATTGCTTTTATTCGGCTTATTAAAACTTTTGGTTTAATAGGTTTTGCAACATAGTCATCTGCACCAGCATCAAAACCTGCAATTTGACTGTAATCTTCATTTCTTGCAGTTAAAAAACAAATTTTAATATTAGATGTCTTCTCATTTTCTCTAAGTGAATGACATACTTCGATTCCATCCATATCAGGCATCATAACATCTAGAATAATTAAATCTGGCAGAATATTTTCAGCGATTTTAATCCCTTCTACTCCATTATGAGATTCAAATACATTAAATCCTTCTTTTTCTAGATTGTATTTAAGTATTTCTCGAATGTCAATTTCATCATCGATAATTAAAATTGATTCCATATAGTCATCTTGTTTTTTTTATCAAAATAGTATTTTATACTTCTATAAATATAGAACTTATTGATTCTTAAATTTACTATATATTTTTAATGTTGTAGTTTGAATTTTAAACTAATACAATATAATTTTATTAATATATTAGCAATCATTATAAGAAGCTTGTGAATAACTATATACTACACATTGAGACATCAACAAAAGTATGTTCAGTGGCATTATCAAAAAATGGACAATTACTATCTTTTAAAGAATCTCTAGAAGATCGTTATTCTCATGGAGAAAATTTAAATTTATTTATAGAAGAAGTTCTTTTAAAGGATGGAATTAAAATAAATAATTTAAGTGCAATATCTGTGACTTCTGGTCCAGGATCATATACTGGCCTCAGAATTGGTGCGGCAACTGCTAAGAGTCTATGTTATACTTTAGATATTCCTCTTATAGCGATTGATTCTTTAAGAAGTTTAGTTGAAATGGCTAAATTAAAACATAAGAATATTAATTTTTGTCCTTTAATAGATGCTCGGAGAATGGAGGTTTATAATTTAATTATGGATAAAGATTTATGTTTAAAAAAAGATATTTCTGCCGATATACTTGATGAAAATTCATATGAAGAATATCTTCCTTTTGTTTATTTTGGTGATGGTGCTTTGAAAACTTCTGAGCTTTGGAAAAATAGGGATTGTCTTTTAGATTGTGAAATAAAATGTTCTGCAAAAGGTCATGTTAATCTAGCTTACATGAAATTTAATAATGAAGATTTTGAAGATATAGCTTATTGGGAACCATTTTATTTAAAAGATTTTATAATAGGAAAAAAACCACTTTCTTAATTAATGAATAAAATTTTAAAAAAAACAATATTAAAGGGTGATGTTTCTATTCCTCCTTCTAAAAGTGATACACAACGTGCGTTAATATGTGCTGCTCTAAGTACAGGCATATCTGTTATTTATAATATTGGTAAGAGTGATGATGAAAAATCAATGCTGAAAAATATTAGGATCCTTGGAGCTGAAATAGAGTATATTTCAGAAAATACATTAAAGATTAAGGGAATTGAAAAAATTCCGGAATTTTTAGAATTTAATGTTGGCGAAAGTGGCCTTGGATTAAGACTCTTAGGTGGTTTATGTGCTACTCAAAAAGGTATTCATCATATTTATGGTAAAGGATCTTTAATAAATAGAGATCAATCTTTTTTTGAAAAATATTTAACTAAATATGGTATAGAAATTTCATCAAATAGTGGTAAAGTTCCACTTGTATTTAAAGGTTATATAAATAAAGATCAAATAGAAGTTGAAGGGTCCTTATCTTCCCAATATATTTCTGGATTATTAATAGGTTTATCATTGTCTAATAGTATCAAAGAGATAACAGTAAATAATATTAATAGTATCCCATATATTAATATGACAATAAATACAATGAGGGAATTTGGAATAAACATTGAGAATAAAAGTCACAAGATTTTTAAAATAAATAGTTCACAAAATTTTAAATCATGTGAATATCATGTAGAATCCGATTGGAGCTCTGCTAGCTTTTGGCTTGTTGCAGCTGCTATTGGTCACGATATTAGAATTTGTGGTTTAGATCATAAGTCGAAGCAAGCTGACATTTATCTTTTAGAAGCATTAAAGTTAGCTGGTTGTAATATCAATTATAATATAGATTCATACTCTATTGATGCTCTAGATTTAAAGAGTTTTAATTTTGATGCAACACACTGTCCAGATCTATTTCCTGCTTTAGTAGTTTTGGCATCAAAATGTAATGGTAAAAGTCAAATAAAAGGAGTTTCTCGTTTATTAAACAAAGAGAGTAACCGAGCTAATGTAATAAAGGATGAATTTGGTAAAATTGGAGTTGATATAGAATTAGATGGAGATAATATGATTGTTATTGGTAATTCTATTTTGAGTAGTGCTGTAGTTGATTCTAAAAATGACCATAGAATTGCTATGAGTCTTGCTATCATTGGAACTACTATTGAAGGTGGTATTGAAATTCAAAATGCAGAAGCTGTTACTAAAAGTTATCCTGGATTTTGGAATGATTTAGAACAAGTTTCTTAATTATAATTGTAGATTTATTCAGAGACAAAAGTCCAATCTTTTATTTCTTCAAAGCTATTTCTTGCACTTATATTTGATGGATGCTCAAGTAAGGATTCTTCCGATACTGCAGGCAGAAAATCACAACCTAAATCTTCTCTAACATAAATAAAGTTAAACCCTAGTTCATTTGCTGCCACTAATCTGTATCCTTTTTTCTTAGCTAATTTTGTCATTGCAATAGGTGAGGCACCATGATAAACCGGATGTTTTCCTGGGTAAATGTAAGTAGGGTCATAGGGCACAATGATATCATTGAGACCAAATTCATTATGTGTTTCTATTATTACTACTTGAGGAGAGACAATATTTATTGCTTTCCAAATCCAATAGTCATTTCCATCAATATCGATGGATAATAAACCTATTTCGCCTTTAATTCCTGCATCTTTAATTATTTGATTAATGTTATCTACAGTAATAAATTCGTGTTTAAAAATAGGTTTTTCAACCTTCGGATTACCATATTTATTAAAGAAATAACGTCCACGATTAATTGCTTTTTTATTACCATCTATAAATAATCCAGTAAAATCATGATTGTAATATAGATTTGCTGAGTTACTATTTATACCATCATCTGATCCAAACTCTATAAATGTCTTATGCTTCATTCCAATAATTGAAAAAATATATAGTAATATACCGTCCTCTTCAAATTGAGAAAATAATTTAAATCCAGATTTTTTTATACTTGGAAGTGTATTATCTAATTGACATTTACGATAATTTTCTACTAGTTTTTCTTGTTCAATACGAACACTTGACTTGAATCGATTTCTTACCTTATAGTATTTTAGGTACTTTTTAAGAATATGTTTTATGTTCTCTATCATTTGAGATACAAAATTAGATATTATACACTTTATCAGAACCTTATTCTCATTCTTTTTTCAACTCTTATTTTATTTGTTTATACAGTTTCAAATTTCAATATTTGTGAAAAAAATTAATATGACACTAAAAGAAACAATTGGAGAGGTAGAGAAATTTCACGATGCTTTTGGAATTGAAAATAATTATGAACCAAAAGCTAATATAAGTGAAGCAGATTATACGTTAAGGCATAGACTTATGGCAGAGGAGAATGAAGAGTATTTACAAGCTGCTAAAGATGGTGATTTATTAGAGATTGCAGATGCTTTAGGGGATCAATTGTACATTCTTTGTGGCACGATTCTAAAACATGGTATGCAACATAAAATTGAGCAAGTATTCGCTGAGATTCAACGTTCAAATATGTCCAAGTTAGATAAAGATGGAAAACCTATTTATAGATCAGATGGGAAGATATTAAAGTCAGAGTTATATTTTAAACCTAATATCCAAAAGGTTCTTGATGAGTAATTTATAAATATTTGAGTTATTTTAATTTCTCATTATTTATATGACGCTTAGCATCTCTTTGTGTTTTTTTTTCAAAATTTTTTTTAATCTCATATTCAAGATCAACACCGGTTTGATTTGCTATACATGTAATCACAAATAGTACATCAGCAAGTTCTTCTCCAAGTTCTTTGTTTTTATCACTTTCTTTTTCGTTTTGCTCTCCATATCTACGAGACATAATACGTGCCACTTCACCTACTTCTTCCATAAGTATTGCTGTATTTGTCATTTCATCAAAATAACGGACTCCATATTTTTGAATCCACTGATCTACTTCTTTTTGCAATTCTTTTATTTTCATTATTCTTTGTTTTTTGAGTCAATCCAAATGGTAACAGGACCATCATTAACTAATGATACTTTCATATCAGCGCCAAAAATTCCTGAAGCAACTTTTTTTCTTTGTGCATTAGTTAATTTTTGAATAAATGATTCATATAGATTAATAGCAATATTTGGTTTTGCAGCCTTAATATAACTTGGACGGTTACCTTTTTTTGTTAATGCGTGAAGGGTAAACTGACTAATCACAAGAAATTCCGAGTCTATATCTTTACTTGATAAATTCATTATTCCTTTATCGTCATTAAATATACGTAGGTTGACTATTTTATTAATTAACCAGTCTATATCTTCTTCAGAATCACCTTCTCCAATTCCTATAAATAAAACAAGACCTTGTTTAATTTCTCCATTTATTTTCCCTTTAATTTTGACAGAAGCTTCACTAACACGTTGAATTAAAACTCTCATTCAAAAATATTTTTACGATGAACATTATTAATATCTTCTTCCATAAGTTGAACATAGGTTGAATATCTACTTTCTTCAATAATATTATTTTTAAGTGCATCTTTAACAGCACAATTTGGTTCTTTTAAATGTTGGCAGTTATTAAATTGACAATTATTCATTATAGCTCTCATTTCGGGAAAATAATGAGACATAACTTCTTTATCTAGATTAAAAACACCAAAAGCCCGAATTCCAGGCGTATCTATTATATACCCTCCACTTTTAACTTTGTGCATTTCTGCAAATGTTGTAGTATGTTTTCCTTGTTTATGTGTTATTGAAATTTCATTCGTCGTTATATTTAAATTCTCATCAATAGCATTAATTAGGGTACTTTTCCCAACTCCGCTATGCCCGGAAATCATTACTTGTTTTCCTTTAATTTCTTCTTTTAGAAAATTAACATCTTTTTTATTTAAGGCAGATATTTTATGACAAGGGTAACCAATACGCTCGTATATTTTGATTAAATTATTTATGTATTTGATTTCTTCTTTTGCGTATAAATCAATTTTATTGAAAATAATTTTAGTTGGTATACGAAATGATTCTGCTGAGACTAAAAAACGATCAATAAATACTAGGTGTGTTATAGGAGAATGGATTGTAACGATTAGATATGCAGCGTCAATGTTTGCTGCTAAAATTTGAGACTGTTTACTCAAATTTGTTGATTTACGAATTATATAATTTTTTCTATTTTCAACTGTATTAATAATACGGTTCCCTTCATCATCTTTATCATTATTTAATTTTACTACATCTCCAACAGAAATAGGATTAGTTGTTTTTAACCCTTGTAGTCTAATTTTACCACGAATTCGACAGTCAACTATTGATCCATCATCTAGTTCAACTTTATACCACTTACCGGTTGATTTTATAACTTTACCTCGGTTAATCATTATATGCAAAGGTAATTATTGTTTATAATTCTAGCTATTAAGCAATTAATATGTGAGAAGTTTTCACCTAAAAATAATTTCTAGATGTAGAAATATTTATTCTATTCAATCAATACACTTATTATTCCAACTAATATTCATTAAATTCGTTACTTAAACAAGAGATAATGTCAGTTGAAGTAAAAAATCTATTTAAGTATTATGGAAATCAGGCAGCTGTAAAAAACATTTCTTTTAATGTTAATAGAGGTGAAATAGTTGGATTCTTAGGACCAAATGGTGCAGGTAAGTCAACTACAATGAAAGTGATTACTGGATATATTTCAGCTTCTTCAGGAGAAGTCAAAGTCTGTGGCAAGTCGGTTTCTATGGATTCTTTAGAAACTAGAAAAATAATAGGATATCTTCCAGAGAATAATCCACTTTATTTAGATATGTATGTAAAGGAGTATCTAAGATTTGTTGCTAATATTTATAAGATTGATAATGTTAAAGCTCGTATTACTGATATAATTAAAAAAGTTGGATTAGAGCTCGAACAAAATAAGAAAATAGGTGCACTCTCTAAAGGTTATCGTCAACGTGTAGGGTTAGCTCAGGCTATTATTCATGACCCTAAAGTCTTAATTTTAGATGAACCAACTTCTGGTCTAGATCCAAATCAATTAGTGGAGATTCGTCAGTTGATAAAATCAATTGGAAAAGAAAAAACAGTGATGCTTTCAACACATATCATGCAAGAAGTTGAAGCTATTTGTGATCGAATTGTAATTATTAATAAAGGTGAAATAGTTGCAAATGATAAAGCTAAAGATTTGCAAAAGAATCAAATGGTCCAAACTGTTTATGTTGAATTTGATGGCTTAGTTTCTAAAAAAGAATTAAAAGAGATTAAAGGAGTAGCTAAAATAGAACAGTTAGAAAAAGGCTGGCTTATGGAGTCAAAAGAAAATATTGATTTAAGAAAAGTGATTGCTAAATTTGCACAACAAAAGAATATACTGACACTAACTCTGCGTAATGAAGATAATACTTTGGAAGAAGTGTTTAAAAAATTGACAAACTAATCTAATGCCTGAAAATTTTATATCAGAATTGAAATGGAGAGGTATGATACATGATATTATGCCCGGAACAGAAGAAGCTCTTTTAAAGAAAATTTCTTCTGGCTATATTGGATTTGATCCGACAGCAGATTCTTTACATATCGGGAATTTAGTTCAAATTATGACACTCGTTCATTTTCAACGATCAGGTCATAAACCATATGCTTTAATTGGTGGTGCAACAGGTATGGTTGGAGATCCTTCAGGAAAGTCTGAAGAAAGAAATTTATTAGATTCTGAAACATTAAATCATAATCTATCTTGTATAAAAAAACAATTAGAATCTTTTCTTGATTTTGATTGTGGAGATAATTCAGCGGAGTTAGTTAATAATTATGATTGGTTGAAAGATTTTAGTTTTCTCGATTTTATTCGCGATGTTGGTAAACATCTTTCGATTAATTATATGTTAGCTAAGGATTCTGTGAAGTCACGTTTGGAGACAGGTATGTCATTTACAGAATTTTCTTATCAATTGGTTCAAGGGTATGATTTTTATTACTTAAACAAGCATAAAGATTGTATTATTCAATTGGGGGGATCTGATCAATGGGGTAATATTGTTACAGGTACCGAGCTTATTCGTCGTAAAAGTGGAAATGAGGCATATGCTGTAACAACTCCTTTAATTAAGAAAGCAGATGGTTCTAAATTTGGCAAAACTGCTGATGGAAGTATATGGTTAGATCCAGAAAAGACATCCCCATATAAGTACTATCAATATTGGATTAATACTAGTGATGTAGATGCAGAAAATTTTATTAAAATATTTACACTAAAATCTCGTGAAGAGATTGAATCAATCATTGCTGAACATAAGGAAGCTCCTCACAAGAGAATACTCCAAAGTAATTTAGCGGAAGATATTACAATAAGAACACATGGCAAAGTAGCTTTGAATACCGCTATTAATGCAACAAAAATATTATTTGGTAAATCTACATCTGAGGATTTAAAGGAACTTTCGGAAAAAGATTTCTTAGCAATATTCGATGGTGTTCCTAAGGCTAATATTTCTCGTAGTGATATTACCAAAGGTTTGGGAATAATAGATGCCTTATCTGCAAAAACAGGGTTTTTAAGTTCAAATGGAGAGGCTAGGAGAGAGCTGAAAGGCAATTCAATATCAGTTAATAAAGAAAAGGTAAATGATCAATTTTTGATTACTACCGACACATTGATTAATAATCGTTATGTCCTACTAGGTAAAGGAAAGAAAAACAATTATATTTTAATTATAGATTAATCTATACTTTAATATCTTCTGGATATTCAATTTTCCATAGAAAAAGTCCTTTGGCTGGAGCAGATGCAGAAGCATATTTCCTGTCTTTAGCATTTAATATGTTTTTTACTTCTTCAGGGTTTTTTTTATTTATCCCAACTTCTACAAGTGTGCCAACAATTGCTCTAACCATATTTCTTAAAAATCGATTAGCTATAATTTCAAAATAGAAAGAATGATTTTCTAGTTGATTCCATTTTGCTGTTTTAACTTTACAGATATTGGTTTTTACATCCGTATTAATTTTAGAAAATGATGTGAAATCTTGTTCACCTATAAGAAGTTTTGCTGCGTGATTCATTTTATCTATATCTAACTTATTTTGAAGATACCAACTATTTCCTCTTTTAAAAGGATCTTTTTGTTGATTAATGAAATAACGATAAGTTCTGTAAGTTGCATTAAATCTTGCATGAACTTCATCTTTTACAGGATACATATTTGATATAGCAATTGTATCGGGAAGCATACAATTTAATTTAAAAATAAATTCGCTAGTATTTTTAACCTCAGGTATATAGGTGTGTAAAATAAAATGATTTGCATGAACTCCTGAATCAGTTCTTCCGCAACCAACAACCTCAATTTTTTTATTAGAGTGTAATTTTGTTAAACATTCTTCAATTACCTCTTGAATAGAAATTTCTTTTGGTTGACGTTGCCACCCATGATAATTTAATCCATCATATGATAGTTCAATAAAATATTTTGGCATTTTATTTTTTAGGAAGTTTAAAGTTTTGCATGTCTATTTCATAACAATCAATATTTGCTTTATTTCCAACAATCTCAAATCCAGAAATGAAAGCTTTTTGTAGTTCTTTATTATAATAAAAATGGGTATCGTTATTCACAGAGTTAATACCATAACCCATGTTTATTGGACTACTCCATTTTCCTCCTATATTTTCTGAAACATATACATCTAAATTACCAAATCCTAGATGTCCATCAGAACTGAAAAACAAATACTTACCATCTGGCGATATAAAAGGTGTTGTTTCACGACCAGGAGTATTTATACTGTCTGATAAAGGTATTGCTTCACCCCATGATTTTCCATTTTTGTGTGATACATATATATCAGTGGATCTTGTATCGCCTTTTCGATCAGAAACAAAATACATTGTATTACCATCTGCAGTTAAGCTTGCAGATCCTTCAAAATATGAGGTGTTAATATTTTTAATTGGTTTTGGATAATTCCAGGACCCTTTACTATTTAATTTTGCTATACAAATATCTGAGCTCTTTGTAGGGGTTTTTGATTTTTGATATGTAGAATTAACGGTTAAATAGGCTACATTTCCATCTGAATTAATAAAATTTAAAGCATCAAAACCATTAGAATTAAGTTTGCCTAATTCATTATCTGCCATGCTCCATTCTTTCAATTCTTTATTATATACAGATTTGTATGTATCCTCAAAGTAGTGCTGATCATCTGGATTTAAACCACCTCCGGTTGTATTGCTTCTTCTGGAAACAAAATAAATTGTATTTCCGTCCTTTGATAATATGATTTGATAATCATCATAAGCCGAGTTTATACCTCCTTGAATGCGTGATTTTTTATATTTAGAACCTTTTTTTATTTCATCTATTGCAAAATTACATTCATTAATATGGTGTTCTATTCTTAGTGTATTTGCTCTAGCTTTTGAAAGCAATTTATTTGCTTTCTTATAGTTAATTATTGCCTTTTCAAGGTTACCTAATCGATGATTTGAGGTAGCAAGTAAGTAATATATTTCATCATCTATTTTGTTTTTTCCTTTTTCAATTGCTGAATTAGTGTACTTTAATGCATAGCCATAATTATTTAATCTATAGTGACATTTTCCTATCCAATAATCAGCTTTCCAATTATTAGGATCTTTTACATTTGCTTGCCTAAATTTAATTAACGCATCTTTAATCTTACCCAAACTAAAGAAGGATTGACCTTCTTTAATAAAATAATTTGCTGCTGTTTTATTTATAATATTAGTTGAAGAATCTGGAGGATTTATATGGTATTCAAAACCGTAAGAATTCTTAAAAAAAGCCAAGAATAATATAATTAAGGAGAAGTGTAATAGTTGACGCATCGTTTGAATTTTATTTGTTATTGTATAGTTAATTAAAATTTCTTTAAAAGAGATATGTTTTTAAATTTTTTCAGAATATTTATTTGATTTTAAGTCAACTAAATCATCCATTGCAATTGTAGCAGCTATAATCGCTAGTATTGGTGCTGCTGCTGCGCATAGCCATAAGAACAAATGCCATGAGAAGCGAGAAATCATTTTTAAGGGTTCTACAGAGAAACTAGACCAATCAAACAGTGCTCCTAAATCAACGGGAACTAATATTAATAATGAATAAATAGAACCAATGGCAATTGCTAACCCTCTATTTTTTCTGACAAACAAAATACTTTCAACGATATCTAATCTTCTTCTTTCATTAATATAGTCAAGAAAAGCAAATCCATAATAGAAAAAACCTATAAGAAAAGTTAGATAAAAAATAGGAGATGATTTAGGATCTTCCCATCCAAGAATTGATACAATGAATATAATTAGAAAGAAGCAATACTCCCACATAAAATTTCTAACTACTATTCTAATTGATCGTTTAATATCGTGTATAAGTTGAGTTAGATTAAATGGATATTTATTGCCTGTTAAAATTTTTTCAGTTTTTATACTTAAGCGAGAAATTAAGGGGGAGAGTATTATTACAACTAAATATTTTGAAAATTTCATTAGTAACATACTTATAGATATTTCAATCATTATGTATATCAGTTGCCAAATTATCTGATTCATATTTTCAGCATCTACATCTATATGATGACCTTTAATCATTGCACCTAATTTATATATGACAAGCATAAGTGCCGCAGGAATTATTAAGTACCAATAAAGCTTATATTCAAAAATTAATTTGATAGCTTTTATGTATGCTTTAATTCCAAAAATGAAATTTTTCAAAAATCGCATACTCAAAAATAATGAAAGGAAATACAAATCTGTTATTTCACTATGCTTTTGTATCTTTGTTCTTTGTTAATATTTAATCATTGTAATAGGAAGGTCATATGAATTTCAGTAGTTTAACAGCAATTTCACCAATAGATGGAAGGTATCAAAGTAAAACAATAGAATTACAATCATATTTTTCTGAGTTTGCTTTAATAAAATATCGAGTTATTGTTGAGGTAGAATATTTCATTGCTTTGGTTGAGAGTGGCGTTAAACCATTAAATGATTTTCCAAAAGAAAAGTATAGTGATTTACGTTTAATATGTTCTAATTTTTCTGAAAACGATGCCTTGTGGATTAAGGATCAAGAGAGAATAACTAATCATGATGTAAAAGCAGTAGAGTATTTTCTTAAAGATCGAATGACTAAATTAAAATTGGATAAGTATATAGAATTTATCCATTTTGGGTTAACATCTCAAGATATTAATAATACTGCTATTCCATTATCATTAAAAGAATCAATTATAAATGAATATCTACCATTATTAGATAAGTTAATCCTAAAACTTAAAGGGCTTAGTGAGGATTGGAAAACTATACCAATGTTAGCTAGAACTCATGGTCAGCCTGCGTCTCCAACTCGTTTAGGAAAAGAAATACAAGTTTTTTTAGAGCGTTTATCTATTCAAAAAAAACAACTAGAACAATTACCATATTCTGCTAAGTTTGGTGGTGCTACTGGAAATTTAAATGCTCATCATGTTGCCTTCCCATCTAACGATTGGGTATTATTTTCAAATAATTTTGTAAATAATATATTAGGGTTAAACAGAAGTCAAACAACCACACAAATTGAACATTATGATAATATGGCTGCAATTTTTGATGTATTAAAGCGAATTAACACAATAGTTTTAGATTTAGATAGAGATATGTGGACTTATATTTCTATGGATTATTTTAAACAAAAGCTTAAAGAAGGGGAGGTTGGCTCTTCTGCAATGCCACATAAAGTAAATCCAATAGATTTTGAAAACTCAGAGGGTAATATAGGAATTGCAAATGCTATTTTTGAACATTTATCTATAAAACTCCCAGTTTCTAGACTCCAAAGAGATTTAACTGATTCAACAGTTCTAAGAACAATTGGGATGCCTTTTGCACATACTTTTATTGCTTTCAAATCAACTCTAAAAGGATTAGATAAGTTATTAATAAATAAATACGCTTTTGAAAAAGATCTTGAGAATAATTGGGCTGTTGTCGCTGAAGCTATTCAAACAATTTTACGAAGAGAGGGATACCCTAAACCATATGAAGCTCTAAAAGGATTAACACGAAAGAACGAGGCTATCACTAAATTGACTGTTCATGATTTTGTAAATCAGTTAGATGTTTCAGATCAATTAAAAAAAGAATTAAGAAGTATAACACCACAAAATTATACAGGTATTTAATTATATCTTAATTAAATAAGTTATTTTTTAATTATCACTTTCCTCTTCACTGTCCCATCATCATAAAAGTACAAAAGGGGTGTATTTGGCTTAAATGGTGTTTCTTTACCCAGTACATCAACAATCTTTATTAGTTGTTTTGGTGCATTGTTTAGCTCGCTGTTGCTAGAAATATTTGGACAAGAATTATTGCAGTTGCTACTAAAATAATGTTGAGTGTCAATGTATGTCCAATTTATTGTAGAATAGTTCACATCATCTACCTCAATACATGAAAGATTGGGGTTCAAAAATGCTTCAAAATTAGCTATGTTTATATTATTCCCATTTGCCATTTTCAAACAAATGAGTTGATTATTAGATACAGATAGACCCTCCAAATTTGTATTTTGACTTACATCTATTTTTGTGATTTGATTTGAAAAGCAGCTCAGAAGTGTTAAAGAAATATTATTACTGACATCAAGGCTTGTTATTTGATTTTGATTGCAATATAATTTAGTTAAAGCAATATTTTGACTAACGTCAAGACTCGTGAGATAGTTATCGGCGCAAACTAGAATTTCTAAAGCAATATTCTGACTAACATCAATATTGAAGATTGAATTATCCTGCAATATTAATTTGGTTAAAGAAGTAAACGCCTCAAGGCCAGTTAAATCAGATATGTATTGTTCAAATATTAGAATTTGACCATCAAAAGAATTGGCTTCACTTATTTGAATTTCATTATCATTATTTGTGTTTATTTCAGAGTTACCAACAAGATAATCTTTAAAGTTAGCATCAGGTATATATACATTCTGCCCAAAGCTCATCATTGGGACTAATAGTAAAGTAAGTAGAAGTGTTTTGATAGTTATTGTTTAATTTACTCTTATTGTTCTTTTGTTTCTATAAACTTTAATTTTTCAGAAATCATTTTTTTTCCAAAATTATATTTTTCAATAGTAAGATTATTTTTCATTTCTTCCAAGACTCTGTCACAATGAAGAAAATATTTTTTTGCCAAATCAATTAATCCAATACTTAGATACAAGTCACCTTTATCAAACAAATCATAAGGATTAGACCCTGTAATCTTAGCCGCTTCATTAGAAAAACTTAGTAATAAATTTTTCGCCTCAAATATTTGACCAAAATTTTTAAAAAGAATCGCTATTCTTAAAATCTCATTTTTATTTGTAACATAACCTTTTTCCTCTATGGTTTTAAGATATTTAATTAAATTTTGTGAATTGAAAAATTGATATTCAAAATAAGATTTAAAACCATTTAATATTGATTGCTGATAAACTGAAAAATGAGTTTCTTTTTCAAAAAGCTCTTCTACAATATTTATTTTAAAATTCTTTTTTAATTCGTTATTAAACTGCCGACTTCTATGAAGCCATGAATCACTGTTGGGAGTTTGACAAGTATAATAAAATTGGATTGAATCATGAATCTCACCTTTTTCTTTAATGAGATCAACTAACAAACCGTTGTCATAATTAAAATTAGCATCTATAGAAAATATAACATCAAATAAATAAGGTTTTTTTAGTAAAGTATAGTTTATAAATGTACCTCCATTTGAATATCCAACTCCTATTTTTGTCGGAATTGTTCTATAATTTTGATCTATAAAAGGCATTATTTTATTTTCTATAAAATCACTAAAAATATCAGCCCCACCTAACTCTCCATATTGTTCTTGAACTGTTTCAGGATGTTTATTTTTCGGAAGAAAATCAAAGTTTCTGTTAGATGAAGGAATGCCAACAACTATCATAGGCCTAACACCCTGGTTTTGATATGCTATTGTAGTATGAACTGCATCAAAATACTCTCTGTTCTGAGCATCAAGGACGTACACAACCTCAAAATTTCTCGATTGATCACTATATTCTCTAGGAGTATAAATAAATATTTCTCTTTTACCTATATTTTTTTCTCCTTTAAGAGTAACTGTTGTAATTTTTTGAGCAAATAAACTAGTAAAAAAAATTGAAGAGAAGAAAATTAAAAGTGTTTTCATTCTTTAATTATCATTTTCCTCTCCACTGTTCCATCATTATAGATATATAGAAGTGGTATGTTTGGTTTAAATGGTGTCTCTCTTCCTAGTAGATCAACAATCTTTATTAGTTTTTTATTTGACGATGAAGTGATGATACTATTTGTTGATGTTACAAGAGACATAGTTTTAAGGAGATATATATCATATTCATTACTTCCAAATGACTTTGTTTTACCTGTTACAATATAGCCACCATCAATTGTCTGTTGAACGGAATATGCACGTTCTGGTTCCAAGCCACCAAAAGTTTGACTCCATTGTTCAATACCATTTTCATCTGTTTCAACTAAATATATATCTGACCAGTTGTTATTTGTGTTCAGAAATCCTGCTGCTATAAATCCACCATTAGCAGTTTGTTTTACACTTGACAAACTCGACATATAAGTTTGCTCAAATAGAATACTCCATTCTTCTATACCACTCTCATCTGTTTTTATCATGTATGCAGACTGCACCTGCTGGGTTCCTGATGATTCACCGCATATAATATACCCGCCATCCAAAGTCTCTTCTAGAGAGTAACCAGACTCTTCACCACCTGTCCCGAAAAACTGTGTCCACATAATGTTCCCATTACTATTTACCTTTATTAAATATATGTCTGTATTACCATTTCCAAATGATCTTGTTTCCCCTAAAACAATATAACTTCCATCTGTTGTTTGTTGAACAAAAAAACCTACATCTTTGTTAGGGCCTCCAATTTTTTGATTCCATTCTTCTTGTCCTGCTCCATTAGTTTTTATAAGCCAAACATCATAATCATTAATACCCCAATGTTCATATTGTCCAACAATAATATATCCTCCATCTGAAGTCTGTTGAACAGAGTAAGCTAAATCTTCTCCACCACCTCCAAAAGTTTGACTCCATTCTTCTTGCCCATAACCATCAGTTTTTATTAAATAAACTTGATAATAAAGTCCTTGAGAGCCAGTACTTCCAACTAAAATATATCCACCATCACTTGTTTGTTGAACATCTCTTATTACATCATCATTATCTCCTCCATAGGTTTGTGACCATTCTTCTTGTCCAGATCCATCAGTTTTAATTAAAAATCCATCAGAATTATAATAACCTAGTAATTGTCTATCAGTGCTTCCAGCAACAATATACCCTCCATCCCAAGTTTGTTTAACTGAATATCCAGCATCACTATATGTGCTATCTGAGCCCCCAAAAGTAGTCTCCCATTCAATTGTTGGTTGCCCAAAACTCATCATTGGGACTAATAGTAAAAGTACTAGTAGTGTTTTCATAATTGTTTTTTTAAGCATTTGCATTTCTTTAAACCACTATTTTTTATGATTTGATTAACATTATTATTTTCATTGATTATATTTCTAAGTTCATTACAAATATAATAATCACTAATTGGGTCTTTATCAATAATCATTTTATAAAGATTTTCCAAAGAGGGGATTTCATCATACTTACTATATTCCTCAAGTGTTAAATTTAAATATGCTGAATTACAGCTTATACCAATATTATCCATAAGAAAACCATCTGTTAGTTTTGTAGGATATGCAAAGTTTTCCTTGTAAAAAACATCTTTTGGGCTTGGATATGAAATAATCTTTGACTTGTCACTAGAAAGAATTACAGGGACATTTTTACTATAATCCAATGTTGTTTTATATATTATTATTGGCTGTATATCAGAAAATTCGTTATTAATTTCATCTATTAATTTATTGTTGTTTTTATTAAGTTTTATTGTAGAGCAAGAAAAAAAAAAAACACAAATAAATTAGATAATACAGAAGACACATTTTATTCATACTTAACGAATTTTTTGAGAAGTTTTCCACTTTTCGTTATGAATGTTAAGTAGTAAATACCGCTAGACAATTCATTAATGGGAATCTTAAAGTTATCTTGATTTGGTCTAAATTCTTCTATAACTGCCCCAAACAGATTTGTTAACAATATTTTTTCCACTTGTTCTTTCTCAATATTATCAATATGAACATATTCTTTTGCTGGGTTAGGATAAATTCTAATATTCTGGTTATTACTAAAATCATGAATTCCCGAAGTAGAAATTCTAAATATTTGAATATCTAATAAATAAGTTCCTTCTTGGCCTGGAAAGTATGGAGCCACCTGAAAGTTTAATATACCACCATTATATACATTGATGTTAGATGACATAATATCATCAATTGCATTTGACCAATTACCATCTAAAGAATAAGACCATAAAACATCATTAGTATATATCTGGCCATTTCCACTATTATATGAGTCATGAACTCTTGATGTAATAATATAGTCGTAACCACTTGGTAAATTAAGAGAATAATAGTCATAGTCACTTCCAGTATGATTATTTGAGCCTGTTGTTAAGATTGTTGAACTATTATTAGAAAAGTTTGCTACTAGGTTATAAGCTGTTGAAGCAGTGTTGTTTGGTTCGTATATATCAGGTGAGTTAGGTGGCGCCACCACGTTAACATATACAGGGTTTTGAAAATAAGTTGATCCTGTTAGTTGCCACCCCGTATTATTTGGGTTATGTTCAACAGCAAGAAGGTATGTGCCAGGACTAGCTGTTACCGATGCTGTATTAAATGTTAAAAATGGTGAAAGATAAGTGTATCCTGATGGTAGTCCGTTGGGCTCAGCAATCGTTTCAATTGTTTCTACAAATGTACCATCTAGATTATATAATCCAACTTTATACTCTCCTGTAAAGGGTGACAAACCATCATTTATAATATTCAGATTTACGGAAGCTGGCTGTCCTTGGGTTAAGGTGCTAGATGGTGTGATTATAATTGAAGAATTTAGCTCTATATCATTAGGATTAACAACATCAATCTGAGCTATGTTAGAGTAGTTTCCATCAGAAACTTGCATCCAATTTCCACCTGTAGGCCTATAAAAAAGGCTGGCATAATATGTTCCAGGTAGCATTCCAAGAATACCATTTGTAGAAAAGATTAAATTGTTTGAGTAAAAATTACCCGCTTGAAGTGTATACCCTGATAGTATTTCAACATATTCAATAAAATTATAAGAGTTATCAAAAATGGCAATAGTATAATCACCATTAAAAGTATTTCCTCCAAAGTTCGCAATATTTGTCGATACATTAAAAGATTGTCCATAATAAATATAATTATTAGAAGGAGTTACATTATCGTATAATTGTAAATTAAATGTTTGATTTCCTGAGGAAGGTTCTATTCCTATTACTGCTTGATGACCTGAATTATATCCACCAGATCCACCACCAGTTCCAGTTCCACTCGGGTTTAAAGCATCTATCAAAAAGTACCCATCATAGGCACCTCCCCAACCCCAATTAAAATGAAAATAATTGTTATTGTCATATCCATCACAAATGAAAGCGTGACCTCCACCTGATCCATAGCCTGCATATTCAATTGGTCGACCTGCATCAAGTTCACTTTTTAAAAGTTGAATCCAAGAAGTGGTATTATAATTTACTCTTTCTACTCCTTGTACACTGTTAGCATAATTAAAATATGTTGTGAAAGCATATTCAGAACAAGCTGTTGGGGTAGGGCTATTTTCAATAACATATGCGCCACTTACTTGTGGACTGTAATCCATTTCAACGCTAACACCACAATGATACATTAGTGTTGCTACAGCGTTATTTGGACTAGTGACATTATTTGGCATTGATGCCCACTGATAGGTTGTACTTCCAAAATTTGCAGAAAGAGTTCCGTAATCATTTTCATTATATGAATGAAATCCCGTTCCTTGTGAGGGGTATTCCCAATAATTCATGATTTGGGCCATTGCTGTAGCTACACAACCTGTGACAGATCCTCCAGGGCATGATGAATTATAATAACCACCTTGATCCCAGGTTGATGTAATAAGAGGTCCAACAGACATTTTAGAATTTTGTGATGCAGGCTCCTTTATTAAATCCTCCCATTTTTCTGCTATTTCACTTGTTGCTTTTATACTATTTTCAATTATATATTGAATTTCTTTTTTATATCCCTCTATCCATTTTCTAAAGTTTGAAGGTAAACTGTTTTCATCAAACTTTCCTGATAAAGAATATCCTAGAACAGGAAAAATATTATCATCACCTGAAATAATTATAAAACCTTGATCAGATGGTAAATTGAAAACATGAAATAGAACTTGTTGGTTCGTAGTTCCTGATGTTTGATCATATGATATATTAGATGAGTTGAATACTGATTCAAGATTAGAATTTTCAGGGATATTCAAAAAATTTCGAGCAACTATTTTAGCTGTTTCTGTATCTATGCTTTTAGCAAAAACATTAGAAATTCCTATAATTAATATTAACAAGGATAGAAAATATTTCATAACAATTTGGTTTTTAGTTAGTAACAACTAAACTAATAATTATTTTTGAATAATAACAACTAAAGCCTTCCACATCGGAGGGCTTTTTTATTACTCAAAAATAATTATTAGTTTAGTTGTACTAACTAAAAACCAAATTGTTATGAAATTTTTTCTATCCTTGTT
>PAQM01000024.1 GCA_002709305.1 Crocinitomicaceae bacterium | reverse complement strand
TATGCTCCTTTCAAAATTGGTTTAGGATTCTTTTTACGAAAGTCCTTAATCATTTTTGCTGGGGCACTAGAAGATTCTGACAACATGATAGAGGTTGCTCCTTTCAAAACATCTTTTAATGTTCCAAAATCTTTACCCTCAACACGATCCATTGCCTTTTCCAATAATGCATTTTTCACTACACGCATACTAATGTTCGCCTGAAAACATTTTCTTCTCAATGAATTCACGGTTTCAACTGTAAGCTCTGCAGTGTCTGTAAGATAGAATACATTGGATGCTGTCAAATCAGCTGCCAACTCATCTATGTACTTTACTTTTTCTTCTCTAGTCATTTTCTTAAGTATTATGCGTTAAGAGACTTGGCATCTATCTGAATTCCAGGACTCATTGTAGAGGTCATGTAGACACTCTTAATGTAGGTCCCTTTTGCAGAGGATGGTTTCATTTTTATCAACGTTTGTAGCAATTCGTTTGCATTTTCGAAGATTTTATCTCCATCAAAGCTAACCTTAGCCACAGATGAATGAACGATTCCATACTTATCAACCTTAAAGTCAATTTTACCAGCCTTAACTTCCGTTACAGCTTTTCCTACCTCCATAGTCACTGTTCCTGTCTTTGGGTTTGGCATTAAGCCTCTAGGTCCTAAAATCCGTCCTAAAGCACCAACCTTACCCATCACAGATGGCATTGTTACAATCACATCAACGTCAGTCCAACCGGACTTAATTTTTGTGATGTATTCATCTAAGCCATAATAATCCGCTCCAGCATCTTTCGCTTCTTGTTCCTTATCCGGAGTGCAAAGCACCAATACTTTTACGTCTTTACCAGTTCCATGAGGAAGCGCAACTGTTCCTCTAACCATTTGATTTGCCTTCCTTGGATCAACACCAAGACGCACGCACAAATCAACAGAAGCGTCGAACTTAGTTGTAGAAATATCTTTTACTAAATTACATGCATCTGTCAACGAGTAGGATTTTGTCAAGTCGTGTTTGCCCAAAATCGCTTTTCTATTTTTAGTCATTTTTTTCATAACCTAAATTATTTGGATTTTGGGGCACTACCGCCCTTTACATTAACACCCATACTACGTGCAGTACCTGCCACCATCATCATTGCTGAATCAACGGTAAAACAATTTAAATCAGCAAGTTTGTCTTCGGCAATTACGCGGATTTGGTCCCAAGAAATGGCACCAACCTTCACACGATTCGGTTCAGACGATCCTTTTTTGATTTTAATTTGTTCCATGATTTGCACAGCTGCCGGAGGCGTTTTCAAAACAAAGTCAAATGACTTGTCGCTATATACTGTGATTACAACTGGTACTACTTTCCCTGGCTTATCTTGGGTTCTTGCATTGAATTGCTTGCAAAACTCCATGATATTCACACCCTTTGCACCAAGTGCTGGTCCAACGGGTGGGGCTGGGTTAGCTACACCACCTCTGATCTGTAATTTGATCAATCCTGCTACTTCTTTAGCCATATATATATAATTGTGTAGTCGAACATGAACGTTAACGATGGGAAGCTTTAATCATCTAGTTCACTCCTACGGTTAATACAAATTAACTTTCCTTCTCAACCTGCATATAGCTCAGCTCGAGTAGGTTTTTTCGTCCGAAAATTTTAACCATCACTTTCAATTTCTTTTTATCTTCATTAATGTCGTCGATAACGCCACTAAAATTATTGAAAGGACCGTCAATCACCTTAACAGACTCTCCCACCACAAATGGAATCTTCAATTCCTCCTCTGTTTCTGCCAGCTCATCTACCTTACCTAAGATACGGTTGACTTCTGACATTCGCATAGGTACAGGCTCACCACCCTTTTCAGTACCTAAAAAGCCTATTACATTGGGAATGCTTCTTATCACGTGTTTTACTTCACCCACAAGAGCAGCCTCAATCAAAACATATCCCGGAAGATACGCTCTTTCTTTATTTACCTTTTTTCCATTACGGATTTGAAAAATCTTTTCGGTAGGAATCAATACTTGTTCGATATTTTCGTCCAAGGATTTCATTCTACCCATCTCTATTTCAAGATATTCTTTTACTCTCTTTTCTTTTCCACTTATCGCACGAACGACATACCACTTTTTAGCAACTTCACTCATTTCCGTATATTCCTAAAAATTGTAAATATATCCGAGAACACCATTCCACCAAAAGTTGGGATCATTCCCGAAAATTTTGTCCATAACGAAAATGGTCAATGCCAAAAGAATAGATGCTACAACAACTAGAACCGTATTATTCTGTAATTCTTCCCATGTAGGCCACGTAACATTGTGAACCAACTCATTGTACGTGTCTTGAATATAACTAAACACTTTCATTACTTCCTTTTTTTTAATCCTGCACGGGCGGTAGGATTCGAACCCACGACCAATGGTTTTGGAAACCACTACTCTACCAGCTGAGCTACACCCGTATAAAGGAATAAAAATAACCCTTTAAGTAAGTTTGCCTTTTTTAATTATGAAATAATCTCTGTAACCTGTCCAGCTCCAACTGTTCTACCTCCTTCTCTAATAGCAAAACGAAGACCTTTATTCATAGCTACAGGGACTATTAATTTAACATTAATAGTAACATTATCTCCCGGCATAACCATTTCACGACCATCGGTCAAAAAGATCTCACCTGTTACATCAGTAGTTCTCAAATAGAACTGAGGGCGATATTTATTATGGAAAGGAGTATGACGACCACCCTCTTCTTTCTTTAAAACATAAATTTCTGCTTTAAATTCTGAATGAGGAGTAGTTGTTCCTTTAGCAGAAATAACCATACCACGTTTAATATCTGATTTTTCAATTCCACGAAGCAATAAACCAACATTATCCCCTGCTTCACCTCTATCTAAAATCTTACGGAACATTTCTACTCCAGTAATCGTAGATTCTAACTTATCATCACCCATTCCCAAAATATCAACACCATCACCAGTATTAACTACACCAGACTCAATACGTCCAGTTGCAACAGTTCCCCTACCAGTAATTGTAAATACATCTTCAACAGGCATTAAGAAAGGTTTATCAACATCACGTGGAGGTAATTCAATCCATGTATCAACTGATTCCATCAATTCATTAACTGTACCAACCCACTTTTCTTCTCCATTCAATGCCCCTAAAGCAGATCCCGAAATGATAGGAGTATTATCACCATCATATTCATAAAAATCTAATAACTCTCTTATTTCCATTTCAACCAACTCTAGCAATTCCTCATCATCGACCATATCTACTTTGTTCATAAATACAACCATTCTTGGAACGCCAACTTGTCGTCCTAAAAGAATATGCTCACGAGTTTGAGGCATTGGTCCATCAGTAGCAGCAACTACCAAAATAGCACCATCCATCTGAGCCGCACCAGTTACCATGTTTTTTACATAGTCAGCGTGACCAGGACAGTCAACATGTGCATAGTGACGGTTTTTAGTTTCATACTCAATATGAGATGTATTAATAGTAATACCACGTTCTTTCTCTTCAGGTGCGTTATCAATTGAAGAAAAGTCTCGAGTTTGTGCAAGTCCTTGACTAGCAAGTACGCTAGAAATTGCAGCTGTTAACGTCGTTTTCCCATGATCGACGTGTCCAATAGTTCCAATGTTTACATGGGGTTTGGAACGATCAAATGTTTCCTTAGCCATTTTTCTTTGTGTTTCTTAAGTTAAAAAATAAAGTTTATAATCATATATATTAAAATTTCACCCAATTAAGTGAAAAAAATTAATCCTTTTTCAAAAAAATCACATAAATATAGACTTTAAATCTATATTTAGTATTACGAGCGGGAGACGAGATTCGAACTCGCGACCCTCAGCTTGGAAGGCTGACGCTCTACCAACTGAGCTACTCCCGCTTATATTAAAAATTAAAATAACTGTGGGGAGAGCAGGATTCGAACCTGCGAAGACATAGTCAGCAGATTTACAGTCTGCCCTCGTTGGCCGCTTGAGTATCTCCCCAAAACCTGAGCCGATGGAGGGACTCGAACCCACGACCTGCTGATTACAAATCAGCTGCTCTAGCCAGCTGAGCTACATCGGCTTAGTTATTTTAAATTTACCATTATGTAAAAGAACTTTTTTAATAATGCCCCAACTTTTGGGAGTGCAAATGTAAG
Organism: Crocinitomicaceae bacterium; assembly: GCA_002709305.1. Classification (GTDB taxonomy): domain Bacteria; phylum Bacteroidota; class Bacteroidia; order Flavobacteriales_D; family Crocinitomicaceae; genus UBA4466. Next base: position 152,695 of record PAQM01000024.1, on the reverse strand, counting down.
GAATTATTTGTTTATATAACATTTTTTAGAAAAAAAAAAAAAAAGAGCGATAAAATAATCGCTCATCTCTAAAAAGAATGTGTGATAAAAATTTATGTTATTTTACCTTTGGATCTAGACACTTGATTTTTCAATGCCTGAACTGCAGAGTCTGCAGCTTCTTCAAAACTTTTACATTGCTTTTTAGCAAACAATTTATTTCCAGGAATAACTAATTTAACTTCCGCTATTTTATTCTCTTTATTAGAAGTTTTATCTAACCTCAAGTATACTTCACTTGAAATAATCTTATCATATATTAACTCAAGCTTTTTAACTTTATCACGAACAAACTGGATTAACTTTGTGTCAGCTCTAAAATGTATTGTATTAATTTTAAAATCCATATAATTTATTTTTTGTCACCTCTTGGGTGAGATTGTGAATAAATTTCTGTTAATTGAGAAAAAGAATTATGCGTATAAACTTGTGTAGCTGCTAAACTTGAATGACCTAATATTTCTTTCAACACTTCTAAGCTAGCACCATTATTTAACATATGTGTTGCAAAAGTATGTCTCAAAACATGGGGGCTCTTTTTCTCCAAACCCGTAACCTTTCCAAGATAACTATTTATTTTTCTATATACAAACTTTGGATATAATTTTTTAGAGCTTTTTAACAAGAAAAAATAGTAAGGAGATACATCAATTTCTTTTCTTTTTTCTCGATAAAAATTGATCAAAGAAGAAAGGTCTTGTGAAATTGGAATTATTCTTTCTTTATTTCTCTTTCCTAATACTGCTATTTGATTATCAAACACCTTTGAATCCAACAAATTTATTAATTCACTTGATCTAATACCAGTTTGATATAAAATTTCAAACATTAATAAATCTCTAAAACCTTCAAAATCATCTGTAAATATATTTTTTGTGTTTATAAAATCAACCTCAGATTGTTGAGCAAAAGAGGGCAATCTTTTGTTATTTTTTGGTCCTATAACTTTTTGCATAGGATTACTATCCGTAATACCCTCTCTAATTAACCATTTAAAGAATGTACTTACCGTTGATAATTTTCTATTGACAGATGAAGACTCCATTCCATTATCAATTAAAAAAACCACCCAAGAACGAATAATTCTAGAATGAATCTCTTTAAGGTCATGCTGAGATTTAATGTCTACAAAATCTAAAAACTGCGACAGATCATTACTATAGGCTAATATTGTATGTTTAGAAAACCTTTTCTCAGCAATAAGATAATCTAAAAAATTTTTAACAAAAAAAAGAGGAACCATAGATTCCTCTTTACGATATATTAAGATAAATGTTACACACTACATATCAGCAGATTTCATTCTTTGCTTATAAGAAGCCTTTATTACTTCTTGCCTCCTAAGAACAGAAGGTTTTATAAATTCTTTACGAGTTCTAATCTCTCTCATTACCTTCGTCTTTTCGAATTTCTTTTTATATTTCTTAATGGCTCTTTCAATATTTTCACCTTCTTTTACAGGGATAACTAACATAATCTATATTAATTTATTTGTTTTGGTTGGCAAATATACAAACTAAAATCTTAATTTCAATTTCCTACTTCAAAATTTCTCTAGAAATAACTACTTTTTGAATTTCTGAAGTTCCTTCTCCTATAGTCATTAGCTTTGCATCACGTAAATATTTTTCAGCAGGATACTCTTTTGTATAACCATATCCTCCCATAATTTGAACGGCCTCATTACCACAACGCACGGATACTTCACTAGCAAAATATTTTGCATAAGCACCTTCTTTAGTTACATCAAGTTTATTATTTTTTCTATAAGCAGCTTGAAAAGTCAATAATTCAGCTGCATCAATTTCAGTAGACATATCAGCTAGCTTAAAAGCTAATGATTGAAAATTAGCTATTGGTTTTCCAAATTGTTCTCTTTCTTTAGAATATTTAACAGAAGATTCAAAGGCTCCTCTTGCAATACCACATGAAAGTGCTGCAATTGAAATACGTCCACCATCTAGAACTTGCATTGCTTGAAGAAATCCCATCCCTACTTCGCCTATGAGATTTTCTTCAGGAACTCTGACATCATCAAATATAAGTTCTGCTGTTTCACTGGCCCTTACACCTAATTTATCTTTAATCTTAACCGCAGAAAAACCTTTCGATCCCCTCTCTATTACAAATGCAGAAATACCTCTGCTATCTAAAAGTTCACCCGTTCTTACTAAAACAACTAAAATATCGCTAGAAAGTCCATGAGTAATCCAATTTTTAGTCCCATTTATAACCCACTCATCACCTTCTTTAACTGCGGTAGTCTTCATACGCATAGCATCAGAGCCTGTGTTAGCTTCAGTTAAAGCCCATGCGCCAATATACTCTCCAGAAGAAAGTTTTGGTAAATACTTATTTTTTTGAACTTCAGATCCGTGATAATATATGTGACCTAAACAAAGAGAATTATGTGCAGCTACACTTAAACCAACACCTCCACAAACTTTCCCAAGCTCAATTAATGCAGTGACATATTCAAAATAACCAAAACCACTTCCACCATACTCTTGAGGAATATAAATACCTAAGAGCCCTAACTCACCCATTTTCTTAAAACAATCTATTGGAAAATACTCTTTATTATCCCAATCAATAAAATATGGTGCAATCTCTCTTTTAGAAAAATCCCTCACCATCTGTGTAATCATCTTTTGATTATCATTAAGTTCAAAATTCATCGTGAAAAATTATAAATTAAGCTATGATTAATAAGCTACTAAATTACTAATTTTAGAAGAAAATTGAGATATTTTTTTTTTCCCACCAAGAAAATCTAAAGAAATGAGAAAGTCAAAGCCATAAACTTCTGCACCTGTTTTTTTAATCAAAGAAGCCGCAGCTTGTGCAGAACCTCCTGTAGCAAGTAAATCATCATGTATTAGAACCTTATCTCCTGAATTTAAAGAATCAGAATGCATTTCTATTTTTTCATAGCCATATTCAAGTTCATATTCGAAACTTATTTTTTTATATGGAAGTTTACCTTTTTTTCTAATTAAAACAAAGGGAACATTAAGTTTCATAGCTAGTGGATATCCAAATAAAAAACCTCTACTTTCAATACCAGCAACTGCATTTATTTTCTCTGATTTATACTTTTCAAATAACTCATTTAAAATATCATTTGATAAAATAGGATCCATCATAATAGGAGTGATATCTTTGAATAATATGCCCTGTTTGGGAAAATCAGGAATATCTCGTATAACATCTTTAATTTTGTTTTCAATAGAAGTCATTAGTTGTCAAATAAGAAATTACACTCAATTATATTATTTATTTTTAATTGCATTATAGAATTTCGATAACTCTTTTTTGACTTTAGGAGCTAAAATAACTAAGCCAATCATATTAGGAACCATCATAGCAAATACCATCGCATCTGAAAAGTCAATAACAGAATTCAAGCTTGATGCTGAACCAATAACAACAAAAACACAGAATAATATCTTATATGAATACTCAACTTTTTTTGACCTTCCAAATAGAAAAGACCAAGATTGAAAACCATAATAAGACCATGATATCATTGAACTAAAAGCAAATAAAACAACCGCAATAGTTAATACATAAGGAAACCAAGAAATAACTGATTCAAAAGCACTTGAAGTTAAAAGAATAGCTTGAGCGTTATTCATACCGGAATTATTAGGATCAACAAACCCTGTAATTATTAATACTAATGCAGTCATTGTACATACCAAAACCGTATCAATAAATGGTTCTAATAAAGCTACTAAGCCTTCGCTAGCGGCATACTTTGTTTTAACAGCAGAATGAGCAATAGATGCAGAACCAATACCTGCCTCATTAGAAAATGCTGCACGCTTAAATCCTTGAACTAAAACACCAATCGCACCACCAGCTATTCCTATAGGAGTGAATGCTCCTGAGATAATTTGCATAAAAGCATCTCCTATCAAATGATAATTAATGAAAATAACAAACAATGAAGCAAGAACATATATACCTACCATAAAGGGAACAATTTTATCGGTTACATTTGCAATTTTTTTAATTCCTCCAATTATCACTATACCAACAAGAGTAGCCATAATTATACCAAACAACCATCCACGACCATGTAAGAAAGATTTATCACCTCCTGTAATACTTTCTAATAATTGAAAAGCCTGATTAACTTGAAACATATTCCCACCACCAAAAGAACCTCCTATACACATGATAGCAAACCAAACAGATAGAATGACACCTATAGATTGAAAACCTTTTGATTTAAGACCTTTCTTTAAATAATACATTGGCCCACCATAAACAGTTCCATCTTCACTAATTTCTCTATACTTTACACCAAGTGTACACTCTACAAACTTAGATGCCATACCCAATAAGCCTGCAACTATCATCCAAAATGTCGCTCCAGCTCCCCCAATACTCACTGCAATAGCAACACCTGCAATATTACCAAGACCAACAGTTGCAGATAAAGCTGCTGTTAAAGCTTGAAAATGAGAAACTTCACCATGATGATTATCACTTTCATCATCTCGATTTTCTCCTTTAGATTCTATGTTATCATATTTACCCCTTACAATTCTAATGGAAGTGAAAAATCCCTTGAAATTTATAAATCGAAAATACAGTGTGAAATATACTGCACCAATAATTAAAGGAAATAGTACCCAATAAATATTGATATTATCTGTAAATGGTATCTGATAGAATATTACTTGAACAAACCAACTAGTAGCCCACCCAAAACATTCGTCAATTTTTTGATCTAATCCTTTTTCTGCAGCAAAAGTTAAAAACGGTAAAATACTGACCAGTATAAATAATACTTTTTTCATATTATAGTGATTTAAATTTCTATTTGAAAAATCCAAATATATCAATAAATCTAAGAATTGTGAATAAAAAAATTAAACGTTAGATTTACCAAATCGAAAAAATCAAAAAAAATATTCATATAATAATTCTATTATTTATAGGAGCTATACTAAGATTTGCGATTTCAATTATACACTCCTATTCAAATGATGAATTAAGCGCCATTACAAGACTAAAATATAATGGTATAACAGATATTTTAAAATATGCCGTAAAAGAAGGAGATATGCACCCTGGAGGCGTGCAATTTTTTGAGGAATTTTGGGCCTCAATTTTTGGAACTAAAGAATGGGTTTTAAGATTTCCTTTTGTTATAATGGGTTTATTTTCTATTTGCTTAACTTATAAAATTGGAAGAAGATTTTTTGATTGTAAAACAGGAGTATTTGCTTCAACACTTTTAACAATAACATACTTCCCTGTCATACATTCAGAGCTAGCTAGGCCATACAGTCCAGGTCTATTTTTTGTTCTATTAAGTACATGGTTTTGGTTTAATTTTTTCTTTAATAATAACTCTCAAAATAATAAGAGTAAATGGATAAATGCAATTTGTCTAGGTATCTCATTTAGTATAACTATGTATATACATTATTTTGCTTTTATGTTAGTTCTTTTTATGGGATTAAGCGGTTTATTTTTTATAAAAAAAAGCACTATTATTCCTTATTTAACTTCTGGTTTAATTAGTATTCTTTTATTTTTTCCTCACATAGAAATAACTTATTACCATCTAAGTATAGAAAATGGATTACAATGGTTATCTAGACCTGAAGGAAGTTGGCTATTGAAATTTATTTTTTATTCCATTAATGATTCTTATATACTTCTATCAACAATAGTGTTTTTAATAATATTTGGAAGAATAAAAAGAAATGAAAAAAATAAAAAAAATGTAAAAAAAACACTAATTTTTTGTTTATGGTTTTTTGGCATTTATATAATAGCATTTACTTTTTCATACCTAAAATCTCCAATTTTAAAATTCCCAGTAATGTTATTTCCATTGCCATTTCTATTTATACTTATCGGTAGATTTTTTGAAAGAACCACTAATATTATTTTTAATATCTCTTTTGTAATTTTAATAATAGTAGGTACAAGTTCGACTATATTTGAAAAAGAACTATTTGGTAACAAACACTTCGGAGTTTTTAGAGAGTTGACAGAACCAATTATACAATGGCAATCTAAACATGGAAAAGAAAATACTCACCTATTTATGAATTTAAATAATCCTGATTATTTAAACTTTTATATCCAAAAAACCAACGAAAAACTTTTATTTGACAAACATTTAATCGGTTTTAAAGATCACATATCAATTAGAAAAGAATTAATGAAATCAAATAAAGATTATTGTATTATTGGATACTCTTCAAGATTAACATTACCTCAAATTTATGAAACCTGCAAAGAATTTTATCCTGTAATTTTAGACTACAAAAAACTCAACAATTGCGCAGTTTTTTTATTGAGCAAATATGGTAAATCAAAAAAAACAAACAAGCAAATAATAGCAGAATTTCATCCTGAAAAACAAAATGATGAGTGGATATACAAAAAAAATCAACTAACTAAAAACTTTTATCTTTCTGATACAAGTAATATATATGGGCCCAATATAATATTTCAATCGGAAGATATAAATTGCAAATTTCAATACTATATTAGAGCATATATTGAAGCAGAATCAAATATTAAAAATGAACTAACTGTTAACCTAACCGCAACAAGAAATGGATTGCCAGTAAAAGACATCAATGGTAAAAATATATGGATTGGGTGCGACCTAGAAAATATGATTAATTATCCTAAATTAAATGAAAAAAGCTATTTTTCATTTTCATTACCAAAAGAAATTAAACCTAAGGATAATATTCAAATTAGTTTATGGAACAGGAATGGATTCCCTGTCGAGATAAAATATATAAAAATTGAAGCAATAGAAAATATATGGAATTAAACCGATTATCTATAATTCCCAAATATTATTTCTACTTTTCCTCTGTAACTTAAAATAATGTTTATGCTCAAGAATCCAAGCCATTATCAAGTAAAGGAGTAAAGGCGAACCTAAAGCAATAAAAGATGAATAAATAAAGCCCAATCTTACTTTAAAACTATTAATACCGAGCTTACTTGCCCACCATGTACAAACTCCAAAAGACCTCATTTCAAAAAAAAAGATGATTTTTTGTACCATTATACAATCTTAAAAATCCAAAGTTAAACATTAAAACCAAAAGAGGTTCTTAAAACTAAGAACCTCTTTAATAAATTAATTATTTATGGATACCTCACAAACTTTAAATGCTTAGGGTCAGCTGGAGGTGCAGTGTTTGGATCAAAATCCATTGTAATAACCTTACCTTCACTTCGCCTATTTAATTGGTGAAGCATTTCGAATGTCTTTATATCCTTACGTCTAAAAGAATTTATATAGGATTCAGTTAATTTTATTTCTTCTACTCCATCCATATTAGAAGGACGAGATACTAAATAAGCATCATCTTTTTTCCATATTATTCTAGGCTCTAACTCTCCTTTCCCAACTGGAACAATTCTACGTGGATCAACACCTTTCTTTTCAACTAAATATTTATAACATGATTTAGCTCTATTTTCAGATAACTTTTGATTTCTTTTATTTGTACCACGAGCATCAGTGTGAGAACTATATTCAAGAACTAAACCTGGATATTCTTCTAAAAGAGAAACAACAAATAATAAAGAATCAGGAGAAGTAATTGTTGAGTCTATTAACAAATCCCACCTATCAAGTGCATAACGAACCTCCGGAAGACGAATCGGTGTCTTGGGAAGCAAGGCCATATCAACAACAAAATTTTGACCATAATCTAAACCAATAGTGGAAATTGTTGTTCCATTTTTATCTTCATGATATCCTGTTTTAGAAATATTTATTTGATAACCTGATTCTTCATTAATATAACGATCACCGGTTGGCGTTTTATCCCAAAAAACTGAACCAGATTGGTCTGTGTATCCTTCCCAAGCTTTACCTTCAGAAGTGACAACTACTTTTACATCTTGAATCTTAACAGCACTGTTACCTAACTCAGAAACTATAACTTTTAAATCATATAGATGAGGAGGTAATACATAAGAATAAATGTCAGGAGAAAATTCTCCACTACTAGTTTTCCTCTCAGAAGTAAAATAACCCTTTCTTTTATCATACTCCACAAGAGCATAATCATTACTTACACTATTAATAGGAAAACCTAAATTAGTTGGATTCTCCCACTTATTCTCTTCTCCAACACGAGTGGCTCTAAATATATCTAGACCACCCATTCCTACAAGACCATCAGAAGCATAAATCAAGTCACCATTCAATGCAAAAGTTGGAAATAATTCATTCTTTTTAGTATTAATATCTGAACCCATATTTTTTGGAGCAGACCAAGTTTCAGATTTTTTATCATAAGTTGTATACCATAAATCACGACCACCAAAACCACCAGGCATATCGGAAGCAAAAACTAAATATTTACCATCCATAGTAGCAGGATGACCTATAGAAATAGAATCATGATTCTTTAATTGAATTTTAATAGGTTCTTTCCACTCTGACTTTCCCTTTGCTTCAGACACCCAAATATCACATCCTAAATTAGATTTTTTAATATTAGGACATCTTGTAAAGAACATCTTTTTGTAACGAGAATCGAAACATACAGTACCCTCATTATCTATGGTATTAATTGCCTCACCATTAACTAAATAAGGTTCTGTCCAATTACCTTTTTTATCTAATTCTGAAACCCATAAATCCATATATCCTTCACCTGTTCTAGGGTCTTTACCTCTTCCTGTACTTTCATCTCTACCAGAACTAAAATATAATTTACTCATTTTACGATCTCCAAACATTGGAGCCATATCAAACTCTTTTTTATTGATCGCTGTTTGATTTTCTATTATATGACGTGTTCTATTAGCAATAAAATCAGAATGCTTCTTACAAGATTTTATACCCTGTAACGCAATTTCATTATCAGGTACTAACTTTAAATATTCTTCATAGTTTTCAATTGATTTCTCAAACTCTGACATCATCTGAAGCATATCAGCATTATATAAGAAAACCTCTGGCACTGCATTTTGTTGTTCTAATAAAATGGCACGATCATACCACTCATTCGCCTCTCTATATTTTTCAATAAACCTATAACATTGAGCTGTTTTAAATGCCATGTCAGCTTTTTTAGCTTTAGCTCTATTACCTCTACGACCAAGTTTTTGATATACCTCTGCACATTTTTCTGCTGCTTCACTATAATTCTCACTAATAAATGCTGACTGAGCTTTCTCAATCCTTTTATTTTGAGCTATCACCAATGAAGTAATAGTTAATGATAAAACTGTTAATATAATTTTGAACCCCATTTTTTTTTAATTAATTGTAAATTAAACCAATATATAATCTAATACAAAGTTTTAATAAGAATATAAAATTAAAAAAAAAAGCGAATGAAATAACTTAAAACAAAGAAATATAAACTTTAAACAATAATATACTTAGACCATTTGTCTATGACTTTTTGAAAACCATTAGGCAACTCTGAATTTAATCTAATATAATGATCTTGTGATGGGTGCTTAAATCCAATTGTTTTTGCATGAAGTGCCTGACCATCAAGTAGGCTAAAACAATTATCTATAAATTTTTTATACTTTGCGTTCGAAGTACCTTTCAAAATTTTATCACCACCATACTCCAAATCATAAAACAAAGGGTGACCAATATACTTCATATGAACACGAATCTGATGTGTTCTACCTGTCTCAAGTTTACATTCAACAAGCGTAACGTACCCAAATCTCTTAATTACCTTATAATGAGTAATTGCATTTTTACCCGAAATACCGTCCTCAAAAACAGTCATTACCTTTCTATTCTTTAATGATCTTCCAACATTAGCTATGACTTTACCATCTTCTTTAACATCACCCCAAACAAGAGCATAATAATGACGTTCTGTTGTTCTATCTGAAAATTGTTTGGCAAGATTAGTTAAAGCATTTTCCGTTTTTGCGACAACAAGTAAACCAGTTGTATGTTTATCTAATCGATGAACTAAGCCTGGCCTTCCAAAATAATCTTGTTTTTTAGTGGGTAAATTTTCAATATGATAAACCAAAGCATTAACTAACGTACCAGTATAATTACCATAACCGGGATGAACAACCATATTAGACGGTTTATTTACAACTAAAACTTCATCATCTTCAAAAATAATATCTAAAGGAATGTCTTCAGGAATAAGTTCTAACTCTCTAACAGGATAAGGCAGAACAATAGATATTTTATCTAAAGGCTTAACCTTATAGTTTTGTTTTACTTTAACACTATTAACTAGAATGTTACCATTTTTAGAAGCAATTTGAATCTTACTTCGAGAAGTATTTGGAATACGATCAATTAAAAACTTATCTATTCTTACAATCTCTTGACCAGGATCTACATCAAATCTATAATGCTCAAACATCTCTTCTGAACCTAGATTATTTTCCTCTTCAAATGTTTTTTTAGACATTATTGCTTTAATATTTTATAAATCTTTGATGATCCATATAACCTTAAAAAATATATGCCAGGATCTGAATTACTTAAGTCTATAGTTTTTTCATCTGTAGAAAGTATTAATTGACCTTGTAGATTATATAATTCTATTTTTTTAAATGAATCGGAATTGAACTTAATATTTACAATGTCAGTTGTTGGATTTGGATATATATACACATCATCAAGAGATTCTTTTTTCGAAAGACCTAAAACAGAATTATAACTTGTGGAAAAAACTGGTCTAATCATAACTGAACCTTCAATATTTGAAACATTCCATGATTGACCAAAATCAACACTATAAAATGTATGATCATTATTAACAATATTCATATCTAAACCGACACCTAAACGTTCAGGATCAAACTGCCTCCAACCTACATAAAATGTTCCTGATATAGGTAAACGTAATGTATCCTTTAAATAATAGGTGTGGAATATATTCCTGTTTTCTGTATAGACAGGTTGACGAGTAAAAAATAATTCATCTTCATACAATATATTACCTGGCTCTCCTCCATTATCATCCCATACTGTTATAAGAAACAATTTATCAGATACATCATCAACAGTTGGAACAAAATGCATCATAACCCCTATTAATGAATCATCTTCATAAGCAGTATATTGAACTGCTAATCTAGCTTGATTACCTGTTGGACCATAAGCTGCTTCTGCTGTTCCGTCATCATAACTATAATAATTTTGAAAATATTGTTTACTATATGTTGAATCATTTAATGTAAAATTAGAATTTTGATGACTTGCTTCAGATACAAAATCAAATTCTAAAGACACGCCTGATTTTGACTCATCAAATCGATCTCCACTTGAAAAATCATGAATAGAAGTATATTCTGTCCAAGGTAAATAATTCAAGTCACCATTATTTAAAAGATTTTCTGACAAAATAAAAGTACCCTCTGTTATTCCCATATATTTAATATTAACAGAACCATTTTGTTCGTTTTCTGGAACGTTATCACTATTTCTCAAAACAACTTTAACCTTAGATGACATAGATTGAGCTGCATTATTCTTATAATGATCCCATGGAACTGAAGTGAAATCTTCTAATAAAGAATATACGGGATAAACAAATGAAAAATCACGAATTACTGTATCCTGATATCCAGACGATTGTCTTAAATTAACATAATCAATATGAAAATGATCTAAACTACCTGATAAACCACCATAATTTTTAAATCTGAATTTAAATCCATCATTAAAATATTGTGGGTTATCTAGAAGGATATGTTCATGTCTAAAAGATTGTAAAGGACTCCCTGAAACACTCCAAATCCAATTCCATTCTCCTATATCTTTAGAATAAAACTCTAAAATCAATGAATCTCCAACTTCTGGTTGATCACCAAAACCTTTAGGTTGATATAAAAAACTAAAATATACAGAATCACTTGGATCTAATCCACTCATATCAATCACTTTTGAAGTTAAATGGTCTGCATAACCTGATGTTGTAGTACCAATTGCGTATGGATAACCATATTCATTTAATCCATCAAATGAAGCAACACCTAATGACCATGGGTTCTTAGCCATTGAAAAATTATGATACGCCTCACTTTCGATCCAAATCTTAGAAGGATTATTTAACGAAATAAAAAATTGTCTAGCAGAATCTTGAAATACTTCGGCATCATTAATCCAACTAGTATCAATATCATTTACAAAATCAATAGTATCAAAAATATAATATGGAGGATAAACATAAGTATCTACATGAGAAACAGGATAAGTTGATAAATCACCTAACTTAACTATTATAGGGCTAAAGTACTCATCTATAAATGTAGAATTTGCTAAATCAACTGTTCTTTTAAATGTTGGTTGTAATGAATATATCTCACCACCTAACAAGGGAACATTTGTACTATCATGTAAATGATAAACCAATATTGATGTAACTCCAGGGTCAGAAAAATCAGCATTATATTTTTGAAATTTATCAGTACTGAATTCATCAAATATAGGCAGGTTCAATGTATCTAAAGTATAAATAAATGTACTGTCAAAAGTGTTTGATTTTATGTTTATTTCACTCAATTTTTTATTAAAATTAATTTGTGGATTTACAGCCATGTTAGCTATGCCTTCATCTTGAGAAAATAATTGATGAAAGAAAAAAATGACAAACCCAATTAATACTAAATTCTTCATTTTAAATAATTATTAACAAATTAATTAATTAATTCTGTTGAAGCAAAAGCAGATATTGTAGTTCCAGAGGCAGTCATATAACCTTCAACAAACTCAGGAGATTGGGATTCAATTCTTGCTTTTAAGGAATCATCTCTAGTTATACAAGTTGGGCAAACTAAGAAAAAGTCTAGATTACCTATTGACTCAACACGAGATTTAGCTTCAGAAATAGTTAAACCATATAAATCTGGTATTGGAACCCTAATACCCTCCTGATTCCTTCCCACAATTAATGTAATTCTTGATCCAATAGGTAATTTCGTGCCACCGGCAACATTTTTACCATTATATAATTGTGAAATAACAGCCCCATCAGACTCTACAGAAGGCTTATAATCTAACTTATATCTGAAAGATCTACTATTTAATACAACTTCAGCAAATCGTTGTGACTTATCAATTAAGTTTGGTAATTCAACCAACTGTGATCGTTTAGAGACTCTCAATTTAATTACTCTACCTTCTTTTACATATATATTCGAAATCTCACTTGCAAGAGGTGATTGCTCTATCACAGTTCCTTCAAATTCTTTTGGATTATAGACAGAATCTAAAATTTCATAATTTAAACTTGAACCTTTAAAAATATTTTGTAAATCACTTTGATTTTTACCAATTAAATTTGGCACTTCTATTTTTTGACCAAAATTTGTAATACTATTTAGGTAATACTGTAACATAAAAATACTTACAACATAAAATAAAAAAATTGAGCTAATGTTAATTAAAAAACTTTTACTCCAAACATAATTTCTAATCTTAGTAAATAATGACATAATATTGTATACAAATATAAGTTTTTAGAAATTTGGAGATAAATCATTTGACTTATAAAATTCATCAATTGCTTCAAATGCTTCTTTTGCAGTATCAACAATTTTAATTAAATCTAAATCAATAACTGAAATATTACTCTCCTTAAATAGCATAATATCATTAATCCAATTCATTAAACCATTCCAATATTCTGAACCTATTAAAATAACTGGACGTTTATTTATCTTATTCGTTTGCATTAATGTTAATGCTTCAAACAATTCATCAAAAGTACCAAAACCACCTGGAAGGACAACAAATCCTTGAGCATACTTAACAAACATAACTTTTCTAATAAAAAAATAATCAAATTCTAAATTATGTTCTCTATCAATATATGGATTTTGATTTTGTTCAAAAGGTAAATCAATATTAAGACCTACAGATTTTCCTCGACCCTCTTGAGCCCCCTTGTTAGCAGCCTCCATTATCCCAGGGCCTCCACCTGTTATAACACCAAAACCACCTTCTGCTAATAAACGAGAGACCTCAACTCCTATTTTATAATATCTATTTTTAGGATCTGTCCTTGCCGATCCAAAGACAGAAATACAAGGACCTATTTTAGCCATTCGTTCATATCCTTCAACAAATTCAGCAATAATTTTAAATATTGCCCAACTGTCATTTGTCTTTATGTCATTCCAATCTTTTATGTTTTTTTCATTTTTCATAAATTTAATATTAAGCAAACACTAAAACTTTTAAAAATTAAATTAAATCACTATTCCTTAAATCAATACAACTAAGCTTATATAAATACTCCTTTGATCTATTACTTTCAAGAAGTATTAAATTTTCAATATTATGGCAATCAGTAGCTGCAAAATCAACCTGTTTAGAATCAATTAATTTCTCTGCTCTGCATCTAACTTCACGACCATAAAAATTAAATACTGAACTAAAATTTAATTGTATAAATATTCCTTTTTCTCTCCATTCTCTAGCTAAAGATACAATATCATTAAAGTATAGATACCTTTCAAAATGAGCTACTACTGGTTTATATCCTTGAAGTAACAATTGAAAAAATAATTTTTCAATTTCATTTGGCTTAGAATGAAATGGAAATTCAACAAGCAAATAATTATCTCCAAAAACTAATAATTCTTCTTTATTTATAATATTATTCATTAATTCATAATCAAAATAATATTCAGCAGCAACTTCAAGAATGATATCTAAATTTAATTTAGATAACTCCCTTCTAACATCTTTTAATCCCTTTATAATAACTTCTTTAGTATTAGGATAATGATCACTCATAATATGGGGCGTTGTTATAACTTTACGGTATCCCATACTTTCAAATTTCAAAAGCATATTAACTGTTTCATCAATTGATTTAGATCCATCATCAATATTAGGAATTAAATGACTATGCATATCAACTTTAAAAACTGATAAATCAACAGGCATTACATAACCTCGATTTTTTGAAAAAAAATTGTTAAAAAAACCCATATATTAAACACTCATACTTTTTATTATCTATAAATAAAAAGTATTTAAGTCAAACTGAATCTACAAACTCCAATACTCTAGATTATTAATAGAGTTTTTAAAAATGCCTTTAACATCAACAACAATTCCTAAATCATCTTTCATCATTAATCTAAAATCCCTTTCATTCATAATCTTATACTCTTTATGATTAACAGCAACAATAATTGCATCATAATCATTTGTTGGTTTCTCAATTAATGAGACACCATATTCTAATTCCATTTCCTCTGAAGAGGCATTTGGATCAACTAAATCAACTTTAACTTGAAAAGATTTCAACTCATTAATTATATCAATAACTTTTGAATTTCTAATATCGCTAACATCTTCTTTGAAAGTTGCACCCATAACCAAAATTTTAGCTTCTTGTATGTGTTTTCCAGTAGCAAGAATTTTCTTAACCGTTTGCTTACCTATATAGAATCCCATAGAGTCATTTACATAACGACCACTTGTAATTACCTTCGAATGATATCCTACTTGTTTTGCTTTGTGTGTTAAATAATATGGGTCAACACCTATACAATGACCACCTACTAAGCCGGGTGAAAACTTAAGAAAATTCCATTTAGTTCCTGCTGCTTCTAGAACATCAAAAGTGTTAATCTGAAGTTTGTTGAAAATAATTGACAATTCATTAATTAAAGCAATATTTACATCACGTTGTGTGTTTTCAATTATTTTAGATGCTTCAGCTACTTTAATCGAGGATGCTTTATACACACCTGCTTCTATAACTAATTCATATATTTTACCTATTTGATCTACTGCCTTTTCACAGCAACCTGAAACGACCTTTATTACATTTTTCAAAGTATGTTCTGTATCACCGGGATTAATTCTTTCTGGTGAATAACCGACCATAAAATCTTCTTTAAAATTCAATTTAGAAACTTTTTCTAAAACAGGGATACAATCATCTTCTGTACATCCTGGATAAACTGTTGACTCAAAAACAACATAGTCACCTTTATTTAAAACCTTACCAACTGTGTTTGTTGCATTTAATAGAGGTGAAAGGTTAGGTAAATTTGAACCATCAATAGGCGTTGGGACGGCAATTATAAAAAAACTCACATCCGATAATTCTTCAATTTTATTTGTGAAATGAATATCACATTGGTTAAATTGTGATGAATCTATTTCATTACTTGGATCTATATTATTACGCATCATATTAACACGCTCTTCATTAATATCAAACCCAACTACCTTAATTTTCTTTGCAAATTCTAAAGCAATTGGTAAACCAACATAACCTAATCCTATAACACCAAGTTTAGCTTCTTTATTTATTAATTTATCGTAAATTGAACTGTTCATTTCTAACTTTATATATTTCTTCTATTATTTCAACAACCTTAAGACCTTCAAAAGCATTAGTCGTTGCAGTTGTTCGACCTTTTAAAGTATCTATTACATTTTTAATAACATAATTATGATTTGCAGCTGAACCTTTATAGGGTCCATAATCATTAGCTGGATTTGATTCTGGTAATTCTGGCATTTCATAATTATCAATATTACAGACTTCAACTTTATTCATATATTGACCACCTATCTTAATCGATCCTTTACTACCAATTATAGTAATAGAACTTTCAAGATTTTGATTAAAAACAGCTGTAGAATAATTCAATGTTCCCATTCCACCATTTTTAAAATCAAAACTTACAAAACCTGAATCTTCAAAATCAGTTACATTTTGATGAGTAAAATCATCAAACCTGCCTTGAATATTATCAATTTCTCCAAATAACCAATACATAATATCAATAAAATGAGAAAATTGTGTAAAAAGTGTTCCTCCATCTAAATTAGATGTCCCTTTCCAACCATTTTTTTTATAGTATCTTTCATCCCTATTCCAGTAACAATTTAATTGAACCATAAATATGTTTCCAAGTTTTTTATCCTCTATGATTGATTTAACCCATTTAGAAGGTGGAGAATATCTATTCTGCATTACACAAAAAACATCTCGAGACATTTTTAATGATTTAGAAATTACTTTTTCACAATCTTCCTTCAATAAACCCATAGGCTTTTCACAAACAACATGCTTTTTATTAGCTAGTAAAAGTAAACTCTGAGAAGCATGAAAACCATTCGGGGTACAAATATTACCAACATCAAATTCAATTCCTGATTCTAGTAAATTTTCAATAGAATTAAAAAATGGAACTTTAAATTTATCTATTTCACACTCTTTTTCTGAACGAATATCAACCATCGCTACTAAATCAGCTTCATCCTCTCTAGATATCATTTCTGCATGTCTTTTTCCAATATGACCCGCTCCAATAACAACAAATTTAACCTTTTTCATTTCCTATATACTAATCCTCTATTTTTACTACTTTTTCATTCAATAACTTATATTTTGAACCACTTTCCTTACATATTGCAATACCCTTTGAATCAAAATGCAATTTTTCACCAATCTCACTAACCCAACCGACTTGACGTGCTGGATTTCCAATAACTAGAGCATAGTCTCTTATTGTTTTAGTAACTACCGCTCCTGCACCAATAAAAGCATATTTACCAATTTCATTTCCACATACTATGGTAGCATTTGCTCCAATACTTGCACCCTTTCTAACAATGGTTTTTATATATGCATCCCTTCGATTTACAGCACTTCTAGGATTAATTACATTAGTAAAAACCATAGAAGGGCCTAAAAAAACATCATCCTCGCACTCCACTCCAGTGTATAAAGAAACATTATTCTGAATCTTAACATTAACACCAAGTTTTACTTTTGGAGACACAACAACATTTTGACCAATATTACATCGTTCACCAATTATACAATTAGACATAATATGAGAAAAATGCCAAATTTTTGTTCCTTCACCAATTTGACAATCTTTATCAACCACAGCAGTTTCATGTGCAAAAAATCCCATTATCGAATAATATATTTGTTAAAATCATTGTGCTCTGTTTTCTTCAACTCTTCTTCGGAAAGACTATTAAAGTAATCGTATGTTATTTTTAAACCTTCAGATCTATCAATCCTAGGCTCCCAACTTAATATATCTTTTGCTTTTGTTATATCTGGTTGACGTTTCTTTGGATCATCCATAGGTAATTCTTTATAAATTATCTTTTGTTTACTTCCCGACATTTTAATAATTTCTTTGGCAAAATCACGAATTGAAATTTCAGAAGGATTACCAAGATTAATTGGATCTGAATAATCACTATTTAACAAAAGATCAATTCCTGCTATTAGGTCATCAATATAACAAAAAGATCTTGTCTGAGAACCATCTCCAAAAATTGTTAAATCATCACCTCGCAATACTTGACCAATAAATGCTGGCAGAACACGTCCATCATTAAGTCTCATACGGGGACCATATGTGTTAAAAATTCTAGCAATTCTAGTTTCTAGACCATGGAATTTATGATATGCCATAGTTATAGCTTCTTGAAAACGTTTAGCTTCATCATAAACCCCTCTTGGACCTATTGGATTTACATGTCCCCAATATGATTCTTCCTGAGGATGAATTTGAGGGTCTCCATATACTTCAGAAGTAGATGCAATAAGTATCCGAGCATTTTTTGATTTTGCTAAACCAAGACAATTATGAGTGCCCAAAGACCCAACTTTCAATGTTTGAATTGGAATCTTCAAATAATCTATTGGACTAGCTGGTGAAGCAAAATGAAGTATATAATCTAATCTACATGAAATATCAATATAATTTGTTACATCATGATGAATAAACTCAAAATTATCATACTTTAAAAGATGATTAATGTTTTTTAATTCTCCTGTTATAAGATTATCCATAGCTATAACATGAAAATCTTTTTTTACATATAAATCACAAAGATGTGAACCTAAAAATCCAGCCGCTCCAGTAATTAATATGTTTTTTCTCATTATTGTAGATTTTTTCTCAATTAACTCGGGAATATTGTTTTTCTTCCTATTGAATTATAGTAAAAGCCTTGTTTACTCATAGCTTCTAAATCATAGATATTTCTGCCATCAAAAATTACAGGTTTATTCAATAAATTTTGCATTCTGTCAAAATCAGGATTAAGAAACATTGACCATTCTGTAGCTATTAACAAAGCATCACTCTCTTTTAAAGCATCATACTTATCTTCTACATAATTTATTCTATCTCCAAAGACTGATTTAACGCTTAACATAGCTTGAGGATCATAACATATTACTCTTGCTCCAGCGTTAATTAATGATGAAATAAGGGATAAAGATGATGCTTCACGAATATCATCTGTATCTGGTTTAAAAGACAAACCCCAAAGTGCAAATTGCATTCCTTCTATATTGCCAAAATAATTTTTAACCTTATCAAACAATAACAATTTTTGTTTTTTGTTAACATCTATAACACTTTGTATAATTTGAAAATTATAATCATGATCTAATCCAGACTTAACTATAGCTTTTATATCTTTTGGAAAACAACTCCCTCCAAATCCAATGCCGGGATAAAGAAATTTTGAACCAATTCTAGAATCCGAACCAATACCCTCTCTAACCATATCAACATCTGCACCAACACACTCACAAAAATTTGCTATTTCATTCATAAATGTAATCTTTGTTGCTAGAAATGAATTCGCTGCATACTTAGTTAATTCTGCTGATGTTTCATCCATAATTATTAACTGATCTTTACTTCTAATAAAAGGTTCATAGAGTTCTGTCATAATTTTTAATGCATAATCATCTGATAACCCTAAAACAATTCTCTCGGGGTTCAAAAAATCTTTAATCGCAAAACCTTCACGTAAAAATTCAGGATTAGAAACAACTGAAAAATCAACTTTTGAATTTTTTTCAATTTCAGTTCTAACTTTCTCTGATGTTCCAACAGGAACAGTAGATTTATCTACGATGATTTTTTTTTCTAAAATTATTTTCCCTATTTCATTCGCAGTGCTCAAGATATAAGTCAAATCAGCAGCGCCATCATCTCCTAAAGGTGTCGGTAATGCTAAAAAAACAATATCTGCAAAATCGATAGCTTCTTTTAGTTGTGAAGTAAAGTGAAGTCTTTTTTGAGTAATATTCCTTTTAACAATAGGCTCCAAGCCAGGCTCATAAATTGGAACCTCTGCAAGCTTCAGCTTTTGAACCTTATTTTCATCTATATCTACGCAAAACACTTGGTTCCCATTTTCAGCAAAACATGCACCAGTAACTAAACCAACGTAACCGGTCCCTATTACAGCAACTTTCTTCATAATCAATAATTATTTTTAATGAAATCGGCGATATTAGAACTAATATAATCTAATTGTTCTTGCTCCATTTCAGTATGAATAGGTAGTGATAAAACCTGATTAGTCAACATATCTGTAACAGGTAAATCTGTATGTTCACTGCCAAATTTTGAAAACATTTTTTGTCTATGAGCTGGCACTGGATAATAAATCATTGATGGAATACCCTTATCTGCTAGATACTTATGTAAAGCATCTCTATCAATGCCTATTAACCTAATTGTATATTGATGAAACACATGTCTTGACTTATTACTTCTAACTGGAGTAATTATTCTTTTATCATCTTTCATTTCATCAAACTGTGCTAAAAAATCATCATAGTAAGATGCAACTTTTCTTCGAGCATTAATATACTCATCTAATTTGGCTAATTTAATTTTTAAGACTGCTGCTTGAATACTATCTAACCTTGAATTACATCCAACTACATCATGATAATAACGTTTACTTTGTCCATGATTTGCAATCATCCCCATTTTGTTCGCTAACATCTCATCATTTGTAAAAATAGCTCCTCCATCACCGTAACAACCCAAATTCTTGGAAGGAAAAAAAGATGTACAACCTATATTTCCAAGTGATCCCGTCTTAACATCTCCAGATGGCATATGATAATCGCTTCCTATTGCTTGTGCATTATCTTCTATAACATAAATTCCATGCTTATTTGAGATTCTCATAATCTCTTCCATATTCGAAGCTTGACCATACAAATGAACGGGAACAATTGCCTTTGTTTTTGATGTAATAACTGCTTCTATTTTGGATGGATCAATGCAAAAAGTTTCTTCATTAACATCAACAAATACAGGTTTTAATCCTAACAAAGCAATAACCTCTGTTGTAGCGATATATGTAAATGAAGGTGTTATGACTTCATCTCCTGGTTCTAAATCTAGAGACATTAAAGCAATTTGAAGTGCATCTGTTCCATTGGCACATGGTATAACATAACTAACGCCTAAATAAGACTTTAATGCTTCCTGAAATTCTTTAACAACAGGACCATTGATAAATTGAGCTGTCTCTAAAATATTTAAAATTGATTTATCAACACTAGGTTTAATCGCCTTATACTGAGAGATTAAATCAACCATTTGTATTTTTTTCATCGAAAGGTTTTATATTCAATATTTTACAAGTGTACAAAGATAAAAAATGTAATTTAGTGATTTAGAAAATTCATAATATTTTAAATATTGATATCAAACAAACATATTATTAAATCGATAATACTTTTTTTAACCTTTATTAACTTATTATCATTGAATTCAAATGCTCAGCGTAATGTTAGAGATTCTATTATAAGTACACCATTAGTTAGTATTCAATATGGTTTAAATTGGACAGCTGGAGACCTAGCAACAAGACATGGACTACTAAATCATCTTGGTTTATTCATTGGCTATAAAACAAATAAGAATTGGACTTTTGGATTAGAAGGTAATTTTATATTTGGTAACGATGTACGTGTAAACAATTTATTTGATCATTTATTAGATTCTAAAGGTAATATAACTGATATAAATGGTGATATAGCAAAAGTTCGTGTTTTATCTAGAGGTCTTCATGTAAATATTTTAGCAGGAAAAATATTCCCAATATTTAATTCAAATAAAAATTCGGGTATCTATATTACTACGGGAATAGGATTTCTAGCACACAAAATTCGTGTAGAAACTCAAGATCAAGTTGTTCCTTCACTAGAGTTAGATTATAGAAAAGGATATGACCGATTAACAACTGGTTTAAACACACATCAATTTATAGGGTACTCTTTTATGGCAAATCAAAGGGCCTTAAATTTTTATGCTGGATTATATTCTCAACAAGGATATACGTATAATCAAAGAGAAATTTTTTTCGATCAACCAAATACTGAAGTGTCAAAAGACATAATGTTTGATTTACAATATGGCATTAAAGTCGGATGGGTGATTCCAATCTATAAAAGACTACCAAAAGAATATTACTTTAACTAATGAATTTGATATACAACATAAGCATCATATTATTAGGATGCAGCATGCGCATTTTATCCTTGTTTAACTCTAAAGCTAAAGATTGGACTAAAGGTAGATTAAGTATGTTTAATCAAATGCCATCAATAAAACAGCGTAAAGTGATTTGGTTTCACTGTGCTTCATTAGGTGAATTTGACCAAGCTTTACCGTTAATGAAAATTATTAAATCTAATAATCCTCATTTTTTTATTCTAGTGACATTTTTTTCTCCGTCAGGAATGAAACATTATAGAAAACGTAAACATTTAGCAGACCATGTTATGTATCTTGCATTAGATACAAAATCAAATGCAGTAAAATTTATTAAACACTTTCAACCTTTTCAAGCATTTTTTGTAAAGTATGAATTTTGGTCAAATCACATTAATGAAGCGAAAAAAAATAACACACATATATATAATCTCTGTGGAGTTTTCAGAAAAAATCATCGTTTTTTTAAATGGTATGGCTCTTTTTTCAGAAAAAGTCTACGTCAATTCGATTGGTTCTTCGTCCAAAATAAAGAGTCTGAAAAATTATTGCAATCAATTAAAATTAATAATGTATCAATATATGGAGATACAAGATATGATAAAGTGATTGAAAACAAAGAGAATGTTATTATAGATAATAATTTAAAAACATTCTGTGGTAAAGAAAAAGCTTTTATAATTGGTAGCTCTTGGCCTAAGGATGAAAACATTCTTTTAGACTTCATTAATACATTAGAAAAAAAAGTAATTATTGCACCACATAATATTGGGCAATCTTTCATAGATGATATTACATCAAAACTAACTGTAGATTATGTCAAATATTCAGAAATTAAAGACCAGAATAATATAATTAAATCAAGAGTTCTTATACTAGATACAATTGGTCAGCTTTCAAATGCTTATCATTATGGAGACATCGCCTATATTGGAGGAGGATTTTCAAATTCATTACACAACATTTTAGAGCCTGCTGTTTTTGGTCTTCCAGTTATTTTTGGTCCTAAGTATCACAGATTTCCTGAGGCAAAAAAATTCATTAAAAATAAATTTGGATTTAGTATCCGATCAAAAAATGAACTAGAAAAAACATTTGAAAAAATTGAAACCAATTATCTTTCTATTCAAAAAAAAGAACTTGACTTTATAGTTCAAAATGCTGGAGCATCATTGAAAATATATAATCATATCTTCAGTAAAATGTCTTATTAAAAAAATCCTTATTTTTGACTAATCAAACAAAATAAAATTTAAAATGGCAGTACTAGTAGGAAAAAAAGCACCAGCATTTAAAGCTGCTGCAGTAGTAAATGGAGGTGAAATTGTTAAGGATTTTTCTCTTAATCAATATCTTGGTAAAAATCATGTATTATTCTTTTTCTATCCCAAGGACTTTACATTTGTATGTCCTTCAGAATTACACGCTTTTCAAGAAAAATTAAACGAATTTGAAAAAAGAGGCGTTAAAGTTGTGGCTGCATCAACAGATACTCCAGAAAGTCATTGGGGATGGTTACAAGTTTCAAAAGATAAAGGTGGTATTAAAGGAATTACATATCCATTAATTGCGGACCAAACAAAAACAATTGCAAGCAACTATGGTGTTCTTTTTGGGGACTATTTATATAATGAAATGGATGAGTTAGAAGCAGATGGACCTATGATTGCTTTTCGTGGCTTATTTTTAATAGATAAAGAAGGTATTGTTCAACATCAATTAGTAAATCATTTACCTTTAGGTAGAAATGTTGATGAAGCATTAAGAATAGTTGATGCACTTCAACATCATGAAGAAAATGGTGAAGTATGCCCAGCTAACTGGACGAAGGGAAAGACTGCGATGAAAGAAACTTTTGAAGGAGTAGCTGACTACTTATCAAAACATTAAATAATTATTCAATAACTTTTAAAAACCGTTCAAAATATTGAACGGTTTTTTTATACTTTACAGTAATAATTAACAAATTATTCATCAATAAAATCAAGATCTTTATTGTGAGTTTCTTCAATAGTTAAAGTAGAATATATTGCCAAAGTAAAAGCAATTATTCCCACAATAATTGCCGCAGTTAACACACCATCACTTGATACAGAATAAAAATCCTCTTTAATATAATTAAATAGAATAACCATCAATGGTAAACTACCCCTTACCATATTTGGGATTGTTGTTGCTGCAGTAGAGCGAATATTAGTTCCAAATTGCTCTGCACCTACTGTCACAAACATTGCCCAATAACCAGTACCAAAACCTAGCCATACCATAAAAACATAATACATTTCAACTGTTTTAGCACATCCAGAAACTAATAATATAACTCCTAACAAAGTAAATATCAACATCCAAAATATAGCTTTCTTTCTAGAATTTAACATGTGACTCAAAAAACCACTAGCAAAATCACCAGCAGAAATACCAATATAAGCCCACATTATACAGGCTCCAGGATCAATATCACCATCAATACTTAAAGGAACAGAAAATTGATTTCCGAAAAAAGCAAATATCCCAATACAAAACCAAGTTGGTAAACCTATTGTGATACATTTAATGTATCGAACAAAGCGAGAATAATTAGTAAAAAAAGAAATAAAACTACCTTTCTTAATATTTACGTTTGTTTTTATATCATTATAAATACCTGACTCAGAAACCCCCACTCTCAAAACTAATAAAGCTAAACCTAATCCTCCACCTATAAAATAAGTCACAGTCCAATCTCCAGAAAAACCAACAGTTAATTTAGCTACTACAGCACCTAATAATCCAAAACCAGCAACCAATGATGTACCTATAGCTCTTAAATCTTTAGGTAGAGATTCTGACACTAAAGTAATACCAGCACCCAACTCACCAGCTAATCCTATTCCAGCAATAAATCTAAGAATACAATATAAAATTGTAGTATCCATAAATTGCATTTGAGGTAAAAATCCACAGGCTATGTTTGCTAAAGAATATACTAAAATAGAACCAAAAAGAACAGAAAGACGTCCTTTCTTATCACCAAACACACCCCATATAATTCCGCCTAAAAGTAAACCAAACATTTGCCAATTGAGAATTAAAGAACCTACATAATCAACATCAAGAGATAAATCTTTCAGGCTCTCAACCCTGACTATTCCAAATAAAGTTAAATCATAGATATCAACAAAATAACCTAAGGCTGCTACAATAACTGGTAAACTAAATAAATACTTTAATTTTTTAGATAAATTGATTTCATTCATAATCACGAAAATATAAAAGAAATTGATAACCTTTCAATACTAAACTATATCTTAGCTATATGCATTCTGATGAGTTCTTCATGGAAAGGTGTATCCAACTTGCAAAATTAGGTGTGGGGAAGGTCGCTCCCAATCCATTGGTCGGAGCAATAATAGTCCATAATAATAAAATTATTGGTGAAGGATATCATGAAAATTATGGAAATAATCATGCTGAAGTAAATGCAATTAACAATGTGAAAAATGCATCTTTGCTAAAAGATTCTACTATTTATGTGTCACTAGAACCATGTTCTCACTTAGGTAAAACACCTCCTTGTGCAAACCTATTATGTAACATTAACATAAAAAAAGTGGTTATAGGATGTATCGATATATCCTCCAAAGTAAATGGTAAAGGAATCGAAATTCTTCGAAATAAAGGTATTGAAGTGAAAGTTGGAGTTCTTGAAAAAAAATGTCGTGAATTAAACAAACACTTTTTCAAATTTCACGAAAAAAAAAGACCTTTCATTCTTTTAAAATGGGCTGAATCAAGTAATGGTTTTATAGATAAAGATGGAAAAAGATTCAATATATCAGGGATAGAAACTCAAACATTGGTTCATAAAATAAGGAGTGAGTATCAAGGAATTCTTGTAGGAAGGAAAACTGTTGAAAATGATAATCCAAAACTAACTGTTCGAGCATATGAAGGTCAAAATCCTACTAGAATAATTATTGATCCAATGTTAAGGTTAGATGATTCATTATCGATATTTAACAAAGAATCAAACACTATTATTCTAAATACAAAAAAAGAAGGTTCAGAAAATAACATAGAATGGATTAAACTGTCAAGTATTAATCCTAAAGAAATAATTAAAAAATTATTCAAAAAAAATATTCAATCTGTAATAATTGAGGGAGGTCAAAAAACAATTCAATCATTTATTGACAATAATTTATGGGATGAAACTATAATTATTAAAAGTGAAAAAATCATTAAAAAAGGGACAAAAACTCCTACACTAAACAATTTACAAATAACAAAAGAAATTACTTTTTTTAATGACAAAATATTAATTTATAGAAACATATGATTCCTTTAATTCTATCTATTTTTAGTTCAACCATTATACTAGTAATATTTAAATTATTTCAAAAACTAAATATTAATACATTTCAAGCAATTGTTTTTAATTATTTCACTGCATCAGTAATTGGATTTGCATTTTACTTAAAGCCAACTCAAATAAATTTAACAAATGATCTTTATTGGCTACCTGCAGTAATAATGTGCGCACTATTATTTATAGGACTATTCTTTTTAATCGGTAAAAGTTCTCAAATAAATGGTATTGCATCAACATCTATATCTGTTAAAATGAGTCTAGTAATTCCAATAACTCTAATGATTTTAATCTACCTAGAAAAACTGTCTGTTTTCAAAGTTGTTGGAATTTCCTTAGCATTTATAGGCATTCTATTAATATCATTACCTAATGCAAAAAAACAAGAAAATAAAGCAAAATGGATGTTAATTGTACTATTCATAGGAAGTGGCTTACTTGACTTTACATTAAACTTTATTCAAAAAAATATTCTACATTCAATGGACCTTTCCATTTTTACATCTATAAGTCTTGGTACTGCTGGAATTATAGGATGCTTTATACTTATAAAACAAGGAGCTAAAAGAAGCATGAAAATTAAATTAAAAAATATTTTGGCAGGTATAATTTTAGGAATACCTAATTACTTCTCTATATATTTATTGCTATTATCATATCGTTCTACTCATTGGGAAGATTCAACAGTTCTTGCAATTACAAATGTTTCTGTAATTATATGTTCTGCTATGATAGGTTTTATAGTATTTAAAGAAAGAAAAACAAATAAAAAAATAATCGGTTTACTAGCTGCAATTTTGGCAATTATAACTTTATGTTTTGAAAACTAAAACTATTTAACTATGACTATTTATCCAATTAATACTGGAAATTTTAAACTTGATGGGGGAGCAATGTTTGGAGTAGTACCTAAATCATTATGGTCTAGAACAAACCCGGCAGATTTAAACAATATGTGTGATTGGTCTATGAGATCCCTTCTAATTGAAGATGGTAACCGCTTAATTTTAATAGATACTGGAATTGGTGATAAACAATCTGAAAAATTCTTCTCCCATTATTATCTTTCTGATGAAAATAGCTTAGAGCCGAACTTGAATAATATTGGTTTTTCAATCGATGATATTACAGATGTTTTTTTAACACACTTACATTTTGATCATTGTGGAGGTGCTATAAAATGGAATAAGGATAGAAAAGGATTTGAACCCGTATTTAAAAATGCTATTTATTGGAGTAATGATAAACATTGGGAATGGGCTACAAAACCAAATAATAGAGAAAAAGCTTCTTTTTTATCTGAAAATATTATTCCAATTGAAGAAAGTGGACAATTAAAATTTATAAATCGCAAGGAAAATTTCACAAGAAATGTTTTCAAAAATTTTGACGTACTTTTTGTTGATGGGCACACAGAGAGCATGATGATACCTCACATATATTATAAAGGTAAAACAATAGTATTTATGGCAGATTTACTTCCAAGTGTTGGTCATCTACCCATCCCATATGTTATGGGATATGACACAAGACCTTTATTAACTTTATCTGAAAAAGAAAAGTTTTTAAACTTAGCTGTTGAAGAGGATTACATATTATTTTTTGAGCATGATTATATAAATGAATGTTGTACATTAAGAAAAACAGAAAGAGGAGTAAGGCTTCAAAATGCGTTTAACTTCTCAGAGCTATTTTAAATTCTCTATATTTTTTCTGCTAACTCAATTAATCGATTAGAATATCCAGATTCATTGTCATACCAACCAACAACCTTAACCATATTTCCAATCACACTTGTTAATAAAGAATCAAAAATACAGCTATATGACTCGCCAACAATATCAATTGAAACAATTGGGTCGCTAGTATATGCTAAAATATCCTTGAGATCATTTTCAGAAGCAAATTTCATAGCTTGATTAATTTCATATTCACTTGGGGGGTTACTTACAACAAAGGTTAAATCTGTCATAGATCCATTAGGAACAGGAACTCTTATTCCACAACCACCAATATGATAATTTAATTCTGGAAAAATTTTTGTTAAAGCTTTTGCCGCTCCAGTTGTTGTAGGCACAATTGATTCACCTGCAGCCCTAGCTCTTCTAAGATCTTCATGCGGTGCATCATGTAATTGTTGATCTGTAGTATAACTATGAATAGTTGTTATAAAAGCACTTTTAATTTCACATAATTCTTTCATCACCTTAATCATAGGTGCTGCAGAATTAGTTGTACAGGAAGCATTTGAAAGAAAAATATCATCCTCTGAAATTTTTTCATCATTAATTCCTAAAACAATAGTCTTTAAAGAACTATCCTTAGCAGGTGAGGATAAAATAATCTTTTTTGCTCCACCTATCAAATGTTTAGAGACTTCTTCTTTTGTTCTAAATTTACCTGTTGACTCTAATACAATGTCAACACCATAATCTGACCATTTAATTTTTTCTGGATCTTTAACAGAAATAAATTCAATTTCTTTACCATTTGATAAAATAATCTTATTGCCTCTTAAAGATATTTCCTTCTCTAATTTTCCATGAACACTATCGTATTTAAATAAATGAAAGAGTGTCTTAATATCAAAGATATCATTAACAACTGCAACATCAATATTAGGATTTTCTATAGAAATTCTAGTAAAATACCTTCCTATTCGACCAAAACCATTAACACCAATTTTCTTCATTTTTTATAATGATTAATTTTTTCAAATATAAAAAGGGCAACCAATTGGTTACCCCTTTCTCATTATTTGATTCAAACTATTTAATTTCCAACAACTTGAATAAATCCATGTTTTTGAACCTGTTCTCCACCTTCAATAACAGCATCAATAACATAAAAGTAAGTCCCATCTTCTACTTTTTCTCCTCCTTTGTTTGTTCCATCCCATTTACAATTACTAGGAAAATCCGAGTTATTACATTCAAAAACTACATTACCCCATCTATTAGTAATCAAAAGATTAAAAGACGAAAAATCACCTGATGCATCAACAAACCAAAGTGAATTTGGAGAACCTGGAGCTAAAGAGACAACGTTAGGTGCTTCAAGTCCACAAATCTCAAAATCAATATTTACAGTATCTTGAGCAATATGAGTTGGGCAAAGATCGCTTGTCAATACTACTGTATATGTACCAGGACTATCTATATTAATTGATTCTCCAATAGTTCCATCAGACCATAGATAACTTGTAGGGTACATGTTATCATTAGGTGCAATCAAATTATAGATAACACCACTACAAAGAGAAGAATCTGTGAGGTAAGTGAAAGGCCATGGTATAAATTCAATTTCAGCACTCACTGAAGTATTACATGCATTATCTGTATAAGTTACTGTAGATATACCACCTGGGCCTGTTGTATTAGATGAAATTATTTCTGGATTGTCAATAGTATTATCTATAATAGGTGGACCTGGAATATTACTACCAGGAACAATAAATGAAATTGAAGGATCATTAGATGACCAAACACCACCATTAAAAGATTCTGTTGTAGGTAAAGCTGAAACGCCAACTTGAACACCCCATTCACATCCTATTGTATCATTAAATATTGTTGGAAGAGGGAGAGCGTAAACAGAAACAGTCGTGTCATAATTACAACCAAAATCATCTGTAATTTGATATGTATAAAATGTAAATCCTTCTGTATCTGGTTGAACGACTATTGCTGTATCTAATTCACCTGACATAATTGTTGAATGTGGCAACCATTCTTCAGAGGATACAGAATTTTGATATGAATTAATACCAAGAAAAAACGAAGGATCAAAAAATAATCCCCATTCAAAAATATAGCCATCATCAATTCCCAGATTATCTTGAACTATAATAGTCCACTGACCATTCACAGGACATCCAGCAAAAGAAGAAAAATCTTGTTCTGGTAGATAAACACCGTTTGGATTCAATGATGGTCCACCACCACCAAAATTTGGTGCAGGAATAGTGTTACCTGTTTCTGAAGGCCAATCACCAAAAGTGTTGAAGACGGAGCTAAAACAATATTCCCATCCTTCACCAGGGCCTCCTCCTCCAACATCATCTATAGGATCTCCCATATAAGTTGATCCTCCACTAACACCTCCAGGTATAAAACCTGGATTATAAGAATTCAAAAGTGTAACTTGTGTTCCATTAGGACACTGTAATGCTATCTCAAGATCTCCTAGATATGAATGCTCCATTGTAATACATACCTGATTTAAATCTTGGGAATTTGAAATTTGAGAGCCTGGTGGAAAACCTCCAATATCAATTGGAGCTTGATACTGTGCTCCTGAACCATCAGGCAAATATGTTAAACCAGCAAATGAACCTCCTAATTCAAAATTTCCAGAAGGAATGTTAATACCGACTGTATCCGATTGGGTAACACCACCTATTAATGTAGCATTTTCTCCTAGACAAACTGTGTCTTCAATTGGTCCAACACCTTGAAATAAAGGAAGTTGAGACACCCTTACTTTACACACAACTCTATTGGCTTGAGGAAACTGATCTTCCGTTTTAAGATCAACTAAATAACCACTTCGGGTAGGTGGTGTAAACCAAATAGAATCATTATTAGGATATGTCCCACCATCAGTAATATACCAATCAAAATCAATATTAGAATTAACATCTTGAGAATAACCATAGCCTGTATTTTCAAATGAATTTGGAAAAATAGGCGAAGCAACAAATAAAATACTATCACCAAAACAAACATCAACAAAACCAGTATCTGCAGGATTTAATGCATCTGATCCCTGACCATTAATAAATGCTTGAATATGAGGTTCAAATGGCTGTGCTTGGTTACCACATTGAGCGTTAGCAATCCAACCTGTTCCTTCATTTGCTCCATCAGAAATAAATACAACAGTCAAGCACCCACTTGGATTATTCCAAGAAGCAGTATAAGCAAAACCGTTTGGATCTGTAACAGAATTATGAACACCTAGTAAAGGAGAATTAACATCTGGTCCATCAAATACATATATGGAATCTGAGCCATCAACATTAAATTCAAAACCAGCATTAATTGCAAATGTAAGCGTCATTTTTGTTCCTAAGTTCAGATCAGGACAAAAGAAAGTTGTATCATTAAAGTTTGAAGAATAATTTGCTCCCGAACCACCATCATCAAAAAAATTATTACCTGCAGTACCAAATGTGTTACAGTTTGCTGGAGATGATTGAGGATAACCGATATCTCCCATATTAACATTTTGTCCAAAAACAAAGGTTGAAAAGACTAAAGCACCTAAAATTAAAAATGTTGAACTAATAAATTTTCTCATTATTTTTTTTGTTTAATTTCTTGATTTAATACGTAACGAGACTTGACTACTAATAGTTTATTATCTCCTACAATTTTGTAATATTGATTAGTAGCATCCAATATCTGAATATCTAAAGCGATAAAATTTAAATCTTTGTTTGTAATATCAATTAATTTAATATCTAAACCATCATACTTTTCATCTGATATCTTTGTTGTATAAATAGAATGATCTAAAGCATAGATTAAAAATTCATATTCTTCAATATTGTTATTTCTCATTTCTATTAAATCTTCTTGACTATATCGACTAAGCAATCTCAAATCTATTTCCTGAGAAAAAGTTGTAACAGAAATAATAGATAATAACACAATTAGGAAAAACTTCATATATAAAAATTTAATAACACAAAAAACAGACGTAAATTAGTTAAAAACAGTTGCACATCTATCTGTTTATTTTAAACTAAAATTATTTTAAACATCAAAAATACAATAAATCTTCTTAACACTTAATCAGTCTATTAATTCATACAATCATTTTTTATTACTTAAGTTTAATTAGGGATTAACCATAATATTATTTGATGTAATTAATTGTGAAAATATACTCATTCATAAATTGTGAATAAATCGTGTAAAATGTAAATAGAAAATCAACATCTATTTTCAATAATAAACTTAATTTAGTCATGTTTAGTAAAAAGATTATAAGACATTACATGGAAAACAAAGAATTAAAAAATATAGCATCTCAAGTTAGGCGAGATATAGTAAGAATGGTTTCTGCTGTCAGCTCAGGACATCCTGGCGGGTCTCTAGGATGCGCTGATTTTTTAACTGTACTTTATTTCCATCAAATGAAACATAACCCAACAAACTTTAACATGGATGGAATAAATGAAGATGTCTTCTATTTATCAAATGGACACATTTCACCTGTTTGGTATAGTATATTGGCTCGTTCTGGATATTTTCCAATTACTGAGCTAAGTAGCTTTAGAAAAATATCAAGTCGCTTACAAGGACATCCATCTATTGATAAAGGTCTTCCGGGAATACGTATGGCTTCTGGGTCTTTAGGTCAAGGTCTATCGTGCGCTATTGGGACTGCTGAAACAAAAAAACTGAATAACGATACTTGTATTGTATATTCACTTCATGGAGATGGAGAATTACAAGAAGGTCAAATATGGGAAGCAGCAATGTATGCATCGGCTAAAAAAGTTGATAATATTATTGCTACAATAGACTATAATGGTAGACAAATTGATGGAGATTGTGATAATGTTCTCTCACTAGGAAACCTTGATGAAAAATGGCAAGCTTTTGGATGGGAAGTAATTAAAATGGATGGACATAACATAGAAGACATTAAATCAGGATTAAATAAAGCTAATAGTTATATTGGTAAAGGAAAACCAATTGTAATTATAATGAAAACTGAAATGGGCCAGGGAGTTGACTATATGATGGGTACACATAAATGGCATGGTTCTGCACCAAACATTGAACAGCTCAATAATGCTTTAGAACAACTTGAAGAAACATTAGGAGACTACTAAATTGAGAACCTTTCTATACATAATATTTTGTTTTATTAGTTCGATTAGTTTAGGGCAAGAAGATTTAACACGAATCCTTTTTATTCTAGATGCCTCCAATAGTATGAATTTAAAATTGGGGACACAAACTAGAATTGATGCAGCAAAAGAATTACTTTCAAAAACAGTAGATGACTTATATAATGTAGAAAATCTAGAAATTGGACTTCGTGTATATGGACACCAATCACCTGTTACAGCAACATTTGAAGATTGTAACGACACTAAATTAGAAGTTCCTTTTGGTAAAAATAATTTTAATGAAGTTAAAAACAGAATTAAATCTATTTATGCAAAAGGTACAACACCTATTGCTAGATCTTTAGAAGCAGCTGCAGCAGACTTCCCTAACAATGAATCTAGAAATGTTATTATTCTCATTACTGATGGATTAGAAGCTTGTGATAATGATCCTTGTGTGATTGCTAAAAAACTAAAAGATAAAGATGTAAAAGTTACTCCATTTGTCATTGGATTAGGAATGGATTTATCTTACTTAGAAAAATTTAATTGTATTGGTAATTACGCAGATGCTGAAACTAAAGATGCATTCGAACAAGCGCTCAAGACAGTTGTTTCAAAAGCACTATTAAATACAACTGCTCAAATTAACTTAAATGACATAAAAGGTCAGCCTTCTGAAACTGACGTAACAATGTTTTTGTACAAAGCAGGAACAAGTGAACTAAAATATACCTTTATTCATACATTAAATCAATTAGGTTATCCAGACACTTTAATTTTAAACCCTTTAGAAAAGTATGACTTAGTGGTTAACACAACACCTAGAGTATATAAATATAATATCGAAATTAAAAATAATACTCATAATATAATAAACGTTGATAGTCCACAAGGATTTTTAAAAGTAAGGTTCTTAAATGCGGCTAAACCTTATCAGTTTGAAGTTAGAATAACAGAAAATGCAAGTCAAACAACACTAAACACACAAAAAATTGGTGAGTCAGACAAATATTTAGTTGGAAAATATAATCTAGAAATACTTACACTCCCTAGAATTTATATTACTACTGATGTGAATCAAAGTGTAACAACGTATATTGATATTCAAGCTCCCGGAATGATACGATACTCATCAGGTAATCCTATAGTTGGTCAAATATTCACTAAAAATAGTGGCTCATGGGATTGGGTCTGTACACTAAAACATGGATCTAAATCAGGATTTTGGCAACTCCAACCAGGCACATATAAAATAATTTATAGACAAAAAAAATTAAAATCTTCAACTTATACTTTAGAGAAAAACTTTAGAATTAATTCAAATAAAACAACATCATTAAGATTATGATTAAAAAAAATAATATAGAATTATTAGGTGAAAAAGATACTAGATCTGGTTTTGGTGAAGGTCTCTTAGAAATAGGAAAGGTTAATGATAATGTAGTTGCATTATGTGCTGATTTGACAGGTTCACTAAAAATGAATGCTTTTGAAAACGAGTTTCCTGATCGTTTTTTTCAAGTAGGAATTGCTGAAGCCAATATGATGGGAATAGCTGCAGGAATGACAATTGGTGGTAGAATACCTTACACTGGAACTTTCGCTAACTTTTCTACAAGCCGAGTTTATGATCAAGTCAGACAATCTATAGCCTACTCTAATAAAAATGTCAAAATTTGTGCTTCTCATGCAGGATTAACTCTCGGAGAGGATGGAGCTACTCACCAAGTATTAGAAGATATTGGTATGATGAAGATGTTACCAAATATGACTGTTATTGTTCCTTGCGACTTTAATCAAACAAAACAAGCAACAATCGCTATTGCAAAACATAATGGACCAGTTTATCTAAGATTTGGTAGACCTTCAGTGCCTATTTTTGTTAAACCAGACAGTAAATTTATCATTGGTAAAGCAGATACTATAATTGAAGGAACAGATGTTACAATTGTCGCATGTGGACATTTGGTTTGGAAATCAATTGAAGCAGCAAGAGAACTGGAGAAAAAAGGTATTTCGGCTGAAGTAATAAATATGCACACAATTAAACCATTAGACAATAAATCTGTATTAGATAGTATAGCCAAAACTAAGTGTATTGTTACTGCTGAAGAACATATGATGAATGGAGGTCTTGGCGACTCTATTGCTCAATTAATTTCTCGAAATCACTGTGTACCTCAAGAATATGTTGCTGTTGACGATACCTTTGGAGAAAGTGGTAAACCTGCAGACTTAATGAGTAAATATAAAATTGATACCCCTAATATTATTGAAGCTGCGCTGAAAGTAATTCAACGTAAGTAAACGATGACTAAAAAAGAAGACTTCCTATCCTTTCAAGGACAAACAAATAAATCGCCCTATCTAATAGATATAGATTATGCTGATGGTATATATATCTTTGATAAATCGGGGAAAGATTACATGGATATGATTGCCGGTGTTGCTGTTAACAATATTGGACATAAACACCCTAAAGTAATTAAAGCTTTAAAAAAACAGATTGATCGTCATTTACATGTAATGGTTTACGGTGAATTTATCCAAGATGAACAATTAAATTTTAGTAAAAAAATCACTTCACTTTTACCTAAAGAACTCAATTGTGTTTACACAGTAAATTCTGGTACTGAGGCAAATGAAGCAGCCTTAAAATTGATTAAAAGAGAAACAGGTAGAGCTCAAATCGTTTCATTTACGGGATCCTACCATGGAAGTACGCATGGATCATTAAGCGTTTCAGGAAATAAAAAAAAGAAAACTGCCTTTGAACCCCTTTTAGGTGATATAAAAATACTTCCTTTTAATTCAATTAATGAACTATCTCAAATAACAAAAAAAACGGCTGGTGTTATTATTGAGACAATTCAAGGTGACGCAGGAGTTAGAATACCTAATATTGAATTTATGATAGCATTAAGAGATAGATGCTCAAAAGTTGGTGCTAAACTAATTTTTGATGAAATTCAATGCGGAATGGGAAGAACAGGAAAACTTTTTGCCTTTGAACATTTTAATATTATTCCAGATATTTTAACTTTAGGCAAAGCATTAGGTGGTGGAATGCCCATCGGTGCAGTGGTATCTTCAAAAAAAATACTCCAGAAATTTTCATATAATCCTACGCTTGGTCATATAACAACCTTTGGAGGTCATCCAGTTGTTTGTGCGGCTGCTAATGCATGCTTAAATGTATTAAATGAAGAAATCGATTTTAATGAAGTTGAAAAATTAGCTTCTTTACTAGAATCACTGTTAAAACATGAAGTAGAAATTATTCAAACTCGTCGAATAGGAATGATGTTTGCCTTTGATATGACATCAGCTGAAAGAGTTCAAAAAGTTGTGAAAAAATGCCTTGAAAAAGGATTAATTAGTTTCTGGTTCCTATCTCATCCCAACAGTTTTCGACTTTCCCCACCACTAAATATTACTGAAAATGAAATTCGAAAAGCAGCAGATATTATATTATCTTCTATAAAAGAAACAAAATAAAAAAGATTTATAACTTTGTATTAAATTATTTAATAGCTAGAGCCATGAAAAAAATAACACTCTTTTTTATTTTCTTTACTCTTTCAATAATTGTGTTTTCTCAAGATGTCATTATTAAAAGAGACGGAAATAAAATACAGGCTAACGTAATTGAAATTACCTCAGAAACAATAAAATATAAAAAATTCGAGCAAGATGATGGTCCAATAAGAAATATTAATATCTCTGATGTTGATGAAATCATATATGAAAATGGTGAATGGGAAAAATTTGAACAAAACGAAAAAGAAGCTTCAAACACAAATTCTCCAAGAAATATATTTCAAAATAACACAAGAAAAGAATTTTCCTTTTTTAAACAAGGATTATATATAGATGGCTTAATAGGAGGTGGTATTGGTTCAACTCAAGATGTCATTATGGACTATTCATTCGTTTATGACCCTGTAACTGGAAACAATATTTACGTGCCGTATGAAAACACAGAGACTTCTGCGTTCGCATTTACAACAATTGGTTTTAGAATTGGACACAAATGGTATTTTGGAGAAAACACAAAATATAAACCAGGCTTTCAAATTCAGTGGGCTAAAATTGCAACAATAATTGATCCTTGGGATTATAATACATACTTCTATATATCTCCATTTAACATTGGCTGTAATAATCTATTTATGATTAATCAAAATAATGCTATTGAAACAAATATTATTGGAGGTCTAACGTTCGGAAATACAGCTCCACCTCCTTTAGATCCTGATGAAATCGAAACTGGAATTTCATATGGCTTAGAAATTAAATATAGACGTAAAAGACTAGCAGTAGGAATTGATTATACTAGAATAAATACAGCTATTAATTATCCTAATAGAAAAGGAATAATCAATTCTTTTAGTCTAAGTGCAGGTGCTAAGTTATAGAAAAATAAACTAATTTCTGTCTTTCAAAAATCTTAAAATCGCTTTTGTGATTTTATTATACTCCTCTTTCGAAATTATTAATGGAGGATTTATAAAAATCACATTTCCTAAAGGCCTAAGTAAAACTCCTTGACTCAAGAAATATTTATATGCTTTTGTTTTAATATCTGAGAAATATGTATTTCCTTCCTCAGACAAAACATCAAAAGCAATAATAGTACCTTGTTGACGAATATTGTTAACACATTCAATTTTTTCTAGTTCTAGTTTAAATTCTTGATTCCATAATTCAAGATTCTGAATGCACTGAATGGTAATTGGTTGTTCAAATAAATCTAAATTAGCACAAGCAACAGCACAAGCAATTGGATTGGCAGTAAAAGAATGACCATGTAACAAAGCTTTTGTGGTTTCTTCACCTAAAAAGGCATTATAAATTCTATTCGACGTTACTGTTAATCCTAAAGGCATTACCCCAGCTGTCAAACCTTTTGATAGGGTTATAATATCAGGTTTTACTTGACAATAGTCTGTAGCAAACATTTTTCCAGTCCTACCAAATCCCGTCATAACCTCATCATATATTATTAAAACATCATTATCTTTTGCTAATGTTGCTAGTCTATCCAAAAATAAAGGAGAATACATGCGCATTCCAGATGCTCCTTGAACTAAAGGTTCTAATATCATACCTGCAAAATCACCTGTTTCAAATAATGACTTTGAGTGTGATAAAATTGAATCCTCATTAAATTTATTTGGAAAATCAATATAATCAACATCAAAAAAAAATGGCTCAAATGGCACATTAAAATAACCACGCTGACCAATTGACATCGCACCAAATGTGTCTCCATGATATGAACCTCTCATTGCTAAAAATCGATTTTTCTTAATTCCTTTATTATGCCAATATTGAATAATCATCTTTAAACCGATTTCAACTGATGTTGAACCATTATCTGAAAAGAAAACTTTTTCCATTTCTGTAGGCAATATTTTAGTAATTCTCTTAGCTAATTCTACAGCTTTTAAGTGAGTTAATCCAGCAAAAACAATATGATCAATTTTATTAAATTGTTCCACAATTGCTTCTCCAATATATTTGTTGCCATGACCGTGAATATTTACCCACCATGATGAATTAGCATCTATATATTTCTTGCCACTACTGTCATATAAAAAAACGCCCTCTGCTTTAACTATTTCGAGAAGTTCTTCTGAATTAAAATGTTGAGTGAAAGGATGCCAAACATATTTTTTATCCTTTTCTAAAATAGAGCTCATAATTTTGATTTTATCTTTTCTGATTGATTTAAAATAAAAGATTTATCTATTTTTTTCACAATTGGTATGCGAGCTATCATCTTCAAACCTGAAGTATTTAAAATAATAGACTCTGTTGATTTTTTTTCATTACCAACAAAAATAAATCCTGCAATTTTAATTCCTCTATGTTTTAATATTTCAGCGGTTAATAGACTATGATTTATACTACCTAAATAATGACGTGAAACTATAATTGTCTCTAAATCCCATAGAGCTATTAAATCTAAAATATTCAAACCATCTTTATTTAAAGGAACCATTAGCCCTCCTGCTCCTTCAATAATAAAATTAGATTTTACAACAGGTAATTTTAATTTAGAAGATGAGATAGCAAGACCATCAATGTCAGCAGCTGCATGAGGTGAAATTGGTGTTGACAAACTATATGCTTCCCTCAATATGGTTACATTAGAAGTGTATCTTGCAACTTTTTGTGAGTCAGAATTATTTAAATCGCCAGCTTGTATTGGTTTCCAATATACTGCTTTTAATGATTCAGCTATTATAGAGCTGACAACTGTTTTCCCAACATCAGTACCAATACCAGTAATTACAAACTGCTTATTCATTTATCTCAATTGAGCATTCAATTTAGATTCAAGTTGGATTCTTATTTTATCCATAATATGATCAACTTGACTATCTTTCAATGTTCTTTCGGAATCTTGAAACATAAAGGAAACAGTATAAGACTTTTTACCTTTATCTAGATTGTCTCCTTCATAAACATCAAACAAACTGACTTCCTTTAGAATTTTTTTATCGCATTTTTTAGCGATATTTTCTATTTCAGAGAAATTAATAGATGAATTAAGTAATAATGAAAAATCTCTCCTAACTGCAAATGTTTTTGGTAGCTCAGTATACTTTATTTTATTGAACTTTATACTCTCTATAATTTGATCCCAATTTAAATCCGCAATAAAAACATCATTTTTAAGACCAAAATAATCCTTCATATCAGGTGAAACCCAACCTATATCACCAATTTTATTATCTAAAACAAATAGAGACACTCCATCATATAATAAAGATTCACTATGTTCTTTTTCTTTTACAAGAGTATTTATACCAATACGTTTAAATATTGATAGAACAATTCCTTTTATTGAATAATAAGTATAATTCTCTTTTAAAGAGTTCCAACTTTCTTTACCCTTTAAGCCTGTTAAACAAATCATTAAACGATTATTTTCAGAATAATTGTTTTGGTTTTTTTGATAGACTTTACCATACTCATATAACATCAAATTTGGATTTTGACGATTTTGATTATAAGTAATTGTCTCTAGAAGGTTAAACAATAATGATTGCCTCATTATATCAAGGTCTTTACTTAATGGATTTAACATTTCAACATTAAAATCAGAGTTGAAAATTTGATTCCCAAACCTATCATAATATTCTGATTTTGTTAAAGAATTATTTATTATCTCCGAGAACCCCATACCAACAAGCATTTCAGAAACAACATGTTGGACTTTTTCTAAATTAAGTTTTATCGATTTATTTATGGAAGAATTTAATTTCTTTAAAATTGGAATATTATTGAAACCATAAATACGAAGGACCTCTTCAATTACATCAACTTCACGTGTAACATCAATACGATAAGATGGAATTTCTAATTTAACTTCTGATGCATTTTTTGAAAGAATTTTAATGCCTAAATTCTCGAGAATATCATCAACCACTTGAATAGATAAGTTAACACCAATAAGCTTATTACACCTTTCATAATTAAATACTACAACATGATTTTTAAAAGTATTATTATTAAGATCAACAACATCCATACTTACGTGTCCACCTGCTAATTCCTGAATTAAAAGTGCCGCTCGTTTTAATGCATAATCTACTGTATTTGGATCCACGCCTCTTTCGAAACGAAATGAAGCGTCGGTGTTCAATCCAAACATTTTGGCAGTCTTTCTTATAGAAATAGGATTAAAATACGCAGACTCTAAAAAAATATTTGTTGTTTCATCTTTAACACTAGAATCTTCTCCCCCAATAACACCCGCAATACATAAATTGTCAATGCCATTTGTAATCATCAAATTTGAATCCTTTAACTTACGATTTACTCCATCTAAAGTTTTAAATTCATCTCCATTTTTGGCATTCTTTACAACTATTTTACCATTTAATTTTGAAGCATCAAAAACATGTAAAGGAGAGCCTAATTCATGCATAACATAATTAGTAACGTCAACAACATTATTGATAGGAGAAATACCAATAGATTTTAAGCTATTTTTTAACCAAGAAGGAGAAGATTTAATTGTTACACCTGAAATTGTCACTCCCATATAATGTGGACAATTCTCTTTATCTTGAATAGATACATCAACATTAAGATTATTTTTTTCAACTTCAAAATTCTCTAAAGGAGGAATATTTAAAGATAAATCTAATTTATTATGAACATTCAAATAAGCAATTAAATCTCTTGCTACACCTATATGCCCCATCGCATCTGATCGATTTGGGGTCAGACCAATTTCAATTTGATAATCATCTTCTAAATCAAAGTAATTTGATGCAGGAATACCAACTTTAACAGATTTATCCAACTCCAAAATACCTTCATGACTAGTACCTATACCAATTTCATCTTCTGCACAAAGCATTCCAAATGATTCAACACCTCTTATTTTCGATTTCTTTATTTTAAAAGGTTTTTCGGGAGTAGGCCATAAAGTTGAACCTACGGTTGCAACAATAACTTTAATGCCAGATCTTGCATTATTTGCTCCACATACAATTTGAAGTGTTTCATTTCCAATAGATACATTAGTAAGTTTTAAACGATCGGCATTAGGATGTTGTTTTGTAGATATTATCTCACCAACGAAAATTCCTTCTAAACCACCTTTTATTGACTCAACTTTATGAACTCCCTCAACTTCTAGACCAGTATTTGTCAAAATCTCACTAATTTCTATTGGAGATAAATCAGTGTCAATATATTTTTTTAGCCAATTATATGAAATCTTCATGATTTATTTGAAAATTTGTTAGAAAACAAAAATACCAAAATCTAACTAGAATATAAAGTTACATGAATTGTCAAATAGATATAAAATTAAAGTAATTGTATTATTTCTAAGTTGATATATTTTACTTAAGTTAAATTCTAATTTATAAGTAAATTTGTATCTATTTTTGAAAAACATGAAAACTACTATAACTCTAATTACATTTTTATTTGTATTTCAAATATTAAGTCAAGAGAATAGTACACTGAGTGGTTATCTAAAAGATATTAGCAGTGGTGAAATAATAATAGGTGGAAAAATATATATCCCCAAATTAAAAAAAGGGACAGTAACAAACACCTACGGATTTTACTCACTTACTGTTCCCAGAGGAAATTATTTAGTTGAATTTCGTTCCTTTGGAATGAAAACAACAAAGAAAAATATCAACCTTACAACTGATGTTAGATTAGATTTAGAAATTGAAAAAAATCTTCAAAATATAGAGGAAGTTATTGTTAATGCAAATGCTGAAGATAACATTAAGAGTACTAAGTTAGGACAATTAAAACTTGATATTAATGAAATAAAAACACTCCCTGCATTTATGGGGGAAGTGGATGTTATAAAAACAATTCAACTATTACCAGGAGTTTCTTCTGCCTCAGAAGGTGGGCAAGGTTTTTATGTTAGAGGTGGGGGTCCAGATCAAAACCTTGTTTTATTAGATGAAGCAGTTGTATATAATGCTGCTCACTTATTTGGTTTTTTTTCTGTGTTTAATGCTGATGCCGTGAAAAATGTTAACTTAATTAAAGGTGGTATGCCAGCAAATTTTGGAGGTAGAATGTCAGCTGTTCTAGAAGTTAATACAAATGATGGTAATAAAAAAAAAATAGGTGTTAAAGGTGGAATAGGAGCAATATCTTCTAGAATAACTATTGAAGGACCATTAAAAAAAAATAAAGGTTCATTTATTGTCTCTGGAAGAAGGACTTATCTTGATCTTATTATGAAAGCTGCAATTCCTGATTCGTCACCTTTTTCAGGATCTAGCTACTATTT
Source organism: Crocinitomicaceae bacterium (assembly GCA_002709305.1). Lineage (GTDB taxonomy): Bacteria > Bacteroidota > Bacteroidia > Flavobacteriales_D > Crocinitomicaceae > UBA4466. The sequence goes on along the minus strand of PAQM01000024.1, from coordinate 109,393 downwards.
TTATGATCTTAACCTAAAGCTAGATTATGAAGTCACAAAAAAAGATAAGATTTTTTTTACTAGCTATTATGGTAAAGATGATTTTAGTTTTGGTAATATAAATGATAATTTTCAAGTAGACATGCCTTGGGGTAATGGAATAGCGAGTCTAAGATGGAATCATATATTTTCAAGTAAGCTATTTATGAACCTTAATACAACACTGTCTGACTATAATTTCAGTTTTGGATCTTCACAAGATGAATTTCGTTTTTCATTAAACTCAGGGATTCGTGACTACGGTGCAAAAATAGGTTTCACCTACTTTCCTAATGCAAGACACAAAGTGAAATTTGGAGCCGATTATATATACCACACATTTACTCCAGTAAGTGTTTCTGCTGAGAGTGGTAATACAACTTTTGATACAGGCCTAGCGCAAAAATTATTTAGTCATGAATCTGCAATATATTTTCTAGATGAATTTGACATAAATGAAAATATAAGATTAAATGGGGGATTGAGATATAGCACATTTCAACATGTTGGTCCATTTACAAGATACATAAAGGGAGATATTAGTACACCTGATTCAACAATTGACTATGGAAAAAGAGAAATTATAAAATTTTATCATGGCCTTGAGCCAAGAATTTCCTTAAGGTGGCTTCTTCCAGGTAAAAGTTCTATTAAAGCCGGATATTCATACAATTACCAGTACGTTCATTTGACATCTCTAAGTGCTGTATCACTACCTACAGACATTTGGTACCCAACAACCGATAAAGCAAAACCACAAAGAGGTTGGCAAGCATCCATTGGATACTTTAAAAACTTCCTTGAAAATCGAATTGAAGCATCTATTGAACTATACTATAAAACAATGCAAAACCTTATTGAATATAAAGAAGGTGCACTACCAGGAGATAATATTCAAGATAATACAGACAATTTATTAGTCTTTGGAAATGGTTGGAGCTATGGTTCCGAGTTCTTTATAAAAAAAAGAGTAGGTAAATTTACAGGCTGGTTTGGATATACATGGAGTAAAACAGAAAGAAAGTTTGAAGATTTAAACAATGGTGAACCATTCCCTGCAAAATATGATCGAAGACATGACCTATCCATAGTGACCTCATATAAGATAAATAATCGTTGGACTATTAGTGGATCCTTTATATATGCTACTGGAAATACATTAACACTTCCAACATCTTGGTATGTTCAAAACCAGTCATTACTTTTTAATTATGGCCAAAGAAACTCAACAAGAATGGCTCCTTATCATCGATTAGATATCTCTGCGACATGGTATGGAAAAGAGTATAAAGACAAAATAGATATTGAAACAGGGAAAATAATTAAAGTAAAAAAGAAACTTCGAACTAATGTTGCTATATCAATATATAACATATACAATAGGGCTAACCCATACTTCTTGTATGTAGATAACGATGGCGACTTTCTTGCGGGAGATTTTGAAATAACAGTAAAACAAGTCACCCTGTTCCCTATTTTACCTAGTGTAACATGGAATTTTGAATTTTAATTATGAAACAATTAGTTTATTTATTATTTCTTTTATCTCTAACTACATTATCATGTACCAAAGAAGTAGAAATAGATATACCAGAATATAATGAAGATATTGTAATTGATGGAAGAATTGAAACTAATGAACCCCCATTTATATTAATTTCAAAATCTCAAAATATCTATTCTCCTACTGATATAAATACTTTTATAAATGGATTTGTATCAGGAGCTAATATAACGGTTTCAGATGGTACAACAACAGTAGTTTTAGAAGAGTTTTGCTCGAATAATTTACCCCCTGGAACCGAATCAATTGTCTCCAACTTATTAGGTGTTTCAGAAGATGAATTAGCAAACTTTAACATTTGCGGATATACTTCTTTAGATCCATCTATATTTGGTCAGGTTGGCAAAACATACTCATTAAAAGTAGAGCTAGAAGACAAAACATTTACTGCACAAACCCAAATAAAAGCTCCTACTCCGCTTACAAATCTTTATTGGAAGGTTGATGGAAACTTATTAGATTATGGATATGCATGGGCTACAATTTCAGATCCTCCAGGACAATTCGATGCATACAAATGGGAAGTTAAACGTATTAATTTAGACTCTAATGGATTAACTTTAGATCCAAATTTTATAGCCCCTTTTAGTCCTGTATTTAATGATGACTTCTTTGATGGACTTACTTTTGATTTCTTTTATGATAATCCTCAAGGTTATGAAGATGATATCATTGATGAAACCACGGGTTTATATCCAAAAGGAGATACATTAGTAATAAAATTTTCAAAAATTGATAGAGATGTCTATGAATTTATGGAAAAAAAATATGTACAAATAGCTACATCAGGAAACCCATTTGCTACACCAACTAATATTCCATCTAATATTATTGGAGGAGCACTTGGAGTATGGGCTGGATATAGTCCAACTTATGATACCTTATATTGTTATCCCTAATTAATAATATCATGCGTTTTGTCTTAATATTTATACCTTCTATAAGCTTTCTCATCTCATGTACTAAGGAGATTGAAATAAATTTACCTCAACATAATCCTGATATTGTTGTAGATGGAACTATTGAAACAGATAGACATCCTATTGTACTAATATCAAAATCAGCTGATATTTATTCCTCAACAGATATCGACACATATTTATCAAATTTTATTTTAGATGCAGAAGTGAAAGTTGTTTGCAATCAAGATACAACAACATTAAATCTATATACAATATCTGACCTTCCTACTGAATCCCAAAAAAAACTTGCGGAAATGCTTAGATTAAAAGACATAGATGAACTACAATTTCTCCCTCCTTTAATGGTATATAGCTCTAACGACATTAAAGGAAACATTAATCAAACTTATGAACTCATTATAAAACATAATCAAAAATACTACAGTGGAGAAACTAAAATAGGAGAGCCAATACCACTAGACTTATTATATTGGAAAGGTGAACTAGAAAATAATAATTATGGATATGGTTGGGCACAATTAAGCGATCCATCAAATCAATTTGATGCATATAAATGGGAAGTCAAACGAACTAATTTAAATTCAGAAGGAATACCAATAGATAATATATTTAAATCAGCGAGAGGATGGTTCTTTGATGATAAATATTCTGATGGTCTTACCTTTGAGTTCTCTTTTAAAAATCCTTTAAAAAGAAAAGACACCACACATCTAAAAGAGTTTAGAAGATATTATAGATTAGGTGATACTGTTGTTGTTAAATTCTCAAAAATAGATCAATCAGTATATGAATTTTTAGAGAAAAAAAATACACAATTAACAACTGTAGGAAGTCCTTTTAGCACTCCAATAAATGTACCCTCTAATATGAATGGAGGTGCGCTTGGAATATGGGCAGGTTATAGTCCAGTATATGATACCTTATATTGTTATCCATAGTCAACTTATGATTTTTATCAGAATAAAATTATTATTATTTATTTTAATTAAAACAACAACTTCACTATCTCAAATAGATTCTATTACTATTGAAAATGAAAATTATGAAATACTATTAAAGAAAATTAACAAACAATTTCCTCAAATATCTTCATATGATGCAAGAAAAAAAATAGATGATAATAAAACTCTTTTTTTAGATACAAGATCAACAAAAGAATATAATATTAGCCATATAAAAAATGCTATTTTAATTGAATACAATAAATTTGATTTAGGATCAATGGATTCTATATCAAAACATAATGAAATAATCGTTTATTGCAGTATTGGTAGCAGAAGTGTTAAAATCGGAGAGAAACTTAAAAAACTAGGCTATCAAAATGTAAAAAATCTTTATGGAGGTCTTTTTAATTGGATTAATATTAATTTTCCTCTAGTCAACAATAAAGGCGAAAAAACTATAAATATACATGGGTATTCTAAAGAATGGTCTAAATGGATTATAAATGGAAATATTATCTACTAAAAGTTAAAATATGTCTGAAAATTTAATTATTGTTTTCGTTAAAAATGCTACTCTAGGGAAAGTTAAAACACGATTAGCGAAAGCTATTGGTGATTATGAGGCATTTAATGTTTATCAGCACTTATTTAATATTACCGAAAGTGAATCACTAAAAGTTAAAAATAGTGATTTACACATTTATTTTTCAGATAAAATAATTGAATCTGTCTGGCCAAAAAAAGAAAAATTTATCCAAAGCGGTAACGATTTAGGTGAACGTATGATGAACGCTTTTGAATTTGGATTCAAAAAAGGTTATAAACGCATTATTGGTATAGGTTCTGATTTGCCAGATTTAAAAGCTAAATTATTGGATTTAGCAATAAAAAAATTAGAAAAATCAGATACTGTTTTGGGTCCTTCTAATGATGGAGGGTATTATCTTATCGGAATGAAAAAATTTATGCCATTTATATTTCAAAATAAACCTTGGAGCACAAATAATTTATTAAAGATAACTACACAAGAAATCTTACAAAAAGGATATAGCTTGGATAAATTGACTCTTTTAAACGATATTGACAACATAGACGACTTGAAAAGCTCTTCTATATCGAAAGTTTTTCAAAATCTTTTTTAATTAATAGTATAAATTATGGTCTAAATAATTAGTTACATAATCAGCTATCCCTTCTTCTAAAGAAATAAAATCCCTATTGTATCCAGACTCAATCAGTTTAATCATATTTGCTTGAGTATAATATTGATATTTATCTCTTATATCAATTGGCGTATCAATAAAAGTAATATTCTCTTGTTTATGCATAGCTTTAAAAGTAATTTTAGCTAAATCAATAAAAGTTCTAGCTTTTCCAGAACCCAAATTATAAATACCTGAGCTAGGTGGTGAATGCATCATGTAACTACAAACCTGAATAATGTCTTTAACATAAATAAAATCCCTTAATTGACATCCATCTTTATATTTTGAATTGTGAGATCTAAATAACTTCATTTTCCCTGTGCTTTTTATCTGATTAAATGCATGAAAAATTACTGAAGCCATTCTACCCTTATGAAATTCATTAGGTCCGTATACATTAAAGAATTTTAACCCTGACCAAAATGGAGGTGTTTCTATTTGATTAATTACCCATTTATCAAAATCATTCTTAGAGTTTCCATATGGATTCAAAGGTTTTAGACTAGGTATTATAGAATGATTGTCATTATACCCATATTCACCTATACCATATGTAGCAGCAGAACTTGCATATACTAATGGTATAGAAAATTTAACACAATTATGCCATACTTGTTTGGAAAAGTTATAGTTCAACTCTTTCAAGATAGAAAGATCAAATTCTGTAGTATCTGTTCTTGCTCCAATATGAAAAATAAACTCAACATCTTGACCAGAACCTTTTATCCATTGAAAAAAGTCTTGTCTTCGAATTTTAGATTTAAACTTCTTATCTACTAAATTTTGATATTTAATGGTTTTAGAAAAATCATCAACCACTATAATATCTTCATAACCCAACATATTCAAATGAGAGACTAAACAACTGCCTATAAATCCAGCTGCTCCAGTAACTACTATCATAATTTTAGGGTTTTATCTAGAACAATCCATTAATTTCTGCATCAATAGAATTGATAATTTGACCAAGATCTTCCTGATTTTCGGGAAAATTATTTTCATCAACATCAATAATAAGTAACTTTCCTTTATCATAAGTAGATATCCATGCCTCATATCTTTCATTTAAACGCTTCAAATAATCTAAACGAATACTTTCTTCATAGTCTCTTCCTCTTTGCTGAATTTGATTAACTAGAGTAGGTACAGTAGCTCTTAAATAAATCAATAAATCTGGTGGAGAAACAAATGAGTCCATCAAATTAAATAAAGAAAAATAATTTTCAAAATCACGTGTTGTCATTAATCCCATAGAATGAAGATTAGGGGCAAAAATAAAAGCATCTTCATAAATCGTTCTATCTTGAATCACATTTTTTTCTGCTTTCTGAATTTCTTGTACTTGAGTAAATCTACTATTTAAATAATAGATTTGAAGATTAAATGACCAACGTTGCATATCATCATAAAAATCATTCAAATATGGATTTTGTTCAACATCTTCAAAATGAGTATCCCAACCAAAATGTTTAGCTAACATTCTAGTCAATGTGGTTTTCCCTGAACCTATATTACCTGCTATTGCAATATGCATATAATCTATTTGAACGTTCTAAATTACAAATTTTAAGTAAAGAATCAAGATTTATTTATATAATTGAAGCCTATATTTATAAACATTCTCATTTACTCTAAAATAAAAAAAATCATTTTTATATTTTAACTCAAAAATACCACCGATTGGTAAGTCAATAGATAATTGTTCGCCTGTAAAATAGTTCTTAACAAATAAATTTGTATCGGATAATGTAAATATTGTAGCTTCATTAACATCTATATGTAAAATGTTTTTTTGATCAATAAATTCAATTAAGCTTGCATATAGATCAAGGACATATATACCTTTTGTAATATCAAGAAGAAATAATTTGTTTTCACGTTCTAATATTTGCGTAATATTATTAATATCAAGAACACCTCTTAAATTTCGAACTACCTGACTTTGTTGTTTATTATTTAAAGACAATAAATGTAATGTTAAGTTTAAATTATCGACCAACCAAACCTTATTCGGTTGATTAGAAGTACAAATGAGCTCTGCACTAATAATCCCTTCTAAAGATAAATCTATACAATCATCAAGGAAAGATAAAGTATTATCAAAATAACACAATGTTTGTTGTTCTTCTGAAAAATGTAAAAGCTTCATTGTATTAATTGGGATAATAGTTGTTGCATTTCCTAAAGACTTGATACTTTGTGAAAATATTCTAGTCCCAATTGAATCATATTTATGAATCATCTCACCATTTGATATATAAATGTTCTCTAATAAATCAACAGCCCATGTTTCACCACTATTTATTTTATATGAATTAACCTTCTCCCATGAATATGAATCTTGCTGAGAAATAACACAATTCAAATTGAATAATAATATGAAAAAGAAAAACTTATTTATCATCTATATAAATTATTATTTCTTGATAATTTTACAATTTGTTCTAAAAAAAAACGATCATTAGATAAACGTGGAACTTTATTTTGACCACCAAGCTTATCAATTGATTTTAACCATATATTAAACGTTCCCTTTGAAACAGAATTAACAACAGGTTTAGATAACACCAAATTATTGTATCTTTTTGCATCATAATCAGAATTTAATTCTCTTAAAGTTTCATCTAAAATTAAAATAAATCTTTCTATTTCCTTAGGTAGTTTTTTAAATTCAATAACCCACTCATGTGCGCCATTATTAGAAGATTCCATAAATATAGGTGCTACAGTATATTCATTAATCTCTGCACCTGTTTTAAGACAAGCACTTGCAATTGCTGATTCTGTGTTTTCAATAATTAACTCTTCACCAAAACAATTAATATAGCTTTTTGTTCTACCTGTTATTTTAAATCTATAAGGTCTTCTACTTGTAAAACGAATTGTATCGCCAAGAATATATCTCCAAAGTCCACCATTAGTAGATATAACAACTGCATAATTTTGATCTAACTCAATATTTTTCAATGAAATAACTTCATTAGATTTAACATCATTGAACGATTCCATTGGAATAAATTCAAAATATATACCATAATCCAACATTAATAACATTTCATCTGAATTTATTTGATCCTGTATTCCAAAGAAACCTTCTGATGCATTATATGTTTCAACGTAGTTCATATTTAAATCTGGAATTAATCGTTTAAATTGATCTCGATATGGTTCAAAACTAACTCCTCCATGCATAAATAATTCAAGATTTGGCCAAACTTCTTTCAGATTTTTTCTGCCAGAAATTTCAAGTACCTTATGCATAAGTACCATGGTCCAACTAGGTACACCTGCAATAATATAAACATCTTCATTAATAGTTGACTCTGCCATACGTTGAATCTTTTCATTCCAATTACTCATTAAAGTAATATCTCGAGAAGGAGTCCTTCTTATTTCAGCCCACCAAGGTAAATTCTTAACTATAATTGCTGACAAATCACCAAAATAAGAATCCACTGAAAGTTGATTTATTTTTGAGCTTCCTCCTATAATTAAATGCTTCCCTTTATATAATTTTCTGTTAGGATAATTATTATAATATAACGCTAGTAAATCTTTCCCTCCTTTATAATGACATTCTTCAAGAGATTCTTTCGTCACTGGAATTAATTTACTTCTTCCAGTTGTTGTGCCAGAAGACTTAGCAAACCATTTTGTAGCTGTTGGCCATAGTATACTTTTTTCTCCAATTATAGATCGATCTATCCATGGTTTAATTGACTCATAAGTCTGTAAAGGAATCTGTTTAAAATCTCTATGATTTTTAATTAATTTAAAACTATGTAATCTACCAAATTCAGTTTTACTTCCACTAGTAATTAAATTCTGAAATACATCATTTTGAACTTCACTTGGATATTTACAAAAAAGTTTAATCTGATGAATTCTTTTATTCATCATCCAAGCGAAAAATGAATTAAATGGCATCAATTGTTTTATTTAATTAAAAGAAATTGAATCAAAAAAATTACAATATTGGTAATCAAAAAATGCTAACCAAACATTACAATTGATACTACAATAGTAATCAAAACAACTGTTACAATTGTACCCAATACTACCGTTGATTTTTCAAAATAATTGTCAGACATAACTATGCTAATTTTACTATGGCAAAAGTAATGATTATTTAATATACAAAACTGAAAAAATAATCAAAAAAGTCTAAAACAAGTAGGAATTTTAATAGCAAATTTTCATACTATGCCTCACACATTACACAATCTTTTTTTTGCTTAAATTTCTGAGCTGCATTCATACTATGTTGATAATACAAAGATTTTAAGCCTAATTTCCAAGCTGTAATATATAACTTATTGATTTCTTTAGCTGGCATGTCAGGATGAACAATAATGTTAACTGACTGACCCTGATCAATATATTCTTGCCTATTTCCTGCTTGATAAATAATATCCATTTGATCAATTTCTGAATATGTTTTAAAAACATTTTTTTCGTTTTCTGAAAGAAAATCTAAATGTTGAACAGATCCGTCTCGATCTCTTATAGAATGCCAAACATCAACATTATTTTGACCTTTTTGTTCTAGCAATTCTAATAAAAATGGATTCTTAATTGTTGTCTTAATCTTTGCTATATCTTTAACATATATATTTGACCAAATAGGTTCAATACCTTGTGAAACTTGTCCTAAAATAAAAGCAGAAGAAGTTGTAGGAGCAATAGCATTTAAAGTAGCATTTCTTCTACCATAACCTTTTAAAACATTTGGCTCTCCAAATTTTTCAGCTAGTTCTTCAGAAGCTTTATAAGAACGATTTTTTATGAACTTGAAAATTTCTGTGTTCAAATTATAAGATTCTTGACTATTAAAAGGTAACATTTTAGATTGTAGTAGAGAATGCCAACCAAGAACACCTAAACCTAAGGAACGATTTTCTTTCGCAAAATTATACGCACGTTCCATAAACAAGAAGACTTGTTGATCTTCTCGATCAATAGAATCTCTATATACTTCTAACTTAGTTAAAAATTCAGTAATCACAGCATCTAAAAAATACACCATTGTTTCTACTGCATCTGTATCTTTCCATTTATCATAATGCAATAGATTTAAAGATGATAATACACAAACAAAAGACCATTTATCATTAGATGGAAGCATTATCTCAGTACAAAGATTACTAGCATAAATTTTGTGATTTTGATCTTTATACACATCAGGAGATCCACTATTTGCATTACCTGTGAAAAAAATATATGGATAACCTATTTCCCCTCTTCTTTGAATAACTTTTGCCCATATTTTTCTCTTATCTTCATCTCCCGCTATCATATCATCCATCCAATTATCAGTTACGGTTACTCCGTGTGTTAATTCTTGTATTGGATTACCTTCTGTACCTATATCTAAAAATTCTGAAATATCATTATGTTCAACAGGTAGATATGGTGAAAAACGTCCACGACGAACAGAGCCCTGACTTACAACATCAACCATAGTCTCAAAAAGTTGCATAACATGTACTGCTCCTGATGCTTTACCATTATTTTTTACGGCTGCCCCTCTATGTCTTATATTTCCGAAATAACCAGAAGTTCCACCTCCAAGTTTTGACATCATCCCTACCTCTGATTGAGTATACAAAATATTCCCCATATCATCAGAAAGATTAGACCCAAAACAACTTATAGGTAAACCTCTCTCCTTACCAAAATTAGACCACACGGGTGAAGCTAAAGAGAAAAAGCCCTCAGACATATATTTATAAAATTTATTACTATATCCCTTAATACCTAGAAGCTCTTCTGCCCTATCTCCTATTTCACGAATCCTTTCTTCAGCCTTAATTCCAGGTTGTAAATAACCTGCGGATAAAAAATGCCTACTATGGTCTGTCAACCAATGAAAAGAGTCATTTTCTTTTTCTCTTTGCTCTTTTAAACTTTCCGTTCGGGCTTTTACTAAAAGATCCTCTTTGAGAATTAAATCTTTATTTTTGTCTATGTTTTTTATCGTTTCATTCATTTTAAAAAAGATCATCTGCTGTTATACTCTGTGTTCTTTTGCTATAATTAATTGATCTCTTAACAAAGAAATCTCCATGTTTTGTGCCAATAATTTCATCATTAAACCACTCAGTTTTATTTAACAAGTCTTGATTAGTTTCAAAAATACTTTCCACACCAATACTATCAAGTGAACGATTAAATCTATCTTTAATAAATTCAATAACTTGATTTTTAGGTAAAAAATCTAATTCTCCTTTCTCAAAGATCCAATCAACTATTTCACTTTCTGCTTTAAATGCTTTGATACACATATCTTGTATTCTTGATATATATTTTTCACCAAACCAAGTTGGGTTTTCTAACTTAATAATCTTAATTAAGTCAATCCCAAAGTCACCATGAATTTGTTCTTCTTTTGAAGTTGCTTCAACCACATTAGACACACCTTTAAGCATATTCCTATGCTTATTAAATGCCATAATAATTAAAAATTGAGAAAATAATGAAACATGCTCTATAAAAAGTGAAAAAAGCAAAACTGATTCAGAATATTCTTGTATATCATCACTTTTAGATTTTGACAATGCTGTTTCAAGGTATTGAACTCGACGCATTATAACAGGCTTCTTCTTAAGTGTTTGAAACTCTTTATTCAATCCTAGAATCTCAAGAAGATGAGAATATGCATCTGCATGTCTTACTTCACTCTCGCCAAAAGTTGCACCTACAGATCCAACCTCTGGTTTAGGTATTTTTTGATAAATATCCCCCCAAAAACTTTTTACGGCTACCTCTATCTGAGAAATAGCTAACATTGTGTTCTTAATAGCAGAACGTTCAACATCTGTAAGCTTAGCTTTAAAATCCTGAATATCACTAGTAAAATTAAACTCTGAATGAATCCAATACGAATGTCTTATAGCATCAACATAATCATATAGCTCAGGGTATTCATATGGTTTCAAAGTAATTCTTTTTTCAAAAATATTTCTCTTTCTTTTTTGTTGCTGATTATTTCTATAAAGGATATATGCTTTAGCTACATCTAAAAATTCACTTTGCATTAGTTTTTGTTCCACAACATCTTGAATCTCCTCAATACTTGGGATGTAATTTGTTATTTTTTGATTACGCTCTAACAATGTTTCATGTACACTCTGAGATACGCATCCAGCATCAATTACATCACCATTATTAACAGAGGTCATTGCCTTCAGTATAGCATTTGTAATCTTCTGTAAATCAAAATATTCAGTTGAAGAATCTCTTTTTAAAACACGTTGAATTATATTCCCAGTTGCACTCATAATTACATAAAATTTGAAACCTTTAAAGTAGGATAGACGAATTTACAAGTTATTATAAATGATTTGAAATAAAATCTAAATGGCTTTTCAACATCGATAGTTGATAACTATATAAAGTCAATTAAATCAGACACATAGAAGAAAAAAAAGATTAAAATTAATTAGGAAAGAATTATTTTTGATTAATAAAAAAGAGTATAGAAAAATTAGTCTCTACCACCCAAAATTCTTAATAATGACAAAAACAAATTAATAAATAAAATATATAATTGTAGACCGCCTATCAAAGATAGTTTAGCGCGATCTATTTCCGACATCATTTGATTTTGGGCGACACTTTTTAAAGACTGCATGTAGTATGCTGTTAAACCAGTAAAAACAAACACACCAATAACAGCTATAATTAAACTCATCATATCACTTTGAAACCAAATATTAGTAATCCCAGCAATAAATATACCGATGAAACCCATATACATTAAGCTTCCAAATTTTGTCAAATCTGTCTTCGTTGTATAACCTAAAATTGCCATTCCTCCAAATGCACCAGCAGCAACAAAAAATGTTAAAGCAATTTCATTAATTGAATAAATTAACATTACACTACTCAAACTTAACCCCATTAGAGCAGAGAAGATGAAAAACAATATTAATAAACTTAATAATGACAATCTTTGATAAGCCATTTGGATTAATAATCCTAAACCAACAGGTGCAAAAGAAACTACCCAAAAAAGAGGTGACAATCCTGTGCCAGCTGAATTAAAAAAATACTTAGAAAAAAAATCAGGAGTACCAGTGTAATATGCTACTATTCCAGAAACTGATAGCGCTGCAAACATATACGCATAAACATTCTTGAAAAATTCACGTGTTATCGATTTTGAATAACCTACATTTTCTTGATTAAAAATACTACTCATAATTAATGTAATTTTGCTTGTGTTAAATTAATAAATTCTTTTCTAGTTGCTTCATTGTTTAAAAATATTCCTGTAAAAGCACTTGATGTGGTTACTGAATTCTGTTTTTGAACACCTCTCATTTGCATACACATATGTGATGCCTCAATAACAACTGCAACTCCCCTTGGGTTAAGTGTTCTATGGATACAATCTCTAATTTCAATTGTCAATCTCTCTTGCACCTGCAATCTCCTTGAATATGCATCTACTACACGAGGTATTTTACTTAGGCCAACTATTTTTCCATTAGGAATGTATGCAACATGAGCTTTCCCAAAAAATGGCAACAAATGATGCTCACACATTGAATAAACTTCAATATCTTTTACAATTACCATCTCAGAATATTCTTCATGAAAAATAGCTTGATTAATTATATTATCTGGCACAATACTATTACCACTTGTTAAATATTGCATAGCTTTAGCCATTCGCTCTGGAGTCTTTTTTAAACCTTCACGACTTATATCTTCACCAATTTGAGTAAGTATAGTTTTATAATTATCGGATAAAACTTTAGTTGTTTCATCATCATATATAATTTCTTCTTTCATTTTATATAAATTAAAATGGTTCTCTTCCTCCAAAATATTCTACAAAATTATTTTCTGTTTCAAATAATTTAATTTTAGCTAAATCACCTCCAGCATCTGATATAGGACCTACAATTCTATTCCAAATCTTTATAACGACATTTTCTGTAGATGGAATTACACCTTTTAAAAAAGGAACATCTAAATTCATATTTCTATGATCTAATTCTTCAATTATTTCTTTATTGATAATTTTGCTTAAAGTCTTCAAATTAATTATAAAACCAGTTTCTGGATTTGGAACTCCTTTTACGGTAACGAACAATATATAATTATGTCCATGCCAATTTTGGTTGCTACATTTCCCAAAAACCTCATTGTTTTTTTTTATAGACCAATCTTCTCTAAAAAGCTTATGAGCTGAATTAAATCTTTCTCTTCGAGTTATATATACAGTTTCCAATCTTAAAATTTATAAACAAATATAGAATGAATAATAAAACTATTCATAAAAAATAATCAGAAAATAATTTACTTGAGTTTAATTGTAATATCTATAAATATTTCTTTTTTTGGGAATACTAACCTTAAATGAAAGTTCAATATTTTGTATTTTTGTACTTATTCTTTTTAAATGAAAATAAATAAGAAATATAAAGGTTTTGATGTCGAGGCAATTAGAAATGATTTTCCTATTCTTCATACAAAAGTTTATGAAAAACCTTTAATCTATTTTGATAATGCTTCAACATCTCAAAAACCAAAAGTGGTAATTAATGGGATAAAAAGATATTACTCTTCTTATAACTCAAACATACACCGAGGAGTTCACTTCTTAAGTCAAGAATCAACAGATCAGTTCGAAAAAACTAGAACAAAAATTAAAGAATATATAAATGCTAGTTTTTCTGAAGAGATAATCTTTACAAAAGGAACTACAGATGCAATTAACACCATTGCTTATTCATTTGGAGAATTAATTTCGAAAGAAGATGAAATTATTATTTCTGAGATGGAACATCATTCAAACATAGTACCTTGGCAAATGCTTTGTAAAAGAATAGGTTGTAAACTAAAAATTATTCCAATAAATAATAACGGTGAATTAATCCTGTCAGAATTTAATAACTTATTAAATAAAAAAACAAAATTAGTCTCTGTTTCACACATATCGAATACATTGGGAACAATTAATCCAATTAAATATATAATTGATTCTGCACATAAAATTGGTGCTAAAGTTTTAATTGATGGAGCTCAAAGTCTTCAGCATATGAAAATCGATGTCAAAAAATTAGACTGTGATTTTTATGTTTTCTCTGGTCATAAAATTTTTGGTCCTACTGGAATTGGGGTTCTTTATGGAAAAAAAAACCTATTAAATCAAATGCCACCATATCAAGGTGGGGGTGATATGATTGAAAAAGTAAGTTTTAAGAAAACAACATACAATACATTACCGCATAAATTTGAAGCTGGAACCCCGAACATTTCGGGAACAATAGGATTGGGATTTGCTGTTGATTATTTAAATAAAATAAATCTAAATAAAAGTGAATATTATGAAAATGAATTAACTACTTATGCAACAAAAGAACTAAAAAAAATAAAGGATATTCGCATTATTGGAGAAGCTAAAAAAAAATCAAGTGTTATTTCTTTTGTTATTAATAATATACATCCATCTGATATTGGGACATTACTAGACAAACAGGGCATTGCAGTTAGAACAGGACATCATTGTACACAACCATTAATGGATTACTTTAAAATACCCGGAACAATTCGAGTATCATTTGCTTTTTACAACACAAAAAAAGAAATCGATAGTTTCATTTTAGCGTTAAAAAAATCTATAAAAATTTTAGCTTAAGAAACATGACTATAGAACAAAAACAACAAGAAATTATCGATGAATTTGAAGTCTTTGAGGATTGGATGGATAAATATGAACACATCATCGAAATTGGTAAAAGTATACCAATAATTTCAAAAAAAAATAAAACAAATGAACGACTTATTGAAGGTTGTCAATCAAAAGTTTGGTTACATATGGAACTTATTAATGGTAAAATTTCTTTTACTGCTGATTCAGATGCTATAATTACAAAAGGGATAATTGGATTACTTATCCGTGTCATGAACAATGAAGATGCAGAAGTAATTGCTAAAAATGACTTAAGATTTTTAAATGAAATTGGTCTACAGGAACATTTATCTCCTACAAGAGCAAATGGTTTAGCAAATATGGTTAAACAAATAAAATTATATGCTATTAAAATAATAACAGAATAATCCATTTATTATGGAAAGTACCTCAGAATTAGAAAATAAAGTAATTGAAATACTTAAGACAATTTATGACCCTGAAATTCCGGTTGATGTTTTTGAACTAGGACTTATATATGAAGTAAAAATAGATTCAAAAGCAAACATTGAAATTATAATGACTCTTACTTCTCCAAACTGTCCTGTAGCAGAATCAATGCCTAAGGAAATTGAAACAAAAATTGCAAATTATCCAAAATTCAATTCGTGTAAAGTAAATATTGTTTTTGATCCACCATGGAGTAAAGACATGATGAGTGAAGAAGCTCTTTTAGAACTCGGATTTTTATAATTAATAATATGAGAAGAGTTGTTATAACAGGAATAGGAGCATTAACTCCAATCGGTAATAATCTAAATGAATTTTGGACAAATATTGTGAATGGTCAAAGTGGCGCTGGATACATCTCAAAATTTGACACAAAAAAACATAAAGTAAAATTTGCATGTGAAATTAAAAATTATGATCCAAAAATTTATTTTGATACTAAAGAGATAAAAAAATACGATTTGTTTTCACAATATGCATTAATTGCTGTTGAGGAGGCATTATCAAATGGGAAAATTGATATTGAATCATTAAATAAAAACAGAGTTGGTGTTATATGGGGATCTGCTAATGGAGGAATTCAAACATTTGAAAATCAAATAAAAGAATATTTTGAGAATGAATATACACCTCGTTTTTCTCCTTTTTTTATACCAAGAATATTAGTTGATATTGCTTCAGGAATTATATCAATCAAATATGGCTTAAAAGGGGTAAACTTCTGTCCCGTTTCTGCCTGTGCGACATCTAATACTGCTATGATTGAAGCATTCAATCATATTAAATGGGATAAAGCAGATATGATAATTACAGGTGGTTCTGAAGCTGCAATTACAGAATCTACAATTGGTGGATTTGAATCTGCAAAAGCATTATCTACAAATAATAATTCTCCTCAATTAGCTTCAAAACCTTTTGATGTATCAAGAGATGGATTTGTTATGGGAGAAGGTGCAGGGGCACTAGTTTTTGAAGAATATAATCATGCCAAAAATCGCAACGCTAAAATATTTGGAGAAGTAATTGGGGGTGGACAAGCTGCTGATGCATATCATCTAACAGGCACAAATCCTTCTGGTGAAGGTGCGGTTTTAGGAATGCTTGAAGCAATGAAAGAAGCTAAAATTAAAAGGTCAGATATTGATTATATTAATATGCATGCAACATCAACTATACAAGGAGATTTAAGTGAATTATCTGCTATACACCGTGTTTTTGGAAAACGAAAATCACTTTCAATATCTGGCACAAAATCAATGACAGGTCATTTACTCGGAGCCGCAGGAGCAATTGAAGGAATTATTAGTTTAATGGCTTTAAAAAATAATGTCGTTCCTCCTACAATAAATACAATTAATATAGAACCAGACTATAAAAACCATTATCATTTTCCACTAAAAAAAGGACATAAAAAAAATATAAAATATGCAATGAGTAATACTTTCGGCTTTGGTGGTCACATTTCTACAATTATTTTTAAAAAAATAAATTAATTTTTTAACTCTTGCTCTAAATACATTGCCGTATAAGATGTTTTTTTAAAATTATTGACAATAAACTCAGGAGTTCCACTACAAATAATATTCCCGCCATTTTTACCACCTTCTGGACCTAAATCAATAATATGATCAGCAACTTTGATAATATCTAGATTATGCTCAATAATTAAAATAGTATTACCTTCTTCAACTAATTTATTTAATAAGATTAATAACATTTTAATATCTTCAAAATGAAGTCCTGTAGAAGGTTCATCCAAAATATACATTGTATTTCCTGTAGCTTTTTTAGATAGTTCTGAAGAAAGTTTAATTCGCTGTGCTTCACCTCCAGATAATGTGGTAGATGACTGACCTAATTTAATATACCCTAAACCAACAGAAATAAGTGTTTCAAGTATAAAAGAAATTTTAGGATTATTATTAAAAAAAACGGCAGCATCTGAAATCGTCATGTCTAGAACATCACTAATAGACTTATCTTTATACAAAATCTCATTTGTTTCATTATTATATCTTTTACCATTACAAGTTTCACACTCTACTGTAACATCTGGCAACAAATGCATCTCAATTATTTTCACACCTGCACCCTTGCAAATTTCACATCTACCTCCTTTAATGTTAAATGAAAATCTACCTGGTTTATAACCTCTAATTTTAGATGTTGGTAAATTGGAAAATAATAATCTAATTTCATCAAACAGTTTGGTATATGTAGCAGGATTAGATCTTGGTGTCCTACCAATTGGACTTTGATCAATTTCAATCACTTTATCTAAGTATTGTATTCCTGAAATTGATTTAAATGGTAATGGTTTTTTAACACCATTATATATTTCTTGTAATAAAATAGGATATAATGTATGGTTAATAAGAGAAGATTTTCCACTCCCAGAAACACCAGTTATACAAGTAATTGTTCCTAGTGGAATTGATAAATCAACTGAACGTAAATTCCTGCCACAAGCGCCTTTGAGGATTAATTTATTACCACTTCCCTTACGTCTTTTTTTAGGTATGTTTATTGATTTCTTTCCAGTTAAATATTGACTTGTTAATGACCTTCCATTGTTTGCCTTAAAATTTTTAGATGCATTTACAATATAACCACCATTAACACCTGCTCCTGGTCCTAGGTCAACTAGAAAATCAGCTGATTCAATCATTTCTTTATCATGCTCTACTACAATAACCGAATTCCCAATGTCTCGTATACGCTTTAATGAATTAATTAAACGAATATTATCTCTTGGATGCAATCCAATAGAAGGTTCATCCATTATGTAGAGAACGTTCATTAATTCACCTCCTATTTGTGTCACTAATCGAATTCTTTGAGATTCACCTCCAGATAAAGTTTTAGCAGAACGATTTAGAGATAAATAAGTCAATCCAACTTCAATAATAAAAGATAATCTAACTTTTATTTCTTTTAAAATATCAACAGCTATTATTTGATTAGTATCATCTAAATAATTTTCAATTTTATCGAACCATTTTTCTAAATCAGAGATATCCATTTGAGATAAATTACCTATATGTTTATCTCCTATTTTAAAGTGAAGAGCTTCTTTTTTTATTCTATAACCTTGACAACTTGAGCATTTTTTTCTGTTAAGAAAACTATTCGCCCAACGTTTTATACGAATAGAATTTCCTTCAGAATGTCTTAAAATAAAATTAATAATACCCTCAAAAATAAAAGTGTCATCCTTTAATGAACGCTCTATTCCATCGTTTCCATTTAATATTACATTCAAAACTTCACTGCTAATTTCAGATATTGGTGTTTCTATAGATAAGCCTTGTCTAGTTAAATATTTTTCTAATTGATCAAATATCCATGTTTTCTTATATTGTCCTAATGGGAGCAACCCTCCTTCTTTAATTGATTTTGAGAAATCTGGCACAATTTTATTAAGATCGACTTCTGATATTTCACCAATTCCACTACATAATTTACATGCTCCATATGGTGAATTAAAAGAGAATAAATTTGGTTCAGGGTCAGGATAACTAATACCTGTTGAAGGACACATTAATGAACGACTAAAATGACGAAAATCACCTGATTCAACATCAAATATTTTTAATGACTTATCACCATGTTTCATAGCGGTAACGACACTTTGATAAATACGTTTCCTATATTTATTATCAATTTGTAAACGGTCAATTACAATATCAATATCATGAATTTTATAGCGATCTAATTTCATATCTTTAACTATATCTCTAAAATCTCCATCAACAAAAACTTTAGTAAAACCATTTTTTAAAATTTGTTCAAATAATTCTCTATAATGCCCCTTCCTAGCATTGATTTTAGGAGATAAAATAATCACTTTCTTACCGAAATAATTATCAATAATTAGATCTACTATCTTATTATCAGAATATTTTATCATTGCTTCACCTGTATTATAAGAATATGCAGTAGAAACTCTTGAAAATAACAAACGCATAAGATCATAAACTTCCGTTATTGTCCCTACTGTTGACCTAGGTGATTTAGATAGAGTTTTTTGTTCTATTGATATAACAGGGCTTAAACCCTCAATTTTATCAACATCTGGTCGTTCTAGGCCACCTAAAAATTGTCTTGCATAAGATGAAAAAGTTTCAATATATCTTCTTTGACCTTCAGCAAAAATAGTGTCAAATGCAAGTGAAGATTTACCGGAGCCACTAAGCCCAGTAAAAACAACTAACTGATTTCGTGGTATTTTTAAATCAAAATTTTTTAAATTATGAGTTCTAGCGCCGGAAATAATTATAAAAGATTTTTTTTTCATTATAAATTTCTATGTAGCAATTAAACTCAAATACTATAATTAAACTTATTACTTTTGACAAAAAGTAAAATTCTAATTACTTTTTTTACTATAAAATAATATAATTATAAAATGAAGATAATAAGTATCATTATATGTTCCATCTGTATCTCATTAAATTTTTTATTCGCTCAGAGTACAATTCAAGATGCAGTAAATAAATTTTGCAGTGATGAAGCATTTAAGTATGCATCTATAAGTATAGAGGTAGTTAATCTTAAAACCAATAAAACAATTGCTTCTCATAATCCAAATAAATCATTGCCAAGTGCCTCTACAGCAAAATTATTCTCTACAGCGACAGCTTTAGAAATTCTTGGACCTAATTTTAGACCTAAAACAAGAATATACAAAGAGGGTCATATTGATTCTACCGGAAAATTAACAGGAAACATATGGATTAGAGGAGGAGGAGATCCAAGCTTAGGTTCAAAATATTTTGTTAGTAAAACTAATGAAAAACAGTTTCTGCATAGATGGAAAGATGAAATTAGCCAATTAGGAATTAATACTATCTCGGGATCAATTATTGCGGATGCTTCCGAATTCGGTTATAAAGGTGCACCAGATGGTTGGAATTGGTCAGATTTAGGCAACTATTATGGAGCAGGTCCCTCGGGACTCACAATTTTTGACAACATATTAAATTTTAAATTCAACACCTCTAATAAGGTAGATGTTCCCGTTTCAATTAGCTCAATCGAACCCTATCCTCCCGGTCTTAAAATTTTTAGCGATATAAATTCATCAAATAGAAAAGGTGATAACGTGTATTTCTACGGAGGACCATATTCGAAAACAATATTTGCATCAGGCACTTTGCCTATTAATAGAAAAGATTTTTTAGTAAAAGCTAGTCTTCCTAATCCTGAAATTCAATTTGCATATGAATTTGAGAAAATTCTAGAGAATAATAATATTAGTGTTTTATCAGATTACAAGTCTACTAGATTCAGTATTGAAAATACTACCTCAGATAAAATTTATAATGATAAAAATCTAATTTATACTCATCAGGGAGAATCCTTAATTAATATTATAAATTATACGAATAGAAATAGTGTAAACCTATTTGCAGAACATCTCATTTCATTACTTGGTTACCAAGTAAACAAAAATGGAAACACTAATAATGGAATACAAATAATGAATAAATTTTGGAGCTCAAAATTTAGCACAAAAGGTTTGTGTCTAAAAGATGGAAGTGGATTATCCCGTTCTAATGCTATTTCAGCAAAACATTTAACCAGATTATTAATTTATATGAATACAAGTAAATATAATAGTGAGTACAAATCTTCACTTCCAATTACTGGGGTTAACGGTACACTAAAATATATATGTAAAAATCAAGCTGCGCATAATAGAATACGAGCTAAAAGTGGTTCAATGTCTCGTATTAAAAGTTATGCGGGCTATATTAACTCAAAAATTGGAAAAGAATACGCCTTTGCATTAATTATTAATAATCACACATGTAATTCAAAATTACTAAAACAAAAAATAGAATCCCTATTTAATATACTAGCAACTAATTAAGATTTTGTTTTATTACTGAATCTAAAAAATTCTTTATTGAAATACCTTCCACATCAAGCATCTTAGGAAAGATACTCTCATCTGAAAAACCTGGGATACTATTTACTTCAATCACATATGGATTACCATCAACAATTATAAAATCAACTCGAGCAAATAAACGGAGTTGCATCAAATTATAAATTTCTGAAGTTATTTCTTGTATTTTCTTTGTTAATTGACTACTTATTCTTGCAGGTGTAATCTCTTCTGATAAACCTTTATATTTTGCTTCATAATCAAAAAATTCATTATTAGAAATAATTTCGGTCAATGGTAAAGTTTTAACTTCATTATTCTCTTGATATACTCCACATGTAACTTCGACACCATCTAAAAAACTTTCTATAACGATATTACTACTCTCATTAAAAGCATTTTTTATAGCATTATTTAAATCATCAATTTTATTGACTTTGTATATCCCAAAACTTGATCCTGAATCTGAGGGCTTAACAAAAAGAGGTAGACCCAAATCTTTAATTATTTTATCTAAATCAATTTTAGATGATGAATTCTTTAGATATATTGATTTAGCAACATTAAAACCAAATCCTCGAAGGAACTGATTACAATACCACTTATTAAAAGATAATTGAGAAGCAAGTGGCTTTGAATTTAAATAAGGTATGCCTATCATTTCGAGATAAGATTGAACTTTACCATTTTCACCAGGATCTCCATGAATAAAAACTATTGCTAAGTCAATCTTAATAACTTCTTTATCTATTTCAAATGAAAACTCACGAGAGTCAATTTTCACAAATGTTCCATCTTTATTTTTGAGAAACCAACCATCTTTATTAAGTATAATCAAAAAAGGGCGATAGTTAGACGGAAAATTATTAAATATATTCGTAGCGCTCTTAACTGAAATATCAAACTCAGAAGAAAAACCACCACATATTATACCTACATTTCTCATAATACTTTGAGATAAAAAACTTTTAACTAATTCAACCTTATTTCAAGTTTTCTTAAAAAAGAAAAAACTTATCTAAGTTAAACCATGTATAAGTTATTTACTTCGAAAGTAATTAAAATAGTAAGCGCTAATGATGTAATTGCAGCAACTGTAAGAAAAATTCGTTTCATTATATTTTTTTTCAAATATAATATCACCAAAATCTCATTCTATATCTATTAGATAAAGTTATTAGCATTTTATATGTTAATTTCTTCGATTATTAACCTATTTTTAGATAATTAAATGTTTAAATTATATTTGCTTTTATAAAAATAGATATGAAACCACTATATTTTATAACATATTTAGTACTAAAGTACACTTTAAGAATATATTACCCTAAAAGAAAAATATACAATAAAATAAAAGGAAATAAAGGTAGTACCATATATGTTTGTAATCACGCAGCATCATTTATGGATCCTTTAGTCTTTGCATCGATTAGCGGTAGAATTGTCTACTTTATGACAAGGTCAGATGTTTTCACAAAGCTAACAAACCCTTTTCTAAGAGGGTTGCAAATGCTACCAATATATCGTAAGCAAGACGGAGAAGATACAAGAGAAAAAAATGAAAAAGTTTTCCATTATTGCTCAAAAATTTTAAGAAAAAAGAAGAACTTATTAATCTTCGGTGAAGGATTTACTGATGATATATTTATCCGAAGACTAAAACCAGTAAAAAAAGGCGCTATTAGAATTGGATTTCAAACATTAGAAAACATAAATTGGAATCAAAAAATAAGCATAGCTGCTGCAGGAATTAACTATTCAAATCCTAATAAATTAGGGAGTGAACTAATTTTGTCACTTTCAGATAAAATTTGTCTTAATGATTACCAAAAAGAATATGAAGAAAACCCAAACAAAGTAATCAATCAAATAACTAAAAACATTGAGAAATTAATGCAAGAACAAATAACTCATGTTGAAAATAAAGAGCTAGCTACACTTCATGAAAATATAATGCAAATTTCAAGAAAGGGATTAAATGCATATAGCTATGACAAAAATATTCCATTGGAAAAACGTTGGGATTACTCACGAAAACTTGCTTTCTGGTTAAATAAAGAAAATATTGAAGCTAATCTAGATTTAAAAGAAATGAAAGAAAAATCTGATTTATACTTTAACCTTCTTAAAAAAATTAAAATTAATGATCAGTTTGTTTTTTGGAAAAAAGAAAATCAAAATGGAAGTAGATTTAAAGAAATAAAATCAATGATTTTTTTCTTTCCATTTGCAATTTTAGGAATTATTCATTGTGGACTTCCTTATATAATTGTAAAAAGATTTGTTGAAAATTCATTCAGAAGAAAAGTGTTTTGGGCATCAGTAAAAATGATTCTTGGAGCTATGACAATAGGCATCATAAATATTCCAATAATTTTCTTTTTCTACTACTTCATTTTTCCTAATTGGATTTTATCTTTTTTTTACTACCTAACAATTGGGATTACTGGTCTTTGTGCATACCTTTTCATAAAGAACCTTAAAGATTTTGTCTTAAAAGGAAAAATTAAAAAAACTAATTTAAGTGAGGCAATTAAAAGGCGCGATGAATTAAAAAAGATAATAGATTTGAAAGTACCAATTTCATGATTTTGAACGAATAAAATAAATTAATAAAAATCCAACAGTAACCGATATTAACATATTAACAATAGGCAAAATTATATAGCCTTCATCAAACAACTTGAAGTTTTCATTACTAAATGTACTAAACGTACTGAACCCACCACAAAAACCTATAATTAACAGGGGCTCAATCCATGAATAATGGATGCTTTTAGCACTAAAATAAACAACCAAAATTGCAAGCATTAAACAGGCTAACATATTGCTTATAAAAGTTCCTGTTGGAAAATTTACCAACAATGTTTGATCTGAAATTTTAGTTATTATGTATCTTAACAAAGATCCTAAACCACCACCAACAAAAATATACAAATAAAACATTAGACTATTTGATTTTATTGACAATAAAAATAAATAAAAAACGATAAAAAAGTACAGCAATAAAAACACCTAAAATAGCACCTGCTATTACATCTGTTAAATAATGTACACCTAAATAAATACGACTATACCCAACTATTAAACCTAAAATTAAAAATGGTATAAATAAGTTTGAATAATACTTTTTCATAACTAGATAAGCAAATGTAAGTACAGCAAAAAAATTAGCAGCATGAGATGAAACAAACCCATATGAACCTCCTCTGTATAAATCTCCATTTGCAAAAACATGAAGATGCAATTGTTCCTTCAATAAAGTATTATGAGAAGGTCTAAGTCTTTGAAAAAATTCTTTAAAAAAATTAACAGATATTTGATCAGAAAAACCAACAGATATTAATACGAAAAATAAAAACAAAAATGACTCTTTTAAATTGGTTTTCTTATAGTAAAAAAAAATCAAAAGTATATAGAATGGAATCCAAGTATACTTAACTGAGACAATCCACATCAATTCATCTAAAAATGGATTATTACAACTATTAATAGTTTGGACGATTATTCTATCAATTATATCTATATAATCAAAAATCATTTAATAAATTCCAAATTTTATCTTTTAATTCAATTAGTCCTATTTCAGCTATCGATGAAATAAAAACATAAGGTATTCCTTTTGGAAGTTGATCACGAATTTCTTCTATTAATTCATTATCCAACATATCACTTTTTGTTATAGCAAGTATCTTATCTTTATGAAGAAGCTCAGAGTTATATAAATTTAATTCATTTATTAAAATATCATATTCCTTTTTGATGTCTTCACTATCGGAAGGAATCATAAATAATAATATAGAATTTCTTTCTATGTGACGTAAAAAACGAAGTCCTAAACCCTTGCCCTTATGTGCGTTTTCAATAATACCTGGAATATCTGCCATTACAAATGATTTAAAATCACGATATTTCACCATACCAAGATTAGGTCTTAGAGTTGTAAATGGATAATCGGCTATTTCTGGTTTTGCGGCTGAAACAACAGACAAGAGTGTACTTTTACCTGAATTTGGGAGACCTACTAAACCAACATCAGCTAAGATTTTTAATTCTAGTGTTTTCCATCCTTCATTTCCTTCCTCTCCTGGCTGTGCATATCGAGGTGTTTGATTAGTCGGTGACTTAAAATTTGTATTACCTAGGCCCCCTCGACCACCTTGTTCAATTATTTTTTCTTCGCCATGATGTGTTATTTCAAATATTTTTTCACCTGTGTCGGATTTTTTAACAACAGTGCCTAATGGGACATCAATATAAATATCTCTTCCTTCAGCTCCAGTTTTTAAATTCCCTGATCCATCCGAACCATGCCCAGCCTTTACATGACGTTGATATTTTAAATGCAATAATGTCCATAATTGTTTGTTCCCACGTAAGATAACATGGCCGCCTCGTCCACCATTACCCCCATCAGGCCCACCTTTAGGAATATATTTCTCCCTTCTAAAATGCGTAGACCCCTTACCTCCATTGCCAGAAGTTGTATGAATCTTAACATAATCAACAAAATTATCTGATGCCATTCCAGCTAATATTTAGCTATAAAAACCTTATAAACAATTAATTTTTCAGTAAATCTATCTCATTAAAAATACGCGTTGTTATATCATCTATACCTCCAACACCATTAATTTCAATTAATTTGCCTTGTTTTTTGTAAAAATCAGCAACAGGAGCAGTGCTATTATTATAAGTATTTATTCTATTCTGAATGATATTTATGTCTGCATCGTCTTTTCTACCAGAGGATTCTGCTCTTAAAATTAACCTTCTTTTCAGCTCTTCTTCTGGAACCACCAAAGAAATCATCATTGTTACCTTAGTACCCTTAGCTTTTAAAAATTCATCAAGGGCTTTTGCCTGGGCTTCAGTCCTAGGGAAACCATCATAAATAACGCCATTAGCTTGAGGAAACTTAGACACTTCTTCTTCTAGGATTTGAATAGTAATATCATCTGGCACTAAATTACCTTTAGCAGAATAACTGTTAGCTAATTTAGCTAAATTGGAGTTAGGATCTAATGATCTAAAGACATCACCTGTTGAAATATGAACTAATTCATATTTTTTCTTTAATCTTTCAGACTGTGTGCCTTTCCCTGCTCCTGGAGGGCCAAATAGAACAACATTTAACATAATTCATTTATTTTATATATAGAATCTAAATTCCTGCCTTTTTGATTATAATCTAATCCATATCCTACTACAAAAGCATTTGGAATAGAAAATCCTATATAATCAGGTTTATACTTTCCTTTAAATGAATTTGGTTTAAATAACAAAGAACAAACTTTAATTTCTTTAGCTCCTTCTATGGAAAGTAAATTCATAATTTTATCAATAGTAATACCGGTATCAATAATATCTTCAATTATAATGATAGATTTATCCTTTAACTTATGGTTCAAGCCTATTAATTGATCTACATTACCTAAACTAGAAGTACCAACATATGAGCTCATTTTAACAAAAGTAATTTCTGAATCTATTGAGATATTTTTCATTAAATCAGCAGTAAACATAAACGAACCATTTAGCACAGATATGAAAAGAACATCTTTTCCAAAAAAATCAGAATTAATCTTATCAGCTAGGTTTAATACTTTATCTTGTATTTTATCCCTACTAATAAAAACCTCAAAACTTTTATCTAATAATTTCATCAAAATATAAAATTTTTGATTAATCAAAATTACAATTATTATAAATAACTGTTACAATTTAGTCTATATAAAAGCTTAAAAAAATATAAATGAACATTATCTTTGTACTATGAATGAAAATGTAATTGGCAGTCAATATCGACTTGGAATTTTAGGTGGTGGTCAACTAGGCAGGATGATTATTCAAGAAGCAATAAACTATAATATTGACATCCATATTATGGATAAGGATGAAAATTCCCCTTGCGCCTCAATAGCAAAGAGCTATACTAATGGTGATATAAAAAACTATGATGATGTGGTTATGTTTGGCGAAAAGTTAAATACTTTAACTGTTGAAATTGAAAATGTAAATATTGATGCTCTATACTATTTAGAGAAAAATGGAGTTCAAATATTCCCACAACCTCGTGTTTTAGAAATAATAAAAGATAAAGGATTACAAAAAGAATTTTACAAGGAAAATAACATACCAACATCAGAATTTGAACTACTTTCTTCCAACACTAAAAAAAGCATTTTAGAAGAAAAAATACCCTTTGTTCAAAAATTAAGAACTGGAGGTTATGATGGAAGAGGTGTTGAATTAATTAAGTCCAAAAAGGATTTAAAAAATGTTTTTCTTGAACCTTCAATAATTGAAAAAATTGTACCATTTGTAAAAGAACTTTCAGTCATAGTAGCTAGAAATAAAGCGGGCCAAACTGCTGTATACCCAACCGTAGAATGTCAATTTAATAAGGTCAATTTAGTGGAATTTCTTTTTTCTCCTGCTCAAATTTCAAAAGAAATTGAAGAAAAAGCAACCAAAATTGCTATTGATATAATTAATAAACTAGATATGGTTGGTATTCTAGCTGTAGAACTATTCCTTTGTGAAAATGGAGAAATTCTAGTCAATGAGATTGCTCCTAGACCTCATAATAGTGGTCATCATACAATAGAATGTAATATCACCTCACAATTTGAACAACATCTTCGTTCAATATTAAATATGCCACTTGGCGCGACTGAAATGACCCAGTGTGGTGTAATGATAAATTTACTTGGTAGTGAAGGATTTAATGGTAAAGCCATTTATAAAGGGTTATTCAATGTTACTGCAATAGATGGTGTGCATGTGCACATATATGGAAAAAAAATAACAAAACCGCACCGTAAAATGGGACATATTACAGTTACCGACAAATCTCTTGAAAAGGCTATAAAAAAGGCAAAAGATATTAAACAAAAACTAATAGTAATTTCAGAATAACTGAATTATCATAACTACATTTTAAACTACATATACTATTTATTAATAAATAGATTGACAATTATCGTGGATGGAAAAATAAACATACGTATTCTAAAATTAGAAGAAATTAAATCTGCTCTAGAAAAAATGGGTGAACAACTTTTCCGTGGAGAACAAATTTTCGAATGGTTATGGAAAAAAAATGCTCAATCTTTCGAAGAAATGACAAACCTATCAAAATCACTCCGAGATAAATTAAATATGTCTTACTTTATTGATAATATAGAGCTAAAAGACCAACAAATTAGTTTAGATAAAACAATTAAATGTGCATTTAAAATTAATGGAGGAGAAATAATTGAGGGTGTTTTAATTCCAACAAAATCAAGAACTACGGCATGTATTTCGTCTCAAGCCGGATGTAGTTTAGCTTGTAAATTCTGTGCTACAGGTAGATTAAAGCTAATAAGAAACCTTAGCCCTGGAGAAATTTTTGATCAAGTTGTATACCTTAAAAACGAGGCCGAAAAAATATACAATAAAACTTTAAATAATATTGTTTACATGGGAATGGGTGAACCATTGTTAAACTATAAAAACATGTTACGTTCTATAGAATTAATATGTTCTAAAGATGGTCTAGGAATGTCACCAAAAAGAATTACAGTATCCACCGCAGGAATTGCAAAAATGATAAAAAAATTAGGTGACGATCTAGTCAAATTCAATCTAGCCCTCTCCCTCCATGCAGCAAATGATAAAAAAAGAAGTCTAATCATGGAAATTAACAACTCTAATAATCTAAATTCATTAAGAGAGTCATTAAAATATTTTTATGAAAAAACAAAGTCTCGAATAACATTCGAGTATATAATCTTTAAAAATTTCAATGACACAATAGAAGATGCAGAAGAATTAGCGAAATTTGCGAGATGTGTACCATGTAAAATTAATATCATTGAATATAATTCAATTGATGAGGGAAATTTTAAACAAGCTGATTCAAAAAAAGTAGATGATTTTGCTAATTATTTAAAACAAAAGAATATGATAGTTAATATAAGAAGAAGTAGAGGGAAAGATATTGATGCAGCATGTGGTCAATTAGCTAATAAAAATAAAGTATAACTAAGAAAATATAAAAGAGAAAATGTGGTCTATTTAATTACAAATAATTAAATAACATTTTGTAATTTTATATAAAATTTAATTTCCATGCAACCTTAATTTGATCGTGGGAGTCTATATACATGAACTATTCAATAAAAATAAAATGAAAAAAATAATAATAACTCCATTATTAATCATTTTCACAATGCTTTTCAGCAATTCTTTACATGCTCAAAAAGAAATTTTAAGTGAAAATCTTCTTATTAAAGACTGGTCTCTGATTGAAGAAAGTGATGGGATAAAAATTTATGTGAAAAAAGATTTATGTAAAGTAGGCCCACAAGAAAAAGCCTTAAAATATCTGTTTTATAAAATTGAAAACACAACTTCAACTAACAGAAACATTTATTTCTCTCCTGCTTTAAGATACGATTCTAATCCTACAGATAATGAACAAATTACCCAATATAATTCTACTGAGGAAAATAAAAAAAGTGTTTTTGTTTCAAAAAATAGCAGTGAAGAATGTGATTGCTCATTCTCAAATGGTACATTATCATCGTTGATTACAAATCCTAATTACCCTGATGTAAGAGAATTTAAGGCTGTCAAATTACTAGATATTAAAATCGATTAAAATGAAATATACTTTATTAACCCTATTAATGTTCTTTACCTTAAGCCAATATACTATAGGTCAAATAACATGTTTTGTAACTGTAACTCCTGAGGATACCTTAATTTGTCCCGGTGATTCAGTAGAAATTACCGCGATTGCTAATCTAATTCCAGATGGACAATCTTTTAATTTTAACGCAGGTGTTATACCAACTGGATGGAATGCAGTTGGAGGTAATACATTTAGTACACCATGTATGCCTAGTTTAACTAATGACCCTTATTATTGGGCATCTACTGCAGTTGCAGGTACCTTTCCTGGAATTACAACTTCCGCATTTGATGTTAGTTGTGGTGGTTATATCGTATTTGATATGGTTTATGCAATTCAAAGTGAAAATATGCCTTGTGAAGGACCTGATTTAGCAGATGAAGGAGTAGAACTTCAATACAGTATAGATGGTGGAATTAATTGGATTCCTATTGTTTATTATAGCCCTGGAGGTTATGAATTACCAACCAATCCTAATGTTAATAATCAAGTAGCTACAACAGCAGGAACAGCTTATACAACTTGGAATACATTTACAGTTCCAATTCCTTTAGCCGCAATGACAACAAGCACTGCTTTTAAATGGACTCAACAACAAAATTCAGGTACATGTTGTGATAATTGGGGATTAGATAACATTGTAATCAACTCTAGTGGAACACCATGTGGATCAGCAATTGTAAATTGGAATAACGGATTAACCGACACTACAACATTTATCGTTGCACCTACAACTACTGATACTCTAATCGCTTCTGTATACGACACACTTGGCATATACCAATGTGAATCTGTTCCGACTATAATTTCAGTTCATCCAAATAATATGACATATGATTTAATTGATACTATTTTTGCCTCTTGCCCTAATGATTCCTTTCCTGCAGAAGTATTAAATCTTCAAGATGGTACAACACCATATTCTTTTAGTTGGTCAAGTGGGGGAACTAATTCCCTAGAAATGTTGTCTAGTGGAACTGAACAGCAGAACATAATAACTTATTTTATTAATGTTATTGATGGATGTGGATATATAAGTAATGATTCTGTTATAATGGTCACAAATCAATTATTATCAATTGATAGTGTATTCTCTTATCCTACTAGTGCTTGTGATACTAATGGTGCAGTTGTAGCCTATCCTATAAGTGGAGTAACAGATGATCTTAACCAACCATACTTTAATTGGACAGGACCTGGACAAAATGGACCATTTAGCTTTGATGGAACAGCAACACAACCAATATTACCATCAGGATGGTATTATTTTACTGTAACAGACGATGTTTGTACTGCTTATGATAGCGTTTTTGTAGAAGAAAATGATCCTCCAATTGCTGACTTTAGTGCGTCAGTTAATTCTGGATGCAGTCCCGTTGATGTAGTGTTCACAAATAACAGTGAAAATACAACAATACATTATTGGGATTTTAATAATGGAAATGCTTACACTGTAAATAATCTAGATAGTCAAAATCAAACATTTACGAATACTTCAACCGTAATGCTTATAGCTTCAACTGATCCAGATTGTGCAGATACAGCATATTTGACGATAAGTATTGCTATATGTGGATGTACTAACCCTAATGCAACAAATTATAATCCTAATGCTACTTTAGATGATGGAAGCTGTATTATTCCAATTGCTACTGTAATGGCTCCGAATGTTATTACACCAGATGGAAATGGGAAAAATGACTTTTTTGAGTTAACTGTTACTAATGCAGAAAACGTTGAATTAACAATATTAAATAGATGGGGAAATGTAATGTACCACGCTATTGGTAATAATCCAAGATGGGATGGTACTACTCCTAATGGTAATGAAGCAGAGGCAGGAACTTATTTTTATAGATATATTATCACTGGTATAACAGAAGAATCAGGTATAGAAGGACAAGGATTTTTACAAGTGGTTAGATAATTAAACCATAATCAATATTTTACAAAGTGCTTATTGAATCAATAAGCACTTTTTCTTTTGTTTCTAATTTTAATTAGTATCATTCCTATTATCTTTGTTGATATGACATCTACAAAAAAAATAATTTCACCCATTAATTCTGAAATTAAAGAATTTGAGGTTCGTTTTCATTCTAGTATGAAATCTAAAGTACCAATGCTAGATAAAATAACACATTACATAATTAAAAGAAAAGGAAAACAATTAAGGCCAATCTTTATTTTACTTACAGCAAAAATGTTAGGAAACATTAATGATAAAACATACGATAGTGCTATACTAGTAGAATTATTACACACTGCATCCTTAATCCATGATGATATAGTAGATGACGCTAACGAACGTCGTGGATTCTTTTCGACTAACGCTTTATGGAAAAACAAAATAGCAGTTTTAGTAGGAGATTATATGCTCTCAAAAGTACTTCTTCTATCATTAGAAAAAGACAACCAAGAACTTCTTAAAGTTATTGCTAAAACAGTTAAAGAAATGTCTGAAGGAGAATTGCTTCAAATTGAGAAAGCACGAAAACTAGATATTAATGAAGAAATATACTTTGATATAATAAGACAAAAAACAGGCTCTCTAATATCTACATGTTGTGAGCTAGGTGCTTTAAGTGTAAATAGAATTGATGAACACGCTAATATGAGTAAGTTCGGTGAGTTAATTGGAATTGCATTTCAATTAAAAGATGATATTTTTGATTACGGAAAACCTGATGAAATAGGTAAACCTACAGGCATAGATATCCGTGAACAAAAAATAACACTCCCTTTAATTTATGTATTAAATAATGCTCCAAAAAAAATCAAGAGAGAATTAATTAATATAATTAAAAATCATAATGAGAATCCAAATAGGGTGAAAAATGCAATTAATTTAGTGATTGAACATGGCGGTATAGAATATACATATAGTAAAATGATTGAGTATAAAGAAAAAGCATTAAATTTAATTAAGGATCTTCCAAACTCAGAGGCAAAAGAATCAATTATTGAATTAGTAGAATATACAACAACAAGAAAAAAATGATATTCAAAATCTTACTATTATTAATCTCTTTATTCTATTTAACTTCATGTAAAGTTGACGTTAAAAACAAAGAGAAAAAAAAATCTACTAAAAACTCCATTATTAATAAAGAGGAAAAGAAAATAATTATTAATAAAAAAGATTTAATAGAAATAAAACAAGGTAAATTCATAGAATTTTATCCAAATAAAAAAACAATTAAGTTTCAAGGGCAACAAGATAAAAAAGGCAAACGTCACGGTAAATGGCAATATTTTTCTGAAAACGGTATTGAACTATCTATGACAATGTACCAACATGGAGAAAAGCATGGCCATTCTATTGTAAAATATCCAAATGGAAACCTTCATTATAGTGGAGAATATAAAAACGGTAAAAAAATTGGGCTTTGGAAAACATATTCTATTCAAGGAGAATTAATTACTGAAATCGATTATAACAATCTATAAGATGGCAATTATTCCTCCTCATATTGTCGATGACATCATGCAAAACTCTCGAATTGAAGAAGTAATTGGAGAGTTTGTTCAATTAAAAAAATCTGGTTCAAACTTAAAAGGATTGAGTCCCTTTACAGATGAAAAAACTCCCTCTTTCGTAGTTTCACCAGCAAAACAAATTTTTAAATGTTTCTCCTCAGGTAAAGGTGGCACAGTAGTTAGCTTTCTGATGGAAAAAGAACATTATTCATACCCAGAAGCACTAAGATGGTTAGCTGAAAAATACGGGATTCAAATTCCTGAAGATAAACCTAAAACTGCGGAGGAGATAGCAGAAATTTCAGAACGTGAAAGCCTTTATATAATTAATGAATTTGCAAAAGAACACTTCAAGAATAACATATATAAAAATGAAGAAGGGAAAAATATTGGGCATACCTATCTAATTGAACGAGGATACACAGATGAAATAATTAAAAAATTTGAATTAGGATATAGTGTTAATGAAAAAGATTATTTTACCTCTATTGCTCTAAAAAAAGGATACAAATTAAATTATCTACAAAAAACTGGAATCTCAAAAATAAAAGATAAAAAAAGTTTTGATTTCTTTCGCGGAAGAATAATGTTTCCTATTCATTCTGTTAGTGGAAGAATTCTTGGTTTTGGTGGAAGAACCCTATTCACAAATAAAAAAATCGCAAAATATTTTAATTCACCAGAAAGTATCATTTATAATAAAAGCGAAATACTATATGGGCTATATTTTTCAAAAAGTGATATTATAAAACAAGATAATTGTTTGCTATGTGAAGGATATACAGATGTGATTAGCATGTACCAATCTGGGATAAAAAATGTGGTTTCATCTTCTGGAACTTCACTAACTAAAGAACAGATTAGATTAATAAAACGATATACAAATAATATTACTATACTGTACGATGGAGATACTGCTGGGATTAAAGCATCTTTTAGAGGTATTGACTTAATCCTTGAAGAGGGATTAAACGTTAAAGTTGTACTTTTTCCTGAAGGAGAAGACCCTGATTCATATTCTAAAAAGATTAGCTATGAGGAACTTCAGGAATACATCACGGAAAATCAACAAGATTTTATTTCTTTTAAGGCAAATATTTTATTAGAAACTGAAAAAAAAGATCCACTTAAAAAGGCTTCTTTAATTAAAGATTTAGCCAATAGTGTTGCACTTATACCTGATCAAATAACACGTAATGTTTTTATACCAGAGCTTGCAAGGAGATTTAACATCACAGAGGATGTCATTTGGGAGGAAGTAAATAAATCTAGAAATCAAACTATTAATAAAATAAACAGTAATAGGAAATTTAAACCTAATTCAAATTTTAATAATACTGTAAAAAAAGAATCAGAAGAAAACGATTATATTGCTAACTCAAATGTCAAGGATCCTGAATATTTCAATGAGTATGACCTAATTCGAATATTAGTTTTATATGGTCCTATGAATCTAAATTTTAAAAATATTGATGATAGAAAAGAAAAAGCAACTATAGAAATAAGTGTCGCTGAATATATATGTAACTCAATAAATGAAGATGAATTAAGGTTCAGCGATAAAACTTTCGTGAAAATCTACGAATTAGTTAACAATTCTTTGAAAGAAAACACTTTTTTAAAACTTAGCTTTTTTAAAAATCAATCTGATCAAAAAATTGTACAATTTATTTCAGAGATTGAATTAAATAAACACGAATTAAGTGAAAATTGGATTAATAAAAAAAATATATTCACAAATTCGGAAAAGGATAAATTAAAGCAAGCTGTTATTGGTTCGGTATATTCTTTTAAATCTTCAAAAGTTGAAAAAAGAATAAAAGCAATTCAAGAAAAAATTACAAAACTAGATTCAACGAAAAATTCAGAGTTAATTGAATTGCTTTCAGAACAAGTTGCACTTGAGGAGATTAAAAAAACAATTTCTAATCATTTAGGAAGGATCATTATTCACTAACTATTTTAATAATTCTTGATACATTTGAATAGTCTTTTGTAATCCATAATATATTGCATCACAAATTAATGCATGCCCTATTGAAACTTCTAACAACCCTTCTATTTTAGACGCAAAAAATTTTAAATTTTCTAAGCACAAATCATGTCCTGCATTAACCCCTAAACCCAATTCTAAAGCTAATTTTGAAGCATTAATATAATTTTTTACCGCATCTTCTTTGTCTCTGCTATAATTCAAAGCGAATGGCCCAGTATAAAGCTCTATACGATCAGCTCCACACATTGCAGCGTATTCAATATTCTTTAAATCTGTATCAACAAATATCGAAGAACGTACTCCATGTAACCTTAATTCAGAATTTAACTCAGTCAACATAGATTGATGCAACTGTGTATTCCAACCAGAATTGGAAGTTAAAACACCTGGTTCATCCGGGACAAATGTAACTTGAGAAGGTTTTATATCAGAAATTAAGGACATAAATTTACTATTTGGATATCCTTCAATATTTAGTTCGGTTTTAATAATAGACGATAAATCATATACGTCTTGAAACTTTATGTGTCTCTCATCAGGTCTTGGGTGAACTGTAATACCATCAGCACCAAATTTTTCACAATCCAAAGCTACATCAACTACATTAGGTCTATTCTGACCTCTTGAGTTTCTTAAAGTTGCTATTTTGTTAACATTAAGACTTAATTTTGTACTCATTAATTATAATTTATTTTTGTAAATGTAAGAACTTAATAAGTATTATACTACATTAGCAAATATAATGCGAGCTATAAATCTAATTACAGAAGAAGTACCACCTTTAACTCATTCTGATTCAGGTGAAAAAACTTTAAACTGGATGGAAGAGTTTAAAGTATCACATTTACCCGTTTTAAAATATGGCAAATTTGTAGGAGTTGTTTCTGAGTCTGACATCTTAGACAAAATGGATCCTGATAAAACATTAGATGAATTATTTCAACACTTACCAAGACCATACGTACTTGATTCAGATCATATTTACCAAGTAATTTCTAGAATTTCCGAATTAAAATTAACTGTTATACCAGTTCTAGATGCTAATGAAAATTATTTAGGTTGTATACCTATGCAACATTTAATGCTTCATATTGCAAATACAGGTAGTATAAAAGAAAATGGTGGTATTTTGGTTTTAGAAATGTCATCATCTGATTATTCAATGGCTGAGATAGGTCAAATTATTGAAAGTAATGATGCTAAAATTCTAAGTTCTTATATGATGTCATCTCAAGACTCAACAAATATTGAGATAACTCTAAAAATTAACACTTTAGAACTTGAAAGAATAATTAGAACATTTGAAAGATACGATTATGTTATAAAAGCTTCTTACCAAAAAGGTATTTTTGAAGATGATATGCAACTAAAGTTTGATGCACTAATGAATTATTTAAAATTATGAGTATAAATGTTTCAATATATAGTCAAAAAATTAATTCGAATAATATAGAATATTATATCAACCTATTCAAAATCTTAAAAAAAAATAATTGGAATC
This sequence comes from Crocinitomicaceae bacterium, assembly GCA_002709305.1. Taxonomy (GTDB): domain Bacteria; phylum Bacteroidota; class Bacteroidia; order Flavobacteriales_D; family Crocinitomicaceae; genus UBA4466. The sequence goes on along the minus strand of PAQM01000024.1, from coordinate 72,031 downwards.
CTGTTGTATATTCCGATTTAAAAAAAAATTTAATTAAAAAGAAAATTCTCGATGAAAAAACAGATGAATTTAATCATTATAAAGATTTGCAATCTGGAATAGATTTAAGCTTAAGTATTGGTGGTGATGGTACTTTCATAGAGAATGTTAAATTTATTCGTGATTCTCAAGTACCTATTCTTGGAATTAATACAGGAAGACTCGGTTTTTTATCTAATACTTCAAAAAATAGAATTGATGAATCAATAGACTTAATTAAAGATAAAAAATATACACACCAAAAAAGATCGTTAATTAAAGTAGATACAACAAATAATATTTTTGGGGAAGACAATTTTGCAATAAATGAAATAACACTCCAAAAAAAAGACAGTTCTTCAATGATAACAGTTCATGCATCATTGGGAGAAAAATACTTAAATTCATATTGGGCAGATGGAGTTATAGTATCAACACCTTCTGGCTCAACAGCATATAATTTAAGTTGTGGTGGGCCTATTATCACTCCTGGTTGTCAAGTCCATATATTAACTCCAATAGCACCTCACAACTTAAATGTAAGACCTATAGTTGTCCCTGACCATATGAATATCAAGTTAAAAATAGAAGGAAGAAATAGATCCCATTTAATTAGTTTAGATGGAAAATCACATAGTATTAAACAAGACGATGAAGTTATTATTCAAAAAGCTGACTATATGATTAATGTTATAAAATTTAATGACAATAATTTTTTAGATACAATTCGAAATAAAATGAATTGGGGAGAAGATAAACGTAATTAATTAATAATTTTAAATAAAAAAATATGTACAAAAGAATTTTAACAATAATTTGTTTGATTTGTTTATCAAAATCATATTCACAAACAAATGAAATAATAAAACCTGTTTATTATAAAATAAACAAATTTAAATTAGAGAATGGTATTTATGCTCAATTAATAACTAGTAAAGGAAATATACTACTTAAACTTGATTACCAAAAAACTCCTATGACGGTTTCAAATTTTGTAGGTCTATCTGAAGGAAATTTAACGGTTGATAGCATTAAAATTAATTCCCCATTCTATAATGGATTAAAATTTCATCGTGTAATTAAAGATTTTATGATTCAAGGTGGTGATCCAGATGGAACGGGATCTGGTGGGCCAGGATATAGTTTTTTTGATGAAATTCACCCAGATTTAAAACACAATAACTCTGGAATTCTATCAATGGCTAACTCAGGTCCAAACACGAATGGAAGTCAGTTTTTTATAACACACAAAGCTACTCCTTGGTTAGATGGTAAACACACTGTTTTTGGTCATGTAACTACTGGACAAGATGTCGTAAATGCTATTGAACAAAATGATATAATATACAGAATTTCAATAATTCGCAAAGGTAAAATAGCTAGAAGATGGAACTGTTCGAAAGAATTTAATGTTGCTAGAAATATATATAAAGAAAAAGAAGAATCTAAGGTTGCTGAATATGATAAAATAGCTAATATGACTCAAGATCAATATAGCAAGTTAATGTATGAAGAAATAAAAAAAGACTTTCCTAAAGCACAAATATCGGAATCCGGTTTAGTCTATTTAATAGAAAAGACAAATAATGGAATAAAACCTAAAAAAGGGGATCAACTATCTGTTCATTATACAGGAACTTTTAGAAAATCTAAAGAAAAATTTGATTCCTCTTTGGACAGAGGTAAACCAATGAGTTTTAAATTTTTAGAACAAAGAATGATTCCGGGCTTTGAAGAAGGAATTTCGCTATTAGATAAAGGGAGTAAAGCAAAAATATTTATCCCTTATTACTTAGCTTATGGTAGTCAAGGTAGAAGTGCAATACCTCCATACTCTGATTTAATTTTTGAAATTGAAATTGTTGACTTTAAGGCTTTAGAAATAAAAGAACCACATGAGCATGAGCATGAGCATGAGCATTAGTATTCTTGATGAAAACATTTTGAATGTTTGCCTAATCTAAAAGTAAGCATAGCTCCAGTAAATACATACCAATCTTTGGTTAAACTATTTCCTCTTTGTCCATATTGATCATCTGATAAATTTGAAAGATTAGCAGATAATGGACCATTTTCAGAAGCTAAAATTGTTGGGTCAACATATGTATTTGCACCAATATCATCTATATAATCAGTAAATGTTTTACGAATACCTATCTCAAAATTAAGACTTACTTTATGTCCTAAGGAAAGTTTAGCACCAATCCCTATAGGTATACATAGCTGAGTTAAATTATAATATGACTTAGAACTTAAAGAAGTTCCTTGACCTTCTGTTCCGAGATCTCTTAATTCAACTTCAATTCCTTCATAAACTGTCTTTGGATTCATTCTAAAAACACCTATTTCGGCTAATAAATAGGCTGTTCCTTTATAACGTTCATGCCCAAGTTGAAATGGGAAATAATTGAATTCTAGTCCTAATCCTAATTCATAGATATCTGAGTAAAAGCTTAAATTACGTGCCTTATGAGACTCTATATTAGACATTGCATCTGAAGCACTTAATTTTCCATATATAAGATTACCTCTAAAACTCAAACGTGAATGTATATTATAACGATAAATCAAACCACCGGCTAAATGGGTGTTCTTAAACTGATTAAATTGATTTAAATCGCCCAAATAATAAGTTCCTCCAACTAAAAATCCAAACTCAGATTTTGACGCATTCGTGTGATACTGAGCAGAAGAAAAAGTTATAATGTTTAAAAAGAATATTGTTATTATATTTTTCATTTCAAATAGACATAAAACGCAAAATTACCAAGAAAATTGTCTCTAATATATATTTATTATCCTATTAATCTAATGTGTCAATTAATTCGGCTGGTCTAGCAACTATACCTTTATTAGCTTTTATGACTATAGGACGTTGCATCAACTTAGGAAACTTTATCATCGCATCAATCCACTGATCTTCATCTAGTTTTTTTCCTTTAAAATTTTCTTTATAATCCTTTTCATTCTTTCGAATTATTGATTCTGCAGATCTACCTATTGTCCTTAAAACTTTTATTAAATCATTTCTTTTAAGAGGTACTTTTAAATATTCTTTTACCTCAAAAGATTTATTATTCTCATTTAAATAATTAATTGCCATTCTACTTTTCGAACAACGAGGATTATGATAAACTATATATTTTTCTGACATAAAATTATTGTTATTTATTTCCAAATGTCATTAAAGAAGCTTTTAAAAAATCATTTAAATCACCGTCCATTACAGCATCTACATTTCCTGTTTCGTGACCAGTTCGCACATCTTTAACTAACTTATAGGGATGCATAACATAATTACGAATTTGTGATCCCCATTCTATTTTCTTTTTATTAGATTCAATCTCATCTCTTGCTTCCATCCTAGATCTATATTCAATCTCATATAATTGAGATTTTAAAAGTTGCATTGCTTTTTCTTTATTATCCAATTGTGATCTCGATTCAGAGTTCTCAATTATTATACCAGAAGGAGCATGACGCAATCTGACAGCAGTTTCAACTTTATTGACATTCTGTCCACCTGCTCCGCCTGATCTAAAAGTTTCCCAAGAAATATCTGAAGGATTCACATTAATTTCTATTGAGTCATCAACTAATGGATATACATATACAGAAGCAAATGATGTGTGACGTTTTGCGTTCGAATCAAATGGAGAAATCCTAACCAATCTATGGACACCATTCTCTCCTTTTAAATAACCAAAAGCAAAGTCTCCTGAAAACTCTAGAGTAACTGTTTTAACTCCTGCAACATCTCCATCTTGAAAATTTAATTGATTAATTTTATAACCATTTTTCTGTCCCCACATCGAGTACATCCTCATTAACATTGAAGCCCAATCACAACTTTCAGTACCACCTGCTCCTGCAGTAATTTGCAAAATAGCATTTAAACTATCTTCTTCATTTGAAAGCATGTTTTTTAACTCCAACTCTTCAATAAAATTCAAAAGTCTCTCAGCATGCTTATCAACCTCTTCTTGGGTAGCCTCACCTTCCTTAACAAATTCAAATAATACTTCGAGATCATTATATAACTCCTCCAGATTATCAAAAGCTTCTAAAAAATATTTAATTGAGCGTATTTTTTTAATTTGTATTTCTGCTTTTTTTGAATCACTCCAAAAATCTGGATCTTGTGATTTTAATTCTTCTTCTTTATAAATAATTCTTTTTTCACTAATCTTTAAGTATTTATCTATCTTTTCTATCCGATCACGAATTGATTTTATTTGATCTTGATTTATCATATTAAAACAAACATAGTTAAAAAGATTACAAATTTGTTAAGAACAAAAAGTTAAAAGAATGAAAAATAGTAACTAAAAATTTTAAATTTGCTAATAAAATAAATAAAAATGAATATTCCTGAAAATCTCAAATATACAAAGGACCATGAATGGGTATCAATTGATAGCGATATAGCAACCATTGGAATTACTGATTTTGCTCAAAATGAACTTGGAGATATTGTTTTTGTTGAAATTGAAACAGAAGGTGAAACATTAGATATGGAAGAAGTATTTGGTTCAGTTGAGGCCGTTAAAACAGTATCCGACTTATTTATGCCATTATCGGGAGAGATAATCGCTTTTAATGAGAATTTAGAAGCAAATCCTGAACTAGTGAATTCAGACCCATACAATGATGGTTGGATGATAAAAATCAAAATTTCAAATACAGAAGAAATTAATAATCTTCTAGATTCTAATGCATATCATCTATTGATTAAATAAAATTTATGGTATAGAATTTGATACTTAAATTAATATATTTACTACATAATTAATTAGCTATGGAATTAAAAAAAAGTGATCAAGCAAATATTGACAAATTACGTGTCCCTATAACTCTTATGGGTTTATTGTTTGTTGGTAGTATCGTTTTAGCATCCTTTTCTTACCAAGAAGGAATAGAGCGTGAAGCAAATTCAGGGGTTGAAGAAAATTCAGCAGACATAGAATTTATGCAAGAAACACAAGATATCGAAACTCCACCTCCACCTCCACCTGTAGTAGATGCACCACCACCAGTCACAGAAGAAATTATTGAGGAGGAAAATACAGAAGAAGAACCTGTTGCAGCTGTTACTCCCCCTCCTCCAGTTGATATGGGCGAAGAAGAAGTTGTAGTTGAATCAGAAATAATTGACTTCCCTGATGTTGAAGCAAGTTTCCCTGGAGGAGCAGCTGCTATGCAAAAATGGATTGGAGAAAACGTACAATATCCTCAGACTTCTATTGAAATGAATGAACAAGGTAGAGTATATCTTTCTTTCGTTGTAGAAAAAGATGGAAAAATTAGTAACATTAAAATAGAAAGAGGAGTTAGCTCAGATTTAGATAAAGAAGCAAAGCGTTTATTACGTAAAATGCCTAAATGGTTAGCTGGTGAATCTTCTGGACGTAGGGTGAGAACAAGATGTAGACTTCCTATCAATTTCACATTAAATTAAATATCCACCTTTTTGGAGACCATTATTTTTGTTCAATTATCTCTTTAACATTATTCAGTGCCTTTTTAGTGCAAAAAGATTGATATGGAAGAGAAAATATTGGACCAGCTAAACTTGTCAATAAGTTACCTGGTTTAGAAAATGTGTGAATTTTAAAGATTGTCTTTTGTGTGTTTTTTTCAATCGTAAACATTGAAACTCCTTTTTCGACATGTCCTTCAATCGTTTCATAACTAAAACCCTTTCTTTTTCGTTGATCAATTATTTTGTTAATTCTCACAGCAAAAATGACTTTTTGAGAAAGGGTTTTGTGAGGAGGTAAGAATACTTGTTGAACAATTGTGTCACCAATTTGCATATTTCTATTTTCATGATTCCATTGACAGTATGATTCTATTATATTTTCTGGAAAAATTTGATAGTTATAGAAGAAATCAAAATTAATTTTTGAAAATTCAAAATCAATGTCTTGAGAAGAAATCTTTTCATCAAGTTTAGACTTTTCATATTTCATAACACTTTGATTCTTGAAATATTCAAGATGTTTGATAAATTTTAGATTTTGATTAGTCAGATATATCTTCATTTCAATTTAAAATAAAGTAAAAAAAGGATAAACGTATTAGGTTTATCCTCTTATCATAAAAGGTTATAAAATTAGGAAACTATCTTACTGAAAACTTAATTGATTTTCTATTTAGTTTACCGTATTCTATTATCAAAAAATAAATTCCCTTATCTAAAGAAGAAATATCAAATGATTTATTTATTGATTTAAAATCAATTAATCTCTTTCCATCTAAAGAAAAGATCGACATAGATTTTATGTTATTAAGTAAATCAAATCCATGTATGTTTAAAATGTCTTCGGATGGAGAAGGGTAAATGTAAATATTCTCATTTTCAACATCTATTATTCCAGCCCCAGTAGATGGATTTACAACAATAGATCCTATCATTCCACTTGCTGCATGAGCTCCAACAGAACAATCATATGCATATGTGCCTGGTATAGTAAATTTATGACTATAAATAACTGCGTTTGGTATATTAGTTGCAGGTGAATCAAATGTTTCAGGATTATTATATGGTAAACCGGTAATTGAATTTATATCACCATTAACATCATGAGTACCACCATCATTAATCCAAACAACTGAATCACCAACATCAATAGTTAAATTGGAAGGGTTATAATAAAAACTTCCCGTATTAACTGTGTAAGTAGTCTGACTTATTGAATTAAACAATAGAAGTGTAAAAATTAAAATTGTAATGTTTTTCATGTTATTTTATTTTAAGTAATTTATTGTAAAAATAATAATATATAAGGAATATCAATATTGAGAAGAAGACCCTCCAATATTTTCAATTGGGTGCCATGTTGTCTTAATTTCTTGAAAATCAGAAATGAGATATAAATCTTGACTAACTGGTTTAATCCAATCCCTTGAATAGACATTTATTCTTTTTAAATTTAATGCTGAGCTTTCTTTTAATTGTTTTTTTATCTTTTCTGATTTGCCACTGTAAGCAATTGAGTTTATGTCCATGTGAGTTGTTAAAGGTTTTATTAATTCATCTAGAAAACCAGTTATAATATTGACAACTCCAGCTGGTACATCTGATGAATTTAAAACTTCAGCAAATGTAATAGCAGATAGTGGGAGATTCTCTGATGCTATCACAACACATGTGTTACCTCCAACTATTATAGGAGCTAACAAAGAGACGAGACCAATTAATGACGTATTCTGATCCGCAATCAATCCAACTACTCCAGTTGGTTCATTAATCGAAAAGTTAAAATGAGAACTAGCGACAGGGTTTACAGAGTCTAATACTTGAGAATATTTATCACACCAACCAGCATAATATATTAAGCGATCAATAGAAAGATTTACCTCCTTTTCTGCATTTGATTTAGAAAGAGACTGAAAAATTAATTCATCTACAAACTGAGATTTTCTTCCCTCTAACATTTCTGCAATACGATAAAGAATTTGCCCCCTATTAAAGTTTGATTTTTCCGACCAAACAGAAAATGCCTTTCTAGCCTCTACAACAGAATTTCTAATATCTTTCCTTGAAGATTGACAAATATTTCCAAGTTTATCTCCTTTATGATTTACAGGTTGATAATATCTTCCTGATTCAGTTCTTGGAAAACTACCACCAATATATATCTTATACGTCTTTAAAATTTTCAACCTTTCCATAATTGATAATTATTTTAAATTAATATAAGGGCTTAGTCCATGAAGGCCTCCTTCACGACCAAAACCACTTTCTTTATATCCACCAAAAGGAGATGTAGGGTCAAACTTATTATAAGTATTAGCCCAAACAACACCAGCTCTTAATTTAGAAGATAAATTAAAGACACGTGATCCCTTATCTGACCAGACACCAGCGGCTAAACCATATGGAGAATTATTTGCCTTTTTTATTACTTCATCAATTGTTCTAAATGTTTGAATTGTAAGTACTGGACCAAAGATTTCTTCTTGAAAAATTCTATTTGACTGAGAAACATCAGTAAAAATTGTAGGTGCACAATAATATCCTTTATTAGGAAGCTTATATGAACTTTGAAAAATTTTAGACCCTTCAGACTTACCAATGTTAATATAATTATTTATTGTATTTAACTGTTCTTTTGAATTAATAGCACCTATATCAGTATTTTTATCTAATGGATCTCCTATAATCAGTTTATCTATTCTACGCTTTAATTTTTTAATAATTATATCATAAATACTCTCTTGAACGAATAATCTAGAACCAGCACAACATACATGACCTTGATTAAAAAATATCCCATTAATTATTCCTTCAACAGCTTGATCAATTGGAGCATCTTCTAGAATAATATTTGCTGATTTACCACCTAATTCTAATGTTACTTTTTTATCAGATCCTGAAATTGATTTTTGTATTATTTTTCCAACTGTCGTTGAACCAGTAAATGCAATTTTATTTATATCATAGTGATTTACTAATTCAGCACCAGTATCACCATATCCTGTAACTATATTAACAACACCATCAGGCAAACCAGAGTCTCTAATAATCTCAGCTAATTTTAATGCAGTAAGCGATGTTGTCTCAGCTGGTTTTAGAACCACTGTATTCCCTGCCGCTAAGGCAGGTGCTATTTTCCAAGCAGCCATTAATAAAGGGAAGTTCCAAGGGATAATCTGTCCTACTACTCCCAATGGAGATACTTTTTTATTAGGAAAAGCATACTGTAATTTATCAGTCCAACCTGCGTAATAAAAAAAATGATTACACGCTAATGGAATATCAATATCTCTAGATTCTCGAATTACTTTACCTGAATCTAACGTCTCTATAATTGCTAATTCACGAGCACGCTCTTGCATCAATCTAGCAATACGATAAATGTATTTTGATTTTTCAGATGGAGAAACTTTTGACCAAATATTCAAATAAGCATTTCTTGCCGATTTTACTGCAAGGTCAATATCAATATTATTACCATAAGCTATCTTAGAAATTCTTTCTTCTGTAGCAGGATTAATTGTATCATAATACTTTCCCGATGAAGGCTTAACAAATTTACCACCAATAAATAAATTATATTTTTCTTTAAGATTTATTGAAGACTTTTGCTATAAAGCAGAAACATAATCCCATGTTTTTTTTTCCTTATTCTTATCCACCTTTAAATTTAATAATTAATCTATTGAAAAATAATCTGATGACTGATAAATACCTGTCTCAGATTTAATAATCTGCATAAGCAAATCATTTGCTAGACTACTAGCACCAAATCGAAACCACTCATTGCTCAACCACCCATTACCTAAAACTTCATTTACCATAACTAAATTATGTAATGCTAATTTAGAATTTGAAATACCACCCGCAGGTTTCATGCCAACTTTAATACCAGTTTTATCCATAAAGTCACGTATTGCTTCTAACATAACATAAGTAACTTGCATTGAAGCTGCTGGTTGAATTTTACCGGTAGAAGTTTTTATAAAATCAGCTCCTGCATACATAGCTATTTCACTAGCACGTCTAACATTATCCAATGTAATTAATTCACCTGTCTCTAAAATAACTTTTAACCTAACATTACCGCAAACTTCTTTAATTCTAGCAATTTCATCAAAAACAAAATTATATTCTCCTGCTAAAAACTTGCCTCGAGAAATTACCATATCAATTTCATCAGCACCTTCAGAAATAGCAAATTTAGTTTCCATTAATTTTACCTTTAATGGCGATTGTCCACTAGGAAAAGAAGTAGATACAGAAGCAACTTTAACTTCTGATTGATCAAGTAATTTAGAGGCAACACGAACCATTGAAGGATAGACACAAACTGCAGCTACTTTTGGAAGATTCGGAAATACATCATGTAAATGTTGAGCCTTATAACACATTTGTTTAACTTTTTGTATAGTATCTTTTCCTTCTAATGTAGTTAAATCAATCATACTTAAAGCCATCCTCAGGCCCATTAACTTCGTTTCTCTTTTTAAACTTCGTTTTTGAAATTTACTAACTCTTTCCTCAACCCCAACTTTATCTATGCGAGGCGATTTGGAAAAATCAGGTTGTACGACTTTGTTAGTATAATTATTCATTCGAATATTACTTTCAAAAGATTATATGTAATAATACTTAACAAATATAATAACATAAGTTGATTGCAAAAAGACTAGAAATTAGTAGATGTTTATGATTTATAACTGTCCATCAGAATGATATAAACCTTCTTTAAAAACTTTTACTTTTAATAAAATTCCATCAGAATCATATTCATAAACTTTTCCATCCCAAAGTCTATTATTTCTAAACTCCCCATCTTGCCATATCTCATCATTAGAATTATACACTTTATTATAACCATTTGACTTAAATATATTACCTTTTGTTCTAGGGCTATTTACTTTAGGTGGATATTCTTTAGAAAGATTTTTATCTATAATTTTTACTTTAGGATTTACCATTTTCCTAACCTCACTTTTCTCTACTTTTCCATTTATCGAATAATATATTATCTCTTTTATGTCACCATTTTCATAATATCTTGAAGCTTTACCTACTGGAACTCCATCTTGAGCGTCATAAGCAAACTTTACCTGCCCATTAGGATATAAATATTTAACTTGACCTTCCTCTCTTCCATACTCATTATAATTAGCAGAATATTCCAAACGACCATTTTTATAAAATCTTTTCAAAGAATCTTTGTATTTATTTCTATAAATAGTTCCTTGCATCCATGTTTTCCCATTGGTGTAATTTTTTGTAAACTTTCCACTTGGGCGATTATTATTGTAATTACCTTTTAATTTCGGTGTAACACCATCTTTATGGTACTTTATCCAAATACCATATTTACGATTATCTTTATAATTGCCTTCTTCAACTTTTCCATCAAGTGGGTAACCCAAATTTGGCATATCTTTCCCATGATAAATCCAAAATCCCTGCTTTCTTCCTTTTTTATCTTTTTTATTTATATCACCATTTTCATAACCAATTGAATTAGAAATCAAAGAGTATGAAAATAATTGTATAAAAGAAATAAAGAATATTGATTTAAAAAGCATAATTATTAAGATTTTAATTTCAACATTTAAACTCGTTATATAAATAGACGTATAAACTTTTGAAAAGGTGGTGTCAAAAGTTTTTTAACTAACACTTGATAAAATTGAAACATCAACATTATCCAACATCTTCTTAACAAGCATTTCAAGATTATATCTCTCTTTCCATCCCCAATCAGACCTTGCAGATATGTCATCTATTGAACTTGGCCAAGTATCGGCGATTTTTTGCCTAAAATCTGGCATAAAAGTAATCCTAAAATCAGGAATATATTTTTGTATTTCTTCAAAAATATCTTTTGGTGTAAAACTTATTCCTGACAAATTATAAGATGATCTTATCTTAATATTTTCTTTTGGTGCATTCATAAGTTCAAGTGTCGCACGAATTGCATCATCCATATACATCATAGGTAAAGCTGTATCATCACTCAAGAAACAAGTGAAATCATTTCCTAATTTAGCTTGGTAAAACATATCAACTGCATAATCTGTAGTCCCTCCACCTGGTAAACTAGTATAAGATATTAAACCTGGATATCTAATACTTCTTACATCAACATCATATTTAGCATAATAATATTCACACCACCGTTCACCAACTTGTTTAGATATACCATAGACTGTTGAGGGTTCCATTATGGTAAATTGAGGTGTGTTAAATTTCGGTGTTGTTTTTCCGAAAACAGCTATGGAGCTTGGCCAAAATATTTTACGTAAATAACCTTCTTTTGCTAAATCTAATATTGTAAATAAACCATCCATATTTAATTTCCATGCATATTCAGGCCTTTCTTCGGCTTTTGCACTTAAAAGTGCAGCTAATAGATATACTTCTGAGATTTTTTCAGAAATAATAAAACTACGGACCATTTCTTTTTCTAAGATATCCATCTTAACATATGGACCAGGGTATAATTTCTCTGGACAGTTCTCTAAAATATCAGATGCATATACATTATTAGTCCCATATTTATCTCTTAAATTCAAAACTAATTCTGTTCCAATTTGACCACAAGATCCAATTACTAAAATTCTTTTCATAAACATAAATTAAATCCTAATAGAAAAACTATTTTTCCAATAATACTAAATGTTATGGTAAAAATAAATTATTAATCATTACTAATTTAATTTCATCTAAAATGTTCCTTTTAACAAATTCCTTAACTTTACAAGGTATTGAATATAATTTTATAAATTATATTTAATTCTAAAATAGATTAAAAATTCAAAGTATATAAATTTACTTTATTAAATAAACACTTAAATAATTACAAATGCCATTTTATCAAAAAAGAGGAAATATACCAAATAAAAGACATACTATATTTAGAAAAGAAAATGGGGAACTTCATCATGAACAACTTTTTGGTACTGTTGGATTTGATGGTATGTCTTCATTACTCTATCACTTACATCCACCAACTATTGTAAAAGATTTTATAGAAACTAAAGACTTACGACCTAAACTAGCATCAGAGCGTCAACTTCAAATGAAAAGTTTTGAAGGTTACAATATTAAACAAAAAGATGACTTTCTAGACAGTCGTGTTCCAATATTAGTAAATAACGACTGTGAAATTATACTATCTAGACCTAAAAAATCTCTTGAAAATTATTTTTACAAAAATGCTGATTGTGATGAAGTAATTTTCATTCATGAAGGGTCTGGAAAATTAAAAACTTTATTAGGTAATATTAATTTTAAATATGGCGACTATCTAGTAATTCCAAGAGGAATGATCTATCAAATTGATTTTGATAACGAACAAAATAGATTATTTATTATAGAATCAAAACATCCAATATATACTCCAAAAAGATATAGAAACTGGTTTGGACAATTGTTAGAACACAGTCCTTTTTGTGAACGTGATTTTAGAGCTCCAAAAGACCTTCAAACCTTCGATGAATTAGGAGAATTCTTAATAAAAACTAAAAAAGAAGGTGTTTTATATTCATATACATACGCCTCTCATCCATTTGACGTTGTTGGTTGGGATGGTTATAATTTTCCCTATGCATTTTCAATCCACGATTTTGAACCAATTACAGGTAGAATTCATTTACCTCCTCCTACCCATCAAACATTTGAAACAAATGCTTTTGTAATATGTTCTTTTGTGCCAAGACTTTATGACTATCATCCTAAATCTATTCCAGCACCTTATAATCATAGTAATATCGATTCTGATGAAGTACTTTATTATGTTGATGGAGACTTTATGAGTAGAAATAATATCCAGAAAGGGCAAATTACATTACATCCTGCTGGCCTTCCTCATGGTCCTCATCCTGGAGCATACGAAAGAAGTATTGGAAAAAAAGAAACACAAGAACTTGCAGTTATGGTTGATACATTTAAACCCTTGAAGCTAACTCAACAAGCCCTTGAAATAGAGTTTAAAGAATACTATAAATCATGGCATCATTGAAATTGTTAAATAAAAAATAATAATGAAACAAGAAATTAAAAATTTACAAAATTTACAAAATACCCAATATGGACTAGAGAAATTATTCTCAGATGCAGAAGACTTTTTACCATTATTAGGCACTGATTATATTGAATTATATGTTGGTAATGCTAAACAATCAGCTCATTTTTACAAAACTGCTTTTGGGTTTCAATCTGAAGCATTTGCTGGTTTAGAAACAGGTATTAATGATCGTGTTTCATATGTATTAAAGCAAGATAAAATTCGATTAGTTTTAACTACACCGTTAAAAGAAAATGGTCCAATAAATAAGCATATAAACAAACATGGAGATGGTGTAAAAATAGTAGCTCTTTGGGTTGAAAATGCTAAAAATGCATGGGAAGAAACAACAAAAAGAGGTGCTAAATCTTTTATGGAACCAACTACTGAAAAAGATGAATTTGGTGAAATAATTCGATCTGGTATTTATACTTATGGCGAAACCGTTCATGTTTTTGTTGAAAGAAAGAACTATAGAGGATTATTTTTACCTGGGTATCAAAAATGGGATTCACATTACAACCCTGAACCAGTTGGATTAAAATTCGTAGATCATGTAGTTGGAAATGTTGGTTGGGGAAAAATGAAAAAATGGTGTGATTTTTATAAAAATGTAATGGGTTTTGCACAAATAATCTCGTTTACTGATGATGATATATCGACTGAATATACGGCTCTAATGAGTAAAGTAATGAGCAATGGTAATGGAAGAATAAAATTTCCAATCAATGAACCCGCAGAAGGGAAAAAGAAATCACAGATTGAAGAATATTTAGATTTCAATAATGGAGCCGGTGTTCAACACATAGCTATTGCAACAAACAACATTATAGAGACAGTATCAAAAATGCGTAATAGGGGAGTTGAATTCTTATATGTTCCTGAAGAATATTATGATGATTTATTGGATCGAGTTGGTGAAATTGATGAAGATGTTGAGGTACTAAAAAAACATGGAATATTGATTGATAGAGACGATGAGGGATATTTACTTCAACTATTTACTAAGCCTATTGTCGATCGACCAACTTTATTTTTTGAAATTATTCAAAGAAAAGGTGCACAATCTTTTGGTGTTGGGAATTTTAAGGCATTATTTGAGGCTATTGAAAGAGAACAAAAAAATAGAGGCACCCTATAAAGAAGGTATAAATAAAATTCACCTGAATTAAGAATCTATGACAAGAGAAGAATTACTTAAAGAAATTGATAAAAAATACGAAGCAATGGGACAAGACCCTGATGTTCATCTATCAGGTCTTCTCTATTCTGAACCTACCAAATATTGGGATTATATTCAAGTTGAGGCATTATTAAGTTTACAATGTCAAAAAACAACATTAAAAGATGAAATGGTTTTTATAATCTATCATCAAATCAATGAACTTCTATTTAAAATGATTCTGTGGGAAATTGAACAAATATCTGAAGATGAATCTATATCCACTGAAAAATTTACTAAACACCTTAATAGAATATCACGTTACTTTGATATGCTATCAAATTCTTTTACAATTATGGGGGATGGTATGGATGTAGATCAATACATGAAATTCAGAGATACCTTAACTCCTGCAAGCGGCTTCCAAAGTGCTCAATATCGAAAAATTGAATTTGCATCAACTGAATTAATTAACCTAATTGACTTTAGATTTAGAAAAACCATTAACCGTGATACTGAATATTCATATGCATTTGACAATCTATATTGGCAAGTTGCGGGATTAGACCATAATACAGGGGAAAAAACAAAATTGATTAAAAATTTTGAAGAAAAGTACAAAAGTGAATTTTTAGACTTCATGAAAAAATATAACACCACAAATTTATGGAGTAAATTCAAAAATTTACCACAAAAAGAACGTGATAATGTTAATTTAGTTAATGCAATGCGTCATTATGACCATACTGTTAATATTAGTTGGGTAATGCACCACTTAAATGCTGCAAGGAAATACCTAAATAGTGGGAAAAAAAGTGTTGAAGCAACTGGAGGAAGTGAATGGCAAAAATATATGCATCCAAAATACCAAAGACGTATCTTCTTCCCTGAATTATGGTCTCCTTCTGAACTAAAAGACTGGGGAAATGAAAATGTTATTTCAGAAAAAATATTATCAGACATAAATGATATTAAAATATAATTATTTAATAATAGTTAACTTTGATTTAAAATATTGATAATGGCAGAAGTAGGAATTATAATGGGTAGTAAATCGGATTTACCGATAATGAAAGAAGCTGCAGATATATTAAAAGAATTAAATATAGAATTTGAATTAGAGATAGTTTCGGCACATAGAACACCTGAAAAAATGTATCAATACGCTAAATCTGCTTATAAAAGAGGATTAAAAGTAATAATTGCAGGAGCTGGTGGCGCAGCTCACCTTCCAGGCATGACTGCATCATTAACATCACTACCAGTAATTGGTGTACCCATAAAATCATCTAATTCAATTGATGGTTGGGATAGTATTTTGTCAATTTTACAAATGCCGGGGGGTATACCAGTAGCTACAGTAGCGTTAAATGGATCAAAAAATGCAGGAATTTTAGCTGCAAAAATTATTGGATCGTATGATAAAAAAGTATCAAATCGACTAATTGAGTATATGAAGACTCTAGAAGAAAAAGTCTTAAATAGTTCTAATTCAATTAATATTTAACACTAATCATATATCAAATATTTTAGTCTAATTACTTTAAAATTATCCAAATCTTTTTCCCAAGTAGCTCGAATTTCATTCTCATTCATTCCACTTTCTAATTGTTTAATAAGAACATCATTCCCTGCAAGAAGATTAAAAAAATTATGTTTATTAACAAATACTTTTCCTTCTAATTCTTTTTTTGCATTCAAAAGAAAACTTAAATCCAATTGATGTAATCTTTTATATTTTGATTTATTTAAATTGTAACCTTTACATAACTTATCTTTATGCTTAGGATTTTTTGACCCAAAACTTTTTTTTGGTTTAAACAAGAACTCTTTTTTTGAAAAATCTGGATGCCCGTAACATTCAAAAGGGGAATCTGTACCCCTTCCTACTGATACTGTAGTTGCCTCAAACAAACATAAACTAGGATAAAGTTGAATTGAAATATCAGATCTTAAATTTGGCGAAGGAGGTACAGGTAACACATAGCTTCTAGTATGATTGTAATTATCACACGATATAATAATTAATTGACAACTTATCTTATTTTCTAGCCATTTCTCACCGTTAATCATCTTTGCATATTCGGCAATTGTCATTCCATAGACAATAGGAACCGGATGCATACCAACAAATGAACTAAATCTCCTATCTAAAACAGGTCCATCAACATAATGCGCATTAGGATTAGGACGATCTAAAATGATAAGAGTAATATTATTTTCAGCACAAGCTTCCATTACATAATGTAACGTTGAAATATACGTATAAAAACGAGCTCCAACATCTTGAAGATCAAAGATTAAAACATCTATTTTGGATAATTGAGTACCTGTTGGCTTTTTATTTTTTCCATACAAGGAAATAATTGGCAGATTTGTCTTATAGTCTATTTGATTAAAGATTTGATCTCCTGCATCTTCTTTACCTCTAAAACCATGTTCAGGTGAAAAAATACAATGTAATCTAACGCCAAGACTTAATAATGTGTCTACTATATGAATATCATCTACTAAAGAAGATTGATTGCTAACAATTCCAACAGATTTGTTTTTTAATAATGGAAGATATGAATCTATTTTTTGTGCGCCTACAACAATTGATTTATTTATTGAATCTAAACTTTGAGAAATCGCTGATGATTGGCTAGAACTAATATATAAAGGTAAAACCAACAAAATACTTTTGAAGCACAAAACCTTTGTGTAACTTAGTAAAAAATTGAAATCTAATTTGTCATTCGAATATTTCATATCTAAAAAAACAGCAAAAAGTATTATACAAGGTAAGAAAGTTTCTAAACCTATTGTAAGAATATCAATAATTAGTATTGGATTAGCAGTAATTGTAAATTTAATTACAATTGCTGTTGTCAATGGATTTCAAAAAGAAGTTCGAAAAAAGATTAGTGGTTTTAGCCCTCATATCTTTATAATGAATGCTAGTGATAACAACATATACGAAGGAAGTGCTATAAATGCTAACCAAAATTTTATAAAAACTTTATCATCGAATAAAAATATTAATTCTATCAATGGTGTTGCTTATAAAGCTGTTCTATTTCAATCTAAAAAAAATAAAATTCACTACAAACTTTCAAATGGAAAAGATACTTCTGAAATAAGTCAACAAGTTAGCGGTGCAATAATGAAAGGTGTTGATAAAAACTATAACCTTAATTTTTATCAAGAAAACTTAGTTGAAGGAGAATTACCTGACTACAAAAATATCTCTTCTAATAAACATATACTAATTTCAAAAAAATTAGCAGATAAACTCTTATATAAATTAAGAGATACTATATCTGTATTCTTTGTTAAAAATATTCCTGTTAAACGTAATTTCATTGTTGTCGGAATATACGATACAGGACTCGAAGAATTTGATGAAAAATTTGTTATTTCTAAATTATCAACTGTTCAAGAACTAAACGATTGGGGAATAAAATCCTTTATTGAATTATCAGACACGATATTAAACGGACAGATAATAGTCGAAGCTAATGTTCAGGGGGGGAATGGGAATTATAGATATAATTGGGGGAAAGGTTATCAGAGAAAATCGAGATTTACACACTTTCCTACAAAAGATACAATTTTTCAACTAATAGCATCCGATTATTGGAATAATATTGAAGGAATTAATGAAAAAAATACAATCGCAGATACAGCCTATCTAAAAATGACTATCACTGGAAATAGAAATAGCCCCTGTGATTTTAAATTAAACAAGTTAGGTCAAATAGAACGAAAATATCTAAAGAATGATGGTTCTAAGTTTTCCATTCAAGCAAGTGAAAAAAAAGTGATTTTTGAAACTATTAAAGGAAAAGGTAGTTATCAAAAATATATTGGAGGATTTGAAATTAAAGTTAATGAATGGGAAAAACTAAATACTGTTCTTGATAAAACATCAAAAATAATTGATTTTATTCCAACAAAATATGGTGAAGTACTTAAAACAACAAGTATTCTAGATAACGAAAATGATATTTTTGTTTGGTTAGATTTTCTTGATATTAATGTTGTTATCATTTTAACACTGATGATTCTAATTGGCATTATTAATATGGGTTCCGCATTATTAGTTTTAATTCTAATTCGTTCAAATTTTATAGGAATACTCAAAGCTTTAGGGGCAAAAAACTGGAGTATTCGAAAAATCTTTTTAATGCAAGCTACTTTTTTAATTTCAAGAGGATTACTTTGGGGAAATATCATTGGACTAAGCCTATACTTTGTACAACAAAAATTTAAATTATTTAAACTAAATCCTGAAGTATACTACCTAAATAGCGTTCCACTAGATTTATCTTTTGTTGAATGGATAATTTTAAACATTTCAATACTACTAATTTGTTTAATTTCGTTAATTGTACCTAGTATAGTTATCACAAGGATAAAACCTATTAAATCAATAAAATTTAATTAATATCTAAATTATCTGCCTAGCATAATACCTAAGACCAATTCGTGTCCACCGGCATTATAACTTTGCATGTCTGATGTAGAAAAATCAAAGGAATAAGCAATTTTAAATAAACGATTGATATTATAACCAACCATACCTATGATTGTACCAGAACTTCTATATGATCCTGCAAACCAAAGACGTTCTTTAAACTCTAACTGTAAGCCTCCTTCAATGGAAATTGGAGCATACATTACATACTTTACTAATACATTTGGTGTAATAGTAATATCATTCTTCATGATAAAATTATATCCTGCAACAGCACGATAATGAATTTTTGGGTCAAAATTAACTAACCCTAAACCATAATGAACTAAATCACCAGTTAATTGATCAGCAGAAACGCCAAAATAAAAATCTTCTGAATATAAATACAGTCCTGAACCAATATCCATAACATAATCATTTACTGACGAAGAATATAGATCATATGTATTATCTGTTCCTATTCCAGTTATCACATTTAATGTTTGTGCTCTATCATTTAAAAACTGACGATTAGAAAAGCCTAAATCAATACCAAAAGATAAATTTAACTTCCTACTTAAAGGAATATGAATAGCATAAGTTCCAGAAAGTCTTATTTGCTTGAAAGCTCCATATTGATCAGCAAACAAATAACCACCAAAAGCGTGCTTAATTTGACCAACATCTCTTTTTGGTTGACGAATTGGACCACCTACAGTTCTTTTTCTTGGATAGTATCTTGCTTTATCTTTTTGAGGAAGTGAAGTAGAGCCATATAAATAAGTGGTCATTGGAGCATTTTGAAAACCTGCCCATTGCATTCTACCTCCTAGAGTAATATCAGCAAAATTATATGTGCCAGCCGCAGCTGGATTAACTAAATATTGATTTCGATTAAACTGACTAAACTGTGGTTCTTGCTGAGCAAAAGCAACAATAGAAATAAAAAAGATGAACGTTGAAACTATAATATTTCGCATTAAAAGTCGATTTTCAAATCAAAAAATGATTATATAAATAATAATTCTTAAAACCTTAACTACAATAAAATTAATATACTAATATCATTGAATTTTCAAGCTTTATAGACTTTACAAAGTTAATTCTTTTTACCTAAATAAACAAAATGATTAAAATAAGCCCTATCAATATACCTCATAAACTTCACAATTATAAAATAATAATTTAAAAAAATCATTATCTCATACAAGCACACGGAGGATCAAATTCCCAATTAACTTTAGGCATTCTTTTTTTCCAATTCTCTTGAAATTCAGAGCTAAATTTAATTCCAGATAAGTCAACTTTATATAAGTTATTTAATCTTTGAAAAGAATTTGGCAAACTTTTTATAGGTGTATCGTAAAGGTCTAAAAACTTAAGTTTTTCTATGTTTGAAATACATTCAGGTAGCGTTTCAAAAAAATTATTCCCAATCAAAATCTGCTTTAAGTTAGACATTTGACAAAAAATTACAGGAAAATAATTCAATTGATTCTTTTCTAAATCAATAAATTCAAGTGAATCAAAATCTAAAAGAAAGTCAGGAAGTTGAGCTAATCTATTTTTTTTTAAATCTAATTTTTTAAGGTAAATAAACTTTGAAAGTTCTTTAGGCAATGATTTTAGCTTTAATTTTGCTAATGATAAGCCATAAATTGTATCAGGAGATGCAAATAAAACTTCGTCCCATTTATAAATCTTTATATCTGTCTGTCCGGAAAGTCTAAAAATACTAACCATTAATAAAATAATCACGAATAGACTCTTCATCTTTTTTAAGTTGTTCTTTTAAATCAAAAATTGAATTAAATTTAATCTCATCTCGAACCCTAAATAATAATTGGACTGTAATATATTGATTATATAAATTACCTTTAAAATTAAATAAATGTACTTCTATAGAAAGATTATTATGCATAGATACTGTTGGGCGATTACCAATGTTCATCATACCCTCATAAATTTGTCCACTATCAAGAAGAACATTTACAGCATATACACCAGCATTAGGGATTAATTTAATATCACTTTCTAAATCTAAATTTGCTGTTGGATAACCTATCTGCCTACCTAAAGATTGACCTTCAATAATCTTACCATACAGTTCAAATGGTTCGCCTAAATAGCGCTTTGCAAGTTTAATATCTCCTTTTTTAATAGCTTTTCGAATTTTAGTAGAACTAATATTGACAGCATCAATCTCTTCTGCATCAATCTCAAGAACTTGAAAGCCATATGTGTCAGATACATCAAAAAGAAATTTTAAATCTCCTTCTCTATTCTTACCAAATTGATGATCATAACCAATAACTAATTTCTTTACATGTAATTTGTTTACAAGATAATCTCTCACAAACTCAATAGCTGACAATCTAGAAAATTCCTTTGTGAAAGGATGAA
This sequence comes from Crocinitomicaceae bacterium, assembly GCA_002709305.1. Lineage (GTDB taxonomy): Bacteria > Bacteroidota > Bacteroidia > Flavobacteriales_D > Crocinitomicaceae > UBA4466. The sequence goes on along the minus strand of PAQM01000024.1, from coordinate 50,475 downwards.
CAATAATATTATCTAAACCAAAACGACGTAGCTTATCATTTTTTTCAACCTGTGTTTGGATTAATTTCAAGCCATGATTTTCTGGATATAATACTATTCTAGGATGTGGGTCAAATGTAAATAAAACAGATTCTCCACCAATTTTTTCAGCTTCAATATTTAATCGTTTAATGATTTTTTGATGACCAATATGAACACCATCAAAGGTACCTATTGTCAAAACAGGGTTCTCTATATCATCTAATGCTTCAAAACCATGGAAAATTTTCATTCAAAAAATAAGATTTTATTACTCAATAAAATTAACTGTCAAAGATGTCATAATCTTTCGAAAATTAAAAATTTAAAATAAATAAAAAATAATAAACAGAATTTGATTTTTTTTTGTTGAATACCATAAAAAAGGTATTTTTGTACTCGTTAATTCATCGTGTTATTTAACTATTTCTACATGGAATAGTAACAAATTTATTATGATAATAGTAACCGAATCTGCAAAAAAAGAAGCCCTTCGACTTATGAAAGATGATGATCGCTCAAATCTTTTTATACGAGTAGGTGTTGAAGGAGGTGGTTGTTCCGGTCTAATGTACAAACTAGATTTTGATAATAAAGAGTCTGAGAATGATAAAGTATTTGAGAACAATAATATCAAAATCGTAGTTGAAAAAAAAAGCTACTTGTACCTAGTAGGAACAACTCTAGATTATTCAGGAGGCCTTAATGGCAAAGGCTTTGTTTTTATAAATCCAAATGCTGATCGAACATGTGGTTGTGGTGAATCATTTTCAATATAACTTTTTATGGCAAATTATACAGAAGATCAATTAGCTCAAGATTTAAAGAATCAAGAATACAAGTTTGGATTCACTACTGATATTAAATCAGATAAGGCTCCCAAAGGTCTTACCGAAGATATTATTAAATTAATTTCTTCAAAAAAACAGGAACCAGAATGGCTATTACAAAATAGATTAAAGGCTTTTAAAATCTGGAAATCAATGGAAAATCCGAATTGGGCACATGTTAAATTTACTGAACCCAAATTTCAAGATATTAGTTATTATGCTGCTCCAAAACAATCAAAAAAGTATGAAAGCTGGGAAGACGTAGAACCAGAGATGAAAGAAACAATGAAAAAGCTTGGTATTTCATTAGAAGAACAGAAAAGAATTACAGGAACAAACGTAGCAGTTGATTTTGTTATGGATTCTGTTTCTGTTGCTACTTCTTTTCAATCAAAATTAAAAGAACTAGGAATTATTTTTTGTTCATTTTCTGAAGCAGTTAAAGAACATCCTAATTTAGTTAAAAGATATATGGGCAGTGTTGTTCCACCGTCTGACAACTTTTATGCTGCACTAAACTCAGCAGTATTTACAGATGGCTCTTTTTGTTATATTCCCAAAGGAGTTAAATGTCCTATGGAACTATCAACTTATTTTAGAATTAATGAAGGTGAAACTGGTCAATTTGAAAGAACACTTGTAATAGCAGATGAAGATTCATACGTTTCCTATCTTGAAGGCTGTACAGCGCCCCAACGTGATGAAAATCAGCTACACGCTGCTGTAGTTGAACTAATAGCAATGGAAAATGCTGAGATAAAATATTCTACTGTTCAAAACTGGTATCCTGGAGATAAAAATGGATTAGGAGGTATTTTCAATTTTGTGACAAAACGAGGCTTATGTGAAAAAAATTCGAAAATATCATGGACACAAGTTGAAACTGGTTCAGCAGTTACATGGAAGTATCCATCATGCATTTTAAAAGGTGATAACTCTATAGGTGAATTCTATTCTGTAGCAGTAACAAATAATTTTCAACAAGCAGATACTGGAACAAAAATGATTCATTTAGGTAAGAATACAAAAAGTACTATAATATCTAAGGGAATTTCGGCCGGAAAATCAAATAATTCATATAGAGGTTTGGTTCAAATTCATAAAAATGCAAAAAATGCTAGAAATTTTTCACAATGTGATTCGTTGCTAATGTCAGATGAATGTGGAGCACATACATTCCCATATATAGAATGTAAAAATAAAAATGCTAAAATTGAACATGAAGCAACTACTTCAAAAATTGGTGAAGACCAAATATTTTATTGTCTTCAAAGAGGAATTACAGAAGAAAAAGCAATTAGTTTAATTGTTAATGGATATTGCAAAGAAATATTAAACAAATTACCTATGGAATTTGCTGTTGAAGCACAAAAACTATTAACAATAAGTCTTGAAGGATCAGTAGGTTAAAACAATGTGATTAAAATGATTGAGATAAAAAATTTACATGCTAAAATTGAAGGAAAAGAAATCCTTAAAGGATTAAGTCTGAATGTTAATAAGGGAGAAATACATGCAATCATGGGACCTAATGGTTCAGGTAAAAGTACTTTCGCATCTATATTGGCTGGGAAAGAAGAATATGATGTGACAAATGGTTCAATTGTTTTTTGTGGAGAGGACCTTTTAGAATTATCTACAGAGGAGAGAGCTTGGGCAGGATTATTTTTAGCCTTTCAATATCCAATAGAAATCCCTGGTGTTTCTAATATCAATTTCTTAAAAACAGCAATTAATGAAAAAAGAGAGAAAAATGGTCATGAACCTATTACAGCTAAAGATTATATGAATTTAGTTCGTGAAAAATCAAAATTAGTAGAACTAAATGCAAAATTAACTTCTCGATCAGTCAACGAAGGTTTTTCTGGTGGCGAGAAAAAAAGAAATGAAATATTTCAAATGGCTATGCTAAATCCAAAACTATCTATTCTTGATGAAACAGATTCAGGCTTAGATATTGATGCATTAAGAATTGTAGCAAATGGTGTAAATAAATTAAAAAATGAAAATAATGCAACAATTGTAATAACACATTATCAACGCTTATTAGATTATATTGTCCCTGATTTTGTTCACGTTTTAATGGATGGAAGAATAGTTAAATCAGGAGATAAAGACCTTGCTCTTAAATTAGAGAAAAATGGTTACGATTGGATTAAAAAAGAAAATGATATTTAGAAAATGACAGAGCAAAAAAACAATTTCAATCTTAATTCTCTCCTAAAAGAAACCGCTATTAATATTAATAAGGAAGATAAAAAAAATGCTATATCTGTTATAAAAAATACACCTTTACCCAACTCAAAAATTGAAAATTGGAAATATACTAGAGTATCAAAACTTGGGAATATTAACTTTGAAAATAATAAAGCCAATATTGATAATATATCTAGATATATAATTGATGATACTAAATACTCTTTCATCTTTATTAATGGTCACTTTTCAAATATACATTCATCTAAAAAAATTCCTGTAGGTGTTGAAATAAAAGTTCTTTCAAAAAAAAATAATGAATTTGTTAATAGCTCCCTAAAAATTAAAGGTGAAATTTTTAATGCTATAAATACTTTCTATTTAAATGATGGACTTTTGATCGATATTAAACCAGGTACTAAATTAGAAAAACCTATACAGATTATCCATATCTTAAAAGGCGATAATATAATCTCTAATTTCAAAGTAATAATTAATGCTGGGGAATCTTCTAATTCTTCTTTTATTCAAGGTTTTTTCTGTGATTCAGGAAATAATAATTTTTGTAATTCAACTTCTGAAATTCAAGTTGCTAAAAACGCTAAATTGAACATAGATAAAATTCAATCTGAATCCGAACAATCATTTCATATCAATACAGAACAAGTTAAACAAGAACAAGAATCAATTTTTAAGATAAACACCTTTACTCTAAATGGTAGAATAGTTAGAAATAATTTAAACATTCATGTTAACGGGCAAAACTGTGAAACTCATCTAAATGGAGCCTATGTATTAAAAAATAACCAACATGTAGACAATCATTCTATAGTTGACCATAAAGTAGAAAATTGCATTTCTCATGAATTATACAAAGGTGTAATGGATGATAACTCAACAGCAGTATTTAATGGTAAAGTTTTTGTGCGTAAAAATGCTCAAAAGATTAATGCATTTCAATCAAATAAAAATATATTATTATCAGACAATGCATCAATTAATTCAAAACCAGAATTAGAAATATATGCAGATGATGTTAAATGTTCACATGGATCGACTATTGGTGAATTAGATCAAAATTCTATTTTCTATCTAAAAACTCGTGGATTATCTGATAAGTCAGCTCGAAATATACTTATCTCAGCATTCTTTCAAGATGTAATTAATAACATCGAAAATCAAAATATCAAAGGATATATATCTCAATTATTAAATGATAGATTTGAATGGAATTTTTAATTATCTATATGTTCCGTGATTTCTTTAATTTTTAAAGCGATTTCTTGTAATAAAGATTCTTTATGTTGTTCTTTCTTACTAGATGATTTGATATAATCCTTTAAGTGTAAATGGCATTCAAGTATATTCTCCTCCATAAATGGACCCTCAAGATTTTCAATAATAGTTAAACAATCTAATGCTTCTATCATTGATCCTTTAGTAGCTATTTCAACAAATTCATCAATATAATGACTAAAATCAACCTTTGTATTCCACACTACAGATAGCATAATAGGTCGAATAGAGATAAATTTAATATCTCTAATAATTTCCATAATTTCAACAATAACACTAGTATCCTTCAAGCTAGATAAAAACTCTATAATTTCTTCTTGATTTTTTTTGTTTATACCTGAAAGTAATATTTCGGATAAAGGAAGAATAACGGAAGAATCTCCATGTATTTCAAGAGATTTAATTGCCTTTGAAACTTTGTCTATATTATCGGATTTAATCTCTGTTAAAAGATGTTTTAATTTCAACTCTTTTTTTGTTGATTCCATATTAATTCAATTACAATTTTATTTTTGTAAATCTCAGTTAAAAAAAAGACAAATCGTAAGCCGGGTTCTGTAACTAAAATCTTATGACTATAGCGCTTATCATTTCTCTAGCGTTAATGTCTCCATTAACGTCAAACAACCTACCCTCCTAGATTGGACGAGCAGCCCTCAATACTAGGTTTACATGGTTTTTCAGCCCATAAGGTTTACCAAGCAATGTATGTCACCATACATCTGGTGAGCTCTTACCTCACCTTTTCACCTTTTCCCATATTTAAAAATATAGGTAGTTTAACTTTCTGTGGCACTTTCTGTGTTCACAAAAAAATAATTAATGTGAACCCTTCCCGTTAAGAAGTATGGTGCTCTTTGCTGCCCAGACTTTCCTCTTTACAATTTTCATATAAAGCGATAAGCTGATTTGCCCTACTTACAAAAGTAATGAAGAAAATTATTAATTAAAAAAAAATAATTTTTTAAAACTGTTTAACTTTTTTTTTAGTTTGTTAAACAAAATATGTTAAATTTGTACCATAAACTTTAAAAACTATAAAATGGAAAATTTTTTATTACTCGCTAAAATGGATACTACGGACTACGTTGGATTCACTTTTTTCGTTGGATGTATGGCCATGATGGCTGCATCTGCATTTTTCTTTTTATCAATCAATCAATTTGATAAAAAATGGAGGACATCAATTTTAGTGTCCGGCTTAATTACATTTATTGCAGCAGTGCACTACTATTACATGAGAGATTATTGGGCAGCCAATGGAGAATCTCCTACTTTTTTCAGATATGTAGATTGGATATTAACTGTTCCATTAATGTGTGTTGAATTCTACCTAATTCTTAGAGTAGCTGGAGCAACAAAGAAATTAATGTGGACTCTAATAACCGCATCGGTAATAATGTTAGTTACTGGTTATTGGGGAGAAGGAGTTGACATGAAAAATGCGGCTATTTGGGGATTGATCTCTGGTATTGCTTACTTCTACATTGTATACTTAATTATGTTTGGCAAAGCTAAGGAATTAGCCACAAAAGCAGGAGGTAATGTTTTGAAAGCACATAACATATTATGTAAATTCGTACTAATTGGTTGGGCAATATATCCACTTGGATACATGGCTGGAACTGCAGGTTGGTATGGAGAAGCAGGACAATTATTTGGATGCAACATAGATATGGATGTAATCTACAATATTGGAGATGCAATAAATAAAATAGGATTTGGCCTAGTTGTTTATTCATTAGCAGTAGACCAATCTAAAGAAGCGTAAAATTTATTTCAATTAATAAAAGCGGTTCAATTGAACCGCTTTTTTTTTATAAAAATGGCTGAAAAAAAGATATACGACTATATATTCACTGGTTTTGGTGCAAGCACATGCATTCTCTTAAGAGAAATGGATATAAAAGGCCTTTTAAAAAATAAAAAAAGTTTAATTATAGACCCTAATACCAAAAATGAAAATGATAAAACTTTTTGTTTCTGGGCTAGGAAAACCGATGATATTTATAATGAATATCAAGATATAATTTCAAACGAATGGAGTAAAATTCAAATCTCAGATTATCAGGCAAAATCAATTGCCCCATTATTTTACTTTCATATAAAGAGTATAGATTTATATGATTCAGCAAAAAAAGTGATTAAAAAAAATAATATTATTTCCAAAATTGATTCAGTATCGAAAATAAATGAAAGCAAAATAACAGAAGTTATAGTTGGAAGTAAAAAATATCTTGGTTATAAAATTATTGATTGTAGAACAATTAATATGAAGTATTTAATAGAAGAAAAAATAATTTATCAATCTTTTATTGGTTTCAAAGTAAAATTAAAAGCTAAGAATTTTGATTCAAACAAATTCAACTTAATGGACTTTAGAGTGGAACAAAAAGAAGGGACTCAATTTGTATACACGCTTCCATACTCAAATGATACTGGTCTTGTTGAATTAACAAGATTTGCAGACAATATAATTGAAAGAAAGAACTCTGAATTGATATTAGATAAATATATTAAAAACCATTTCGGAGAATATGATCTATTGAAAAAAGAAATTGGACTGATTCCAATGTCAACAAAAAAATTTTCCAATATTAACAGTAAAAACATAATAGAATTAGGAACAAGAGCAGGTAACATTAAACCTAGTACTGGATATGGATTTAAAAAAATGTACAACCACTCTAAATCTATCTGCAATAATGCAGTTGAAAAAAGTTCAATCACAACAAAAAAGAAGTTTCAACTTTATGATGAGCTACTTTTGATAATACTAAACAAATGGCCTAAATATGGAAAAGATATTTTTCTAAAATTATTTAAACATTCTGACTATAAATTAATTCTTAAATTTCTAGATGAAAAAACAAACTTAAGAGATGATATCAAAATTTTTTCTAAGCTTCAAATTTCTCTTTTTTTGAAATCACTTTTAATATGGTGTTTTTTAAAAACAAAAAAAATAATAATACCATCCTTACTAATTATTTTAACCTTATTACCATCATATTCAGAAAAAGTAGTTTTACTTAATAACAACCAGATTGTATTTATGTCATTAGGCCTTTTATTAATTGGAATACCACATGGTGCACTAGACTATTATTCTGGGTTTTTTAATTCATCAAAAAAATTAACAATATCCTTTATATTATTATATCTACTATTAATGATCCCTATTTTTATTCTATGGGTTCTAAACCCTTCTCTCTCCCTTGTTTTTTTTATTTTATTTTCTTCTTGGCACTTTGGCCAAACTGACATGAGATATTGGAATATTAAATCACCAGTATTAACTTTACTTTGGGGTCTTACTATTTTTATCTATATTTTTTCTAATCACATTGATGAATTTGAAGAAATATTAAAACTAATAGATGTTAGCGATAACATTAACATAACTATTTTAACTTCAATATCAACGATTTTATTAGCTGGAACAACATTCATTTCCATATATAAAAGAAAGTTAACTTGGTTTTTATTGTGCTTATTTTTATACCTATCTTATTCGTTAAGTTTAGTATACACATTTGGTTTATACTTTATTTTTCACCATAGTGTTATTGGTTGGTATGACATAAAAAAAAATTTAAACCTTTCTCATTTAAAAATGTACCTTAAAGCAGTACCATTTAATTTAGGAGCAATTTTTATTTATCTTATTTTCACAAGTATAATTAATAAAAACACTAGCGAGCATATTAGTTGGTTTTTTGTGTTTTTATCCTGCATAAGTTTCCCCCATATTATATCAATGAATTTCTTCTATACCAAAAATTATAAATAAATCAAGATGATTATTAATACAACATACTTAACAAAAGAAATGAAGAAAAACATCATTGACAATGTCGGTAAAAAAATCTCTTTTTTAGATTCTTTATCAACTGGACCAAGAGGGTCACATAGAATGATTATTAAAGAATATAGTGAGTCTTTTCAACGTTTCCTGAAAAAAAAACAAGACACATTATATGGTAGTATTGAAAGAAGAAATAACGGAATAATAATTAGGATTTCTAACAACTTAGAAACCATTTCATGGTTGATTCCATTTTATAAGTTAAGCATATTTAAATCTAATTTATTTAGTATTCACTCTTCAGGAAACTATATTAAGTTTCAAATAGACAATAATTATCACGTCAATAAAAAATTCATTTCTAAACTAATGATAATGAAAAAAACTAATATTGAATAAAATAGTATTAATGTAATAATAAGTCAAATTTTATAATTTATTTTGAATTGATTTTATAACACCATAAGCTGCTTGTTCACCTGAAATTATTGCAGCATTTAAAGACCCATTTAATTGCTGATCACCGGCTAAAAAAACATTCCCAAACTGTTTTATGTCGTCCAAATTATTTCTTTCTTTCAAATTATTTAGTTGAGGGATAGAATGAGGTATTAAATATTTTTTAATAAACTTAACATTCTTAATGTCACAATATTCATCTAACTCGTGAATCACTTTTTGAATAAGATCTTCAGCATCAAAATTATGAGAATTAAGAATAGTAACTGACAAAAGAAATTTATTTGTTTTTCCTAAATATGTATCCGGGTAATAATAAAAATTATTAATTAATGATTTAGAACTTGAAATAAGTCCAATAATATTTTTTTTAAATATTTTGTTTTCAGTTTCAAAATAAAGTGTTTCAGAAGAATTCCATGTAATTTGCTTAAAAGAATTTCTAAACAGTTTTTTTGGGGAAGTTGCAATAATTGTATAGTCACTTTTGATTTTCTTTCCTTTTTCTAATTCGATTATATCTTTATATACCTCTTTTACTTTAGTATTATAATTAAAAGTTGTTTTATTAAGTCCTTGAAATATTTGTTTTGGTATTTCTTCCATTCCATTTTTTGGAATAGAAACTTTACCATCTGAAAACATTTTAAATATAAATTCAAACATTCTGCTTGAAGTCTCTAATTTTGATTCAAGAAATACCCCACCAAAAAAGGGTTTAAAGAAAGAGTCTATAATCTTTTGTGAAAAACCATTATTGTTTAAATATTTAATAGTTGAAGTTTCTTTAGAAGAAAAGATGTCAGATAAATCTTTGTTTTTAAGTTTTAGTTTTAATTTAAAAATTCTTAATAGATCAAATAAGTTAACAGACCTATATAAAGATGGTTCAAAAATAAAATTTATATTTTTCGATGGATCACCTAATAACTTATATCTTTTTTTATCAAAAATATATGCCCCGGATTGAATATTGATAAGATTTAATTTTTCGAGATTAAGATGTCTCCTAACAGCTGGATAAGAAGTTAATAAAACCTGAAATCCTCTATCAAGAAAGAAGCCATTTAAAACATCTGTTTTTATTCTTCCTCCTATTCTAGATGTTTCTTCAAAAATGTTAGGATGAAATCCATGTTCTTCAAGAATTTTTGCAGCTATCAAACCGCTAACTCCTGCACCAACAATATTTATTTTTTTCATTTTAAATAATTAAAAGATGATGTAAACTTAATCTAAACTAATTAAACATAATAAATTATTTCTTTTCTACATGATTATTATTTTCATTCCATTCAGACTCAAAATCAGGGGGTTCTATACCCATTTCTTTTTCTATTTCATAAAGATACTTAGGAGCTTGTGGACCTCTATTCCTATATAAAAAAGCTAAAATAACACCGAAAATAAGACCACATAAATGTCCCTCCCAAGAAATTTGTTGCTTAACTGGAAAAATACCCCAAATCATACTTCCATATATAAAAGCAACGAATAATGATATGGCTTGTAAAGGCTTATATTTTCTTAAAACACCGGAAACAAAAAGAAACCCAGCCATAGCATAGATAAGCCCACTCATACCAATATGATATGAATTATTGTTTACAGCAAATGACCAAACTCCTAACCCTGTAAATATCCATGATAAAAAAAGGACTCGAAAGGCAATTTCACGATAATAATAAACAATAGCTGCGAACAATACTAATGTAGGTATTGAATTATTTATAATATGATTAATCTCATTATAAGAATGAATAAACGGCATAAAAAGAACTCCTTTTAAACTTAGAATTTCACGAGGCATTATTCCATATTTATAAAATGGTATTAAAGGAAATAGATGATCTGCCCAATAAACTAACCACATTGAAATAACAAGTAAAAAAGGATAAATAATAGCTTCTATATATGAACCAAATTCCTGTTTTTGCATATTACATAAATTATTTAACTTCCTATATAAGATAATATTTGTAGGACACTTTAAGATAATTGTAAATTAAATTAATCAATCTATTTTAAATAAAAAATATATTTTTATTCTATGAAAGAAATAATAAATCGTGTAAAAGAAAGTGGTCTTATTTCAATAGATTTAGCTAATTATAAACCAAAAAAAGAGATTATTAGTATTGACATTGCTGATATACTATGGAAGGGAATAGCTCTTAAAGAAAAAGTTTTTCGTGCATGGATCAAAGATCATGATTGGTCTTCCTACAAAAATAAAGCAGTAAATATAATTTGTTCTACAGATGCAATTATTCCAACTTGGGCATATATGATTATCAGCTCAAAACTTCATGAAGCAGGAGCAATGTATTTAATCGGTTCTAAAGATGAGATTGAAAAATTACTTATTAAAAACCGAATTTCTGATGATAAAAAAGAGAATTATAGAGATGGTAGAATTATAATTAAAGGATGCTCTGATATTCCTTCACCGGAATACGCAATGTCAGAATTAATAAGGCACCTACAACCAGTCGCTAAAACTATTATGTATGGAGAACCTTGCTCTACAGTTCCTGTTTTTAAAAAAAGGAAAACTGAAAATTAAGGATTCATAAGACCATTTAATGAAACATTAGATGGTAGTTGAGAATCTTGCATATCAGAATCTATAAAACCAAAATGTATAGCCATCGCTTCAGAATAGTCTTGCATTTTATGTAACATAGAAGCATAATACCCAGCATTTTTCCCTCGTCTAATACTTTCACCATTTTTGTTGGCTAAAGACTCTAAATCAGAAAACATCTTTGGAAACATTTCTTTATAGAAATAATTTATTTTTTTGCTTGTTATTTTTGAAAGTTCACTTTCCAAATTATTAAAATTAGAATCATTGGATGCAGAATATATTTTAAAATATGCCGACAATGCTGAATAAAAATCTTTCATATTCTCAGGTCTTGCTGAAATACCGATATTGCTAGACTCAAAAAAGCCAATTATAGATTCCAATTGTGAAGCAACTTCAAGGCCAAGCTCTTCTGCTCCTTTATTGTCCCCTGCCATATAAAGAATACCAACATAATCATGCAATATTCCATCTGTATAAGCTGTTAATGTTTCACCATTTATAGTATAATTATCTCTAGGATTTCCAGAAGAATTTGGTTCACCATAATCTATTACTACTGATGCAGGCATAACATCTAGTGACTTGTGAATTAATTCTTTTGCTTTTTTCTTATAATCTTTAATTTCATTATCAGAAATCATAGCAGGTAAATTAGAAAAATCTTGCCCCATAGACTTCATCATTTCTATACGCTCATTTTCTTGCTCTGCTGAAAATGCTTTAGAAATAAATTCTTCTGCTAAAGATAAAAAATGAAGCCTATATTGAGCCGTGTGACGCCTCGCATAATAATCTGTTAATACATCTGGATTACTCATAGCTCCATAATCATATGTATTCATCAAATTATCATACATCTTATTAAGATTAAATCTGGATTGACTACTAATTGGACTCAATTCAAAAGCCATTCCATTTTGTTTTATATATCCTTTCTTATATAATGCAATTGAAACTTCTGATCCTCCAGGGGAAGAAAAACATATACCTCTCCTCCAATCATTATTAGAAATAATATCTAGCATCATAACTTGCTCACGAGTTAATCCACGTTGATCAAAATTAAACCTCATCTCATCCACACATAATCCTTTTTGCTCTTTAGATACTATACCCGATGAAATAGCATTTTTTATGTTTACTGGAAGAATAAAACCAGAACTTGGGAATATTCTCACTTTACGTTGACCTTGAAAATTAACCAAGTTATTATCATCTCTAGTAAATTTCATCGCATCTTGAAGATTAGTATAACTCCATGTTTTTTCAAAATCCAATAATGCTTTTTGGAGAGCTTCTAGATTCTGTTCAGGACTTTCAACCTGAATTAAACCACTTTGAACTGCACTAAAAATTTCAAAAGCACCTTGATATTTATCATATATCAATTTAGAATAGTCTCCTCCCAAAGATAAAGGCATAGATAAAGTAGCTTTAATTTGAGCTAGTCTTGATGATACTCTAGGATTAGAGGATTTGGCGTTAATTAAAGTTTGTGAAGCCTTATTATTAAATATAATAACCGATTGTGCTAGTTGATCTATATTCGCAGCGTCAACCCTCATATTAATTACCTTACGAATAATTTTTGGTTGTGCATTAATATAAAACAGTTCAAATAAATCAGTGAACAATACTTGATCTGTATTTCCAGAATACATTAAAATCTGATCCTCAGTAAATTCAATAGGTAAAGGGTCAGAATCATATGCTTTTAGTTTCATCTGATCAGTATACCAATCTGTCTGCATCAAAGATAAATTACAAACTCTAACATCCGTACGTTTACCTTCTACCTCTTGCATGTACCATAATGGAAATGTATCATTATCTCCATTTGTAAAAATAATTCCATTTTTTTCAACTGAATTTAAATAGTTCAATGATAAATTATGTGCGGAGGTTTTTAGACTTCGGTCATGGTCGTCCCAACCTTGAAAGGCCATTATTATTGGTACAAATAACGATAAAGAAACTGCAACCAATGCGCCATGAATATCATTTTTTAAGACTCTTTTAAGCAAGATCATCAAAGCTATTATTCCACAAGCAATGACAACGATAATGATCCATGACAAAGTAATTGGCATAGATGACAAACTACCGATATCTGCAATTAATGAAAGAAGAAGACCTGCTCCAATAATAATACCTCCTCTTTTCACTTCCTTACTTTGAAAATTTTTAAATGCATCATATAATGCATACACGCCTATACCAATCCACATGGCAAAGAAATAAAAGGATCCGGCATAAGCATAATCCCGCTCTCTTGGTTCGAAAGGCCTTGGATTAAGATAAATGATAATAGCTAAACCAGTAAATAAAAAAACTAAAGACAGAACAAAAGCATCTTTTGGGGCCCTATAAAAATGAAAAAATAAACCTATAATACCTAAAATTAGAGGTAAATAGAAAAATCTATTGTTAGAAGGATTCTGTGATGTAAAATATGGTGCCGAATCATCTTGATTCCCTAAACGTGCATTATCTACAAAACTATAACCAGAAATCCAATTACCTCTCATTTGATCTCCATGACCTTGAATATCATTTTGTCGACCTGAAAAATTCCACATAAAATATCTCCAGTACATCCAGTTAACTTGATAACTTGTAAAGAATTTAATATTCTCGCTAAAAGTAGGAAGACGCTTGCCATCTTTACCTAATTCAGATACAGTTCCATCATTTGCATCATAACCAGACCATTTTTTATAAGCATTTATTCTTTGTTGATCTTGATTCCAATACATCCTTGGAAAAAAGACAGATTGAGAATAAGTAGGTGTAGCATTTATACGAGTTGATGAATTAGATTCGAAATAACGTTCTACAACTTCTCCATTATTTTCTTTGGCAAATTCATTAGCACGTGATTTGTTTTTAAATGCTTTTAATTCTTTGTCTCCTTTAACAACAATAAATCTTCTTAAATAAAAAGGTGACATATCTTTCCATAAATCTCTACTATTTTCTCTTGAGTTCCATTGCTGTCCAAATAAAATAGGTGCCGAACCATATTGTTCTCTTTTTAAATAAGAAGTAAGTGTTACTAAATTTTCAGGATCATTTTCATCAAGAGGAGGATTCGCATTAGAACGAATTACAATCACAGCAAAAGAACCATATCCAATCAACAACAATATTAGTCCCATAGCTGAAGAATATAAAATTCTTTTACCTTTTTTTCTTGCATATCTAATTAAAAAGACACAAAAACCAACAATTAACAAAAAGAAAAAGATAGTACCACTATAGAAAGGCATACCTAGACTATTCACAAAATTTACCTCAAAAGAAGATGCAATTGAAATAACTCCTTGAATAACTCCAACTTGAATAAAACCTAGCACAAAAATTCCAAGAATACCTGTCAATATTATGCCCTTTAAGTTGGCCACCTTCTGATATCTAAAATATATAACATAAGCAATTGCAGGCACAACCAATATGCCTAAAAGATGAACTCCTATGGCTAAACCAAGCATGAACATTATTAATAACAACCACCTATCAGGAGAATAACCTTGAATAAGTTTTCCGTCTTGAATTTCGATCATTTCTTCATCCCATTTAAGAATAGACCAAAAAATAATTGCAGTAAACAAAGAAGACATTGCATAAACTTCCCCCTCAACTGCAGAAAACCAAAATGAATCAGAAAAAGTATATGCTAATGAGCCAATAAATGCAGACCCTAATATTGCAACTTTATCCCCATTAGTTAATTCAGATTTATATTTTAAGCTGATTTTTTTAACCAAAATTGAAATTGACCAAAACATAAACAAGATTGTAGCAGAACTAGAAAGTGCAGAAACTCTATTAATCCATATAGCAACATTTTCAGGATCAGCGAAAAAAGAAAACAACCTACCAATGACCATAAATAATGGAGCTCCTGGAGGGTGACCAACTTCTAACTTATAAGCAGCAGTTATATACTCACCACAATCCCACAAACTTACAGTATCCTCAATCGTAATAAAATATACAATTGTTGAAATCAAAAATACCAACCAACCTAAATAAAGGCTTAATTTCTTAAAATTCATATTTAGTTATTAAACGTTATAAATTCTTATTAAAATCAAAAAGTAGATTTATAAATGCAATACGAAAATAACAATATAAAAATATGTAGGAAGCGGTATGAAAATGAAATTTTAAGATTTTTTCATATACACTATAAAATAGAAATAAAAAAATATTGTGTTTTGTGTTTTTTTATCTGTTTTTTTATGAAGAAATAAATTTTGTTTGTAGCTTCGCAATCTAAAAATTGTCCCATGGTGTAACTGGCAACACGTCTGGTTTTGGTCCAGAAGAGTCTAGGTTCGAGCCCTAGTGGGACAACAACGAGGGAGTTAGGAAGCTAGCTCCTTTTTTTATGCTTAATTGTTTTATTAATAGAGTTTATCGGATGTTATTTGTTAGGGAAAATTATTTGGTATATTTAAAAAATTAGCTTTTTATTATCTCACAAATAATTATTAGTTTAGTTATCACAATGAAAACACTATTAATCATTTTACTATTAGTCCCTATAATTTCTTATAGCCAGACACAAAATATAAGTCCTAAAAGATATATGTTAAAATCACCTTTTAATAAAGATTACACATTATCAAAGGCAAAAACATTTATCACTAATTCATTAATAAACGATTCAATTACAATTGCAGAAGTTGTTCTTGATCCATATATTTCAATTAAATCAAATGAAATAAGTTCCATTTGCTACTCTTTGAAAGGAAAAGGTTGGGATGATGTTGGTTTACTCCTTGGATTTTATGGCGAATTTTGGGATGATTTTGAAGGGAGTTGCAAGGGCTATGGATTTAAGTTACTAAAAAGAAATCAAGCAACGAATTTTTTAAAAAAAATAATAGATGTAAAAACTTCTTATGAAAATTATCTAAATAAAATCACATACAGTAATAATGTTGTTTTCTTCTATGATGATGTAAAAACAATAATGTATAAGGAAGGCAATATCTTTAAAGTCCAAATTTTATGGAACGGTGTTAGTGCAATTTGGTCAATGGAAGAAATTGAAAGAACATATGAAGGATATAAAAGATTATTAAAAAAATCAGAAATAACAAGATTCTTAAAAAATACTAAGTCATAAATTTATTTGTAAATTTCGCTTAATTTATCTATTACTTTATTGCCTTTATCTATAATTCTATCAGTACCATCAACAATTTTCTCAACCTCTAATATTCTATTTTTAATCTTGCTTATAAAATTAATGTTAGATTCTATTAATTGATTTTGTTTAGTGGAATGATAAAATGCATATGTTGACATAATGATAGAATAAGTTAAACTAAGAAATAATATAATATCTTTTATTTTCATAATTAAAGGTTTTTAGTTACATATTATAAATATACTTTTCCTTTTATTATATTGAATAAAAATATTTAACTCAATCATATGATTCATGGTACACATAATTCAGAAAATGATTCAAGAAACGAAAAAATAAAGATCTTTATTAATGATGAATTATATTCTAGAAATAATGCGAAAATATCAGTTTTTGATAGTGGGTATCTTATAGGTGACGGCGTTTGGGAAGGTATAAGATTACATAAAGGCTCTCTCATATTTTTAAATCAACACTTAGACAGGTTATGGCAATCGGCTAAAGTAATTGGCATAAAATTAAATTTTACAAAATCTGAGCTCGTTAAAAAAATTTGGCAAACTCTAGATGCAAATAAAATGGAAGACAATATCCATATAAGGATTATGTTAACTAGAGGTATAAAAAAAACACCAACACAAGACCCAAGGTTTACTGTATCTAATCCGAATTTAGTAATAATAGCAGAACATAAAAAGGCATCAAAAGAAAGTAAAGAAAAAGGATTAGAATTATTTACAAGTACAATAAGAAGAGGTTCACCAGACACTCTTGATCCTCGATTAAACTGCCATAGTAAATTACATGAAGTCCAAGCTCTAATTCAAGCAATTGATGCAGGCGCTGATGAAGCACTTATGTTGGATGTCAATGGATTTGTTTCAACATGTAACTCAACAAATTTTTTTATGATTAAAAACAAAGAAGTATGGACATCAACAGGTCAATATTGTATGAATGGTATTACAAGAAATAATATTATTAAAATTTGTAACCAAAATAAAATTATATGCAAAGAAAAAAACTTTTCTCTTTTTGATGTTTACGATGCTGATGAAGCTTTTGTGACTGGCACTTTTGGAGGAGTAACCCCAGTCAAGAAAATTGACGGAAAATTAATTGGGGTTAAGATTTTTGGGCCTTTATCTAGAAAGATAAACAACTTGTATGAAGAATTAATTGTGAATGAAAGTTAATATGAATTTAACAAAGAGAATTTGTTTATGGTCTGGTCCAAGAAACATATCTACGGCTTTAATGTACTCCTTTTCTCAAAGAGATGACACGAAAGTTTTTGATGAACCATTATATGCACATTATCTAAATTCTACAACGGCATATCAATACCATCCTGGTGCAAAAGAAGTTCTAGAAAGCCAAGAAAAAGATGGGATAAAAGTGATAAAAAATATGATGGCAGAACATGAATATCCTATAGTATTTTTTAAAAACATGACGCACCACCTAATAAATCTAGATAAAAAATTCTTGAAGAATACTATAAATATTATTCTCACTAGAAATCCCATCGATATGATTCCATCATTTAATGAAATAATTAAGAATCCCTCTATAAATGATTTAGGATATAAAGATCATATCAATTTATTAAAATATATGAATTATCATGAAATTGAACCAATAGTAATTGACTCCAAAAATATATTATTAAATCCCAGAAAAGAACTAAAAAAATTATGCAATAAAATCAATATAGAATTTCAAGAGTCTATGCTTTCATGGAAATCAGGACCAAAAAAAGAAGACGGGATATGGGCAAAATATTGGTATAATAATGTACATCTATCAACTGGATTTAATAAATATAAAGCAAAAACAAAAAAGTTCCCTATTCACTTAGAGCCACTTCTAAAAGAATGTCAAAAATATTATAGAGAATTAACTGATTTAATCTAAAAACTTAGATATTATAAATAGACTAAAAGTTGTCTGTGTTTTAACTTACATCATACCATTAAAAAGGTATTTTTCCATAATATTATAATTTATTAAGAATAAAATTATGTCAATTAATAATAGACAATTAAGTTTAATCTTTAAAAGCTAACACAATACGTATGAAAAATTTAATTCTTTTAACTATATATCTTTTAATTATTTCGAGTACTTACAGTCAAATAAGTAAACAAGAAAAAGACCAAAATGCAATCAAAAAAATGTGTGGTTGTTTTGAAGTTGGATTTAATTTCTCAGAAACATTTAATTATTCTGATGATACAACCTATATGCCATCAAAAGTAAAACATGCAAATGCATTAGAGTGGGCTGAACTAGTGGAAGATTCAAATGATAAAATAATTATTCAACACCTTTTAGTAGTAGGAGGTAAAGATAACCCTATGATTATAAAACATTGGCGTCAAGATTGGTTATTTGAAAACAATGACTTTTATATGTACAATGGCGATAATAAATGGAATTTCGTTAAAAAAACTAATGATGAAATAAAAGGTCAATGGACTCAAAAAGTATATCAAGTAGACGACAGCCCCAGATATGAAGGCTCTTCTTCATGGGTTCATGTCGATGGCAAAAGTTATTGGGAAAATACCACTGATGCTCCATTACCTAGAAGAGAGTATACCCAAAGAAGTGATTACAATATTACTGTTAGAAGAAATAGGCATGAGATAACAAATTATGGATGGCTTCACGATCAAGACAATGATAAAGTAATTAGAAATAATAATTCTGATTTTATTTTAGCACAAGAAAAAGGATATAATACATACAAGCGTGTTGATGATTCAAAATGTGAATCTGCAAAAACATGGTGGAAAAAAAACCATAAATTTTGGCAGCATACAAGAGATTCATGGAATGAAGTTTATAACAAAGACAAAAATCTTGCAATGCATTCAAAAGTTGATGGTAAAAAATTATATGAACAACTATTTTATATGGATTTGGAGACCTCTCCAAAAAAAATTCAAAAAATAATTAAAGCATATATCAAGTAAAATGTTTAAGATTTGTATTTTTTTTTTCATATTTTTAAACAGTATTAACTTTTGCTTTAGTCAAGAGATTTCAAATAAATTTATTTCAAGAAAATATTGGACATCTAATCCATCAATCGAAGCAATAAAAAAAGATATTCAATTAGGTAACGATCCAACGGAATTAAACGAATATAATTTTGACCCTGTCACATGGGCTATACTGGAGAGTGTTTCTAATCAAACAATTATATTTTTAATTAATTTGAATGGAAATGGTATAAATAAAAAATCTCATGACGGGAGACCACCAATTTTTTGGGCTGCATATAAAGACAATATTGAACTAATGGAATACTTAATTAAAGAGAATGCAAAGTTAGATATAATTGATGATCATGGATATAGCCTAGTTAATTTTGCTGCTACTACCGGTCAATTAAACAAAAAAATTTATGAATTATGTAAATCGAACGGAGTGAAATTTAGTGAACAACTTAATAATGATGGCGCTTCGCCTCTCTTACTTTTGATTCCTCATATGCCGAACTCAGAAATGATAGATTATTTTACAATTAATAATCTTGATATAACTCAAACAGATAAATATGGAAATAATGCATTTGTATATGCTTCCAAAACAGGGAATATAAATATAATGAACTATCTAGTTGAAAAGGGTCTTAATATAAGAGCAAATAATGATGCTGCGGTGATTTATGCAAGTAAAGGCACTAGAAAAAAGAAAAACTCAATCGAGACCTACAAATATTTAAAAAATTTAGGATTATCAATCAATGTAAAGGATAGTAAAGGAAAGACCGCTTTACATTATGTTGCAAATTACTCTTCAGACACCAGCTTATACAGATATTTAATTGACAACAATCTATCAACAAATGCTCGTGATTCAATTGGTATGACTCCTTTTTTATACTCTGTACAAAATAATTCAATTGAAGGAATTAAAATTTTAATAGAAGAAAAAACTAATGTAAATAAAAAAAATTCAAAGGGAGAAAATGCACTTCATATAGCCGTAAAAAGAAAAAACAAAGAAATAATTAACAACATAATTAAAGAAATAAAAAATATTAACGAAAAAACAAATGAAGGAATGACTGCTCTTCACATTTCAGCAATGAATTCAAAAAATAATGAAATACTTAAAACTTTATTAAAACATGGAGCAGACAAAAAACTAAAAACAAATTTTAACGAAACTGCATTTATGCTAGCAAAAGAAAATGAACTCTTAAATAACACACCATTAAATTTTTTAAAATAAACTATGAAACGAATTATTATAAATATTTTTATGTGTATTTCAATTTTGGTTTTTAGCTCATTTATCGCTAATCAAAAAAAATATAAATTTTTGATTCAAATGACGAACTATGAAGGAGAAGGAGCATATGTGGTTGTTTCATTAATTAGTCCAAAAGGTAAATATGAAAAAACTCTCTATGTTCAAGGAAAAGATCCAGATTGGTATTATGAAATTGAATCATGGTGGAAATTTTATGGAAAAAACAGAACTAAATTAGATGGAATTTCTGGAAGTACTCTTTCAGGTGGAGAACGAGCTATTAAGTTTATTCAATTAGATGAATCAAAAATAAATAATGGGTATAAAATTAGATTTGAAAGTGCAGTTGAGGCTAAAAATTATTATGAAAAAGATATTGAATTTAAATTAACTGATTCAAATCTGCAAAAAAAATTTAATGGTAAAGGTTTCATAAGATATGTACGTATGTTGCCACAATAATCTAAAAAAATGATTTTATCTTTTTGGCGAAAAAGTCATTTAATTCTAGCTATTAGTTCTTTCTTGTTTCTTATAATTACAACATTAACTGGGGTAATTTTATCTTTTAAACCTATTGCTTTTGAACTCCATGAAGCGAATATTAATAAAGTAGGGAATAAAAATATTTCAACTTTAATTAATGAACTTAATTCAAAATTTGATGAAATAATTGAAATAAAAGTAGATAAAAACAACCTATTAAAATTATCATTAATAAATAAAGGAGAATATCAAGAATTCTTTGCAGATCCAGACACCTTAAAGAAAAAAGTTTCTGAAATAGAGACATCAAAAATATTTAAATATGCAGAAATTATTCATAGGTCTCTCTTTTTGGGGGTGGTGGGAAGGTTTTTTATAGGTTTATCTTCTTTTTTTCTTCTACTAATATCTGTATCAGGCATTATTCTTCTTCTAAAAAGACAAATATCTCCAAAAAACTTTTTCAAAAAAATCAACAAAGTTGGATTTTACGAGGACTGGCATGCTATATTAGCAAGAGCTAGTATTGTATTCATCTTAATAATTGCTTTGTCTGGTTCAATATTATCGATGAATCGATTTGGCTTATTACCTCAAAAAAATGAAATTAATCACAACCTTAAACCTGATAAATTTGAAAAATACAACAAAATAAGGCTAGAAAAATTTCAGATATTTCAAGAAACAAATTTAAAGAAACTAGAATCAATTCAATTCCCATTTTCCTCTGATAAGGAAGATTATTTCAAAGTAAAACTAAAAGATAAAGAGCTAATAATCAATCAATTTAATGGCGAAATAATTAGCGAATCAAAAATTGAAAATTTAACACTATTTAAACAATTAAGTTATAATCTTCACACTGGAAAAGGGAATGTAATTTGGTCAATAATTTTATTTGTATCATGCCTAAATATTCTATTCTTTAT
Source organism: Crocinitomicaceae bacterium (assembly GCA_002709305.1). Taxonomy (GTDB): domain Bacteria; phylum Bacteroidota; class Bacteroidia; order Flavobacteriales_D; family Crocinitomicaceae; genus UBA4466. Next base: position 28,430 of record PAQM01000024.1, on the reverse strand, counting down.
TTTTTCAGGATATAAAATGGCATTAAAAAGATTTAAGAGTAAAAAAAGAAATTATATCACAAAAGATATAAGTGATATAGTAATATTAGTAGGCTCAGAGAATGGTAGCACAATGCAAATAGCAAAAGAATTCAAAAATAATATAATAAAGACAAGTCAAAATATATTCATTGATGAACTTAACAATTATACTTTATACAAAAATTTAAAGCATCTAATTATATTTACTTCAACATATGGAGATGGCTCCCCGCCATCCAACGCAAATAAATTTATCTCAAAATTTGAGAAAATTAAGCAACCATTTGATTTTAATTTTTCCATTGTTGGCTTTGGTTCAAAAACTTATCCAAAGTTTTGCCAATTCGCAAAAGATATTTCAACAAAACTAAAAAAACAAACAAATTGTTATGAATTCATTCCTCTAAAACTTATAAATGAAAAGTCTATTGAATCATTAAATAAATGGTCAAATGATTGGTCAAAAAAAATGAATGTCCAAATAAAAAAGATCAATTTGAAAAATTTGGTGTCTTATAAAATATATAACAAAACTATACCCAATCAGTCCAATAACCAAACTTTTTTATTGGAGATTAATCTTTCAAAAAAAGATTTTAAGTCTGGAGATTTAATAGCGATAACTGACCTAGAGAATAAGGTTGAAAGATATTATTCTCTCGGTCAAGGGATGAATGGTTTAGCAATTATTTGTGTGAGAAAAATACCTAATGGAATCTGCTCATCTTATCTGAGTGAAATTAATATAGGAAGCAATATAAGAGCAAGAATAGAAAAAAATAAAAATTTTAATCTTCCTAAAGATGCTGAAAAAATTATAGCTATATCGAACGGAACAGGAATTACACCATTCATAGGGATGGGATATGAAAATAAAAATAAAATTGATTTTCATATATATTGGGGTGGAAAATCAAAAAATGTTTTAAAAGTATTTGAACCTCATATTAAAAAATTAAAGGATAAAAAATTAATTAATGAATTTAAATCTGTTTTTTCTCAAGAGAATAAAAATTCGAAATATGTACAAGACATTATTTTAAACAATCAAGATTTCATTTCAAATAGTATATATAATGGTTCTAAAATCTTAATCTGCGGTTCAATAGTAATGAGAGATGAAGTACTCAAAATAATTGACGAAATATTAAAAAATAAACTAAAAAAAAGAGTCTCGGATTTTGAAACTCAAATCCATACAGATTGTTATTAATACTATTATCTTATTTAGAACGATTATAAATACCTTTTTTGTGGTATTGTTTAAACTCCAAAGTGTCACGAAATTTGCAGAAAAAAACAAAAACTATGAAAAAAACATTACTCTTTACATCAATGATGTGCTTTTACCTACTAGGTAAAGCTCAAATAGTAGAAGATTCTATTTATATGCTTCCAGGTTACACGAATGAATCATATTATTCGTTTCAAAATGGTGAAATTCAAAATATTGATAACACATCATGGGATATTGCCTTTGATTTAAGTGGTTATGGGGCTTCAGTTAGATCTAATGAACATATCGGAACTGAAGTTTATCTATACTCGGGATCAGATTGGCAAGCTGTTGACACAACAGGAATGATATGGGATACATATCACAATAGTGAAACAACATGGAAAATAGGCGCATTTGATCAGTCTGCAAATCCAGCTGATCCTTTTGATCTTGGTTGGGGGGCATACAATCCTGTGACACATACTATTTCTGGAAATAAAATTTACATTATTAAATTGTCCAATGGAGCCTATAAAAAAATTATGATTGAAAGTTTAATTAGCGGAACGTACTCTTTTAAATATGCTAATTTAGACGGCTCAGATGAAATGACAAATTCTGTTACTAAATCCGATTATAATGGTAAAAATTTCATTTATTACTCAATTACAACTCATCAGTCTATAGATAGAGAACCTATGAATAGTGATTGGGACATCGTATTTACAAAATATTCTGCTGAAATAGCTATGGGTCCTGGTGCACCGACAGTTAACTATTCGGTTACAGGTGTTTTGTCAAACAACAATATATATGTAAGAGAAGCGAGCGGAGTTGATCCATTAACCGCAGACTTTTTGGATTACCAAGTAGATTCAGTAATCAATGTTATTGGATATGATTGGAAAAGTTTCAATGGTATGGGATATACTATTGAACCAAACCTATCATATTTTATAGAAGACCATGGAGGTAACATATGGCATCTATTATTTACCGATTTTGAAGGAAGCTCAACAGGTAAAATTGTATTTGGGAAAAATCTAATTTCTTCTGCTAATACATACGAAATTGTTGATATTAAAAACTTTGAAGTTTTCCCAAATCCTGCAAATAACAATATATCTATTTTAATTAATACATCATCTGTTAACTCAAGAATATCAATTACAGACATGTCAGGTAAAATAGTTCACTACAAGGAGATAGATTCTAGCGGACTCATAAATTATCCTATTTCAGTTAGTCATCTCAATAGTGGATCTTACTTTGTGAAAGTAACTACAGATAATGGTCAACTAACAAAAAAACTTATCATTCATTAGTTTTACTTTTAATTTAATAACAAAAACAACAAAATCATTAGTTTGATTTTGTTGTTTTTTTTTGATATTTGAAAATGCGAAATTTTACTCCTTTAATATCAATTGTTTTTTTAATCAGCTTTTTATTTACCAGCAAAATATCTGCTCAAACTAATATTTATATTAAAGATCAAAAAGGAAGCGAAATTTTTCAAGCTAAAACAATAATATCAACACTAAATGGTGATATAATTTTTAGAGGGTTTTCAAATAAAAAAGGGATAGTTTCTATAATTGATATAAATAACTTTAAAGAAAAAGTCAGATTACAAATCAATGCATTTGGTTTCCAATCAATAGATAAATTCGTTACCCTGGAAGAAAACATATATATCTCTATGAATGAAAAAACATTCAACAAAGATGAAGTAATTGTTACAGCACAATACAAAAAACAAAATGTTGCTCAATCTATACATAAAGTATCTATTATAAACAGAGAAAAAATAGATGCAATGGCTGCCATAAATCTAAGAGATATTCTTTCTAATGAGATTGGAATTAGAATATCTCAAGACAACATATTAGGAAGCAACATGACTTTACAAGGAATATCGGGTGAAAATGTAAAAATATTAATTGATGGTGTTCCTGTAATTGGTAGATTAGGTGGAAATATAGACCTTAGTCAAATAAATCTTCAAGAAATTGATCATATAGAAGTTGTAGAAGGTCCATTATCAGTAAACTATGGAACTAATGCTTTAGCAGGGGTAGTTAATTTAATTTCTAAACAGCCAACTTTTCGTAAGTTTAAATCAAACATAACTTCATATTATGAAAGTAGTGGTCATTTCAACTTAGTGGGTTCAGTCAACTATGGTAGTAAGTTTCATTCTTTAGGAGCTTCTGGAGGTAGAAATTTCTTTGATGGATGGAGTGATCATCATAAAGTATTTAGAAATCCCGAACCAATAGCTGATTCTAATAGATTCATGACATGGAAACCTAAAGAACAAGTTTTTGGAAATATTTATTACCAATTCATGAAAAATAATTACCAAATTAAATACAAAATGGATGTTTTCAATGAAGTGATTATAAATCGTGGATATCCAAGACCTCCTTATCAAGAAAGTGCTTTTGATGATAAATATATCACCAGAAGAATTGATCAATCACTTTTCTTAAGCAAGGAATTTAAAAATAAAGGGGCTATTAACTCTCTATTTTCCTTCAATCGTTATAATAGAAATAAAAATACATATTTCACTGACTTAACAAATTTATCTTCTGAATTATCAAATAATGAGTCTGATCAAGACACCTCTGTTTTTGACCAATGGGTTTTTCGAGGAAATTATACTTCAACAAAAGACTCAAATAAAATAAATTTTCAAATTGGTTATGATGTTTTAATTGAAAGCGCTGAGGGTAGAAGAATTTTGAATAATAGACAGGAACAGTATGATTACGCTATTTTTGCATCTTTTGAATACAAACCAAATAATTTAATAACAGTTAAACCAGGGATTCGTTATTCATACAATACAACTTACTCTACTCCTATTCTACCATCTTTAAACTTAAAATGGAGTATTTCGAATCAATGGACGTTACGTTCATCATATGCAAGGGGGTTTAGAGCACCTAGCATAAAAGAATTATACTTTGAATTTATTGATATAAATCACAATATTGTTGGGAATGAAAATTTGAAAGCAGAAAGTTCAAATAATTTTTCTGGAGCAATAACAAATAATCTATCCTTTAATTTATCAGATATAAACCTTGAATTAAATGCTTTCTATAATTCCATAAAAAATAGAATTAGTTTAGCTAATATACAAGGAACACAATTTTCTTATACCAATATTGGATTATTTAAGTCTACTGGCTGTAGATTTTTAGTAAGATTAAAAAACAATAAATTAAATTCAAAGATTGCCTTTGGATTAACTGGTACAGCTAGCAATGTAATCTCTCCATCCCTTGTTAATGATTTTAATGACTTTTTATTTTATCCTGATATTCAAACATCTATTATATACTCAATAAAGAAAATAAAAACAACATTTGGATTGTTTTATAAATATCAAGGTAAACTCCCAAATTTTAGAATAGATGAAAACAATGTTATATCACAAAGCATTATTAATGATTATCATCTATTAGATTTTACAATCACAAAAAAAATATGGGAGAATAATATTAGTTTGAATTGTGGAGTGAAAAATATTTTAAATGTAACACAGGTATTTAGCAATGCTAATAATGACATTCATTCTAGTTCTTTAAACTCAGTATCTGTTGGTACAGGTAGAACTTATTTTGTAAGTTTGAAATTAAATTTAAGTAAGTCATTGAAATGAAAAAAATTTCTCTTTTAATTTTAATTTTAATTAACTTTTCTTGTCTTAAAGAAGAAATACCTATAGAGGCCCATCAGCCTGGTGATTTGACTACAAACCAAATTGAATTAGGTTCAGATTATCGTTACCAAGCATATTATGATGTCGCTACAAATTCAATGGTAAAAAAACACTTAAAAACTGATTGGGATTTGGGGTTTGAATCTAATGAAAATGGTTATAGAGTAATATTAAATACATCTAAAGCAATGAAAGTGGCTTCTAAGCCAATTACAGAGTTTATTTCTACTACAGATACCATTAATTGTGAATGGAAAAATGATGTGAGTTCAGGGAATTTAGACTCTACTGCCATTGGAAATTGGACAACTAATCAAAATTTCTTTATTATAGATTTAGGATATTCATACACTGCTGAACAATTAGGATTTAAAAAACTTCAAATTCTTTCTGTCAATGAGAATGAATATAATATTACTTATTCTTCATTAAATAACTCTAACAATACAAGTATCACAATTCAAAAAAATGAACTATATAATTTCTCGTTCTTCTCTTTTCAACAAAATAGTTGCCTTGAAATAGAACCAATAAAAACAGATTGGGATTTGGTTTTTGGACAATACACACATTTATTTGATCCAACATTCCCCTACTTAGTGACTGGTGTCTTATCAAATAGAAATGGTGTTGAAATTGCAGAAGTTTTTGATAAAGATTTTTTAGATATAAATTTTTCAGATATTACAAATTACACATTCTCTTCAGATATAGATATGATTGGATACGATTGGAAATCATATAATTCTGGAACTTATGAAGTAGACATTAATAAAAATTATATCATTAAAACAACTGAAGACCTATATTACAAAATTCATTTTATTGATTTTTATAACAATCAAGGTGAAAAAGGTACTCCAAAATTTGAAATAAGTTCATTATGAAAAAATGGTGGCAAAAATCAATAAAAATAACCATACTTTTTTTCTTAATTAAAGGCATAATTTGGTTGTTGTTTTTTTTCGGATTATTTAAATTCCTGGAATAATTATTCTAGCAAAAAAAGGATTTAATTTACTGAATTAAATCAGGATTTTTTTCTACAAAATCCTCCAAAACTTTAAAGAAGTTCAAAATATCATCTCGAGAATTATTAGAATTGATAGTGACAAAACGTATAAATTCATTATCATTAAAAGACCCAAAACCTACAAGTGTTTTATGATTTTCATAAAGTGCTCTACATATTTTTTTTGCATCTAAACCCTTATAATTAAAACAAACAGATATAGAGTTGTTAAAACTATATAATTCATAGTCAGAATTATTATTAATATAAGTTCTAGCTTCATCAGCTAAATAAAATTGATGATCTACCGTTTTTTCTAATCCGTTAGTCCCAATTGACTTCCATAATGTCCAAAATTTTAGTGCATCATTCCTTCTTCCACATTGAAAAGAAGTTTTTCCAAGATTAAAATCATCTTTATCAGTTTGATACAAATATTTAGCATCATTGTTAAATGAATTGCTTAGATTTTCTTTATTCTTTACAAGAAGTACAGAACATGTTAACGGAGTACCAAGCATTTTATGAGCATTAAAACTAAAAGAATCCGCTCGTTTTACACCATCTACAAGGTGACGATATTTTCTACTAAAAATTACTCCTCCACAATACGCACCATCAACATGAAGCCAAAGATTATATTTTTCACAAACATCGGCTATTTTATTAACGGGGTCAAAGGCACCTAAAACTGTTGTACCTGCTGTTGCATTAACATAAATAGGAGTATAACCATTATTAATATCTTCCTTTATCCGATCCTCAAGAACTGAAGGAATCATACAACCGTTCTCATCTGCATCAATATAACGAACATTAGACCTTCCAATACCTACAAAACTAGCGTTTTTAGCATTTGAATAATGTGATTCTATAGAAGTATATATAACTAATCGCTCTGTGATGCCATTATTTCGAATAGATAAATCATATTTATCTCTTGCCATTACTAAAGCCATATAGTTACTCATAGATCCACCTGTGGGAAAAGTACCATTACTTTTTTTACCATAACCTATTAAGTCACAAGATTTTCTTATGATTTCTTGTTCAATACCTACTTGAGGGCCTGCAGCCTTATAGGTGTACATACTATTATTGAGAATAACAGCAAGTAGATCTCCCAAAATTGCTTTTCCTTGTCGCCCTCCAAACAATTGATTGAAAAATAAGTTTGTGCCTGTTTTTGGAGTAGCAAAAATTAGATTTTTAAGTGTCTTAATATAATCTTCCTTCACCATTGGATCATCTTGAAGTGATAAATCCAAAGTTTCGTACAATTTTTCTGCTTCGATTCTTTTGGAAACTGGGTTAATGGTCTCTTCGTTCATTAAAAACTCAACCATTAGATTAAATAGTTCTAAATCAGATTTTAATTTCGATTCCATCTTATTAATTCAATTTTTGTATCGTTCTTAGAACTATTTTATTTACTAAACCAAAAATATTACAATCAAATAAAGAATACAACAACTAAATAAAAGAAATTAAATTTACTTTCTAAATAATAGAATAAAAAATCTGAATATATCTATTATACTGTTTATTAAATTTAAATTATGTTTGCAAAAAAAATAGTAACTAAATGAGTGAGGGAAGAACTGAATTAGAAAAACTTGGTGAATTTAATTTAATTAATCATTTAACAAAAAAATTCATCCAAAAAAACAAAAGCACGGTCCTTGGAATTGGTGATGATGCCGCAATTATTTCAATGTCTAATAACAAAGTAAAATTAGTTTCCACTGATTTAATGATAGAAGGTATTCATTTCGACTTAACATATATGCCTCTCAAACATCTTGGTTATAAAGCTGTAGTCATAAATATATCTGACATCCTTGCAATGAATGGAACTGCCGAGCAAATTACAGTTTCTATTGCAGTATCAAACCGTTTTCCTGTAGAAGCTCTTGAAGAACTTTATGATGGTATCCATAAAGCCTGTTCTATATACAATATAGATTTAGTGGGTGGTGACACAACTTCATCATTATCCGGACTTTCAATTAGTATCACAGTAATTGGAACTGCTGAAAAAAAAGATGTTGTTTCCCGTTCTGGAGCAAAAGAAAATGATTTGATTATTACAACTGGTGATTTAGGAGCTGCATATATGGGGCTTCAGATACTAGAGCGTGAAAAATCAATTTATAACACTAACCCTAAAATTCAACCAGATTTGGATGGTCATGATTATATAATAGGGCGTCAATTAAAACCAGAAGCAAGAAATGATATTATTTTAGATCTAAAAAAAATGAATGTCAAACCTACATCTATGATTGACATATCAGATGGTTTAGCATCTGAAATAATTCATTTATGTAAATCAAGTAATGTTGGATGTAATGTCTATGATGAAAAAATTCCAATCGATTCTAAAACATCAATGACTGCAATAGATTTTAATTTAGACCCTACTACATGTGCTCTAAATGGTGGTGAAGATTATGAATTATTATTCACAATAAATCAATCTGATTTTGAAAAAGTTAAAGGAAATCCGAATATGACAATTATAGGGCATATTACAAACCCAAACGATGGAATTTACTTTATTGATAAATCTGGTAATCAAATTGAGCTTAAAGCTCAAGGATGGAATCATTTTAATGAATAAAAGATAATATCAATTCTTTGATTTTGTGAGACATTTCTATATGGGACATATGTCGAGTATCTCTTACGACAACATAATTTGCTTTAATATCTTTTAACTTTTGATCCATTTCAACTTTAGGAATAACAATATCATTTTCTCCTTGAATTATTAATATTCTATTAAGCCTATCTAGTAATATTTTTTTGTTGTTTTTTCTTTTACTCATTGCTATGGAGATATTTCCAATATTATCAGAATCCATTCTAATAGCCTCTTTAACTAATAACCTGACTTGCTCAGCATATTTATTAGGGTCGAGAAACAAATTAGGAATTGTCTCATTAATGAAACGAGATTTATTTGTACGAACAACATTGGCAATACGATGACGATTCCTAACTTTATCTGAAGAATCTTCCCAAAAATTTGAATTAAGCAGAATAAGCTTATTACAGTTCTGGTCATTTTTCATTAGTTCTAAGCCAACATATCCTCCCATAGAATGTCCAACAATTGAATAATTTTGAATTTTATGCTTATTAATTATATCAAGTACATCTTCAGACATACTCTTCATTGTTATTGATTCTAAAGCATCAAAGCTATTTCCATGGCCCGGTAGATCAATTAAAAATTGCTTTATTGAATCTGGTAAATCTAGAAACTCCCACATATTAGAAGACTCTAAAAAACCATGTAAAAAAATAACAGGGTGACCATTCCCTGTCACCCTGTAAAATAATATCTTTTGGCTTTTATTAATCATTCATTAAAGCCTCAATTTCATCAATTTCAATAGGAATAGAGTCCATTAAATTAAATGGAGCACCTTTATCTTGAACAATTAAATCATCTTCAAGACGAATACCAAGATTCTCTTTAGGAATATAAATACCTGGTTCACAAGTAAAAACCATTCCAGCTTTAATTGGTTCATCCCATAAGCCAACATCATGTGTGTCTAACCCTATAAAATGAGATGTACCATGCATGAAATACTTCTTATAAGCCGGCCAATCTTTAGGTTGATTCTTTATATCTGTTTTATCAATAAGCTTTAATTTTAACAACTCACTTTCCATTAATTTACCAACTTCCTTATGATAATCATTCATCATTACACCTGGAATAAGTAATTTTTCTGCTTCTTTCTTTACTCGCAAAACAGAATTATAGACCTCTTTTTGTCTATCCGTAAAATGTCCACTAACTGGAATTGATCTTGTTAAATCGGATGCATAATTTGCATATTCTGCACCTACATCTAAAAGAATTATATCTCCCGAATTACAAATAGAATTGTTATCAGTATAATGAAGCACACATGCGTTAGCGCCAGATGCTATAATAGGAGAATATGCGAACCCTTTAGATTTATTTCGAATAAATTCATGAATTAATTCCGCTTCAATCTCATATTCCCAAACTCCAGGCTTAACAAATCCTAGAACACGCTCTATTCCTGATTTTGTTATATCACATGCTTTTTGCATTAAATTTACCTCTATAGGATCCTTTATAGACCTGATTTTATGCATAATTGGAGCACTTCTTTTAACAATATGTGCAGGATATTCACCACGAATTTTATTAATAAAACGATCTTCTCTTGTTTGCACAGTCGTATCAGCTCGTAAATGTTCATTTGAATTAAAATAAATATGATCTACTTCACTCATCATCTGCTTAAAAATTCTATCAAATTGATCTAACCAATAAACTGTCTTAATACCCGATGTCTCAAACGCTTCTGCTTTATTTAATTTTGAGCCCTCCCATACTGCAATATGTTCATTTGTTTCTTTCAAGAATAAAACTTCTCGATGTGCCTTATTTTTTGAATTTGGAGAAATAACCAAGATGCTTTCTTCTTGATCCACTCCAGAAAGAAAGAAAATATCTCTATGTTGTTGAAAAGGCATAGTACTATCAGCACTTATAGGAAATATATCATTAGAATTAAAAACAGCTAAAGATGACTGATCCATCTCTGCGACAAATTTCTTTCTATTCTTGATAAATAATTCGTTATCAATTCTATTATACTTCATAACAATCTGTTTTTAATTAAAGATGAAATTACATTTTTTACTTAACAAAAAAGATTTTTTTATAAATATTAAAAATAGATCGTAAATAGTTTACGTTCTTTTATGTGAGATTTGTATAAAAAAACTATGGTAGCAAAAGATAAAATATTTGAAATTGAAAGAATTATGTTTGAATCAAATGATACATCAGTCTTGATGATAGGTAAAGTACATGAATATTATATGAATTACAATAGCGAAATTATCATTTCTTCATCTCACCTAAATCAGCTATTAAATCAACTAAAACGTAAGAATAAAGATCTCGATTTATATAACTTAATAATTACTGAACCTATGTTTAATGGAGAAACACTATTCACAATAAATATGATTAAAGCATACAATAATTATGTTAACTTAAATGAATTAACTAATCAAGATAATATTAAACAAATTCGCGCCTAATCATAAAACTTAATATTTAAGCAACTTTTTAAATCTTTTTTACGTAATTTAGACCGTGTATTTAAAGAAAAGATTATGTTTAGAATAAGTACAATTATATTGGGGGTTTTATGTTTTACATTAGTTTCATGTATCAAACATGAAGTTATTCCTGCCCCTGAACCAAGTGTCGAACTTAAATCTGAATTTAAAGGTACTATTGGTGGTGCATACATTGAATTAATTGAAAATGTCAATGGATACTATGGTTCTACAGGTATTGCAAAACAAACTGCAGCAGGTATAACAAATGCACAATATTTATTTACAATGCTCTCTGATGATGAGAACCCTTTTGTTCAAGTTGGAATGGGAAGTTTATCGTGGAGTGACCCAACAGGAACAACTATTCCAGCATTAAGTTTATTTAATAATTTCTTTAATAAAGATGGAGTGGCTATGAGTTCACCTGTTTATTCAAACAATGCCCTGTCAGGCTTTGAAGTTTCCTATCGTGATACTTATGGTGATATATGGAAATCAGATGAAACTAATTCTTCTATACAAGATGTTAGTTTTGTTTACGAAAGTATTTCTCAAGAGTCTGATAATACAGGTGACTACTCTAAATTTACTTGTAATTTTGCAACTGAAGTATTTCACACATATTCTGTTATTGATAATACAGTAGTTCCTCAAACATCTCCACCTACTATGACAGATTCAATAGCGAGCATACTTATTACTGGTGCCCAAATTAAAGGTTACTTCAAAAGGTAGCATTAGACATCATAGTAAAATAAATGAGCCAAAGCTTAAAAATAGCTATTATAGGTGACTACAACTTCACTTATAATTCTCATCATGCTACAAATATGGCGATTGATCATGCAGCCTATTTTCTAGATATCGATGCTAATTATTATTGGATTAAATTAAATGAAGTAATTAATTTTAAATCACTACAGTTCGATCAATATGATGGTATCTGGATTGCTCCCGGACCAATTAAGAACTTTTTTTTTCTTCACGGCATAATAAAAAAAATAATTAGTAAACAAATACCAATATTAATTACTGGTGATGCATATAAAACATTAATAGAAGTTCTAATTAGTACTTATCTATTAGACACTAAAAATGAAAAATTAATCTCTGAAAATTTAGTTGAAGGAGAACAATTCGAAAAAATTGTTATATCACCAAACTCAAAAGAATTAAATCAATTATACGAAAACTATTCTAACATAGAACTAACTAGCAATAGATATAGTCTATATCCAAAACTCATAGAATATTTAAATAATAATATTGCTGATATTGATGCATTCAATCAATTTGGTGAACCAGAAATTATTAGCTTAAAAAATAAAGCTTTCTTTTTAGCTTGTGGTTTTTGTCCTCAAATATCTTCCACAAGAGAAAGACCCCACCCAATAATTTATACTTTTATGAAAGCATGCCAGATTCCAATTGATAATGGTTAAGTAAAACTAACTACTTTTCGATGAAGCTAAAGACTCAAAAAAATCATCTATCAAATGATTCCTAACATCTTCTGCAGCTAACACAGCAAGTTTATCGCATCTTTCATTTTCCTTATGACCATCATGTCCTTTTATCCAGTGAAAAGATAAATCAAATTTTCTATGTAATTTCAAGTATCTTTTCCAAAGATCACTATTCTTCTTGCCTTTATATTTTTTCTTATCCCAATCAAAAACCCATTTTTTAGTAATAGAATCTATTACATATTTGGAGTCTGAATAAATATGAATTGGATACTGATTAGTCTTCATTTTCTCCAAAGCAACTATAATAGCTAACAATTCCATTCGGTTATTTGTTGTCAATCTATAACCTTGAGAAAACTCTTTAACAACTTTATTAAAACGCATAACGATACCATATCCACCATTACCAGGATTACCTTTAGCTGAGCCATCTGTATATATATAAACCATTATACTGATTTATTACGAAGATATAATTTTAATAATCAAGTATAAATAAATCTAACAACAACAGAGTAAATACATAAAATCATTCAACACTAAACACGTACACAACAACTTTTACAACGAACAAAACACATCTAACAATTAACATAATGAAAAATTGTATAAACTTAGGATTCCAATAATGATTATTTTTTTATTTCTACCAATAAGCTTTTTTTACTTATAAAACGTCTAATTAAATCTCTCTAGATTAAAAAGTATATAATTTTATTCTTTAAAGTAATCTGATTTTTATTAAAAATCTCTTTTTTCATTCTTGATTACACAAAATTCTAGTTGTAAATTTAAGATAAGTAAGATTTAATATTGACTTTTAGTTAATTAAAATCTTCTCAGTGAATAGTGGTTAGGTTAGGTAAGATAAAGCAGTTTCCCAGACTGCTTTATCTTCCTAAAACTCTTTCGATTCAAGACAAAAAACTAGAAAATAAAAAAAAGCTCTCAGAAAATTGAGAGCTTTTTTTTTAAAATTCAGTGGTGATAGCCGGGATCGAACCAGCGACACACGGATTTTCAGTCCGTTGCTCTACCAACTGAGCTATATCACCAACATAATTTAGTGGCCAAATCTACCAACTTTTTTTTCATTTTAAAATAAAAACCACAATTTATTTTCACTTATCCTTAACTTTACAATAATGAACACAAAAAAACCTATACTGACAATCGATGCAGGCAATAGCTCAATTAAAATTGGTGAATTTATTAATGATAAATTAAATAAAGTAAAAATATTTAATCTAGATAAATTCAAAACTTTTAATGAATGGTTAAAAAACAAGGGAGGACACAACATAATTATATCATCCGTTTTAAATAAAGAAAAAACAAAAAAAATAATCGATATTCTTAACAATAAGAACTATTGTCAATTAAATTTAAACACTAAATTGCCGATAAGAATAGATTATAAAACAAAAGAGACATTAGGCTCTGATAGAATATGCAATGCAGTATACTCAGCATTAACAACTAAAACAATGCATTCAGTGACAATTGATATTGGAACATGTATTAAATTTGACTTAATCGGTGAAAATAAAAATTACATTGGTGGCTCAATCTCACCTGGAATTAAACTAAGATATAAGTCACTTAATGACTACACAGGAAATCTACCCTTAATTTCAAATAAATCTAAGGCAACTCTTTTTGGAAATGACACCCTTTCCTGTATTCACTCGGGTGTAATAAATGGATTACAAGCAGAAATAACAGCAATGATTTTAAATTATATAAAAAAATTCCCAAATATATCTTTTTTTGTTACGGGTGGTGATTCATCTTACTTTGATTATGAAATAAAAAATGACATCTTTGTTGACTCAAATTTAACACTAAAAGGTTTATACGAAATATATAAATACAATAATGCGTAAACTATATTTATCATACTTAGCCTTGTTTTTTTTGTCTAACGCATTAAGCCAAAACAATATAAATAGTCCATATAGTTTTTATGGTTTAGGAGAACTAGGAGGGCTAGATCACTGCGTTAACTCTGGATTAGGAAACACAACCATTACAATTCAAGATTCCACATTGTTGAACTTTTATAATCCTGCGACTTATAGCTCACTTGGAAAGGGCCAACCATTATTCTCACTTGGTGTCTCAACAAAACTATCTACCTTTTCTGAAAATCAAGACTCTTACTTTTCAAATGTAACTAACATACAAAATTTCGCTCTAGGCATGTCTTTTAGTAAATATTTTGGATTAGCATTTGGACTCAAGCCATACTCAAGAAGAGGATACGAATTTAGTTCTCGCATTTTAGTTGATCAAGATTCTTTATTATATACTTATTCTGGAGAAGGCGGTATTAATGAAGTGTTCATAGGTCTATCTTCAAATATATTAAAATATAAAGGTGCAGTTGTCTCAATAGGAGGGAATTTTGGTTGGCTATTTGGCAATACATCTAATACACGTAAAAGTAGACTAATTGAATCAGGAAACACACAAAATGCTGGAGGTGTTAGTATAAAATCAATTCAGGTACGTTCACTCCACTATGAAATAGGTTTAAGTTACGTGCAAAAAATCAATGAAAAACATTCATTTAGTTTATTCAGTGTTATTGAACCATTCCAAAAAATAAATGGATTTTATGAAGAAGGCTTATACTATGGAAATAATGTAAATAACCCTAACGATTTTGACACAACTTACTTTAATAGAACAAATGATGGTAATATTAGTAACATTCCTTCTTGGACTCTTGGCCTAAACTATATACTAAAACTTAAATCTAAGAAAGGAACAGCTAAAGAACTTAATTCTGCCATATCTTTCCACACCTCATATCAACAATCAAATTGGTCAAGATATGAAGATAAATTTGACACTACATTTATAAATTCTTTTTACAACAATACTTCAAAGACAACTTTTGGAATTGAGTATATACCTGAAACTAATTTTATAGCAAATAAAGTAACTACAAAACTATACCATAGAATCAAATACCGAATTGGTGTTTATCAAATTCATCTTCCTTATCAAACAAATAATAAACAAATTATAGATTTTGGCACAACATTTGGACTTGGTATACCTGTCGTAGTTCAAAACTCTCTTTCTTCAATCAACTTAGGTTTTACTTTCGGCAAAAGAGAAGGCAAAAATGATGGCTTTAGAGAGCAATATTATGGAATAAACATTGGTGTATTAATTGCTCCTGGATCAGATAGATGGTTTGTAAAACGAAAATTAAATTAATTAAAAATGAAACTAGAAAAAATCTTCTTTTTAACACTATTAACTTTAACATCTTTTTTCACATATAGTCAAGATGAAGATGCAGAAAGAGAATGTAAACGTATGAGATTCCTAGCTGGAGAAGAATTAAAAATTAAAAATTATTCACTTGCTGCTTCTTATTATCTTAAAGGAGAGGTATTATGTGGAGGATATGACGCTAAAAATTACGCACGATTGATTGGAACGCTAAGAAATGCCACAAATCAAGCAAAAAAAGCTGATAAAAAGGCTTATAACGACACATTAATTGCTGCGTGGGATAGGGTTGAAAATGTTGGTTTTTACAATATTAACGATGACTTTGTCAGAGCTTTAGCTATTTTACAATCGACAAAGCCTAACCGAATAAAAGCAGATGATTTGTTTACAAGAGGTATCAAAAACATAGGAAAAAAAACAAAAGAATCATATATATCTTATTTCTATTATAATACTTTATCTATGTACTCGGAGTCTGCAACTCCTGAAGCAAAAGAAAAATTTAAAGATAAAATGATACGTGATTACTTTGAATTATCGGCACTTATTAGAAGTGCTAATATGTCAGATAAAACTCAAAAAACAATTACTAGTTACTTTAATACAGCCATTAAAGATTGTGATGATATAGTCCTTTATCTTCAAGACTTCATAAAAAGCTTACCAGAGGAAGCCGAAACTAAGAAAAATTCAATTTATAGTGCCATTTCATTACTTGAAAACAAAGAATGTACTTACACTAAAGAATACTTAGATTTAATTAATCTATATGTAGAAATTAATCCAAATTCATTAGACGCCCAGATTATGAAATCTAATGCATTATTAGCACAAAAAAAATATTCTTTAGCCATTTCTACGCTTAATACTGCAAAAAAATTAGCTCAAAATGATTCAATTATAGAAACAATTTCATATAAAATTGCAAGTGCAAAATATAACTCTGGATCATATTCTTCCGCATATAATACTGCGATGTCTATAAAAGGAAAATTAAAATCAAAAGCGCTAATAATTGCAGGAAATAGCGTTGGTAAAAATGCTAATAATTGTGGTTCTTCAACATTTGAAAGAAAATGCAACTATATATATGCAGTCCAATTGCTTTTGAAAGCTCAATCTCTCGGCGAGTCGACTGGATCAACAATTTCTTCGTTTAAAAAACGTTACCCAACAGATAGTGAAATTTTTGATAATGGATCACCTTCTTCTATAAATTTATCTTGCTACGGAATATCAATTAATCCAAAACAATAAAATGCATTTAGATGTAACAAGGGAATCATTGATTAAAATATCTTCTGTATTTGTTTTGATAAGTGTTCTTTTTTCATGTGTTAATGATATAGATAAAATTCAAAAAATCACATACAGTGAAGATGCTCCCGACGATGTAATGCGCGAATTAAACTTGTTTTATAACGACTCTGGTTATACAAGAATAAAAATATATGCTGAGCTTGCAGAAACATACATGTTTCCTAATCATATTACCAAACTAAAAGATGGTGTAAAAGTTGACTTTTACTCTGAAGAAGGTGAAATAGTATCAAAATTGACTTCTATTTATGGTGAAATAAATTATGAAACCGGGAAATTTTTTGTGCGTGATTCAGTAGAATTATTAAATGTTAAAAAAGGACAAAGATTAGAAACAGAAGAATTATTTTGGAATCAAAACGATAGTATTATTTATACGAATAAAAATGTTTTAATTAAATCCAACGATAATTCTATAGAAGGCTTAGGCCGTGGAATTGAAACAACACAAAAATTTGACAATTATAAAATTCTTGAACCATATGGTAAGTTTGACTTATCAAAATAACTTATATTTATAGAAATAATTCCAACATGAAAACTTACAATAAATTAATGCTCAACTTTTGGTTGTTTATGTCAATTTTTCTTTTTGTAATTATAACATATAAAGGAATAAATGAAGGCTTTCGAAATTGGTATTTCTATTACGTTTTATCAATCATCACTTTTCTAATGTATATAATTAGAAGATGGATGATGAATCGTATGGAAAAACATCAAAAATTCTTGGATGATCAAAGGAATAAAGAATCTTCAAGTTAACTCCAAAGTTAGATAAATTGTTATCTCAAATCCAATACACCATCTCACTAATTTTGAAGAATACTTTTTTTATAAAGAAAATATATAAAATCATTAAGTGTATATTCTTATTAGTCCTTTATATTTTTCTTATATCTAGTTTTGCTTATGCTCAACAAAGACTATCTGGTGTAATATCAGATGAAAATGGCGCTCCAATTCCTTACGCTAAAATTTATGTGAAAAATTCAACTGAACTAAGAACAGTTGCAGATGTTGATGGGTACTATGAAATGAGGCTTTTCCAAGGTGAATATTTTTTAGTCATTAAATCAATGGGTTATAAAGACAGAGAAGCTTATGTTACAATAAAAGAGAACACAGAGAACAAAGATTATAAATTATTCCCTAACAACATTCAAGAGATTGAAGATGTTAATGTCTCCACAAAAAAAAGTAATCCAGGAAGAGAAATAATGCTCAAAGTAATCAAAAAAAGAGACAGTATAAACCTTTGGAACTATCCACATACTGTTCAAGGATATATTAAAGCATCAGAAAAAATTATTCGAAAGGAAAAAGAGAAAAAAAGAAAAAAAAATAAGAAAGAAAATACAGAAAATAATATTAGTAATGTTTCTCTTAAAAAACGAAAAAAAGATGAAGCTATAAAAAATAACATGAACCTTATAGAAGTAGATCTCACAAAGCATTATGGTGGAAAAAACAAAGTTAAAGAAATTAGAAATGCCTATAAAGAAAGAGGTTCAAGTGAAAACAACTTGTACTACACTACAACAGTTAAATCAAACTTTAATTTTTTTCAAAATTTATTGCGCTTAGATGATTTACATCAAACCCCCATTAGTTCACCTATTTCTAGTCCTGGAATTTTATCCTATAAATATAGATTAGTAGAGCAATACGAAGAAAATGGGAGGAATATTAGCAAAATAAAAATTATACCAAGAAATATAGCAACGACAACACTAAAAGGTTATATATATGTAATTGATACTCTTTGGCTAGTCCAAAAATTAGAATTCACACTAGAGAAAGGTAATCTTTTGATATACGATTACTTTTCAATTGAGCAAGAGTATAATCATCCTGGGGACTCATTATGTGTTCTATCAAAACAAAAAATGACTTATGGAGTTAAATACAAAAATGAAACATCAATCTGTTCAACCGAATCAGAATTTAGTGAATACAATTTTGAGCCAATATTTCCTAAAAAATATTTTAATAACGAACTGTCAGTAATTAGAGAAGAAGCATTTGAAAAAGACTCAACATTTTGGAGAAATAAACGAAAGAGTAAACTAACATCTGAAGAAATTGAATATATTACTATCAATGATAGTATTGAAGATTATCAAAATAGAAAAGAATACCTTGACTCAATAGACGCTAACTTTAATAAAGTAACTGCACTAAAAGTACTTTGGTGGGGTGTTGACCATAGGAACCGAAATAAAAAAACTCAATGGACAATTAATTCACTTGCTGCTTTTATCAGACCAATTTATATTGCTGGCCCTAGATTAGCCCCTGGATTTTCATTTTTTAAAAAATGGAAAGATGAACGCTTTATAGATAGTTATTCTGAATTTTCAATAGGTTTTTTAAATAAAGACCCTAAAGGTTTTACCAATTGGAGCTTTCAATATGATCCTTTTCATTTCGGGATACTCAGAGTTAATTTTTCTCATTCTTTTGAAGCTATAAGGGCATATGATGCTTTATCACAAATATATAGAAGAGATAATTTTATCGAAACAACTGATTTAACTCTTGGCAATAATTTTGAGCTAATTAATGGATTATATCTAGATGCAAATATTAGTATAAATGAAAGGAGAAGTATTGATGGTTACAGGTTTTCAAACACAGATGATGTTATTGAGAATAATGATCCGACCAAATTTGATACTTACCAAGCTTTTATCTTTAATGCTGAAGTAAATTATACACCACAACAAAAATATATTAAAGAACCAAATAGAAAAGTTCTATTAGGTTCTAATTGGCCTAAATTTTATTTATATTATGAAAAAGGTATTGAAAAAATATTTGGGAGTGATGTAAATCATGATTACCTGCTAGGAGGAATAATGCAAACGTTCAAAATTGGACTTCTTGGTACATCTAGCTACAATATTAAATCAGGATTGTTCTTAAATACAAAATCACTAAAAGATGCTGATCAAAAATTTCACAGAAGAAGTGATCCTATATGGTTCTCCAATCCATTACATTCATTTCAAGCACTCGACTCAACTCTACCTAGTGAAAAAATTTATCTTGAAGCTCACTTCATTCATCATGATAATGGAGCAATTATTAATAAAATCCCTTTCATGAAAAAAACTAGAATTGGTTTGGTATTAGGAACTGGGGCTTTATATGTACCAGAATTTAATTGGGAACACTATGAAGTATTCGCTGGATTGGAAAGAAATTTTAAGTTTTCAAGAAGAAGGCTAAGAATAGGAATATATGGTGTTCTTTCGGATGGAAATCAAATAAAACCACAAACCGATTGGAAAATTTCATTCGCAATTTTAGATAATCGAGATTTGAAATGGAATTTTTAATCAAAGAAATTTAAAAAATTAATTCCAATCACTATACTATTTAACAATTCGTTTTTCTAATTACATTTGTGAAACTAAATTTTTAACATATGTATGGAGAAATTAAAGCTTACCTTCAAAAAGAACTAAATTCTATTGAAGAAGCAGGAATATATAAAAAAGAACGAATCATAACTACCCCTCAAAACTCAAAAATAAAAGTAAATACAGGGGAAGAAGTAATAATAATGTGCGCTAATAATTACCTAGGTTTGTCATCAAACCTAGAAGTCGTTGAAGCTGCTAAACAAAGTTTAGATACACATGGGTTTGGCATGTCATCCGTCCGATTTATTTGTGGTACTCAGGATATTCATAAAGAATTAGAAGCTAAAATTGCTAAATTTTATGGTACAGAGGATACAATATTATACGCTGCGGCTTTTGATGCGAATGGAGGTGTTTTTGAACCTTTATTCGGTCCTGAAGATGCAATCATTTCAGATGAATTAAATCATGCTTCTATTATTGATGGAATAAGGTTATGTAAAGCACATCGTTACAGATACAAACATTCTGATATGCAAGATTTAGAAAAACAACTTATATCTGCAGCAAAACAACGTTTTAGAATTATAGTCACAGATGGTGTTTTTTCAATGGATGGTGATCTTGCAAAAATGGATGAAATATGTGATTTAGCTAAAAAATACGATGCTCTTGTAATGACAGATGAATGTCATTCAGCAGGCTTTATAGGAAAAACTGGTCGTGGAGTACCTGAGCATTTTGGAGTTCTAGACAAAGTTGATATAATTACAGGAACACTCGGAAAAGCATTAGGAGGGGCAATGGGTGGATACACAACTGGAAAAAAAGAAATTATTGATATGTTAAGACAAAAATCACGGCCATATTTATTCTCTAACTCTTTAGCACCATCAATTGTAGGTGCATCAAACAAAGTGTTTGACATCCTAAGTACAACAACTGAACTTAGAGACAAATTAGAAGACAATACAAAATACTTTAAAGATAAAATTGTTTCAGCTGGTTTTGATATAAAAGCAGGTGATTCACCCATCGTACCTATTATGCTTTATGATGCAGCGCTTTCTCAAAAATTTGCCGACATGCTTCTAGAAGAAGGTGTATATGCTATTGGGTTTTTCTATCCTGTTGTTGCTAAAGGGCAAGCTCGAATTAGAACACAAATATCTGCAGCACATTCCAAAGAGGATTTAGATAAAGCTGCTGGTGCATTCATTAAAGTTGGAAAGGCATTAAATGTAATATAAAGTATGATAAGTAAAGGAGTTACTTCTGAAATTGACTCTATTATCACTCTTACTAAAGAATGTGGTAAAAATCTACGAGACATCGGAATAGACCAATGGGATGAAAATTACCCTGATTTAGAAAGTATAGAAAATGATATTCAAACACAAACATTATATACGTATAAAATAAAAAATAAAATTGTAGGAATTATTGTTTTAAATGAAACTCAAGATGAAGAATATAAAGAAATTGATTGGATTACCCCTAAAGATTCAAAAAATATAATTATTCATAGATTAGCTGTATTACCGAGTTATCAAGGAAAAGGTATAGCAAAAAAAATAATGGATTTCGCAGAAGAATTTGCAATAAAAAAGAAATACGATTCTATTAGACTCGACACGTTTAGTCAAAACCCAAGAAATCAAAAGTTTTATCTAAATCGGGGTTATCATGAACTCGGAACTGTGTACCTTAAGTACAAAAAAGATTATCCTTATATATGTTATGAAATTTTAACACAAGAACTAGTTAGATAAATCAATATTAATAGAATGAAATTAGTATCTTTACATCCATGAAAATATTAATCTATATATTCTTAAATTTATTCATTACTCAAATAGTAGTAAGTAATCTACAGATTATAAATAATGATGTTACAGAAAAAATAGCTTTTGATTTTCAAGAAGAAAATGAAGATGATTCTGAAGAAACAGAAAACGAAAAAACTGAAGAAAAATCGAACGATAAAGAACAAAACAAAAAAAATTTAATCCATCATTGTTCAGATATTAAAAGCAAAACAATTGCTTCTCAATTTAGTCAAAATAATTACCCTAGTGTTTATTTAAACACTCCTTTTACTCCTCCAGAAATTAATACTTAATTCAAAAAAATAATTAAGTAAACATTTAAATCAAAAAAACATGAAAAAATATTTTTCGCACTTAGGTGCAGATTTGCCAGCTGGCTTAGTAGTCTTTTTAGTTGCAATACCTCTTTGTTTAGGAATTGCTTTAGGGTCAGAAGTACCTCCTTTCTCAGGTCTTATCGCTGGTGTTATTGGTGGTATCGTTGTTGGTTGTGTCTCCAATTCTAGAATCGGGGTATCTGGTCCTGCGGCAGGGTTAATTGCAATAATAATTGCTGCGATGACAACTTTTAAATCAGAATTATCTGCAGAAGGCATACCTGCTGAAAACATTAATTTAATGGCGCTTCAGATGCTTGGACTAGCAGTATTAATATCAGGAATAATTCAATTTATTCTTGGTATTGCAAAAGCTGGAATTATAGCATATTATTTCCCGAATGTAGTCATTAAAGGTATGCTTTCAGCAATCGGTTTAATTTTAATAAAAAAACAATTATCTAACGGTTTCGGCTATGACAAAATTAATTTAAAAGAACAAATTGGTCTAAGCTCAGAACAAAGTTTGTCTTTTTGGCAAGAGATAAAAGGAATATTTTTACATCCGGATCAAATCTCTATAGTTATTGTTGGAGTAACGATTGTTTCACTCCTTATCCTAGCACTTTGGGAAACAAAATTAATTAAGAATTCTATTTTTAGATACATGCCTGGAGCTGTACTTGTAGTTATCTTAGGGATTTTATTTACAATATTCACGAATGGATCAGTAAATGAAATACCTATTGATTCTAGAGTAGATTTAGGTACATCTGGAAAAAGCTTTTCTCAATTATTTGCATTCCCTTTATTTTCAAAATTAGGTTCCGCGTCCATATGGATTACAGCTATTACAATTGCAATTGTTGCAAGTATAGAAACATTATTATGTGTTGAAGCCACAGATAAACTAGACCCGGAAAAAAGTGTAACAAATCCAAATCGTGAACTTCTTGCTCAAGGAACGGGGAATATTATATCTGGATCTCTTGGTGGTCTTCCTATAACTCAAGTTATTGTTAGAAGTTCTGCAAATATTGGTGCAAACGCTAAAACAAAAGTGTCTGCAATTTTTCACGGTATGTTAATTGTAGCTAGTATATTTATTATTCCTAATGTTTTGAACCTAATACCTTATGCTAGTTTAGCAGCAATCCTTTTCGTTGTTGGTTATAAACTTGCAAAACCTAAATTGTTCATTACAATATATAAAAATGGATGGCAAGAATTCATTCCATTTATTGCTACAATTGTAGGTATACTTTCAACAGATTTATTAAAAGGTATTGGTATTGGACTTGTTGTTTCTATTTTTTACATTTTAAAACAAAATTTCAATAACAATTACAAAATCACTTCAGATAAAAAAGTTATTAAAATGGAACTATCAGAAGAAGTTACGTTTTTGAATAAAGCTAGTATTGTTAAGTACTTAAATGAAATTCCTGAAGGAATGAAAATAATTATTGATGGTACTAATTGTAAGTCGATTAATCATGACATATTAGAAGCTATTGAAGCATTTAAAGAATCTCAAGCAAAAGAAAAAAATATAACATTGGAATTAATTAAAATTCCTGAAGTATAAATAACATTAAAAAAATAGATTATAATATATTAACTTAAAACTTAAAAAAAATGATAACAAAAGAACAAGTTATTGAAGCTCAAAATGAATGGGGAGCAGGCGTTGTTAAAATAGGATCTTTGAAAGACAATAGATCAGAATGTGAATCTTTCACCAGTGACTTTCTAGACAAATTATATTCTTTTGAGGATGGTCCAGTTTTATTTAAGCCAACTAAATGTGAATTAGAACAATTCAGACCAACTAAAGCTGAGGCAAAATCTTATTTTATTGCCGGTGATGATAGAGCTTGTAATGAAGATAAAGGATTTGCAATCAATCCATGGACAAAAGTACGATTTGAAAATTCTGATATTATTTTAGAAAATAATCGTGCTATAGCAATGGGTAATTACTTTTTTACTGACCTTGAAGGCAATGAAGCTAAAGTTGAATATACATTTGGGTATAAATTAAAAAATGGTGCATTAAAAATAGACTTACACCATTCTTCATTCCCATATAGCCATTAATGTTAAATTAATTAGAACATTTATATTTAAGGTGCAATACTAATATAGTTTGCACCTTTTTTATTTATTTAAAAAATATTATGGCTTTAATAAAAACATGTAAAGGAAACACTCCTATAATACCTGATTCTTGCTGGTTATCAGAAAATTCTACTATAGTTGGGGAAGTTGAAATGGGTGAAAATTGTTCGGTTTGGTTCAACGCTGTAATTCGTGGTGATGTTAACTCCATCAAAATTGGCAAGAATGTAAATATTCAAGATGGAGCAGTATTGCACTGTACTTATGAGAAAACAAAATTAATATTAGGAGATAATGTCTCCGTTGGACATAACGCATGTGTACATGGATGTAAAGTTGGAAGTAATGTTTTAATTGGCATGAATTCTACTGTGATGGACAATTGTATCATTGAAGACAACTGCATCATTGCTGCTGGCGCTGTAGTTCTAGAAGGAACAAAAATAAATAGCGGAAGTATCTATGCTGGTGTTCCAGCAAAAATGGTAAAAAAATTAACACCTCAACTGTTTGAAAATGAAGTAAAAAGAATCGCTAACAACTACCGTATGTATGCAGGTTGGTTTGAAGAATAGTTATTCATAAAAAATAGATCTTTATTTAAAATTTAATTGTTAAAAACTTGTATTACAATTAGATATTTACATAGCTCGTATTTATATTTTTAAAAAAAAGTTGTAACTTTTAATGAATCAAACTAATTTTTCAAGACGTCATCAAACGTTATACTTGTAAATTCAACATATATGAATAGATTGTTACTTTTTTTATTTCTCTTAAATACATTTTTTTCTTTTTCTCAATTCCCAGAAAGCTTTGAGTCTGGAGTACCACCCACAGGCTGGGTCAAGTATAGAGGGACAAATAATTTAGGTACAGCCAAAGATTGGGAGACAACAAATGTTTCAAATACCGGATCATATGCTGCTTTTGTTCGTTACGAAAATGTTTCTGGAGGTATAGCTGAAGACTGGTTGGTTACACCTCAATTTACACCATCATCTTCAACAAGTTTATTAACATTTATGGAACGTCAGTCATATACAACTATTTATGGTTCAAACTACTCTATTAGAATATCTACTAGTTCCCAAACAACACATGGAGATTTTAATATAATAGAAAGTTATGATGAGACAGATTTCACATATTATTATACTTCACGAGTAATAGACCTCTCAAATTATATAGGAACACCTATTTATGTAGCTTTTGTAATGTCAAATGATGATGGAGATAATTGGATAATAGATGATGTGTCATTATCAGCGCCATTAATATGTCAACCTCCAAACAATTTAACGCTAACTAGCATTGGAACTAATTATGCTGAAGTTTCTTTTAATAATAATGGAACACCAGATAATTACAATATTAATTTGTATGAAGGAATAGATAATTCTGGTTTAGAAATAATTGATTTAGATAACCTAAGCGGTAGTCTTATCTCAACTGGATCATACCTAACAGGACTAAATCCAAACACAAATTATTATTTAGAAATACAATCTATTTGTGGAGGAAACACTAGTATTGCTGCTGATTTCTCTTTCACTACTGAATCTGTTCCTTTAATACCAGATTATATTCAAGAATTCACAAACTTTCCAGGAAATTTATGGTCGGAAGGCAGTGGAATTGGAACACCAACAGGAATTACAAGTAGTTGGGAATCTGATTTTTGGTTAAATAGTGTAGGGAACAAATCAGCGAAAATAAACTTATATTTCAGTAATACTCACAATTGGCTAATCTCTCCAAATTTCGATTTAAGTGGAGGGACATATCAGCTAAATTTAAATGTTGGTGTTACAGAATGGAATGTTACGACATCCTCTAATATGGGTTCTGATGACATCGTAAAATTAATGATTAGCCAAGATTTAGGCGTTAATTGGACATCTTTATATAGTTGGACTAACTCAAATAATCCTGGTAATCTAGGTCAACAAATGCCCACCATTGATTTATCTGCTTATACTGGGATAGTGAAATTTGCTTTCTATGCTAGCGATGGAAGTACAAATGACATAGAAGACTATGATTTTTTTGTGGATGATTTTGCCATTACATCTGAAAATCCTTGTGATAATGATACTATTAATCCAATAGCAGTTTGTCAAGACATAAATGTTTTTCTAGATGCTTCTGGTAATGTATCTATAGCTGCTAACGATATTAATAATGGATCAAATGACAATTGTGGAACTACTAATTTGTCTATTTCAAATAGTAATTTTACATGTTCAAATGTTGGTGTCAACAATGTAACTCTTACTGTAGATGATGGTAATGGAAATTCTTCCTCTTGTATATCTAATGTTACTGTTCTTGATACAATCCCACCAACAGCTGTTTGCCAAAATACAGTTGTATATTTAACAGAAAATGGAAATGCGACCATAAGTGTTAATGATATTGATGGGGGATCTTCAGATAACTGTGGTATTAATCTCTCTGCTTCAAATACTAACTTTATATGTTCTGATATTGGAAATAATAATATTACTCTTACAGTCACTGATTTAAGTGGTAACGCTTCAGCTTGTGGAGCTATTGTGACGGTAATTGATACAATTACACCTACAGTAACTTGCCCCCCAGATGTTATAGTATCTAATGATTCTGGATTTTGTATAGCTACAGGAGTAGCACTTGGAAGTGTTACTACTGGTGATAATTGTCAACCTTTATTAATTTCAAATAATGGTTTAGCTGAATATCCTGTGGGGTCTACAAATATAATGTGGACAACAACTGATCTTAGTGGAAATAGCACGCAATGTATACAAAACGTAACTGTAATAGATAGTGAAGGACCTATAGTTCCAATTATTGATGATATAATTGTTGAATGTAATGCTAATGTTCCAATACCAATAGCCGTCGACAGCTGTTCAGGAAATATTATTGGTACAACAACAGACCCTCTAATATACAATTCACAAGGAACCTATACAGTTAATTGGTCTTTTGATGATGGTAATGGAAATGTAAGTCAATCTACACAAACAATTATTGTAAATGATACAACAAATCCTTCGGTAGTTTGTCAAGATATAAGCGTTTATCTAGATGGTTCTGGTAATGTTTCTATATCGGCTATCGATATAGATAATGGTTCGTTTGATAACTGTGGAAATGTTAATCTTTCTGCTTCTAATACAACCTTTACCTGTAATGATATTGGACCTAACAATGTAACACTTACCGTTGACGATGGAAATGGAAACTCTTCCTCATGTATAGCTATTGTTACAGTAATTGATACTATTGCTCCTACAACAATTTGTCAAGATATAAACGTTTATCTAGATGCCTTTGGCATTACTACTATATCTGCTAGCGATATCGATGGTGGATCTACAAATAATTGTGGTAATATTAATCTATCTGCTTCAAATACAAACTTTACGTGCAATGATATTGGACCTAACAATGTAACGCTTACAGTTGACGATGGGAATGGAAACTCTTCCTCATGTACAGCCATTGTTACAGTGATTGATACTATCCCACCTACTGCTATTTGTCAAGATATAAACGTTTATCTTGATGCTTCTGGTAATACTACTATATCTGCTAGCGATATTGATGGAGGATCTTTTGATAATTGCGCTAATATTAATCTTTCTG
>PAQM01000023.1 GCA_002709305.1 Crocinitomicaceae bacterium | reverse complement strand
TGCAATGATATTGGAACTAACAATGTTACACTTACCGTTGACGATGGGAATGGAAACTCTTCCTCTTGTATAGCTACTGTTACAGTAATTGATACTATCCCACCTACTGCTATTTGTCAAGATATAAACATTTATCTTGATGCTTCTGGTAATGCTTCTATATCTGCTAACGATATAGATAATGGTTCATTTGATAACTGCGGAAATATTAATCTTTCTGTTTCAAATACAAACTTTACGTGCAGTGACATTGGACCTAACAATGTAACGCTTACCGTTGACGATGGGAATGGAAACTCTTCTTTATGTACAGCCATTGTTATAGTGATTGATACTATTACACCTACTGCTATTTGTCAAGATATAAACATTTATCTTGATGCTTCTGGTAATACTACTATATCTGCTAGCGACATCGATGGAGGTTCATTTGATAGCTGTGGTAATATCAATCTTTCTGCTTCAAATACAAACTTTACGTGTAATGATATTGGAGCTAACAATGTAACGCTTACCGTTGACGATGGAAATGGGAACTCTTCTTCATGTACAGCCATTGTTACAGTAATTGACACTATTTCACCTACTGCTATTTGTCAAGATATAAACGTTTATCTTGATGCATCTGGTAATGTCTCTATAGCTGCTAGCGATATCGATGGAGGTTCATTTGATAACTGTGGAATTGATTTTGGTAATTTTTCAATTAACACAGGATTTGATTGTGCAGACATTGGAGCTAACAATGTAACCCTTACAATAAATGATGATAATGGAAACTCATCTTCATGTATAGCCATTGTTACAGTAATTGATTCAATATCCCCTACTACTATTTGTCAAGATATAAACGTTTATCTTGATCCTTCTGGTAATGCTTCTATATCTGCTAGCGATATTGATAATGGTTCGTTTGATAACTGTGGTAATATCAATCTTTCTGCTTCAAATACAAACTTTACGTGTAATGATATTGGACCTAACAGTGTAACGCTTAACGTTGACGATGGGAATGGCAACTCTTCCTCATGTACAGCAATTGTTACAGTGATTGACACTATTATACCTATAGCTATTTGTCAAGATATAAATGTTTTTCTTGATGCTTCTGGTAACGCTTCTATAACTGCTAGCGATATTGACGGGGGATCTACTGATAATTGTAGTGTTAATTTTAATGCATCAAATACTACTTTCTCTTGTTTAGACCTTGGTCCAAACAATGTTACACTTACCGTTGACGATGGGAATGGAAACTCTTCCTCTTGTATAGCTACTGTTACAGTAATCGATACTATCCCACCTACTGCTATTTGTCAAGATGTAGATGCTTATTTAGATGCTTCTGGAAACATATTAATTACGGAGACTGATATTAATGGGGGGTCATTTGATAATTGTGATATTGGTGTTGGTAATATTTCTATTACTGCAGCATTTACATGTGTTGATGTTGGACCTAACAATGTGATGTTAACCATAGAAGATAATAGTGGGAACACTTCTTCATGTACAGCGATTGTTACAGTAATTGATTCAATATCCCCTACTGCTATTTGTCAAGATATAAACGTTTATCTTGATGCTTCTGGTAATGCTTCTATATCTGCTAGCGATATTGATGGAGGATCTTTTGATAATTGCGCTAATATTAATCTTTCTGCATCAAATACAAACTTTACATGTAATGATATTGGAGCTAACAATGTAATACTTACCGTTGACGATGGAAATGGAAACTCTTCCTCATGTATAGCTATTGTTACAGTGATTGATACTATTCCACCTACTGCTATTTGCCAAGATATAAGCGTCTATCTAAATAATAATGGAGATGTCTCCATCACCCCAAATGATATTGATGGAGGGTCGTTTGATAATTGTGGGACGGTTAATATATCTCATTCAACAACAATATTTAATTGCAACGATGTTGGGCAAAACAATGTTACACTTACTGTTGACGATGGAAATGGAAATATTTCCTCTTGTATAGCTATTGTTACAGTGATTGATACTATATCTCCAATAATAATTTGTCCAAATAATATTGTCATAAGTAATGGATCTTGTAACGCAACAAATGTAAATCTAGGTAACCCGATCGCTATAGATAATTGTTTAATATCATCTATTACAAATAATAGCCCAACAATATTCCCGCTAGGAATAACTAATGTAATATGGACTGCTACAGATAATAATGGAAATATTATTGAATGTTCACAAACGGTTACTGTAATCGATACTATTGCACCTACGGCTATTTGTCAAAATATAAATGCCTATTTAGATCTTAGTGGAAATGTTTCCATCACTGCTAACGATATTGATGGAGGGTCTTTTGATAACTGTGGTAATATTAATCTTTCTGCTTCAAACACAAACTTTACATGTACTAATCTTGGAGATAACAATATTACACTTACTGTAACTGATATAAATGGTAACGCTTCAGCTTGTGGAGCTATTGTTACTGTAATTGATACTATTTCGCCTACAGCAATTTGTCAAGATATAAATGTTTTTCTAGATGCCTCTGGTAACATTTCTATATCTGCTAACGATATAGATGGAGGGTCTTTTGATAACTGTGGTAATATTAATCTTTCTGCTTCAAATACAAACTTTACTTGTACAGAAGTAGGACCAAACAACATTACTCTAAATGTAGATGATGGAAATGGAAACACTTCATCTTGCACGGCTATCGTTACAGTAATTGATACTATATCTCCAAACGCGGTATGTCAAGATATAACTGTTTACATAGATGTTACTGGAAATGTTTCCATCACAGCAAATGATATTAATGGAGGTTCTAGTAGTAATTGTGGAAATGTTAATGTCAACTTATTCGCTTCTAATACCAATTTCACATGTGCTGATATTGGAAATAATAACGTTACATTAACAGTAGGTGATGGAAATGGAAACTCATCTTCGTGTACAGCTATTGTTACTGTTATTGATTCAATAACACCTATATTAACTTGTCCGCCAAACATTACATTACCTAATGACCCTGGAATGTGTTCAGCATCTATTGTTAACATAGGGCAAGTATCATCTCAAGAGAATTGTTCAATTGCATCAATAACAAATAATGGTATACCATCAAATATATATCCTGTAGGAATAACAGATGTAATATGGACAACAAGTGATCTTAATGGAAATACTAGCCAATGTTTACAAACAATTACAATAATTGATAATGAAGATCCTATGCTTCCAGTTATTAATGATATAAATGTTGAATGTAGTGCCAGTATTCCTATCCCTGCAGCAATAGATAACTGTGCTGGAATTGTTTTAGGTAATACTACCGATCCTTTAATTTATAATACATTAGGATCTTTTATAATAAATTGGACATTTGATGATGGAAATGGAAATGTTATTCAATATGCTCAGAATATTACTGTAGATGATTCATCTGCTCCATTAGTCGAAGTACCCTTACCAGATGTTTTTGATCAATGCTCTGTTACACTGACATCACCTATTGCAAATGACGAATGTATTGGGCCAGTTATTGGTACAACTTCAACAATATTCCCTATCACATCACAAGGAACAACTGTAGTTACTTGGATCTATACTGATAATGTAGGGAATACTTCTTCGCAAACACAAAATGTTATAATTAATGATACAACACTTCCTATAGTAGATTCAATAACACTACCTGATATTATATCAGAATGTGAAGTGAATACATTAACTCCTCCAACAGCAACTGATAATTGTGCTGGTGTAATAATTGGTACAACAAATATTAACTTACCAATAATTACCCAAGGAATAACACAAATTACTTGGATTTATGATGATGGAAATGGAAATATTATTTCACAGAACCAGAATGTTATAATTTCTGATATATCAGCTCCTGTTCCAGATATTATAAATCTACCAACTATAACTAATGAATGTAATGCAACAGTTATTGCCCCAACAGCAACTGATGCATGTAATTTAATTACAATTATTGGTACGACAACTGATCCCGTAACATATACAAATCAAGGAACATATACTATAACTTGGACCTACACAGATGCTAGTGGTAATACTTCATCACAGACTCAGGATATAGTAATCAATGATATTACACCTCCAGTTCCTGATGTCACAAACTTACCTGATGTCACAGAAATATGTTCCGCAATGTTAATGCCACCATCAGCTACAGATAATTGCGCTGGAATAATAACAGGAACAACTTCAACAATATTTCCTATAACATCTAGTACAATTATTACTTGGACTTATGACGATGGAAATGGAAACGTTTCTACACAAGATCAAATTATTACAATTTCTGGAGTTGATGTTACAACAACAACTAATATCACTGAAATTATAGCAAATAACTCAAATGCAAATAGTTACCAATGGATAGATTGCAATAATGGTAATGTTCCTGTTGCAGATGGAACAAATCAAAATTACATTGCTAAAGTAAATGGTTCATATGCTGTTGTAATAAATCAAAATGGTTGTGTAGACACTTCTGATTGTATAACCATAAACTCCGTAGGAATTGAAACAATGGCAGAAAGTAATATTAATATCTATCCTAATCCTGTTCTTGAAGGTATTTTTAATATTGTTATAGATGGAGAGAGTATTAAAGACATAAAATTACAAGATATTCAAGGACGAATTATAAAAATCCTATTTTCAAATGGAACGGTTAATGTATCTAACCTAGCTAAAGGTAAATATTTTGTAAAAATTACAACAGAAACAAATAAAATAATAGTCAAATCAATAATTATTCAATAAAAAAGGTATTCAATATGCTTGGACTGAAAAAAATAAATAAACCACTATTAAACATAAATAGCGGTTTATTATTGACCATAATATACATTAGTATTTCGGGATTCAACGCTTTTAGTCAATGTACCCCTGATACTATTGCACCTAATAATACTCTTTTACCTAGTATAGAAGGAGAGTGTATAGTCGTACTCTCACCTCCTACAACAACAGATTTTTGTGATGGCATTATTACTGGTGTGACATCTGACCCCTTAATATATTCGTCTGAAGGAGACTATACAATTTCTTGGACTTTTACTGATCTTGCAGGGAATAGTATTATAATACCACAAACTGTCATTGTAGATGACACAACAAATCCTATTCCAACAATTCCATCTTTACCTGATATAAATGAAGAATGTCAGGTAAATTCATTAACTCCTCCAACAGCAACTGATAACTGCAGCTCAATAATTACAGCAACAACTTCAACTGACTTCCCAATAACCGTTCCTGGTCTAACTACAATTGTATGGGTATATGATGATGGTAATGGAAATGTAATTACTCAAAATCAAGATGTAATAATTCAAGATATTACCAGTCCTATACCAGATATTGGAAACCTTCCTGACTTAACATCAGATTGTGAAATAATTAGTTTAAATGCACCAACTGCAACGGACAATTGTTCTGGACTAATTTTAGGTGCTACCTCAACATCATTACCTATTATAACACAAGGTACAACAACTATTATTTGGTCTTATGATGATGGAAATGGAAATATTTCTACGCAAAATCAAAATATAATTATTACAGATGTTACTGCTCCCGTCCCAGATATTTTAACATTAAGTGATGTGAATTCAGTTTGTGAAGTAACATCTTTAAATGCTCCTTCTGCATCTGATAATTGTAGTGGCTCAATTCTTGGTACAACATCAACTATATTTCCAATTACAACTCAAGGTATAACAACTGTCATTTGGACTTATGATGATGGTAATGGAAATTTTACAACCCAATCACAAAATGTAATCATAAATGATAATATCGCTCCAGTTGTAGATATAGCCAATCTACCTCCAATAATAGATGAATGTTCAATAACATCATTGACTGCTCCTACAGCAACGGATAACTGCGTTGGCTCTATTACAGCAACACACAATGTAATACTACCGATTTCTATTCAAGGAACAACAATTATTACTTGGACATATAATGACGGTAATGGCAACATAGAAACACAAGTACAAGAAGTTATTATTAATGACATAACACCACCTGAACCAACTGATATTATACTACCTGAAATAATAGTGGAGTGCTCTTTGGACTCTTTAATTAACCCTACAGTAACGGATAATTGTAATGGGTTTATTAGTATTACTAATGATGCTAATTTACCTTTAACATCAATTGGTAATAATACTATTACTTGGATATATACAGATGCCGTTGGAAATAGTTCAGCTCAAACACAGAATGTAGTAATTCAAGACATTACTCCTCCTGTTGTTGATATTTTAACATTACCACCAATAATAGTTGACTGTGAGCTTGTATCATTAATAACACCTATCGCAACAGATAATTGCGGAGGAGATGTTATAATCACAAATGATGTAGAACTTCCAATCATGATTCCTGGGGACTATGTAATTACTTGGACATTTACAGATAATCAAGGTAATTCAACTATAGAGACACAAGATGTAACAATTAACCTAATTGAGGAATGTCTAGAATTAGTGACAGTAAATGATGTTATTACTCCAAATGGAGATGGATATAATGACTATTGGGTTTTAGAGAATATAAGTTATACCGAAGGATGTAATGTGAAAATATTCAATAGATGGGGCGCTCAAGTATTTGAAACAAATAACTATGATAATACTTGGGAAGGAAGATCAAATAAAGGTGAAATCTTACCTGAAGGTGTTTATTATTATATTATTCAGTGTTATAATAATATTAGCTTCAAAGGACATATTACAGTAATAAGATAAAATGTATTTAAAGTAATAATAGTAATGAAAAATAACTTATTTATACTCTTCAGTTTTATACTAATTTCAAGTTTAGTTTACACTCAACAAATACAACAAACTAACCTTTACGAGTTTAACAAACTTAAATTAAATCCTGCGTTTGCTGGAGAAAATAATTGCTCAAAAATTAATATCGGTCATTTAGGACAATGGTCTAGATTCAATGGGGCTCCTCAAATTAGCTATGTGAATGGAAGCTTTGAAGTTGGTAAAAATATGTCGCTTGGAGGTAAAATAACTCTTGATCGATTAGGGACTTTAACAATGTTAAATGCACAAGGGCTTTATTCATATAAATTAAATTTTGGAAAGCTGCACAATTTAAGTCTTGGTCTAGGAATTGGTATTAACCAAAATTCATTTGATTTTTCAGGATCTACAATTCAACATGTATCAGATCCTTCCTTGAATGAAGAAAGAGTAAGAGGATCAACATTCTATTCAGAATTTGGTTTAGTTTATACTATTAAAAATTTTCAACTAAGTTTTTCTATCCCTAATATTATAGAAAGTACTTCTAAGTTATCTCCTACAATTTCAGGACTATATATAAATAAAAGACATATGTTAGGTTACATAGCATATCGTTTTGGGGAATTAAACAAATTATCCTTAACACCATCTATTTTATATAAATCAATATGGTATAATAATGGTGCTATTGGACAACACCAAATTGAAGGGAACTTACTTTTAAATATCAAAAACCTTGTACAATTAGGTTTTGGCTACCGACATGAAACAGCTTTTCTAGGTAGGTTAGGTCTTAATATTAATAATAAAATACAACTAGGATACGCATATGAATTTGCTACAACAGATTTAGCAAAAGTATCATCAGGTTCTCACGAAATTATTTTTGGAATAAAATTATGTAATAAAAAAGAACTACCACGAATAAATATTATTTCTAAAAATACAACTGACACAGTATATGTTGAAAATCCTTCAAGTATTGACACCATGTATATAAACGATGTTAGTATTGATACAATTATGTTAGAAAAAGTAATTAAACAAGTAAAGTTAGAATATACTATATACTATGCTCAATCACAATATACATTTGATGTAGAAAAAGAAAAAGAAGGACTATCTGAAATTATTGAATATTTAAAAGAAAATAGAGAAAAGTCCATTTACATAAAAGGATATGCTTCTGAAGAAGGTTCTGATTATTTAAACTTTAAGCTGTCTGGTAAAAGAGCTAAAAGAGTGTATTCTTACCTTCTTTCTCAAGGTGTAAATAGAAATCAAATGATATCGATAGTGCAAGGTGAAGTCGCTAAACATCATGGAGCAGATTTAAAAGGAAGTCGAACTGAAAATAGAAGAGTAACAGTTATTTTAAAAGAATAGACTTATTCAGAATTTAATATTCCACCTTTTAAATTAATCAACTGATTTTTAAATCCTTTTCGTTTTAAATAATCTATAGCATGCAAACTTCTTACACCAGATTTACAATATACAATAATAGGATTTTTAGAAGGAATCTCATTACAGCGAGAAGATAAATCATTTAAAGGAATATGAATCCCACCTATATTTAATTCATTTCTCTCAAAATCTGTTCGAACATCTAATAACTCATATCTACCAACCAGTTTCTTAATTTCTTTTAATGTTATTTCCTCAAAATAATTAGATGAACAATTTTCATAATCTTCTTCTAACTCATTGATCTGATTGCTCTCATTTTTTTGAAATTTAATAATTGATTGTTTTAATGAAAGAGAATCAATTATTAATAGCTTCCCAGACATTATATCTCCGACTCCACAAATTATCTTGATGACCTCATTTGCTTGCATAGATCCTATTATACCAGCCAAAGTTCCCATTACTCCAGACTCTGAACAATTTAGACCATCTTTTAAATCTGTTTTTTTTGGATATAGACAACGATATGTTGGCCCATTATTATAATTAAAAACAGAAACTTGACCTTCGAATTTATAAATTGAGCCATAAACTAACGGTATATTAACCAAAATTGCGGCATCATTAACTAAATATCTTGTAGAAAAATTATCACTGCCATCAACAACAATATCATATTTAGAAAATAATTCAACCGCATTTAATTTTGTTAATTTTTGATTATATAAATCAAAATTCACCAAGGAATTCAATTTGCATAATTTTCTACTAGCTACTTCTACCTTAGGTAAACCTATATCTGATTCAGAATAAAGAACCTGTCTTTGTAAATTAGACTGCTCAACAATATCAAAATCAATTATGCCGATTCTCCCAATACCGCAAGCAGTCAGATAACTTAAAATTGGACAACCTAAACCTCCTGCACCAATAACTAAAACACTTGAATTCTTTAATTTTTGCTGTCCCGAAGTACCAATCTCCTTTAAAAGGATATGACGACTATATTGTTTTAGTTCTTTAGCTGATAATTCCATAAATTAAAGCTTAACAAACTTTTTTTGTTCAACTCTACCTTCACGAATCAACCTTAAAAAATAAATCCCAGATTTAATTGAATTAACATCAATTCTATTATTAACCAATTCTATCTTTATCACTTTTCCTTGAAGATCAATAATTTCGGCATATAAATTATTTTTTTTGATTCCTGAAATTGATAAACTTTTATTTACAGGATTTGGATAAATATTCCATTCTAGATTCTCATCTAATTGAGAGAGACCAATAGTATTTAATGCCATTTTAACAGCGGCATATGCATTCACCTTACCCCAACCCCAAACAGTAGAACCGAAACTAGGAATCATACCTGTATCATCATCTTTACGAGATGTCTGTATAATAATATGTTTTACTTGTTCAGGAGAAAGATAAGGATTAGCCTCTAAAATTAACGCTACAACTCCTGCTGTTGCGGGTGAAGACATAGATGTACCACTAAGAGCTGCAAATGGATAATTTCTACCATTAAAATTTACAGATGTAACAGGATTATAAGAATCATCTGTATATGAAGAAATAGAAGACTTAACACTAACACCTGGAGCTGCAATATCAGGCTTTAAGGAATCTGTAATTAAAGGCCCTATACTAGAAAAATATGCCAATTGACCACCAACCTCAAACCCTGTCATAGTATAATACTCAGCAGAATATGCTGCTACACTAATAACAGAATGAGTACAAGCTGGTGCACCTATACCATAATCATTATCACCAGAAATATATCCTGGTCCAATAGAAGCAAAAGACATACCCCAATTACCCACATCATTTGTTAATTCAGTTACATTCCAATAATGGACAATACCAGATGGAGCAGTTGAAAGTAAAATTATTCTATAATTAGAAGAAGGTTTTTTTACTCTTAATCTCATTTGAGGACAATTATTTGTTGGATACATATCTTCTGCCGATAGATTAAAATATATAGTATCTGAAGTTGAAGGGACAACAATAAATGAGTCAACATAATTAATAGTACTTATCGTATTATACCAAGGTGATTGTATTAACAATTGGTTTGATAAATCTAGAATTTGAATAGAAGAAGAAATTTCATTACCAATTTCTCCCCAAATGTGAATACTTTGACCCCATAACGTCTCTAAATTAGGATTAGAATAAAAATTAACTCTTGTTTTAATAGTATCTCCAAAAAAAGATTTCTTTATGTGAAAAGGTGTATCTCCATTATTACCTGCAGATGTAACAAAAACAACATTTTGATCTGAATAAGCATCAATAGCTTGACTAAGTAAAGAAGTTCCATCTAAAGCATCCATATGATATAGCCCCCAGCTCATATTAACAACTAGTCGTTTACCTTCTAGAATAGCCTTATCATTCATCCATTGCCATGCATCCAACACAGCACCTTCATCTACTAGAAATGTAGCAAATAAAAAATCACATTCAAATCCTATTCCTCGATATGGTGTGCCTCCACCTGAACCACCAGCAATACCTGCAACATGTGAACCGTGGGTTGAATATGAATATATATTTGCAGTATCAACCGCTGCAGTAATTAGATCATTAGGATTATTATACTCTGTTCCATAACTATAACCTGCCGGAGAAGGACCAGATGCTTTATATTGATCCCATGCTGCTAATATTCTAGTATCCTGTAACAATGTATCATAAAACATCGGATGAGAATAGTCAAAACCCCAGTCTGTTATACCAATTATAACATCTTTACCTGTGTAGCCTTTTGGAAGATCAAAGCCCTTCCAAACACTATCGGCTCTTGTAGCTTTTGGAACCTTATTTAATAGCGGTTTAATTTTCCCTGCTACTTTAACATAGGAAAATTGATTACATGTAAGTATATCCTCTAAATTATCCAATGGCCATTTAAGACTTAAAATATCATTTATTTTAGACCCTACCATAACATTTTGGTTCTCTAAATCGAACCTATTATAGCTTGAGTTTACCTTTGCAATTATCGAAACATATTCGACCCCATTGAATTGATATATAGGATATATTTCCTTCAACTCAAGTTTAGATTTAGCAGAATTTTGCTTGGATAATTTAAGAATCTCAATTATATCTCCCTTTGTATTGAGAGAGAATTGAACTTGACTTAATCCAAAAAACGAGAAGACGATAAAAAATACTGTTAATTTCATAATTGTAATTTTAAAATAGTTTGATTAAGTTCCTAAATTGATATGCGAAGAATTTATTTGCTCACCAATATAATTACTCGCATTATCATTAAACTCATCTATATCTCCAGTAGTTAAATATAATATTTTACTTTCTTTAGAACATCTAGACTCAATATCTTTATGTCTATTGAGATAATCAAATAACCTATCTGCAACAATTTGTCCTTGTGAGATCACATTTACATGTTTAGGAACAATAGATTGAATATATTCTTTAACAATAGGGTAATGGGTACATCCTAAAACAATTAAATCCATATTTGAATCTTTTTCTAATAAAATTTCAATATCATTTTTAATAATTTCTTTTCCCGAAATAGAACAATGCTTATTATTCTCAATTAATGAAACCCACAATGGACAAGCATGCTGATGAATTTTTGTTAAAGGTGAAAACTTTTTAAGTTCTATAACATATGAATTTGAAGTCACAGTACCTTGAGTTGCTAATAAACCAACACTATTACTTTTTGTTAATTCTCCTATAATTTCAGTACTGGGTCTAATAACTCCAAGAACACGTTTGTTTGGAGCAATAATTTGCAAGTCTTTTTGTTGAATTGATCGTAATGCTTTAGCTGATGAAGTATTACACGCTAAAATAACTAATTCACAATTTCTTTGAAATAAATCTTTTACTGCTTGTAAAGTATACTTGTAAACCAAATCAAATGATTTTGTACCATAAGGTGCACGTGCATTATCTCCTAGATATATAAAGTTATAACTAGGTAGTTTTTCCTTTATATCCTTAAGAATTGTCAATCCACCATAACCAGAATCAAATACACCAATAGGACCCATATAATCAAAGCTAATAAAAAACCTATGATACAACAAAAAAGGCTATCTAATTAGATAGCCTTTTGTAAATAATTAAAATCTTATTATTTATCCATTTTAAGAAGTTCATTAATAACATCTTTTGTTATATCAGTGCCTGCTTCAAAATATAATGTTACAGACTCATCTATTACATAATCTATTTTTAAACGCTCAGCTACAATCTTAACTGCCTTTTGAACCATTCCTAAAATTGGTGTGTTCAATTCTTGAGAATAAGCCTGCATTTCAGAATTAAGTGACTGCTCCCTTTCTTGAAGTGCCTGTTGCTTCTTCATTAATTTTTCTTCTTCAATTTTAATTATAACAGGCGACATATCTGCTTTTCCATTTTCATACTTAGCATATGCTTCATTGAAATCTGCTTCCATCTCTTTAAGTTCTTTTACTCCATTTGTCTCAAACTCTTGTAACTTAATTATTGCTGCTTTTCGAGATGGTAAAGTATCCAATAATTTTTGTGAATTAACATGAGCTAATTTTGTTTGAGAGAATAATGGATTAACTCCAAAAACAACTAACGAAACTATTAATAAAATTTTCTTCATTTTTTATTCTTTTTATTTATTTAACTGAGAATCCCATTTTCTTTAGGACATTATTACTTATATCAAATTTAACATCGGCAAAAACTAAATTACTTTGGTTTGCTTTATCAAAAACAAAAGCATAATTTCTTTTAGAAGCTACATCCTGCATGGCATCATAAACTTGATCCTGAATTGGCTTAATTAGTTCTTGTCGTTTTTGAAAATAATCACCATTAACACCAAAACGTAACTTTTGCATTTGCATTGCTTCTAACTCTAATGTCTCTATTTCTTCTTTTCTTTTTTTCTTCTCTTCTTTAGGAAGGAGAACTTCTTCACGCGCAAAGTTTTCTTTCTTCATAGATAGAACTTGATACCTCTGTTCTATTTCTTTTGTCCATCTATCTGCTAGTTTATCCAATTTTGCTTTAGCATCTGAATAGGCAGGCACATTAGACAAAATATAATCAGAATCAATGTAAGCGTACTTCTGACAATATGCAAATGATATGCCAAAAATTAAACCCATCAATAAAAGAATCGTCTTCATATTTTTAACTTTTTCTAATGGAACGGCAAAAATAATATTTTTATTGTGATACGATTAAATTATAGCTCACCTAAATTCATACCAATTGTAAAATTAAGCTTAGGATGAAACCCTTTAGCATCAATGTCTAAATCAGAAATTCCTCCAAAACCAGATGCCCATGGATCCAATTTATCAAATCCAAAACCATAATCTAATCCTAGCATACCAAACATTGGTAGGAAAACACGTATTCCTATTCCTGCTGATCTTTTAACATTAAAAGGGTTAAATTTTTCAAAAGATGGATAAGAGTTCCCAGCTTCAACAAAACCAATCACAAAGAAAGTAGCAGATGGGTTTAATGAGATAGGATAACGTAACTCTAAGGTATACTTAGCAATTAATGCATCACTAGCACTCGAACTTACAGCCCCATCTTCATAACCACGCAAAGCTATAA
The DNA here is from genome assembly GCA_002709305.1 of Crocinitomicaceae bacterium. Lineage (GTDB taxonomy): Bacteria > Bacteroidota > Bacteroidia > Flavobacteriales_D > Crocinitomicaceae > UBA4466. The sequence goes on along the minus strand of PAQM01000023.1, from coordinate 14,892 downwards.
TTTCTCTTCCTCCAATTTGATTTGTTCCTGTTAAGCCAGAACCACCAAGAGAAAATCTTTCAAAAGGTGTTAACCCCTTAGATTTATTATAAGCTCCTAAAAAGCCAAATCCAACTCTAGGCATTAATACTAATTTCTTATCATTGGTAAGTGGAAAATACCACTCTCCTGTAATTTTAATCTTATAATATTCTAAATATTTATATCGTTGTTGATTAGAAAAATCATCATAATTATCAACTCCATCAAAATATGAATATGGAAGGGTAGACTTTGCAGTAAACTTAATATTAGAACCATTTTGAGGGTATATAGGTGCACTTACACTACTCCTCTGTAATACATATTTTAAAGCGATATCGTTTGCATGACCATTAGAAAAAATTCCAAACCTGGTATCATCAATGACATCATAATATTGATAACTCAACTCGTAATAAGCCTGGAACCAATCATCTGGCCATTTCTTTCTGCGCCCAAAGCCAATACCAACACCAGTGATAGAAAGACCTGCATAATTGTCATTTGACCTAAGATAACCATTACCTAATCCAGTATGATTTCCCCATAAGGTTAATGAATTTGGTTTTTTACCACCAAGCCAAGGCTCAGAAAAAGATAAATTATAGCTTTGAAAAAATCTCCCGCTAGTTTGAGCCCTAATTGATAATTTTTGTCCATCCCCACCAGGTAATGGAGACCAAGCGCCAGGTTTTAAAATATTTCGCATAGAAAAATTATTAAACGTCAAACCTAATGTGCCAATAATACTTCCTCTACCATTTACTCCTGTTCCTCCATAACCGCCAGAAAGTTCAATTTGATCTGATGATTTCTCTACAACAGTATATTCAATATCTACTGTTCCATCTTGAGGATTGGGCAGAGGATTAATCTGAAATCCTTGCTCATCAAAATAACCTAATTGAGCGAGCTCTCGTTGTGTTCTAATTATATCATTACGATTAAACAAATCTCCGGGCTTAGTTCTAATTTCTCGACGAATAACATGATCATTTGTTTTTGTGTTACCCTTAATTATTATACGTTTAACACGTGCCTCTTTTCCCTCAATAATTCTCATCTGATAATTGATGTAATTATCTTCAACACTTTTTTCGACAGGAACAACTTGAAAGAACAAATAACCTCTATCCATATATAAAGATGAAACATCACGACCATCTTGACTCATAAATAAACGAGTATCTAAAAGTTCCTTATTATATAAATCGCCTCTTTTAATGCCTAGAACAGTATCTAAGAAAGATGAACGAAACTTAGAATTTCCAATCCACTCAATATTACCAAAGTAATATTTTTCACCTTCATCAATCTTGATATTAATATTTAAATTTCTACTATTTTGTAAATAAACTGTATCAAATATTATAGCAGCATCTCTTAAACCTTTAGTGCCAAACTTTTCTAAAATAGCTTGTTTATCTCTCTTGTAAGCTGTTTCTGAGAACTTAGATCGCTTAAAAAACCTCCAAAATGCCTTCTGCTTGGTATCCTTCATCGCAAGACGAAGTCTCCATGTCTTAAGAGACTTATTACCAGAAAAAGATAACTTACCAATTTTAACTTTAGGGTTCTTGATAATATTTATAACAAAAATTTCAGAGTTATTCATTAAATTATCTATACTACGTTGTATATCTACAGCGACAGAATAATGACCTTTTTCTCTAAAATATCCCTTGATTTTACTCTCTGTTTCAAAAACTAAATTTTCTGTTATTGTCTTACCAGAGAAAAGTGAAATTTCTTCTCTTATTTTATCTGCTTCTCTTCTATTTATACCTGTAAACTTAAACCTAGAAAGTTTATTTCTTGATTCTAATTTAATTACAAGATATATAACACCTGATATTTCTTTTTCTGCAAAAATTTCAACATTAGAAAAAATACCTTCATTCCATAGATTTTTAACCGCTTTTGAAATTTTTTCACCAGGGATCATTATTGATTGTCCCTGACGTAAACCAGCTAATAATTTAATTGCATTATGATCATAATTGTCTGCTCCATCAATACGAATTGGACCAATCTCATATGTCTTTGGTCTTCTATAATCAATATCTAAACTTCCAATTTTTGTTGGACCTTGGGCAGAAGAAAATCCTACAATTAAATATAAAAATATTATTAATAAGTGGATTTGTTTTCTCATTTATTTTCTCCTATTTATTCAAAACTTTCCCAAATCTTCTCTCTCGAGATTGATAGTTTATAATGGCTTCATACAAATCTTTCTCCTTAAATTCTGGCCAAAGAATATCTGTAAAATATAATTCAGAATATGCTATTTGCCAAAGTAAAAAATTACTAATTCTATGTTCTCCACTTGTTCGAATCAATAGTTCTGGATCAGGAATGTCTGATGTATTCAACTCACTGATAATCAATTCTTCATTTATTTGAGGAACTTTAATTGAGCCTGATTCAACTTTATATGCAATTTTTTTAACAACATCAGTCAATTCCCATCGGGAACTGTAATTCAAAGCTAAAATTAAATTTAATCCACTATTATTTTTTGTTTTAATGCAAGCTTGGTTTAATTCTTTCTCACAAGAAATTGGTAATCCTTTGATATTACCAATAGTGTTAATCTTAACATTATTTTCATGAAGTTCTTCAATTTCATTTGCAATAGTACGGACCAATAATTCCATTAAACCGTCTACTTCTGATTTAGGACGATTCCAATTCTCAGTTGAAAAAGCATATAAAGTTAAGTACTTTAAATTAATTTTATTTCCCGCTTTAATTGTTTCTCGAACAGACTCAACTCCATTATTGTGACCAAATAATCTATCATGACCCTGTTTATTTGCCCACCTTCCATTACCATCCATAATAATAGCAATATGTTGAGGTATATTCTTGGTGTCTATTTGGTCGAATATATTCATTTACTTATATAAAAAAGTAAAAATAACTAAACTATCGAATTTAATAAAAAAAGAGGGAAATGGTAGACCAACTCCCTCTATTCATATTTGTTATATTAAATATTATTCTGCGAGAACAATAACTTTATTATTTAACATTTCCATAACACCACCATTAATTTCAATTCTGATAAGTCGATCATTAGAAGTGTCTACTTGAATTAAATCACTAGTTTCACTATCTTTTTTAAATGAATTGATTAAATCAACTTTGATTTCTCCCTTTGAAAGGGCAGAAATAATTGAAGAGTGATTTTGTAAAACTTGAAAAGTTCCATCTAAACCTGGAAATTTTACCGCTTCAGCTTCTCCAGAAAATATCTGTGACTCAGGTGTTATTATTTCTAAATGCATAAAAATTATTTTTTAACATTAAGCCTCAGCTAACATTTTTTCTCCAGCTTGAATAACGTCTTCAATACCTCCTTTTAAATTAAACGCAGCCTCTGGATACTGATCATATTCACCGTCAAGTATTCCATTAAAAGCTTTAATGGTATCTTGAATATCAACTAATACTCCTTTTAAACCTGTAAATTGCTCTGCAACATGAAAAGGTTGAGAAAGAAAACGTTGAACACGACGTGCTCTATGCACAATTAGTTTATCTTCCTCTGATAATTCATCCATACCCAAAATTGCAATAATATCTTGTAACTCTTTATAACGCTGCAAAGTTACTTTAACTCTTTCAGCACAATCATAATGTTCTGAACCAACAATCTCAGGTGTAAGAATTCTTGAAGTTGAATCTAGTGGGTCTACAGCAGGATAAATACCTAACTCCGCTATCTTACGAGACAATACTGTTGTTGCATCCAAATGCGCAAATGTGTTCGCTGGTGCTGGGTCAGTAAGGTCATCTGCAGGAACATAAACAGCTTGAACAGATGTAATTGATCCATTTTTGGTAGAAGTAATGCGCTCTTGCATCTGTCCCATTTCAGTAGCTAATGTTGGTTGATAACCTACTGCTGATGGCATTCGACCTAATAGAGCTGAAACTTCTGAACCAGCTTGTGTAAAACGGAAGATATTATCAACAAAGAAAAGAATATCTTTTCCTTGACCTTCTCCTTCTCCTTCTCGATAATACTCAGCTAAAGTTAATCCAGATAATGCAACACGAGCACGTGCCCCTGGAGGCTCATTCATTTGACCAAAAACGAAAGTAGCCTTTGATTCCTTCATTTCATTTAAATCAACTTTAGAAAGATCCCATCCACCTTCTTCCATAGATTTCATGAAATCTTCACCATATTTAATAATACCTGACTCAAGCATCTCACGAAGTAGGTCATTACCTTCTCGAGTACGTTCACCAACTCCGGCAAAAACAGATAAACCACCGTGCCCTTTTGCAATATTATTAATTAATTCTTGAATCAAGACAGTCTTACCAACTCCTGCCCCGCCAAATAATCCAATTTTACCTCCTTTAGCATATGGCTCGATTAAATCTATAACTTTAATACCTGTGAAAAGAACCTCCGTAGAAGTTGATAAATCTTGGAATTTTGGAGCTTCACGATGAATTGGCATACCATCTTCATTTTGTATTTCATTTATACCATCAATAGCTTCTCCAACAACGTTAAATAAACGTCCTTTAATTTTATCGCCTGTTGGCATTTTAATTGCAGAACCAGTAGAAGAAACTTCCATTCCTCTAGTAAATCCATCAGTAGAATCCATCGAAATAGCTCTAACAGAATTCTCCCCTACATGAGCTTGTACTTCAAGAACAACACGTGTACCATCTTCTTTTGTTACATATAGTGCATCAAAAATTTTTGGGAGTTCAACTCCCTTTTCGAAACTCACATCACAAACAGGGCCTATTACCTGCGATATTTTACCTTTAATATTGGACATTATAACCGGTTTTTTTTTAAAATTAAGTTCTAAATTTTTGGGGCAAATATATTGCTTTTACATTAATTATTAACAAGAAAAAATAAAAAAATGTAATTGAATATATCTTTTTTTATAGGATGATAATAAATCTATAGTTTACTCAACTTCTAATATTTTTTTTAATCAAATATTTAACAGGTATATATGAGAATACTATACTCAATACAGAAACCAATGATAGAATAAGAACACTATCAAAAAATGAAACATTTATAGGGAAAGCTTGTCCTCCAGAGCTTGGCATGTTTATTAATTCAAAATGCATCTGTAAAAAACATATAAAATAACCTAGAATAGATCCAATAATAATTCCTTTACCCGAAATTAATAAGCCCTCATAAAAGAAAATTTTAAAAATAAACTTACGACTAGCACCTAGACTAATCATAGTCTTTATATTCTGTAACTTCTCAACAAATAGCATATTTAATGAAGCGACTAGATTAAAGGCGGCAAGAATAAAAATAAATAACAATATTATAAGCACAATTATTTTCTCAGATTTACTTGTCTTATATATAAGTTCATTTTTTTCATAATTGGTCTTTACAATAAATTCATCCCCTACTATATTAGCCACATCCTTTTTGATTTGTGATTTATTCATAGAACAATTAATATAAATAGCAGAAATATGATTTGCATAATCCATCATTTTTCTTGCTAGATCTAATGGCACAATAAATGACTCTTGATTAACTTGTCTATTAAAATTAAATCTCCCTGCCACCTTAATTACTTCTGCTTTAAATGGTTGCTTTCCAAGTCTTATCTTTAAGTTACGTTTAGGGTAATAACAAACCAATGATTCATAGCCATCCTCTTGAGGGATATATCCATTAAGTTTATCTAAAAGAGATGCCCCTATCAAAGAACAATATTGTCCTTCAATATTTAAATATGGAGAACCATCAACCATATGATGTTTCATTTTTGACATTTTCAAAAAACTTTTTTCAACACCAATCAGACTAGCATTAGACCATTTATTCTGATGTTTTAAAATAACATCTTCCTCTATGGATTTAGTAATTTGATCTATCCCATTAACGTCTAACAATGAATTTATGTTGATTCTATTTTCATTGAATGTTTTACCAATTTTTGCACGAATTGTAATATCAGAATCATATTCTGAATATAACTTCTCAATCATCACTTCAATTCCATTAAAAGCAGAAAGTAAAATTATAAGTGATGCAGTAATAGCAGAAATTCCGACCACAGAAATCTGTGTTATTAAATTAATCACATTCTTCTTTCTCTTAAAAGAAAGATATCTAAATGCTATATAGAATGGAACATTAATGGCTATCCTTTTTTTAAAAGTTCATCTATTTTACTTGCATACTCTAACGAGTCATCAATATAAAAAGTTAATGAAGGAATATACTTCATGTTTTTCAATCTATGTCCAATATCGCCTCGGATTCTCGAAGCATTAAGTTTAATGTTTTTAAGAACTTTGTCCTTTGCAGGTCCAGAGAAAATACTCAAATAACACTTAGCGTTAGATAGGTCTGCTGACACCCTGACTATAGTGACAGTAACCATAGAGCCTAAACACAAATCACGAGAATTATGTTGAAAAATCAATGATAACTCTTCTCGTATAATACCTTCTATTTTGCTTTGTCTTATTGTACTCACAACTACAAAAGTAACAATTGTTTATAAGCATTTTTATAAAAATGGAAAAACAAAAGTTATCTTTGTATTTCTAATGAAAGGGATAATAGAAATATATCGTTATACTTTTAAATATAAAGGAATCACACTATTAGTTATATTTTTCAATCTATTATATGTGATTTTCAATCTAATATCATTGGCTTTATTTGTGCCTTTTTTACAAATAATATTCAATGAAAATGATAAAGTTATAACTATACCAATTAAACAAAATGGTCTCATAAATTTTTTCAAATATCAAGCAGAATTATTTGACTATAAAATGAATATACTAACGCAAGAAAATCCTAAAGAAGCTTTATTCATAGCTTGTATTTCAATTGGCATAGCATTTTTAGGTAAAAATGTTTTTAGATACTTTACAATATGGTTTCAATCACAATTAAGAATGTCTGTGGTAAGAGATGTCCGAAATAAAATTTTTGAAAAAGCAATACGCCTACCTATTTCCTATTATAATAATGAACGAAAAGGTGATTTAATAGCGAGAATGCAAAGTGATGTTGGTGAAATAGAAATTGCAGTTGTATCAATGTTAGAGTTATTTTTTAGAGAGCCAATTGCTATTATAATTAATGTGTCATTATTAATATATTGGAGCCCTAGTTTAACTGTTGTTTCTTTGATTTTACTTCCATTTGTAGCTTTAATTATTGTATTAATAGGAAAAAGTTTAAAACGAACCGCACAACAAGGACAAGAACAAATGGGTAAATTATATTCATCAATAGATGAAAGTTTAAATGGAATAAGAATAATCAAGGCTTTTAATGCTGGAATATCAATTATTAAATCATTTCGTTATGAAAATTTAAAGCATCAAAGATTGATTACCAAAGCTTTTAGAAAAAGAGACCTATCCTCACCATTAAATGAACTAATAGTAACGATTGTTATGTTAGTAATTGTTTGGTTTGGAGGTATACTTGTTATAGACCCATCCAATAATAGTACATTAACCGGACCACAATTTTTAGGTTTCATTTTAATATTTTCACAATTAACTAGACCCATATCAAATACTGCTAAATCAATTGCTAACATGAATAAATCTAGTGCCTCACAAGATAGAATTAACCAAATTCTTAAAACAGATGAAAAAATTTATGAGGCTAAAAATCCTATTGATTTAGGAACATTAAAAAATTCTATCAAGTATAACAACGTCTATTTCTCTTATAATGATGAATCTATACTAAAGAACATTTCTTTTGAAATTCCCGTTGGTAAAACTGTTGCAATTGTAGGAGAATCTGGAAGTGGAAAGACAACCATATCAGACTTACTACAGAGATATTATGATATAAATAAAGGAGAAATAACTTATGATGATATAAATATTAAAGATGTATCAATTAAGAATTTAAGAAATCATATTGGTATTGTTCCACAAGAGTCGTTCCTTTTTAATGCTTCAGTTAAAGAAAATATTGCTTTTGGAATGCCAAACGCTACAGATGAAGAAATTAAAACTGCAGCTAAAATTGCTAACGCTGAAAAATTTATATTAGAATTAGAGGATAGGTATGAAACAAATATAGGCGAACAAGGTAATAAACTATCTGGTGGACAAAAACAGAGAATAAGTATCGCTAGAGCTATACTCAAAAATCCTACAATACTTATTTTAGATGAGGCTACCTCTGCATTAGATACCGAATCTGAAAAATTAGTTCAACAAGCACTAGAAAACATAATGAAAGACAGAACGAGCATTATAATCGCTCATCGATTAAGTACAATTAAAAATGCGGATAAAATTATAGTCTTATCCAAAGGAGAAATTAAGGAAGAAGGAACTCATAATGAGCTAATAAAAAAGAAAGGAATATATCAAAATCTCTGTTCCTTACAAGGAATTATTTAAAAGACATATATTCGATTGGATTCACTGGTCTTTGATCATGCCATAATTCAAAATGCAAATGTGGTCCATCTGTATTTTCACCTGTATTACCTATTATAGAAATTGGATCACCTAATTGAACTTTTGTCCCTATCTTTTTTAAAACTATTTTATTATGCTTATAAATAGAAATATACCCTCCTAGGTGTTTAACAATAACAATATATCCATCTTTATGAGTAAACCCTGTATAAATTATTGTTCCTGCTAAACAAGATTTAACAATTTGATCTTTTTCAGTTACTACGTCTATTCCATAGTGATTTTTAGAATCAAATTCTTGACTAATGATTCCCTTAACAGGATTGCCAAAATAAAGAAAAGAATTATTCTTAATCGATAAATTTGTAGACATATCTTGTTTAACCTTTTCTGAATTTTTTTTTTCAGGAACCGTCTGTTTTGAATCCATTTTTGAGATATCTATTTCTATTCTTTTTTCCTCTAAGCTGTCTATATTATGTTGAGCTTGTATTTCATTATTTAATATACTTTTAATGTTAGTAATATAACTCTGTTGTGATTCGATCTTTGAATAAAGTTTAGCAATTTTTTCACCCTGTTCTTCTAATTTATTTCTATTGATAGAAAGTGAGTCAGAAGAGAAAAAATAATCAAATCCACCAACAAGAAATATAGAAAATAAAGAGGTTAATAAAAGTATTATAAATAACAAGCTAAAAACACGAATCAAATTACTTTTAAAACTTAATATCTGTTTAAATGTATTTGGATTGGTGATTGAAAATTTTAATGTTTTACTTAACCTATAATATAATAATTTTAGATTCTCCATAGATTACAAATCTCAATAATTTATCCCTTAGCACCAAAATAAATGATGGTTATTATTGAATGATTTTTATTAAATACAATGAATTAGTTTTAAAAAATGACTTTTTAGAGTAAACGATTTAGTTAATTTTACGTTATATATATAAATGAAGTTTTTATCTGTCATATTCTTTATAATATTTTTCCCAATTTCACTGATTGGACAGTTAGTTACGAATACCGCAATGAGCCCCAATGCATTGGTGCAAAATGTTCTAAACGGAACTGGTGTTTCTATTTCAAATGTTACTTATTCTGGATCAGCCAATGCAATTGGTAGTTTTACATCCAATGGCACTAATATTGGTATAAATAGTGGTATAATAATGACAACGGGTACTGTTCTAAATACACCAGATGGACCTCATGGTCCTAATAATGCAGATGGTGCTGGGTTTGACAATGGAGTTGGTGGAGACGGACAATTATCTTCAATAGTAGGGGCTGCAACATATAATGCTGCTGTTTTAGAATTTGATTTTGAAACTTGTTCCGATACAGTTCAATTTAATTATGTTTTTGCTTCAGAAGAGTACCCAGAATACGTCAACGAGAATGTAAATGACATATTTGCTTTTTTTATTTCAGGGCCAGGTATACCCGGAGGCACTCAGAATATTGCTGTTTTACCTAACGGTGGTGGTGTTGTTTCAATTGATAATATACATCCTAGTGGTGTTAATGTGTCAGGTAACAGCTATCCCCCTGTTAACCAACAATACTATGTTAACAATACTAATGGATCTACAATTCAATACGACGGATTTACAACGAAATTAACTGCTATTGCAGCGGTTGAATGCAATACTATATATCATTTAAAAATGGCAATTGCAGATGTTGGAGACGGTGTCTGGGATTCTGGAATTTTTTTAGAAGCAAATAGCTTTATTGGTTCAAGTCCTGTAAATATAGATTATACAATATCAAATAATCTATTTAACGACCCTAGTATTATTGCTGAGGGCTGTGTTTCTACAACTATAACTCTTGAACGCACAAGTTGTAATATAGGAAATACTATGATTGCACCTATTACAGTTTCTGGAAGTGCAATAGAAGGTGTTGATTATGCTAACATACCTGCTAGTATAACATTTCCTGCAGGATCTCCAACCGCTCAATTTTCATTCGATGCATTTGAAGATGGTATCATAGAAGGTCAAGAAACTCTTAATCTAGAATTTTTATTTACAGATAATTGTGGTATTCAAACCACACAAACAATAAACCTATTGATTCAAGACATAAATCCTGTAGAAGTAGAAATAACAGCGCCAGAAATATCCTGCCCGGGAGAAGAAATTGAATTAACAGCAACAGTAACAGGTGGAGCTTCACCTTATTCATATCTATGGAATACTGGGGAGACAACACAAAGTATATTTGTAGCCCCCATATCTTCAACATCATATACTGTTAATGTTATTGATGATTGTTTGTCTCAACCAATTTCTGATACATATATTGTAGATGTTCCTATTATTCCCCCTTTAACAATAAACGAAACAGCTGATATAGTAGACATTTGTCCATATGTGCCTTATCTACTAGAATCTAATGTTTCTGGTGGAACACCTCCATATAATTTTAATTGGTCGTCCAATTTCGAATCAAACTTAGGTGCTAATGATACATATATGGCTACTCCTTCGACAACAACAACATACACAATACAGGTTACTGATTTCTGTGGTGACTCAACTAACGCAGATATTATATATACAATATTAAGCCCTCCTCTTCTATTAACAATGTCCCCATCTATAGAAATATGTCCTGGAGATTCTACTGAAATATCAGTTACAGCAACTGGTGGATATGGTCAATATTTTTACAATTGGCTACATAGCGGAGAAACAACTCCTAACATATGGGTTAATCCATACCAAACAACAACATATACAGTTAGCGTTTCTGATGAATGTCAAACATTTACAGTAGAAGGAAGCGCTGATGTTGTTATAATAAAACCAACAGCAGATTTTACAGCTACAAGCAATGTTTTCTTCAATGATTTACCTATAACATTTGAAAATAATTCGATAAATGCGTCTAACTATCAATGGGACTTTGGAGATGGAAATTATTCAACACTAATTCATCCAAACAATACATATGATGAACCTGGAGTTTATTATATTACACTAATTGCCATGGATGATAAAGGTTGCCTTGATACTATTACTAAACCTATAAATATTGAAGAAGAATGGTATGTATACGTTCCAAATACTTTTACACCAGATGGAGATAGATCAAATAACGATTTTAGAATTTCAACAGTAGGGATTAAAGAAATAGAAATAAAAGTATATAACCGTTGGGGAGAACTTATTTTTGAAGCATTTGACCCAAAATTTATTTGGGACGGAAGCTATAATGGCAAAATAGTAAATGATGGCACATATGCCTACAAGATAAATTTCTTAACTAATTCAGGTAGAAATAAAAAAATTCTAGGTCATATAAATATCATAAAATAATAACTACTATTTACAATGACTTTGTTCTTCCTCCATCTACAGGAATATTAATGCCATTAATATATGAAGCTCGAGGTGATGCCAAAAAGGCAACAGCTTCTGCTACTTCAGAAGGTTCTGCTATTCTCTGCATAGGAGACTGTAAGGCAAGATTAGAAAAAATATCTTCTATACTCTGTCCTGTTTTTTTTGATTTTCCAACAGCAATATCATTTAAACGACTAGTGTTAGTAGCTCCTGGTAAGACATTATTCACAGTAATATTTAAATGGCCTAATTCATTAGCTAAAGTCTTACTCCAATTAGCAACAGCACCTCTAATAGTATTCGATACACCAAGACCTATAAGCGGTTGTTTTACGCTAGTTGAAATAATATTAATGATTCTACCATAATTTTTACTCATCATACCTTTATAAAGAGCCTGAACTAAAATATGATTACATATCAAATGTTGATTAAATGTATTTATGAATTCGGAAATATTAGCTTCAATAATTGGTCCGCCTTTTGGTCCGCCTGTATTATTAACTAATATATTAGGCTTATTACCTAGATTAACATATTCAAAAATTATTGTTTTTAATTTTTCTGGATAACAAAAGTCTGCAACCAAATAATCATGCTCAAATCCATCAGTAGTATCAAGTTCTTTAACTACCTTCTTTAATTTATCCTCATTTCTAGATAATAAAGTTATTCTAGCCCCCCTTTTTGCCATTAACTTGGCTGTTTCAAAACCAATACCTTGAGTACTACCACATACAATAGCATGCATACCTAATAATTCCATTTTTTGTTTTTTCTAATTATTAAAATTAATATAATATAATTTAAAGACTTAAAATTTACATCCATATATTATTTTAGAAACGAAAATTTAAGTTATATCATTAATTATTACTTTTATACTATTTCAATATTTCGTATCTTTGGTAACATTTTATTTTTTATTAAATTTTCTTTTATGAAACCACTTTTCGCTTACACATGCGTGATGATTAGCTTTGTGTTATTCATACCTCAATATTCTTATACTCAAGTTTGTACCGCTGTTGGACCATCTAGTACTTTTGATTCAAATGTTCAAAGTGTCAACCTATTAGGTGATGCTGGAACTTCTATAAATTATACTGGATGCCCAGGTGTAACAGGGCTTCAAGATTTAACTGCTTCGCAAAGTGTTAGTCTAACCACTGGTACTCCTTATACTGCTAATGTTCAATTTGGGACGTGTGGTGGAAATTATAACTCTGCAGGAGAAGCTTGGATTGATTGGAATCAAAATAATGTTTTTGAAAATTCAGAATCTATAGGTACATGGACAGGACTTCCTCCTACTGCTCTTTCTCCTTTTAATTTCATTGTTCCTGTAACAGCATTAGGTGGTGTCACTAGAATGAGAGTAACGCAACAAGAAGGTGGAACATTACCTTTAAACCCATGCGCAACTTTTACTTGGGGATCAGTAGTAGATTTTCAAGTTATTGTAACTGCTGGCGCTCCTATTACTTGTGCATTTCCATCTGGTTTAAATGTGACAGCTCTAACTTCAACATCTGCTGATTTAGGATGGACTGATAATTCAGGCTCAGGAATTGCCAATATAGAGTGGGGGCCTTCTGGATTTACTCAAGGTACAGGAAATTTAATTACAGGAACAACTAATAATCCATTATCTCTATCAGGACTAACACCTGCAACCGTTTATTCTTTTTATGTACAATCCGATTGTGGAGGAGGTGATTTAAGTTATTGGATTGGTCCTTTCACCTTTACTACAGCGCTTCAAGGTCCAACTGGTTTGACTTGTGGTGGTGCAACGACAGTATTCTCAGATGATATGGAGACAAATACTGGATGGACAGGAGATATAGGTATAGCAAATGGACAATGGGATTTTCCTACAGCAAACCCCGGGGGCAACTCTCTTAGTACAGGTCCTTCAGGACCAGCTTCTGGAACTACATATGCAGAATATGAAGCTTCTGGATCTGCGACTGCAATCGCATCAATGGTTACACCAATGATTGATTTATCATCTGGTAATTTTGAAGCAGAACTTTCATTTTATATGCATGCATATGGTGCTGAAATGGGAACACTTAACGTTGGAGTGGGAAATTCCGCTACTGGACCATTTACCACTGTATTTTCATGGTCAGGTCAATACCAAGCCTCCCCGACAGATCCATGGGAACAAATTGGTGTTGATTTAACTGCATATCTTGGACAACAAATTTATATTGAATTTTCATATGGTGCTCTAGGTCCAAATTGGTATGGTGATATGGCTATTGATTTAGTTGAAGTTAAAACTTGTGTATCGTGTCCAGGACCTATCAACTTTAATATATTAAGTTCTGATTTAACTTCTGCTGATTTCAATTGGACAGAACCTGGAGCAGCAACAGAATGGCTCTTAGAATATGGGGCTCCTGGTTTCAGTTTAGGTTCTGGAACAGAATTAACTTCACTTACACAACCACAAAATGTAGGAGGGTTAACTCCTGACTCATTTTATGAAATATACGTAAGATCTGTTTGTGGGCCTGGTGATACATCTGCTTACACAGGACCTATAATATTTAATACATATAATCAAGGTATCTATATGGATTATTCTAGTGATTGTCCAGGTTTTGGTTTTGTTGATATATCTAATACTGGTCTTGATTTAGGGCTGACTTATAATAGTGAAGTCTATATTGATCCGTTGCCTTTTCCTATTCTTTTCCAAGGAATATTAATGAATAATATGACTATTGGAAATAATGGAGGTTTACAACTAGGATCTACAACAGCACAGATTGTTGCTGGAGGTTTGTTTAATAATCTACCTGATGGAACAATGTATTCATGGGGAGATATCCTAGATGATGAGACAGGAAATGTATATGCTCAAGTCATTGGTGCCTCTCCTAATCAAACGTTAATCATCCAATGGGATAATATTTGTAATTTCCCTGGGTCTATTGGTGCACCAACAGTTAGCTTTCAAATTCAAATTCAAGAATCTGGTGATATATATTATGTCTACAATGATGCTGTTTTTGGAGGAACTAACTCAGCTGATGATTACGGTGCCAATGCCGAT
>PAQM01000022.1 GCA_002709305.1 Crocinitomicaceae bacterium | reverse complement strand
TTAACAATTTGGGGTAATAAACCATACTATATTTAGCTCAAAATATTTTTAGATGAAAACCAATAAACAAATTTTTAATAATGAATTAAAAAAACCAAAACAGAGAACTTTTTCTAAAAACAGTATATAATTTATATTATGCCTTTTTTATGTTGATTTCTAACATAAATATGTTAAAAATATGTTAATATGGTTTTTCATAACTTACTAGTTTTCAGTATATTTATATAAAAATATGTTAATATGTTAATATTATTTCTTTTTTTAGAAAGAAAAAAATCAATAAAAGAATATATAGTATATCATAAATTAAAATTAAATTAACATTTCAACATATTTATTTTGGGTGTGAATATCTGCATTTAAATGTTAATATTTTAACATACTAATTTACAGCATCTTTCCTCTTCTTTTGGTATCTTTGGATTCGTAAAATAACTACTATGCGAGCTTTAATTTTAATTCTATTATTATTTCCTTTGATTGGTTTTGGGCAGAATGTATATATCCCTGATGCTAACTTTAAAAACTATCTAGTTAATAACTCTAATATTAATATTAATGGGGATAGTGAGATTCAAGTTAGTGAGGCAAGTTCATTTACAGGGACAATTAGTGTTTTATCTTTAAATATTTCAGACTTAACAGGAATAGAAGAATTTACTAATTTAAATAGTTTATATTGTGCATATAATAATCTAACAACACTTGATCTTTCTAACAACACTTCTTTAATCAACTTACATTGTAATAATAATAATTTAACCTCATTAGATGTAACAAATAATCCTTTACTAAATAATCTACATTGTTTTTATAATAACTTAGCATCATTAGACGTGTCTAACAATGTATCTTTAAGTTCGATCTCGTGTGGCAATAACCTAATTACATCACTTGATTTGTCAAATAATCCTAGTCTTTATTCTATGAATTGTCATTATAACCAACTAGAGTGCTTAAACATTAAAAATGGCAACAATACAAACATAAATTTTGCCTTGTTTGATGCTGACAACAATCCAAATCTTACATGTATTGAAGTAGATGATGTTAACTATTCAAATAATAATTGGTTTTATATAGACCCTCAAACATCATTTAGTACAGACTGTAACAATGATTGTTCCTGTGATAATTCTTCTATGATAACTAAATATGTTTGTAATGATTATACTGCTCCTGACGGACAAGTATATTCATCTTCTGGAACCTATACTGCTATCATCCCTAATGCTGCAGGTTGTGATTCTACAATAACTATTAACCTAACAATTATTGCTACAGTTCCTCAACCTACAGTAACTATTAATGGCACAACTCTATCTACAACTAACACTGCTGATGCATACCAATGGCTAGATTGTGATGCAAATTTCTCAATGATAAATGGAGCTACAGGAAACACATTTACTCCTACTCAATCTGGAAATTATGCTTTGGCGATATATATTAATGAATGTGGTGATACATCAGATTGTCTATACATAGGCTTTGCAAACATGGGTGAGCTACACAACACCCCTAAACAACTAATAAAGATTGTTGATGTACTAGGCAGAGAAACACCATTTAAACCTAACACACCTCTTCTATACATATATGATGATGGAACAGTGGAGAGGAAAATGATTATTAAAGAATGAAAAGGATTATAGCTCTTAGCATATTAATATTAACCCTCGCATCTTGTGGTGGTTTCAGACATCGACAAATTGTTTTTCAAAAAGAAGACAGAAAACAAGTCATAGTTGAGAATAAAAAACAAGAGTCTCCTAAAGAATTTACAACTAAAAAAAAAGAAGTTAAAACAAGTACTATAGATATTTTAGCTAGTGCAAATAATGATCTAGATGAAGAGGCAAACAACCAATCTATAAACTTTGAAATAGAATATAATTCTCCTAGTTTAATAAATGACCAAATAAAAAAAGACACAAAGACTTTAAAGAAAAATAAAAAAAGAGAGTCTAAAAAAGGTTTAAAAACTGACAAGAAAGATGTTCGTGCTTTTATACTTTCAATTCTAGGTATCACCTTTCTTGTTTTGGGTTTAGCGATACCAATTTTTCTTATATTTTCATGTTTATTTAGCCTAATAGGATTTATAATGGGAATAATATCTGTTATTAAAAATAAAAGAGAAAAAAATAAAATTTCTGTTAAGAGTATTTTAGCAATAGTTTTTGGAGGGCTTTTCATACTTTTTGTGTTAGCAATTATTGTTTTGTTTGCGATACTTAGTGGAGGCAATTATGGTGCTAGTTATTATGGCTTTTAATCTTCATATCAGCTAATAATTATTTTTCACTATGAAAACACTGTTATTTATACTGCTTCCTGTTTTGTCTTTTTCACAGATTAAACAATACTCAGTAGAAAAAAAAAATAACCTTTCTGATACTGTTATTGAACAACTTCGAGTTGCTGAACAATTAAAGATTCTTATGGCATCAAAGAAATATGATCATGCAATTCAAATGTTTTCTAAGACACAACAAAAAAATATACATAAAATAAAAGAAGATAAACAAATGTTTAATTACTGGTGCTTGGCTTGGACATTTGATGACGCAAAGTATGAACGTTATGTAACCAAAATAAAGGAAGGTATAGCATCTTTTATATTTGAAAACAACGAATGGAAAATAAATGAAAAGTAGATTGAACTGTATGTGAAATGAGATCTAACTATCGCAAATCGGATATTTTTTATTCCCTCACAAATAATTATTAGCACTTTTTAGTGTAGTGCTGGTGCATCTTTTTTTGTTCCTAAATTATACAACATTCTTGCGTGCTCTATAAGCGCAGAATAAAAGCTTTTGTGTGTATAATATGGTAAATTATACTCTAAAGCAACCTCTTTTATAATTTTTGAAATTTTACGATAATGTACATGACAAATGTTTGGGAACAAATGATGTTCTATTTGAAAATTTAAGCCCCCTACAAACCATGAGAAAAGGCGTGCCTTTGGCGCAAAATTAGCTGTATTTCTCATTTGATTGGACGCCCAACAACCATTTATTTCTCCTTCCAAATCAGGTGTTTCAAAAGTAGATGTAGGAATTACATGTGCTGGTTGAAAAATCAAAGCTAAAGTTAATCCAGCGATGAAATGCATCATAAAAAAACACAAAAGTGTTCCCCACCAAGGCAAAGAAGAGAAGGTTATTGGAAGAAAAAGAGTAATTAACAAATAAACTTTTTTTATCCCTAGAAGCTTAATAAGGCTATACTTATTATGTGTCCTCTGTGTCTTAAGTAACCCTCTTTTTTTATATCTAGCATATTGAACATAGTCTTTTGTTGTAATCCACATAATTGTCATAAATCCATAAAGGAAATAAGCATAAAGATGCTGAAATCTGTGCCCCCACATGAGTTTTTGATTTGGGGACAAACGAAATAATATGCCAGAGTCAATATCCTCATCCATTCCTTCTACATTTGTATATGTATGATGCAAAACATTATGTTGTATTCTCCAATTTAAATCGCTTCCACCTATCAAGCAGATCATTTTGCCTAAAATTTTGTTTACATAGCTATGCTTTGAATAAGCTTCATGATTTGCATCATGCATAATGGAAAGACCTATTCCTGACATTCCAAACCCCATAAAGACCCACATTAATATAATGGCCCAAGTAGATTGTATTGATGTTATAATCAAAAAAAATGGGATGAAATATAAGGAAATCATAAACAAAGACTTAAGTACCATGTTAAAATTGGCATGCTTTGAAATTTCATTGTCTTTGAAATATTTATTCACTCGTTTTCTAAGTTCTCTATAGAAAGGGCTATTTGTATTTTTGTATTTAATTATTTTTTCCATCTTCTAGTTTAGTGTTACTAAATACTTTTTCTCACTTAATAATTTAACAACAATAATAAATAATTATACAATTCTATAAACTGAGAATTATTAGTATTTTTCAACATTACAAATTAAACATCAAAAAATGAATCAGTTATGTTAATATAGATTAAAATTATATCCTCTATTTGCTAATAATTATTTTAATGTTTCGTTGTTTCTGAATAAATTATTCTTAGTTTAGGCCTAAACAATAAATACTAAAATGAAAGCACACCACATAAGTTTATCAAACGCACTAATATTAATCTTCTTCTCTTTATGGGGGTATTTAGCTTCTGAAACCCCTTCACCAACAGCCCTTATTCCTGCCTTTGCTGGAGCAGCCTTGGTTTTTCTATATGTTGGATTAAAAAATGAAAATAAAGTACAAGCCCATATTGCTGTTATAATAACATTAGTAATTTTAATTGGCCTTATTAAACCATTAATTGGCGCCATAAAAAAAGACGAGTTACTCCCGATTATTCGAGTCTTAACGATGATTTTTAGTACTTTTTTATCATTGGTTTTCTTTGTTAAGAGCTTTATTGATGCCCGAAAAAACAAAAAAAAATAACTGCTGTTAAAGTTTTATTTGGATCTTCGTGATTTCTTAGACATGAACAAGGAAAATAAAGGGTTATTATATATAATTTTAAAGTTTTTAGCTTTTGTTGGTATTGGATCTTGTCTGTATGTTTTTATTATTAAAACCATTGTATTCTTAAAGTGGATAATATGATGAACTTTATCAAAATAGTTGGTGTTATTTTTATGCTGTTTGGTTTAATCAAATACTTATTCTTATAGAAAAAGACACTAATAAACATTTTCACCTTGAAAAGAAACAAAAGTATAACCCATTAGAGAGCCTAATTAAATATTATTTTTAGTAAAAAATCTTATGTTAGAAAACTTGTGTGACTTCTTGAGTGAAAACTTTTTATAGGCTATGATTACGGTCGCTTTTTTTATTGTGGCCATATTGCCTAAAAAGAAAAAATAATTCCCCGTTTTCACTCGAGGTTGTTTTTGTAAGCCTTTTCGAGGTAAAAATTCAGTAAATAATTGTTAGTTTAGCAAGTATTAAACTAATAACTATGAAAAAACAACTACCTATATTTTTCTGTCTAATTGCTCTTATAATAAAGACTCCATCATTAGCACAGTCAGAAATATACTTTGGCTCTATTAATTTAATTAGCCCCGACACTGTAGAAGCAGAGATAAAATACAATAATATCTCTAATAATTCGGTTGCAGGAGTACAGTTTGATATACAAAATGTTGAGCTTTATTCTTTTTATGATGGTGACCTTGAAACATATGGATTTACAATTAGCCATAACGCACCTACCGTAATAGCATATACCTTAATGGGTTATTACATCCCTCCGTCAAATTCAACTATCACAAAGGTTAAAATGAAAGTTATTGATCAAAACATTAATGTTTGTATAGATAATGCTATTGTTTCTGATCCTACAGCAACTGCAATTCCTACAATCGTTGGAGACTGCTTTTCATACGACTCCCTGACAAATAATGCTTCACTAGAAGAGATAAATTATACTGAGAAAAAACTAGTGAAAGTTGTAGATTTATTAGGTCGAGAAAAAAAACCTAAACCAAATATCCCTTTTCTATATATCTATAATGATGGTAGTGTAGAAAGAAAAATAATTCTAAAATAAAAAATATGAGAATACTGATCTTTATTTTTTTTCCGTTGATTACTTTTAGTCAAGAAGTAATCTCTTCACAAGGAAATTCCTACACAAATTCAAATGTAAATATAGACTTTACTATAGGCGAAGTTATAATTAACACAGAAACTGATGGTACACATTATATGACTCAAGGTTTTCATCAAACTAATTGGGTTTTTGCTGGACTAGAGAATCACACTCCAAACTATGAAGCTATTATATTCCCTAACCCTACTGAGGAATCATTAAATATAAAGACAAGCACATATGAAAATGTTGTTTATACGCTTTATGATGCGCAAGGGAAGTTAATAATGCAGAATGAACTTTTTGAAGAACAGACATCTCTTCAAGTAGATCATTTAGCTCCAGGAAAATATTCTTTGGTACTTAATAGTAAAACTGAAAAACTAAAAACATTTAGCTTAATAAAACACAAGTAAAATGAAAAGAGTTCTACTATCACTAACTGCAATAGCAACACTATCATTAAACTCATTAGCACAAGCGCCTGAAAGTTTTAATTACCAAACGGTTATTAGAAACAATGGTGTTATTATAAATAATCAGCCCGTTGTTGTGCGGTTTATTATTCAAAAAGATTCTATTGGTGGAACAAATGTTTATACAGAAACACATTCAGCAGTAGCAAATGATTATGGAATATTAAACCTTCAAATTGGAACAGGTACATCAACAGATAACTTCACTATAATTGATTGGGCTGATGGTCCTTACTTTATCGAAACCTCTGTTGATTTTTTAGGTGGTATGACTTGGACAGTTATGGGGACATCTCAGTTAATGAGTGTGCCATATGCTTTACACTCTAAAAAATCTGAAAGTACTGATTCAATCCCAATGCACACGCATGATTCTATTCCATCACACACACACTCAAACCCTTGCAACTTTTCTTTTCCAGAAGGCCTAAAAGGTGTTTTTCAAACAATTGATATCTCCGGGTCCGGCTGGTCTCCAACTCCAGGAACTAACGCATATGTTCTGAGTGCATATAGTACTGGATATATTTCTATTACTGATTCTCCAGGGGGAGCAGGATATATTTTACAAACAAGTCAGTACCCTTCTGTTCAACAAAAAAAATCTTTAAACAATCCTATTGTTTTAAGCCCCTCTGCTAGCATACTAGGCTCTGGGAGTTCCTCTATAAATTGTTTAGTTGTCCCCAGTCAGGGAAATGTTTCGCCAGTAACGATTAACCTAACTGGAGTCCTTTATACTGTTCCAATGAACAAGATATTGGTTATTACAAACCATTATGATTCGGGATGTTTGTATGTAAACACTGTTAAAATATCATGTAACACAGGTATTGACTATTTCTTAGGGCAGCCCATTGTTGTTTCGGGTATTGGTATAGTCGAGGGGCAAGGTATTATAAATGGATACCTTGTAGATGACGACTATTTTTCTGGTTGTATTGGAGGAAACTAAAATGTCCTTTAAATCTAAATTTATAGTTTTTTTAGTTTTAATTTGAGTTTTCATTCTAAAGGTCTTATTTTAGAGAAAAATTTAAAAACTATGAAAAAACATTTACTATCATTTATTATTATTGCGTCTTCAGCGCTAGCTTTTTCTCAAGTGCCTCAAAGACCTTTAGTAGAACATTTTACACAGGCTTCATGTGGCCCTTGTGCTTCACAAAACCCTGTGCTAAAACAAACATTAGATGCTTTTGGCGACGCAAACTATGTGCGTGTATCACATCAAGTATCTTGGCCTGGAACAGACCCAATGAATGCTGCATTCCCTGGTGGACCAGAAGACCGTAGAAATTATTATGGTGTAACAGGTGTTCCTAACGCATGCTTAAATGGCGGTGCTGCTGGTGCCCCTAACACTGTTGTTACTGCAAACACTTTGGGAGCTGCTGCAGCTAACACAACTCCTTATGACATCACAGTTACTCAAACTTGGGCTGATGCAAATACTGTAACAGTTAATATTGATGTAACAAACACAACAAACAGTGATGTGTCTGATGCAAACAGAATTTTTGTTTCTATGATTGAGAAGCATGTAGATTATGGTACTGCACCAGGATCAAATGGAGAAGTTGAGTTTGAGTGTGTAATGCGTCAAATGTACGATGCAACTAACGGAAGCCCTGATGCAACGACTGGTGCAGCTTTAGGAACTATTACCGCTGGTGCAACTCAAAACTACTCTTTTACTATCACAAACTTGCCATCATATATTTTTGATAAAGCACAAGTTATTTTTGCTGTATATCTTCAAAATCAAGCGTCAAAAGTAGTATACCAATCTGCAAAATCTGAGGTTACAGCAATACCGGGTATTGTTTTAGTTTCAGCACAATCTGCTTCTCAAGCGGGAACAGGTCTTTGTGATTACTCTTATACGCCAGGACTTATTTTTACCAATAACGATCCTTTAACAGATATTTATGAAGTAGTAGCTGAATATTCTATTGATGGAGGTCTTAATTATCAACAAACTTGGGCCGGAAATTTAACACAAGGACAATCTGCAACAATAACATTCCCTGCAACAACATTAAACCCAGGGACTTCTGTTGTTTCTTATAACATTGTTTCTGCAAATGGTGGACAGCCTTGGTCAAGCCCTCAAGCTGTTTCAATTCCTGATGAGGTTTATAACAAATTAAACGCTACAGCTACAAACTCACCGCTAGAGGAAGGTATGGAAAATGCTACTCTAGAGCCAACTACTGGATACTCTAGAGACCTTACAACTGGTATTTTTGATGCAAGCAATGTTCTTCTTAGTAGATTTTGTATTCTTGATGGACCTACATATAATTATGGTGCAATTGGAGGGTACGGAAACTCTAACCGATCAATTCGTGCTCGTTTCTACAGTATTTCAGCTGGAGAAAGCATGAATTTGATTATGCAAAAAGTAAACTTAGATGCTAACCCATATGTTAGCTTTGATATTGCATATAAACAATACTCTACTGAAAACGATAAACTTTCTGTTTATATTTCTACAGATTGTGGTGCTACATGGGCACAGGTTTTTACAGGACAAGGTGCTGGAATAGCTACGTTACCTGCTAGCACAACTCAATATAGTGCACCATCTGCTGGTGACTGGGATACAAAAATAGTTGATTTAGCAAACTACGCGAATGTTAATGATGCTGTTATTCGTTTTGAGTTTACATCTGATTATGGTAATAACATGTTTGTTGATAATATTAACATTAATAACGCTGTTGCTTCGGTAGTAGAAGAAGATAATGTTACGTTTTCAATATTTCCAAACCCAACTTCTGATAAATTAACAGTACAGTTTAACCAAACAACAGACGCGTCTATTCGATTAGTTGATGTTAATGGTAAGGTTGTTAACTCTAAAAGCTATACTGCTCAGAAAACAGTTAATATTAACACATCTAGATTAGAGGCAGGAGTATACAACCTTCTTGTAACAACAGTAGATGGTGTTAAAGTTAAAAAAGTAATTGTTGAATAATTCAACATTTTATAATAATAAAAAAGGGAGGTAAATACCTCCCTTTTTTTGTTACCAATTAATTTTTTTTTCGGCTTCACCTATATCACAAAAGTCATATTCTTTAAGCCATTTTATTAACTTCGACTCACACGACCTTAAACCAACATAAGACTTAAACCTTCTAGTGATGGGTAAATCTTCTATTATTGGCTGACTAGGGTCGAAATCTCTAGGATGGAAATAAGTCATAATATAATCTGATTTATCTGTCCATTTTTTAATCAAATAGTATGGTGATATTCGAAAATACCCTCCACCAGAAAAAACAACCTTACAACCAAAATATTTAGTTGTGTTTATAGGAAACTCCTTTAAAGTACCACCGCTAAAAGAAATAATAGAAGGTTTAGCTTGACCAAAAGAATGGTATCCTCCATGCGCTCTATATAGAGGAAAAACAGAAGAGTCTATTTCTATGCCCAAATCCACTAAGGTTTCAAACGCCCATTTATTTGATTCTGTAATTGAATAGCCTGGCGCCCTAAACATTCTGACCTTTTTGCCAGATAAGTCTTCTAGGGTTTTAATTGACTTTTCAACGTCTTTATAGAATGCTTTTGGGGTTTGTTCATAAGCAAGTTGATGGTATGAACTGTGTGAGCCTATTTCAAATCCTTTCTGAGCAATCTTCTTCACTATCTCTGGATATTTTTCAGCAATCCATCCTAAAACAAAAAAAGAAGCCTTTTTGTTTGTTAGCTCTAACATACTAAATATCCGATCCATATTTTGATCAATCCTTGATGGATAATTATGCCATTCTTTTTCTGTTCTCGTAGATCTATTGTCTAGAATATGAAACCATTCCTCTATATCAAAAGTCAATATCTTCATTAAAAAAACTTCTTCCCTGATCTTCTAAATACAACAACATCCTCTTTGGTAGGAAAAGAGTAATATGTTTTTTCTTTATCTCTGTTTGGCTTTAATTCAACGCTCCCTTTCATAATCTGAACAACAGCATCTGATATAGCCTCCATCCCTATTTTTTTCGTGTGTTTAATTAGTTCTGCTTGAGATCTAGCACCTATCTCAACTTTTTTTTGAATAATAATTGGACCACTATCAATCCCCTCATCAACAAAAAATACCGAAACACCGGTGAATTTTTCATTGTTTTTTAAAACCCAAAAAGTCGGCATCAATCCTCTATATTTAGGAAGCAATGCTGTATGTAAATTTATACATCCTTTTGGTGCTAAATCAATTAATTTTCTCTTAAAAATTTGATTACCTAATATTGAAACCAACAAGTCTGGGGAGTAAGCTCTAATTATCTCTAAAGACTCTTGAGAATTAATGTCTTCTCCTGTTTTTATTATTGGAACCCCTTTTTTAGCTAAAAAAGTTTTTAATGATTCTTTAAAAATAAAGGAGGATATATATTTTGCTGCATAATAAAGAAAAAAACTCAACCCAAAAACCCTAAGGGTTTTTATTGTTTTTTCTTTAAATGTTTCTTTTTTACCAAAAGGAGAAACCTCATTCACAACACAACCAACAACCTTTGTATCCTTAGGGATAATAGCAAAAAGATACTTCAAATTATCTTTAAGATAAAATGGTTCGTTTTGAGTTATTAATATAATTCTCATTTAGCTTTTATTGCTTTTTCAAAAAAATCGATATGTTGATCAACTATTTTTTCCCAGCTGTATTTTTCTTCTATCATCTTTTTTGCTCCATTCACTTTTTGAACAAAACTATCTTCTGAAAAAAATGCTATAGCATTTTGAATCTCACTTTCTGAAGAGAAATATAATCCGTTTTCCTGCAAAACACTCTTATTGAAAATGTTTTCATGAGCAACAATTGGTCTTCCAGAAGCCATCGCCTCTAATAAAGAAGGGTTTGTCCCGCCAACAGTATGGCCATGAAAATATATCTTTGCGTACTTTCTAAGTAGGTCTAGTTTTTCTTGCCCATATATCCCGCCCAAAAATCTTATTTTAGAATTCGTTGAGTACGTTTTTCTTATTCGTCTTGCATACTTAGTACTGTAATCTCCAACTATAATTATTGGGACATTAGTTTTCGACTTTAAATATCCTTGTAAAACAACTTCTATATTGTTTTCAGGTTCTAGTCGTGCAACCATTAAGAAATAGTTATAGACAGTGAGGTTATAAAAGTCTAGCTCTTCCTTCTTTGCTTCTTTGCCTGTTTTTACATGCGCACCATAAGGTAAAAATACAGCTTGAACATTATGCTCATCCCTATAATAATCTTGTATTCCTATATTATCTGCTATTATATAATCGGTGTGTTTTATTGCTATTCTCTCCATTATTTTAGTTAACCATTTTACAGGCTTACTCCATTTGTCTCTCTTCCATTCAAGTCCATCCATGTTTGTAACCCAAACACTTTTTGACCTTGAAGAAAAAAACCAAATTCCAGGGGCGGCGCTTTGATAACCAGCATGATAAACTATATCATAATCTTTTTTATAAGCATCTCTCGAACACACCCAATCATAATAAAAGTTTGCAAAAGGGCCAATTTTGTCTTCAGGGCAATATTTATGTATTATTTTAATCCCTTTGTATTCTAAGTTTTTGAAATAATGATTGCTCGAATTATAAACGGTAACGTCATGGCCTTTATTAACCAACCCAACACCGAGATGTTCAGCAAATTGCTCAAACCCTCCGTAATTGTTTGGGACACCCCTAGTACCTAGAATTGCAATCTTCATTATAAAATAATTCTTATTATTAATCTGAATTTAAAAAAAACGATTTTAAAGCTTTTTTTTAATTATCCTTATTTTTTATAAAAATAAAACTCTTAATGAATTTTTTATGTAATATTTTTGTTTCTTAATTAACAATTTGAATGAGTAAACATTTAAATACTAACATTTTAACTCTACTTACAGGGACAACAATATTCTTGATTGTTCTATTTACGATAATTAGTCAGGCTAAGTGGAATGATCCTAATGGAGTTATAACGGGTGATGTTCGGGGTTATTATGCTTATTTACCGGCTCTATTTATTCATAGTGATTTACAATTTAAAAACCCCAATGTTTACAATCAAAATAAATCCGATGAAATTTGGACTTCTGAAACAGAAAACGGAAAGCCTTTTATTAAGTATACATGCGGTATGGCTATTTTATATAGCCCCTTTTTTGCCGCCGCTCACTTATACGCAAAAAATAGCGACTCTTATAAGGCAGATGGGTTTAGCAAGCCTTATAAAGTTTCTTTAATTTTTGGCAGTCTAATCTACTTACTAATCTCTCTTTTTTTTATTTCAAAAGTTCTTCGGTTTTATTTTTCTGATATTGTCTGCTCTATTACAATATTAATATTGTTTCTAGGATCAAACCTTTTTCATTATCTAACAGGTAGCATGACATATTCACACGGTTTTAGCTTTGCTTTAATCTCTGTTTTTATGTATTCCTCCATTATGTGGCTCAATAAAAAACATGTAGGATGGTCTATCCTTATTGGTGTTTCCATTGGTTTGATAGTATTAATAAGACCTATAGACATTGCTTTTTTGTTTTTTCTTCCTTTGATAAATGTTAATTCTCTTGAAAGTTTAAAACAACGTTTCTCCTTGTTTTGGGATAATCGATGGCTTGTCTTATTAATGATTTGTTTTGCTTTCTTAATGATCCTTCCACAATTAATTTATTTTAAAATAATTAGTGGTAATTTCTTTTTCTATTCTTATGATAAAGAGTCTTTTTTCTTTTTAAACCCTAAGTTTATTAATGCCTTTTTTAGTTATAGAAACGGATGGTTAATTTATAGCCCTTTAATGATTTTTTCAATTCTTGGGTTGTTTTTTGGTAAAAATATGTTGCATTTAAGACTATACACAAGTTTTGTTTTTGTCTTATATTCTTTTATTATTGTGTCGTGGTGGTGTTGGTGGTATGTAGGTTTTGGTAACCGCGCATTTATAAACCTCTATCCATTGCTTGCACTTTCTTTGGCTGGGTTTATTTCTTGGGTTTTCAATCAGAAGAATATTATTTCTGTTCTGTTTAATGTCTTTGTTTTGCTTGGTGTAACTCTAAACATCAAACAAAACTCACAATTCAATACGGGTGCAATTCATTGGGACAGCATGACTAAAAAAGCATATTGGAATTCTTTTGGTAGAGAGAAGCCTAGCCAGCTATTTAACACGTTGCTTCAAAAACCAATCACATCATATGCTTTAAATGATGAAGATGTTATTGAATATACAGAAATAGATGTTTTGAAAAAAAAGGTTTATTCATATAATGGTTTGGAAGAATGTGACTCTACATCTAGGAGACTTTTTAATCACAATAAAGAAATTAAAAATTCTAGGGGTATTTGTATTCCTGAATCAAAGGAATATTTACTTCAAAAGCTCATTGTTCCAGAAAAAAATGCAACCCATATATACCTTTCTGCCTGGGTAAGCAACCCTCAAGAATTACACTTAGTTGTTGATGGCAATGGTCTTTTTCCTTTTTATTCTGCAATATCAGAAGTTTCCGAAAAAAAGAATGGATGGTATCGACTACATTTAAATGTTCTTCTTCCAAAAGAAAAAGAAAATCTTCGTTTTTATATTTGGAACAAAGAAAAACACAGCTTCAACCTTAAAAATTTGACTATAGAACACAGAAAACAAAATATAAAAACTTCCCTTAGTGATTAAGATAGAACAAATAGAAAAAAATAAGTTAAGTAAAAAAACATTAAATAGAATGTATTCTATTCTAATAGATGCATATGCTAGAACAGAGGTTGATGTTTGGGGAGAAAACTATATTAGAATATCTAAAGAAGAGTTTCTTCAACTAGTTCTTCGTGGGGAAATTTTTGGTGCATTTAAAAACAATTTAATCATTGGAAGTATTCACTTATTAAAAAAAACAGAAACCACCTATTGTTTTGGTCTTCTTTCTGTTGATTTTAAGATGACTAAAATCGGGGTTGGAAGGAAATTAATAAACTATGTTGAGAGTCTTGCTGTTAAAAATGGGGGAGAAGTTATGGAGCTAGAAATATTAAGACCAAAAAAGCAAGAGACACCATTTAAAAAAGTGTTGAGAGTTTGGTACACTAAATTAGGTTATTCTCATTTTGGATCAGGGTCTTTTGAAGAGATAAAACCTGAAAAAAAAGAAAAAGCAAAAAAACTAATTCAGCCTTGTATTTTTGATTGTTATCAAAAAAATTTATAACGCTAAAACAACCCCTCCATTCATAATAGAAGGACCATATCCTAGTTCTAAATAAAACCCTAAGCGTTTTTTTACATAATATCTAACCCCAGCAAAAATAGCAAATGCAGGGTTAACTGAAGACCCCTCACTCTCTATAACAACATCTTGATATTGTCCAGTTGAACTGTTGTACACATTATAGTCATATTCCGTGAGTTTATCTGAATCTATATATACCCCTAAGCCTATTCCGGTATAAAAATCTAATTTTGGAACATTAAACTCAAAATGATATGCACCACGCCCCATAACACCTATTCGAGTTTTTTTTGATTCTGAAACCTGATCATTATTATATATCGTAGCCCAATAACTGTCTCTGATTTTATAAGAATAAAAAGCATGTGTTAAGGTTGCACCAACTCCTATACGACCAACCCCTAAGACATCAGTGATTCCTCTTTCATAAACTAATTGAAAGGGACCAATCGTTGATTTTTGAACTTGAGCGCCAACAATACTATTTAAATAGACATTACCATATATCCCTCCTGCAATTCCTCCATTGTTTTTTAATGGATTGACAGAAAGAGCGCCATAGCCAGCCACAAAATAGTTTCGCCCTTTTTTAAAATCTTCAAACTCTTGACCATTAACCATAAAAAAAGAAGAAAAAAGCGCTAACAATAAAATATTTCTCATAATCATTAATTTTAATAAATCCTTTTATGTAATTTTTGTGTAAAAATAAACATCTAGTTTATTAAAAAGAATCATTATTGCTGAATCTTATCACCAACCTATAGTTGATTTTTTTTTAATTTCTCTAAAAGTTCCTGCATCGATGAAAATGAATAGTCCGCCAAGCTTAGTTTTGGATTTGGAGTGTGTGTTTTTTCCGGTACACAAACTACTGTCATTCTAGCGGCTTTTCCTGATATAACTCCATTAAGAGAATCTTCTACAACAAGACACTTTAGTGGTGGAACAGCTAGATGTTTCGATACAGATAAATATACTGCAGGATGTGGTTTTCCATATTCTTCCTTTTCTGCCGAATGAACAAAATTAAATTTTTTCTCTAATCCTAAAGTCTCTAAAACAGCTTTAATTAAAATAAAACTTGATGATGTTGCTAGACCTATTTTTAGTTTATTTGTTTTTAAAAAATCAATCATCTCTACAACTCCATTCAAAGGCTTTCCATTTTTTGTTATTAATTCAACCATCTTATTCTCAATAAGCTCTTCTACATGTTTATTTGTATATTTTTCCCAGCCAATTTTGTTGCTCCAATAATCAATCACCTCATCTATTCTAAGACCAACCGTATGTTGAAAATCTTCTTTTGAAAGAGGGCAGCCAATAAAAGAAAAAACCTCTTCCATTGCAATTTTCCATAAAGGTTCCGAGTCGATTAATACACCGTCCATGTCAAATATCACTGCATTATACTCCTTTATTTTAATCATTAGAAATGTTATATTTAGTTAAAAAGCCACCGCCAAAAATAAGATGTTTTTCATCCGCAAAAAAAAGATGTGATGTATTTAAAACAACTATTGACTCTTTTTGGGTCATTTCATTAAAATCTATTGTTCTATAAATATTGTGTCTGCTTTCTTCTTTTTTTAAAATTAAAATCCTATTGTATGTAGTTAAATAAATATATTCCCCCTGTTTGTCTGCTGCTGTTATTGCATCACTAAAATATCCCCCTGGGCCAACATATAGCTCGTCCCTTTTTTTTAAAAAATATGTGCCCGGCTCTTTTGGTATTCTGTATATAAAACTTATCCCTGTCCATGGATAAGTGTTACATTTAGTAAAAAGAGTTAAAGAATCTTTGTCATAAAAAAAGGCTTCAGAATCAAAATTGAGATTCTGCTTGTGTGGTGGAAAATTTTTTTGCTCTAAATATCGAAAAAATATTCTCTCTGATTCTATTTCATTTTTTAACAAAACCTCTTTTATCTTAACCTTATATATAATTAACTCCTTTCTTTTATTTAAATTATTACCAAAATCACCTATATAAATGTGCTCTTCGTCAGCAGCGAGGTCTTCCCAGTCGTTGTTTTCGGCACCATTAATTTTAACTGTTTTTAGGATTTTAGCCTCTTTATTTAAAAGAAATAAAATCGGCTCATTACCACTATCATTGATTGCAACAAAAATCGTGTCGTTAATTATTTCTATGCCGGAAATTTCGTTTAATTGACTTGGGAGTTTATAGCGACCCTCTTCCTGTGAAAAAGAAATTAAACTGTTTATAAAAAAAAGCGTTATGATGTTTTTTAAAAAGTTTCCCTTCAATCTTTTACTTTTTTATTTTAACCGTCTCTATTCTGTTATGTCGAACCTTTTCAATAAAACAACTTATATTGTCAAACTTTATGCTACTACCCGAAACAGGAATAGACTCTGTTTCGTTTATTATCATTCCTCCTAGTGTGCCATAGTCTTCAGAAGCAGGTAGGCCAAGTTGGTAAACCTCATTTAAATAGTCTATTTCTAAACGGGCAGAGAAACGAAACTCTGTTTCTGAAATTTTCTCTTCAATGAAATTTTCTTTGTCATGCTCATCCTCTATCTCTCCAAAAATCTCCTCAATAACATCTTCTATTGTTACTACTCCTGCTGTGACACCATACTCATCAACAACAACAGCGATATTACCAGAATTCTCCGTAAACAAACCAAGTAATTCTTTCCCTAAAGTCGCTTCGGGAACAAAAAGAATTGGAAGTAAAATTTGTTTTATTGACACTGGAGATTTAAACATCTCAAAAGAATGAACATATCCTATTATGTTGTCAACACTTTCTCTGTAAACTAATATTTTAGATTTTCCTGAATCAATAAATTTTTTCCTTAGACTATCAATGTTTTCTTCAATAGAAATTGATATAATATCTATTCTAGGAACCATACAGTCTCTTGCTTTAACCTTATCAAAATCTAAAGCATTGCGTAAAATCTGGACTTCGTTCCCTAGCTCTTCAGAACGGCTAATTCGTTCATTGATTTCTTGTACATATTCTTCAAAATCAACCTTAGAAAAAACTTTTTTTGTGTTTGTCTGGTCCACCCTTAGTAACTTTAAAAAAAAGCTTGACAACCACAATATCATGTTTGTTGGAACATACAGCATATAATAAATAAAAATCATAGGTTTTGTTGTGAATGACAAAAACCTATTTGGGCTAATTTGAACAAAGGCTTTTGGCAAAAACTCTGCTACAACTAAAACCAAAGCTGTTGAAAAAAAGGTTTGTATAAATAAGATTAAGACTTCATTTGTTATTCCCCAAGACAAAATAACCGGCTCTAGTATGTTAGCAGAGAACAAGCCAAAAAAAACAAGAGAAATATTATTTCCTAACAAGAGCATTGCAATAAAAAAAGATTCTTTTTTATAGAAAATGCTTAAAATTTTGGCATTAAGTGTTGACTTTGTTTTATCAAGCTCTACCTTTAATCTGTTTGATGATATATAAGCTGTTTCCGTCCCAGAAAAAAAAGCTGAAAAGATTAAAGTGATAATTATACCTATAAGAGGTGTTGCCATTTATATTTAAAAAAAATTAAATCTACCAAAAACTAAAGTACATCAAAGCCTATATCTTTACGATAGTTTGAGTTTTCAAATTCTATCTTTTCTATAGAATCATATGATTTTTTAAGAGCTGTCACAACATCTTTACCATATGATGTAACTGCTAAAACACGACCGCCATTTGATATTACTGCCGGCCCATCTGAAATTGTTCCTGCGTGAAAAACAATACTTTCAGTAATAGAATTTAATCCGTAAACTTGTTTTCCTTTCTCATAGCTTTCAGGGTATCCCCCCGAAACCATAACAACAGTTGTAGTTGTCCTCTCATCAAACTGAACATCACATTCTGACAATGTGTTCGTCGCAATACCTTCAAATAAATGAAGTAGATCTGACTTTAATCTTGGGAGAACAACTTCTGTCTCTGGGTCACCCATCCTACAATTATACTCTATAACATATGGCTCATTTTTAACATTAATAATACCAAAAAAAACAAACCCCTTATATACAATACCCTCTGCCTTAAACCCTTTTATTGTAGGTATAATTATTTGATTTTTAATTTTTTCTAAAAACGTAGGATTAGCAAAAGGAACTGGCGATATAGCACCCATACCCCCTGTATTTAAACCTTTGTCCCCCTCTTTTATTCTTTTATAATCTTTAGCCTCAGGAAGTATTTTATATGAATCTCCATCTGTTATAACAAAGCAAGACAATTCTACCCCACTAAGAAACTCTTCAATAACAACGGTTGAACTTGCTTCACCGAATTTTTCTTCTGTGAGCATTTTCTTTAACTCTTGTTTTGCCTCTGAAATTGTGTCTAAAATCAAAACCCCTTTTCCTGCAGCTAAACCATCTGCTTTTAGAACATATGGAGGTGCCATTGCTTCTAAAAATTCATACCCAGAACTAATTGTTTCTTTAGTAAATGTTCCATGCTTCGCTGTCGGTATATTATGCCTATTCATAAATTGCTTTGCAAAATCTTTGCTACCTTCTATTTTTGCCCCCATTTTATTTGGACCAATGACAGAAACTTTAGATAGTTCTATGTCTGAATTAAAAAAATCAACAATACCTTTAACTAAAGGTGCTTCTGGCCCTACAACAACCATGTTGATTTTGTTTTCAATAACAAATCTCTTAACTTCTTTAAAGTCTAAAATTGAAATGTTTACGTTTGTTCCGTGTTCTTTTGTGCCTGCATTCCCTGGAGCAATATATAGTTCTTCCAATAAAGAGCTTTGTGAAAGCTTCCAGGCTAAAGCATGTTCTCTCCCTCCAGAACCTAATAATAAAACTCGCATATTTTATTTATTTAAGACAACTTAATATCGATTCAAATATTTCTAGCCCATCAGTGTTGGCCAAATCACCATCAGACGCTCTCTCAGGATGGGGCATCATTCCAAAGACGTTCTTTGCTTGGTTGCATATTCCCGCAACATTCTCAATAGAACCATTTGGATTACTACTTTTACTTATCTCTCCATTTTCATCACAGTACTGAAAAAGAATTTGTCCATTGTCCTTTAATTTATTTATTGTTTCCTGCGAAGAAAAAAATCTTCCCTCCCCATGAGCTATAGGTATTTTATAGCTCTTTTTTCTATCTAGTTTTTTTGTTAATACTGTATCAATAGATGTGGGCTTTAGATGTATGTTTTTACAAATAAACTTTTGATTGTCGTTGTGAAGCAAAGCGCCATCCAAAAGACCTGATTCTGTTAGTATTTGAAAGCCATTACATATACCCAAAACATAACCGCCGCTGTTAGCGTGATTTATAACTTGTCTCATTATTGGGGAATGTTTTGCTATCGCGCCTGACCTCAAATAATCGCCATAAGAAAAACCGCCAGGCAAGACAACAAAGTCAACTCCCTTAAGTGTCTCTTCTTTATGCCAAAGCCTATAAACACTCTGATTTAAAATTTTTTCTAAAACATAAACCATATCTTGATCACAATTTGAGCCAGGAAAAGTTACAACACCGAATTTCATTTTTTATGTGTTTTTTTTTACAAAATAAATATAATTAAATCTTCAACAACTCAATTGGTATAAAAAACTTTCCTAATGCTAGGAAAAAGAAACCATAATATACTATAGTGGCCAATCTATTTATTTTTTTTTCTCCAAAAGCGTAGGGTATTATAAACATTAATGGCAAAATAAGCAACCCTAAACTGGTTGTTGATTCAAATGCAAAAAACTCCACGCCCCCCAAGGAAAAAGAAAAGAAGAGCATAAAAAACAAAGCTTTGAATAGTTTTTTTAGCCTTATGTTACTTGAACGAACCTTATTTAAAATTTTCGATATCCCTAACAAGAAATAGAAAAAAAGAAAAGAAATCAATACAATAATGACACTATATTCTTCAATTAAATAATTCACAAAAAACAAACTATTAAACTTTGAAGTGCTGAAAATAAAAAAATAAAGGTTTGCATATAAAAGAGGTATAAAAAGGGCTATAAAAGCCAAAAAGAACTCCCTTAAAACAAACGGGCGAAAAATTCTAATTATAAAAAACACAAAAGGGAAGCCAAAAAAAGCTATTGGGTATACCGTACAGGTAATACCAAAAAAGAAAAGCGAATTAAAAGTACATCTTCTTCCGTCTTTGTTTTGACTCAGTTTAAAAATTTGTGAAAGCATTAAAATTAAACCCGTTTGTGCTAACAAAAAATTGTCAAGAATATAGAAAGAAGAAAAAAAACTCATTGTAACAACATACATGAATGAAATGAAAAAATTATTACTTTTCATAAATTCATTTCTATTAAAAATATTGTTAAGTATAAGACTGTTAATCAAAATAATAATTGGCGCGAGTGTATACGAAAAAAAACTCCTTAAACTGTATAAATTTCCAAAAAAACCGAAAAAAGAACCCTCTATGTTTTTTTGCTGTCCCAAAAAAATATTCAAAATAGAAAACAAAATAATAATGACTGGCAAAAATATGAGAGCAAAAGATTTATTACCAAAAAAAAGTTTTACCATAAAAACGAAGATACATTTTTTATTTATTCATTATTGTTTAATTTACTTTAGTATTTTATATTTACCTTTCATTTAAAAAAATGAATTGTTTTCTTTATTTTTTATTAAAATCTGACTTATGGCAACAACTAGATACTCTGATAACGATTTAAAGGAATTTAAAGCCTTAATAAATAAAAAATTGTCTGAGGCAAAAGAGGACTTAGAGCTACTAAACGGATCCCTTTCTCATAATGATGACCATGGGACCAATGATACTGGGCGGACATTTAACATGATGGAGGATGGCTCAGACACATTGTCTAGAGAAGAGGTTGCTCAGCTTGCGGCAAGACAAGAAAAGTTTATTTCTAGCTTAAAAAATGCTTTGATTCGTATCGAAAACAAAACATATGGTATTTGCCGTTCAACAGGTAAATTAATCCAAAAAGAAAGATTAAAACTAGTCCCACATGCAACATTAAGCATTGAAGCAAAAAACGCACAAAGCTAACCTTCTTTGAAAAAAAAAATAATTTCTGTTACGCTTGTTGTTTTATTAATCTTGACTCTTGATCAATTTTTAAAACTTTATATTAAAAGCTTCTTTTCGCCTGGAGAAACACACGCTCTTATTGGTGATTGGTTTTTATTAGAGTATATAGAAAATCAAGGAATGGCTTTTGGGACTTCTTTCGGAACAAAGCCCTGGCATAAGCTTGCATTAAGTGTTTTTCGCATCATTGCTATTATAGGATTGTTTTATTATTGGGTAAAACAGTTGAAAAAAGGATCAAAGTTAGAGTTTTTAATCATTCTTGGTTTTGTGTTCGCGGGTGCAACTGGGAATTTAATTGACTCTATGTTTTATGATTTTATTTTTGAATACGACCCATGTATGGTTTTTAATTATTTGCCCGGTTCGGGGTTAGAAACTGAATGTGGTAGCTATATTATAGAAACCAGGCATTCTGGTTTTCTTTTTGGTAATGTTGTTGATATGTTTAAGTTTCATGCTTATTGGCCTAAATGGGTACCTTATCTGGGTGAAAAAGAAGTTTTTCCAGCTATTTGGAATATCGCTGATGCTTCTATATCTATAGGGGTTATTGCTATTCTAATTCGACAAAAAACATACTTTCCAAAACAAAAAAGTAACCCTGCTTAATTTTGTATTAATCCTATTTTAAAACCTAAATGTTAATCCGCCTAAAAATTGAAAGGCTTGAACAGGCATATTATACCATCTTTGATATCTTTGAGAGGCAAAATTATTAAGCTCTAAAAACGCAGATATACGCTTATTGTATC
The DNA here is from genome assembly GCA_002709305.1 of Crocinitomicaceae bacterium. Taxonomy (GTDB): domain Bacteria; phylum Bacteroidota; class Bacteroidia; order Flavobacteriales_D; family Crocinitomicaceae; genus UBA4466. Next base: position 84,345 of record PAQM01000022.1, on the reverse strand, counting down.
GATACTCTATACTTAAATTTAAATCTGCTATAAACCCAAGCTCTTGAATATACTGGCCGTTTTCTTCAAAAACATTTGGCCCTGACTCATAAACAAGTGATTTCCTGCCTTCTTCAAGTGTGACGTCTAGTTGAAATAAAAATTTATCAAACAAATTATAAGATCCTTTAATTAAAAACTCTAGCCTTGGAAGATTCCAGGCGTATGAGTTATTTAAAAGAGAATAAGAATTAAACCTTCCCAAAAGGTCTATTTTAAGCTTTTCGTTTTCTTGATAAGAAATAGAAGCATTAATAGATGTTAAATTAATTGTATCATAAATAACTTTAAATTTATTTCTAATAGTATTTATTGTGTCTATAATGTATAGTGCTTTATCGCGAGTGTTAACAAAACGAACACTTGTGCTAAAGCTAACCTTTTTGCTTAGTGTCCCTTTTATTCCTCCAAAAAACTCGATTGGGGTTTTTTCATTTTTTAAGTTTATGTTTGATAATAAAAATTCATTTTCCTGCGTTAGATTTTTAAATGTTGTCTGAGAAACCCCCCCCCTTACACCTGCATAAGGAATAAATATGTCATTAAACATACTATACTTTAATTCTGCTAAAGGGAATAAATATACTTTGGTTTTATTGTGAAAGTCAAAGGTTAAATCTAGACCAATCATTGCTCTAAATCGACTTTCTTTTAGTGTAGTTGTTATGTTTGGTTTTAAACTAAGGACAGTATTATCGGATCTAATTCCTTCTCCGAAAAAAGGAGAGCTATCGTTAAAGTTTCCATACCGATAACCATTATAAATCATATTTAAATCAACTGCGTATGTCTCTTTATTTAATTTATACCAAGCACTTGTTTTTAGGCCGAAAAAATTTTCTCGAGCACGCCACTCTTGACTGTTTTTTTGTTTTGGCTTTTTAGAGCCATAATTATTATAAGAAAGTTCAATTTTATAATTAAGGCTAACACTGTCTTTTTTAAACGACTTAAAAATGGTATTAAAACCAAAATCACTATACCTCTGTGCAATACTGTCTCGTATTAACCCTAGGGTGTCTGAAACACCATAATAATGAAGCCCTTGATTGTTATAATGAATCTTTCCATTAAAATTATATTTTTTCTCTTTTATTCCTCCACAAAGCAGTGTCTGTGTTCGATCAAAAGTTGATGTCGCATAGTCTTTTATATTACCAAATGAACTAAGATGTTTTACATGGACACCATAGGTGTATTTTTTAGACCTATCTGAATCGAAAAACACCTCGGCTATAGGCATAAGTTCTGTCCCAACACCAATTTTAGCATATGTTTTATATAGTTGAGTGAGTTTATCTATGGTCTTAATTGATGCTGGGTTTATTTCCTCAAAGGAGGTTGATGTTTGGTGTTTTAATGAAAGTAAGGGATATTTTATGCTTAGTGGTCTTACCATTGTATCATTAAATTTTGGAGAGGAAGAAATTCTTTCAGGCGTCTCGATAGAACGATCCCCTAGAGCTATTAAAACAACCTCTTTTTGTGCAAACAAAAAGTGTGCGCATAAAACAAACGTCAATGTAAATATGTTTTTCATATTATTCATCTCTTATCTCTACTTCTATTTCTTTTTCTTTAATAATTTCTTTTTCTTCTTCTTTTAATTGCATTAACTCATTCCACAACTCATTAGCCTCAACCATAATACCGTCATCAGAAACAGGATAGTGCTCTATTATTGATTTTAGGTTTTCTTCTGATTGAAATAGTTCATCTTGAATAATTAAAACCTTAGACTTTAAGATTAAGGCTTTAGCTATCCAATAGTTATATGATGGTTTTTGTTTTATTAGTTTTGTTATCTCATTATTTGATTCTTCATAAAGAGACTGAATAAAGAAAATTTCTGCTAAAATATATCTAGACTCTGCTGATTTTTCTGTTGACGTATTCTCTACAACCCAAAACAAGTGTGGCTTTGCCTTGTCGTAACTCTCTGTTTTGAAGTTTGCTATTCCTAAAGCATAATTTGCCTCTATTTCTATTGACTTTTTTAAATTTAACTTTTTTAGAACTTTCTCTGAATAGGAGATTGTTTTATGCCATTTTTCCGTTAAAAAAGAACTTCTCATTAGCCCTACGTTAGCATTAGCAATAATTTCTGGTGTTGAACTAACTTCTTCTAGCTTTTCGTAATAGGGTATTGCCTCCTCATATAATCCTTCGTTATATAAATGCTTGGAAACTCTAGCAGCAGAAAGTTCAGTAAAAAAACTGTTCTCTCCTTCCAAAGACTCTTTATAAATAGAAATTGCTTTATCAAAATCTTTTAGTGCATAATATGAGTTGGCTAAATAAATTTTAACCTCATTTGAATATCTACCAGAAGAATATCTTTCCAAATACTTTTCAAACAGCTCAAGTGATTCTTGATAAGAACTGTCTTCATATTTTTCCATTGCTGGTAAATAATACATGTCTTCTTGCTCAATAGAAGTTATGTTTGCACATTCATATTGAGAGACTAATTGGTCTATTTTTTCTAGTTTTTTTTTGTTCTTATATATATCCACCAACCCTCGAACAGATTTTTCACAAACATCTCCTTGTAAGGAGAAATTCTCTAATAAGTTAAAATATTCTTTTTCAGCCTTCTCATTTTCGCCTTGCTTAAAGTAAATGTCAGCAACATTAATTCTCGAGGATAAAACCAAAGAAGATGAGGGGTAATCATTAATGATTTTATTGTAATAGTTTAATGCTTTTAATAGGTCTCCTTCTGAATTATGTGTTTCTGCAACCTCATATACACACGTTTTTAAATATTTAGAATTTTTGTAGTTATTTATAACCTCTGACATTTCTTTTATTTTGTTTTCTGGTTGCCCCATATAACCATATGTTTTACCTAAATAAAAGAACGCTCGATCTAACCCTTCCTGGTTTAGCTCTAAAGCTTTTTTATAATATTTTACAGCCTGATTGTTTTCTTTTAAAACATAATAGGCGTCTGCAACTCTCATTAATGCATCCGCTTTTTTCTTTTTGTTTTCTGGTTTTGATTGGATATACAACCTAAAGAACTCTATCGATTTTTTTTGTTCTTCCATATTTAAATACGCATAACCAATATTGTATTTTGCTTCTCGATGTAAATCAAGGTGGTTTAGCGATTTAGAAAGAAGAAAGAGCTTATATTGTTTAATCGCCTTATTATAATTTTTTAGCCTATAGTTTGCATCCGCTTTCCAGAACAAAGACTCCGCTATAAGGTCTTGGTCTATAGGATACTTTTGAACTAGTTCAAATGAAGATATTGCACCGCTAAAATTTGAAGACAAAAACAAGCTAACGCCTTGATTGAAACAAACTTGTTGATATACTGATTTTAAACGAACATCCTTATTTAACAGTTTGTCTAAAGAAGACAAAGCCTTCTCATAATCATTTGTGTTCATATAAACACTCACTAAATATTGGTAAATATCCTCGTTTCTTTCAGAGCCTGGAAACTTGTTCAAATATAACTCAAAAGCCTCTACTGCCTGATTATATGGGTTCATATCTAACTCATAAGATAAAATGGCATAATTATAAAGCGCATCTTCTTGTATGTCGATATTTAAGTTAGTTGCTGCTGCTCCTTGAAAAGCAGAACGAGCAGACTCTATTTTGTTTATTTTTAAGGATGCTTCAGCAATGTGGTAGTATACCACCTGGCCTAAAGAGTCTTCTGCCTCTTTTATTTTATCAAAAACAGTTATTGCTTTTTCGTATAAACCAGCTTTAAAATAAGAATAACCAAGGCAATAGTCTTCTTCTCTTGTTGTTTTTGAAGATTTATTATGTTTTTCAAAATAAGGAATAGCCTCATCATATTTTTTTATTCTATAAAAGGCGTCTCCTATTAAATAATTAAGGTCTTTTCTGTTAAAAACATTCTTGTCTCCAACAAAACTTGATGTATATAAAGTTACTTCCTCATATTTTTTTTGCAAATAATATATTTGTGTTATGTAGTAAGGGACAACGCTTGAGAATTTTTCACTCTTTTCAAGTTTTAAAAAACCATTTAGTGCAAGTTGGTATTTTTTGTTTTGATAAGCAATGTGTGAATAGTAATATAATGATGGTTCTGCATATTGAGTCTCACCATCCTTCACATCATAAAAAAAACTTCTCGCCAACTCTATATTGCCCTCTTTAAAAAATGAATATCCTTTCTTAAAAAGAAGCTCTTCTTTCTGTTTAGAGTTAATGTCTTGTGGGTCAAGTTTATTAAACCAAATTAACGCCTCTTTATATTTTTTCCTCGAATAATAGTGCTTTCCAAATTTAAACCATATTTCTTTTTTAAAAATATTCTCCGGATAACGTAAATTAAATTCTTGTAATAAAACTATCGCATCATTGTTATACAAATATAAAGCTGAAAGTCCCTCATAATAAAGCGCTTTAATGAACATTGGATTATTAAAATCATTAAAACCATTAATAAACGCCCTAAACTCCTTTCGAGCCGCACCAAATTGTTCTTTTTGAAAGAGTTTTTCTGCACGGTAATACTTCTTATAATCGCTATTATATCTCTCTGATGTTTGTGTAAAAACAAAAAAGTTAATTTGAATTATAAAAAGAAATAAATACTTACTCATTAACACTGTGTTTTGCATAGCAAAATTAATTCACCTGATTTGCTATATGGAGAGGGTTTGCAAAAGTTTTAAACGCATTTTTGTTAAGATTATTTTATTGTCTCTTTCAATTCTTGGTCTCATATTCACCAACTTTACAAAAAAGTTAATAGTGAATAGTGTAATAAATATTACTTCTGGTGAAATTTGGCAAAACAACAAACCTGTGCTTTGTGATATCAACGTTGATATCAAAGAAACAGAACTTGTATATATTATTGGAAAAACCGGAGCTGGTAAAAGTAGTTTTCTTAAAGCACTTTATGGTGAGCTCACACTAAAAAAAGGTGTGGGAACTATTTCTGGGTTCAATTTAAACAAATTGAAAAAACGTAATATTCCCAACTTAAGACGGTCTTTAGGGATTGTTTTTCAAGACTTTCAATTGCTTACAGACCGATCTGTTTTAAGTAATCTTCTTTTTGTGATGGGGGCTTCTGGCTGGAAGAATAGATCACTAATGAAAAAAAGAGCTGAAGAAGTTTTAAGTTTAGTTGGTCTTAAAAATAAAACCAACACAATGCCTTTTGCTTTGTCTGGTGGTGAACAACAAAGAGTGTCTATTGCACGAGCGCTTTTAAACAAACCCAAATTAATACTTGCAGACGAGCCAACAGGAAATTTAGACCCAGAAACATCTGAAGAGATTATGCAGTTGTTGATTGCTGTATCAAAAGAACAAAATGCTGCGATATTGATGGCGACACATGATTTATCTATAATAAAAGCTTTTCCTGGAAGACTTTTGTCTGTTCAAGAAGGCACAATAAAAGAACTTTCTGAGGTAAAATAATCTTTTATTCCTCAATATTTCTATTATACTCAACAAACTCAACCTCAAGTAAACCACTCCAGTTTTTTCCTGTCATATATGTTTTGTTTGTTTCTTTATTGTGTGCTATTCCATTAAGCACACCACCTGAAAAACCTTGACCTTCATTTTTTAAGTTTGTTGCATCTATTTCTTGTAAGACTATTCCTGTTTCAGGATCGATAACAACAACTATATTTTTGGTCCAAACGTTTGCGTATATTTTTCCCTGAATAAACTCTAATTCGTTTATATAGTTAATTGGTCCTTTGTTGTTATACACCTCTATTTCTTTTGTTATTTCGAATGTCTCAGGATTTCTAAAGGTGAGTCTTTGGGTGCCATTTGACATTATTAACATTTCACCATTATTACATAACCCCCACCCCTCTCCTGTATAGTTATATTCTTTTTGTAATTCAAATCCTTGCTTCAAATCATAAACAAAACATTTTTGATTTTTCCATGTTAATTGATATGCCCTGTCATCTAATATTGTTATACCCTCTCCAAAAAAACCACGACCCAAGTCTTTTCTTTCTTTAGTAGTGCCTGTCTTTAAATCAATTGAAGCAAGAAAAGAATTTCCTTGGTCACCAGGGTCACCTGTACCCTCAAAAAGCTCGCCTTTATAAAACTCTAAACCTTGAGTGAAGTTTTGGGGGTTGTGTGGATGTTTCTTTTTTATTTTTGTTACTTTTTTTTCTGGATTAATACCGGAAAAAACCGTCACCAATTTATTATCTATAAATTTTTCTCCATCATTTAAAACAGAAAGTATATTTAGTTTTTTCAATCCTACACCAAATATTCCTGGGGTAAACAAAAACGTCTCTTTTTCTTTTGGTTTTATCCATTTTTTTATAAGAGAATCGTTGTAATACAGCTCCATTTTTTTGACAGAAGAAGTGTCAACGATTATTTTTAATTCAGCTTGATCATTATGATAAACTGAAATATAATCGTTAGAGCTTCCTTGAAAAGTATATCTTGTTGGGTTCTTTTTTTTATTTGTTTTTTCTTCTATTTTTTCTGTTTTTATAACTGGATAAATTATAACCAAAACAAAACAAAAAGCACCTAAAACAATAAGGGTTTTTTTTATCATTTTGTGTCTATTTTTTTCTTGAGTTCCTCCACTTTTATAGAAGAATGTGAGTCGCTATAAACAACCTTTCCTTTATGAAAAACAATTAACTGTGGAGACTCGTGCTTAATTCCTGTAAAACAGGCTGTTTGGTCTGATAATTCCCTGTATCTTAAAAGGTCAAGATAATAACATTCACCTTTTATCTTTTCTTGAGACCACTCCCTCTCAAAACCCTTTAAAGCTGTTAAAGAAACACCACAACGAGTACTGTGTTTAAACAATAATATTGGTTGGTCGATTTTTTTGTTTAAAACCTCTTCTAATTCTTCCGGTTTTGTTATCTCTTTCCAAAAGAAAGTGTCGTTTCCTTTAAAAAACTTTAATTTTTTCATTTGTATTAAATCCCTGATGTAAACTGATCTAAAAACCGCACATCGTTTTCAAAGAAAAGTCTTAAATCTTTTACACCATACTTTAGCATTGCAATCCTTTCTATGCCCATTCCAAATGCGTAGCCGCTATATTTTTTAGAGTCTATTTTGCTGTTTTCCAAAACGTTTGGGTCAACCATACCACATCCTAAAATTTCTAACCAACCTGTTCCTTTTGTTATTCGATAGTCAGACTCTGTTTTTAACCCCCAATAAATATCTACTTCAGCAGACGGTTCTGTAAAAGGAAAATAAGATGGCCTTAAACGAATTTTTGTCTTTTCTCCGAACATTTCTCTTGCAAAATATAATATTGTTTGTTTTAAGTCAGCAAAAGAAACATTCTCGTCTATATATAACCCTTCAACTTGATGAAAAAAACAATGGGCTCTTGGTGAGATAGCCTCATTTCTATACACTCTTCCCGGCGAAATTGTTCGAATTGGAGGAGACTCATTTTCCATAACCCTAACTTGAACGGAGGACGTGTGTGTTCTTAAAGACATGTCTTTGTTACTGTTTTTAATAAAAAAAGTGTCCTGCATATCTCTAGCGGGGTGCTCAGGAGGAAAGTTTAAAGCAGAAAAATTATGCCAATCATCCTCTATTTCTGGGCCATCAGAGACAACAAAGCCTATGCGACTAAAAACCTCTATTATCTGTGAACGAATTAATGATAAAGGGTGTCTTGAACCTAACTTGTATTCCTCTGCCGGCCTTGACTTGTCAAGTGTTTGCTTTTTGTCTTTACTTCTCGCTTCTGGAACAAAAGAATCGTGTTTTTTTTTGGCTATTTGCTTTAGGTTGTTTAAAAGCATTCCTACCTCTTTCTTTTCTTCATTAGGAACATTTTTTATTTCTAAAAAGAGTTCTTTTATAATGTTTTTTGACCCTAGATATCTAATTCTAAACTTTTCCTGTTCATCAGACGTCTTTATCGTCTCCTTTATTATCTCTCTTTCTAACGCTACTATTTTGTCTTTCATCACCCTAAAAGCGTATTTTACATCTATTTTTTTGTTCTTAAACGTGAAACAAAAACGATTAATCTACGTACAAATTTAAGAATTAACGAGCAAAGATTTTTTAAATAATCTAATTTAGACTAACTTTGATTAAATAATTAGAAGTGTAAACACATGAAAACATTGCTTAAAAACCTATTTTTTTTAGTTATCCTAACTTCTTTTTTGGGTCTTAGTCATTCTTGTAAAAATAACGACCCCTCAGTTATAAAGATCTATGTTAGGTCTGCTAGTAATCAATTGGTAGGAGATGCACAAGTAATAATTGTTGGCGATGTAAATTCAAACCCAACAACAAATCCTTATGTCGATACACTTATCAGCAATAGTTCTGGTTTTGCACAATTTAATATGGCTCCATATTACGATGCCGCCGAGAAAGACCAAACCGTTGCTTATTTTGATGTTTTTGTTAAGTCTGATACAAAAATAGCAGAAGGATATATCAGGAGCAGAAAACATACAACTGCTGTTGAATCAATTTTTTTACCATTATAAAAATATAGATTATGAGTCGTTTCGTTCTTTTTTGTTCTCTTGTTCTTTTTTCTTTCATAACCATTGTTAGTTGTAGAAAAAAAGAAGATACAATTGCTGTTGTTATAGTTAAAAACAATGCAAACCAAACAATTTCTGGCGCTTCTGTTTTACTTAAAGCTCAAGGAACAACATCTGAACCAAACAGTATTAATACAGACATCTATCCTATGTCCGGAGTAACAAACGCTCAAGGAAGAGCTACCTTTGATTTTAATGATGTTTATCAATTAGGGCAAGCGGGAGTTGCTGTTTTATCGATAGAAGTTGTTGCTGGAAGCGAAACAGGTCAAGGTGTTATTAAAGTTGAACAAGAACAAACAACAGAAGAAATTGTTTTCGTTTTTTAAATCTTTTTACTTATTACATTTTTTTATCCCCTTATTTTTTTATCCTTTCTTTTTATCTAGTCAGGAAGAAGAGAAAAATTATCTTATTCCGTCAAGTTTTATAGACAGTTTAAATGATTTTGAATTAGACTACTCAAAAAAAGAAAACTGGGCCTTCAAAGAAGATATAAATTCTTTTAAAGAAATATTGCCAAGAAACTATTTTTATAAGGAAGAAGAACTGTATAATATTTCGGTTTTTTATATACACCCAACAACACTATATAATTATTCCTTCTGGAATGCCGACACCTCACTTTTTAAAAATAAATCCATTAAGCTTTGTATAGAAAATCAAGCATCTGTTTTCGCGGGTATAGGTGAGCTTTATGCTCCACAATATAGGGAAATGCATATTCATGGATACAAAGACACTGTTAATGGCTGGAAAGCATTTAACGTGGCGTATAAAGACGTCTTGTCTGCTTTTAAATATTTTATAAAAAATAAGGCTAACAAAAACTACATTATTGCCTCACATAGCCAAGGGACAAACCATGCTGTTAAGTTGATTAATGAATATATATCACCAAACGATACATTAATTGGTGATTTAGTTCTTTCGTATTTAATCGGAATGGATGTGGGTAAGCGTGAGGTTCCTATTCCTTCATGCGAAAACACAGAAGATGTTAATTGTGCGCTTTCTTGGAGAAGCTTTAACAAAGGGTATTACCCTAAAAACTGGAGGTATGGAAACGATATTATTTCTATAAACCCTATAACGTTTGATACGAACTCTGTTTGGAGTAAAAAAGAAGACCACCTAGGAATTCTTTTGCCTAATAAAAAAATTCTCTTTGAGCGGTTTCTTTCGGTTTCAAACAATTTAGGTTTAGTGTCTGTTGCTGTGCCAAAAAAATTAATTCTAAAAAAATATATTAGTGACAGCTACCACAGAGCAGACTACAACCTTTTTTGGGTTAACATTAGAAAAAACCTATTAAAAAGACTCTCTAAGATAGAAGACTTAAAATAGTTTTATTCGGTTTTTGTTGTTTTTTTCTGTTCGATTTATAATTGGAGATTAAAGCGAAAAAAAGCACTTTTGTATAAACCTTATTTATGTCTCAAAAAAATTGTTTTATTTTTTTTGGAATCTTCCTCTTTTTCTCATGCGCTCAAGTTGGAAGGATCTCTGGCGGAGAGGTTGATGTTTTTGCGCCAAAACCAATTGAAGAAAAAACAACCCCAAAGTTTCTGTCAACAAACTTTAATGTTAGTCGTGTTGAGATTTGTTTTGATGAGTTTTTTAGATTAAAAAACACGGGGGAAAATATTGTAATGGTTCCTCCACACGCAAACATAAAAACTTCTTACAAAGGGAAAAAGCTTTTTTTAGATTGGAACGACTCTTTAGACCCTAACACCACTTACTCTATCTATTTAAACAATGCCATTGTTGATTTAACAGAGGGCAATGATTCTATTATTCAATATGTTTTTTCTACAGGCGATTATATTGACAGCCTTAGTTATAGTACTAGAGTTGTTGATGCGTGGTCAAAAAAACCTGTAAAAAATGCAACCGTTTTGTTGTCAAATAAAGAATCAGATAAGTTAAAAAGTTTTGCCTACACAGATGAAGATGGTTTTGCTGAAATAAACTTCCTTAAACCTGATGAGTATAAAATCTCTGTTTTTAAAGATTTGAATGGTGATCTTGAAAGACAAAAAAACGAGCCACTTGCATTTACTCAAGACGACATCTTTTTTTTAAAAAAAACAAAGCTTGACACGGTTCCGTATAGGCTTTATACTCCAATAGAGGAACCTAGGATTACGACAAAAAAACTAATTGGACCAAACTCTTTTTTTATTTCAGGAAATCGATCTTTAAAAAACACTGAAATAAAAATAAATAACGAGACTATTCTTTTAAAGAATATTATTTATCACAAAGAAGACAGTGTTGAGGTTTTTTGGAATACTAGAAATAAAACAAAAGCAGAAATCTCTCTTAACGGGCCTTTTTTTAAAGACACTTTCCTTTTAAGGTTTTCAGAGAAAACTACAAAAGCAAAGTTCGCTTTGAAAGAACAAAACAACTCTTTTGTTTTTTATCCTAGTGACACTGTTTGTTTTAACACAAACGATATAATTGAATCTTTTGATACATCTAAAATTCTTGTTTTAAACCCTTCAGACTCTAGTCTATTTAAAGCTTTTGATGTTTCTAAAAACAAAAACAAAATTTCCTTTTATATGGAAAAAGCACCCTCTTCAAAGCTTAAATTTATATTTCAAAAAGGGGCTGTTTGTTCTTTTAATGATAGTGTTGATTCGTGTGGTTTTTCTGTTATTCTTAAGTCATTAGAGGAATTAGGATCGATAAGCCTAAATTTAAGTTATTACAAAAAACCCGTTATTTTTCAATTAAGAAAAAATGGAAGGCTGTATAAGGAAAAGTTTATTCTAGAGCCAAAAAAACCTATTGTAATGAAAGAAATACCTCCTGGGGAATATTCTTTTGCTATTATAAAAGATGAGAACAAAAATGGCTTATGGGATGTGGGAAATTTAAAAGAAAAAAAACAACCTGAGTCGGTTGACTTTTACACAAAAACAGCAAAGGTTAGGGCTGGATGGGAGGTCTCTGTAGAATTAATCCCTAATGAAGAATGAAAAACCCTTTAAATAGCGCATTCAGTAAAAAGCGTTTGTTTCTTGCTCTCTTTATATGTTTGTCTGTTTCTGGGTTTCTATTATACTCTAGTATTTCAAAAGATGAATATACTGAAGCTAAAGAGAATAGCACGCATCAATGGATTGATTATAATAACAACAACAGGGTTGATTATAACAATCCAAAAGAGTTTATTTTAAAAAAAAATGGTGGTTTTATAAAGGAGCCTATAACATCTGTTTTAAAAAAAATAAACTGGGGTAAACACTCTTTTTTTTGTTTGTTGGCAGCGGTCTGCTTTATGTTATGTCGAGATCTTTTTTATATTATTAGAATAAAATTTTTAACAAAAAACAAGCTCACCTGGAAGGCTAGTGTCTATGTTATAATGCTTTGGGAGTTTGCTTCTGCTTTAACACCCGGGGTTATTGGTGGTTCTGCTGTTGCTATGTTTATTTTAAATAGAGAGTCTATACCTATAGGAAAAGCAACATCAATTGTTATTATTACAGCTTTTATGGATAATTTGTTTTTTTTGTTCTTGGTTCCTTGTGTGTTTTTATTTATTGGGGGGTCCGTTTTATTTCCTGAATCGAGCGATTTACACTCTTTTTTTAGCTGGTATTTTTGGTGTGGATTTTGTTTAATCTTTACTGTTTGTTTTTTGCTCTATCTCACGCTTTTTTGGGTTCCTAAATTAGCAACGAAAATTCTTCTTTTTATTTTTAGTTTTCCTTTTATTAGAAGATGGAAGGTTGTTGCTATTAATTTAGGTGGTGATATTGAGCGCTCTGCAAAAGAGTTTCAAAAAGAAAGCTTTACTTTTTGGTTGAAAGTTTTTGCTTTTACTTTTTGTAGTTGGACTTCAAGATACCTAGTTATAAACTGTATCATGAATGCTTTTTTAATTTTAAGTTTTAACGACAATGTTGTTGTGCTGGGAAAACAACTTGTGTTATGGGTTCTTATGATTGCTAGCCCAACCCCAGGAGGAAGCGGTTTTGCTGAGCTTGGTTTTGCTGAACTGTTATCGAGTTTTACATCCTCGACTTTGCTTTTAGCTTCTTTCGCTTTTATTTGGCGAATGATTTCTTATTTCCCTTATCTTTTTATAGGATCTATTGTCCTACCTTATTGGGTTAAAAGAACCTCTAATTAAACCTGATTTTATAAACTGTTGTAGATAAGACAAGACCAAAAACATAGACGTATTCTGGAAGAACAAAAAACTGAGCTATTGCCAAAGAAAACCCTGCTAATCCAATCAGCGCAAAAAGAGACCTATTGTGTCTTCTCCACACTTGATTAATCTGGACTTTTTTATACATTTTTGGATCAATAAACTCTGTTTTATATTGCATTAGTGTTGTTATAAGAACAAGTGGTATAAGTAGTGGTCCTTGTTTTATTCCTAGTTCTTCGTAGTTCCAAAACAAAAAAACTTGCTCTTTTATATTAATTCCTTCAACAACAATAAAAACAACAAAATGTGAGACCAATACAACAATAAGGGAACAAAAAAAACTCAACAAAGAACCTTTAATCCAGCTATAAACTTTCTGTTTTTGAGTCTTTATAATTTTGTTTGATTTTAAATGTAAAACTATTTCTCCAGCAAACATATCTATAAAATAGAAAAGCAAAATAAAATATAACCCCCAACCCCAAAAAAAAAGACCACAAAGAGGAATTAACGCGTCTCCAAGTATTTGAATATATTTTGTTTTCATTTATTTAATTTTTCAGCCTCTTCTCGAGATATTTTAAATTCTGGATTAAATTTAAGTGCTTTCGAAAAAGATTTTAAGGCTTTTGTTTTGTTTCCTTGTTCTTTATGGCATAAACCTAAATTATGCCATGACTCTACATGCTTTGGATCAACCTCTAAAGCTTTTTGATAAAAATAAATTGCACTGTCAATTTGACTAAAATCAAACTGCTTTATATATCCCAAATGAAAGAAGGCTCTGTTTTTATAAAAATCAACCGTGTCTTCAACCATCTCTTTATATAAATCAACCGCCTCTATCAAACGACCATGTATTTGTTTAGAAAATGCTAACTGATATCTTACCTCAGGATATTCTGGTTTTAAATCAAGTGCTGTTGTAAAATATTCTATACAAATTGGGTTGTTTTCAGATTGATACATTTGACCTAAAAAGAAGTATGCCTCAAAAAAATCAGGATCTTGCTGGATTGCTGTTTGGTATGATGATTTTGCAAGTTCTATATTTCCAATTTGCCTGTATGTAGTGCCTTTTAAAACGTAAGCATTTCTGTATTTTGGATTTATTCTTAGTGCTTCGTTTATATATTGAAATGTTTTGTCAAAATCTTGTTGGTAGTTGTATGTTGAAGCTAATCCAATTAAAGCCCTTGTGTTTTTTTTGTTTTGGTTTATAATTTTTTTGTAGTTTTTTTGAGCAACCAATACATCGTTAACTGTTCTTTTTTCTCTATTATTTAACGCTTCTGCATAAAGCATTTGGACTTTTATGTTGTTTGAATCAAGCCTAAAAGCCTTTGTTGCATCGGCTAGAGCCAAATCATATTTATATTCTTTAAAATAACTCTCCCCTCTATCCACCAAAAGATTAACACTGTCTGGATAGGACAAAATCAAACTATTAATATCTTCTATTTTTTCTTTCTTTTTTTCTGTTTCAAAAGAACAAGAGGTAAAAATAAAAAGAGAGATTACATATAGAACTTTTTCCATGGTGGCAAAATTATTGGATTTTTTTGACAACATCTTTAATGTTATAACTTTTCTTTCCTAAAAAATAGATATCTTTGTAATATGAAAAACATTAAACTTATTCTTCTTCTTTTCTTTTTGGTTTTCGGTTTTAATTTTGTTTTCAGTCAAGGTTGTTCTCAATGCAAACTTCTCGCAGAACAAGGGAGCGGATTAGATGAGGCTTCTTTTGGTTCAAACATAAATTTGGGAATATTATACCTTATGGCCCTCCCTTATATCTTGTTGTTTTTTCTTTTTAGAAAAAAGATTGTGACCCTCTTAAGAGGACTTATTAGGTAGACGTTGTCTTGTTAAAACTTTCTTTTTTTCGTTTTAAATAAAGAGTGGTCGAGGTTTTGATATGCTAACGAAACCTCTAAAGACCCTCCACTATTTGCTCTTCTTAAAGAAGAAACAGTAATATCGTAAGATAAGCCTAAATGAAACCCTCTCCAGTCTAAGACAATCGTTGGAATTAAAGCGTCTTTGAACCTTACATAGGTTCCAAAACCAACAAAAGCATCTTGAATATTTCCGGTTATTTTTGTTGCACTTCTAAAACGATATCGCATTATAAAACCCAACAAACTCTCGTAACTACCTCCCTGAACAAACTGAACAAAATTGCCTTCGAGCGACAGGTTTTTTCCTACCACATCAGACTCAAAACCTACATTTCCAACAAATTTTTGGTTTAAATAATCTGAAGAACCATCAACATATTTCATCTTTGGTTTGTTTAAATGAAAACCAGCAAAACCGAAACGAAGTTTAAAATCATTATTTCTTGCAAAAGAGCTTTTACCACCATCATAAACATATTGAAAGCCAGCAGAGGCGTCAATATATGTAAAAGTACTAAGCGTGTTTTGTTCTCCGCTATTTATAGTTGGGTTAAATGTTGAGCCGTCCCACTGATTCATAAAAGTAACACCACTTAAATCGGCTCTTCTTGACCCGAAGCCTCCTTGAACTCCAACGGATATAATATGGCCTGATTTTCCCATTGGGAGTATTCCGCTTAATGTTACAGATCCTGTTTGGTTTCCAAAATTAGAGTCACCACCTATATCATTAAAAAACATAACACCCAAACCAAGATGGGCTTTATCGTTAAACCTTGTCTTACCTATATTAATGTCGGCAGAAATAGCCGAAGTCATAAATTGTGTTTGTGACCCTAACCATTGATTTCTATGGTTTACAACAACCCTTTCCCATCCATCAAAAAGACCAGCAGATGCTGGGTTGATAAAAAGCGGTGTTTGCGAAGATTGCGCAAAATGAAGATCCTGCGCAAATAAAGTTATGTTAAAACAAATCGTGCTAAGTATTAAAACTATGTTTCTCATATTATTTTACTAATGTTATGTTTCCTGATCTTAATTCAGCTTCTCCGTTGTCATAAACAGCTTCTAAAACAAATGGGTAAACTCCTGCCCCCATTGGTTTTCCATTAAAAAGCCCATCCCACTCAAAACCTCTTTCGCTAGAGGTGAATATTTTATTTCCCCAACGATCATATAAAGAAATTGTGAAAGAAACAACATTTCTTCCAACAATTATTTCAAAAACATCGTTGTTATTATCTCCATTTGGAGAGAAACCAGTAGGAATATAAACCCCGTCAACACAGTTAGGGCCTAGAGCGCTTGGGCTACATGCATCAAGAGGATCTGAACCATTGTTGACTTCATCACCATCACTGATTCCATCGCCGTCAGTATCTGGGTTGTTTGGATCTGTTCCTATTGCTGCTTCTTGGTTGTCAACCAAACCATCACCATCTGTGTCAAACTGACAACTAATGTCAGAATCATCTGGGTCACAAGGGTCAAAAGGATCAGAACCATTTGCTATTTCGTCTGCATCTAAAAATGTGTCTCCATCACAATCAGAACCTGATGTAATAATAGATGTTACTGAGGCTACAATATATGAACACGGGTCATTAGGGTCTGTTCCGTCAATAGCTTCTTGATCATCTACAACACCATCACCATCACCATCATAACCTGGACAACCAATATTAGTGTTGTCTGGATCACAAGGGTCAAAAGGGTCGGTTCCATTTGCAACTTCGTCTACATCTAAATATGTGTCCCCATCACAATCCACGCCTGATGTAATCGAACCGGTTATTGATGCAACCAAATATGAGCATGGATCATTTGGGTCTGTTCCATCAACAGCTTCTTGAGTATCAGAAACCCCATCGTTATCTAAATCTGGTATATCTAAAACAAAAACCGCAGTAACACTGTCTGGTGCAGTTAATGTTATACCGTTTGTGTCGATAAAATCTCCGCTTGTCATTGGCCCAACAACATATTCCCAGTGATCAAAAATATATCCCGGTTCGGGTGTTGCAATTGTCAATGTTTCTATCCCTCCATAATATGAGGTTGTCCAAGGGTATGTTGGAGCTACAATTGAGTTTACTTTTATTTCACCTGATGCAACAGGCTCAACATCAAAAGTAACATCATATGGACCATCAAGGTCATAACAATCTATTAACCCCTGCTCTAAAGCAAGGCATCTTGCGTCAATAAAATCTCTTAAGTCTTGGACATTGGATTGCCAACCTGCCATAGTTCCCCCCCACTTGTTTACTTGCCCCGGCATCTCTGGAGTTAATATGTTTATCATACTGTCTAACAAAGAGTTCATGTAGTCACAAGAAAAATATGTGTTAACTAAGTCAACATACCTTGTTACATAATACTGCTCAACTGTTGGGTTTTCTGAAATTAACTTTTCGAGAATATCAGTGTGTCCTTGGCCCCCTGGGTTAGGTAGGTTCTCTGCGTTACAAGGGTCTGCATTTGCAGTAACGTCTGGGATGCCGGTATAATTAATGTAGTGCCCAAATGTTGCGTCCATATCCCACAAAACATACCTCCACTTCTTTTTTTGTCCAGCAGGATCCATCCCTCTCCACCAAGCTGTATTCCAGTTTAACCAGTCCATGTTAACAACATAAGAGTTAAACATAAAATAGTCACACAAAGACTTCCATTTTAGTTGAGATTGAACATAATTAAAATCTGGACCTGGTGCCATATTGTTATTTAAAATAAAATCGACTAAATCGTCCCAATCATCCTCAGCGTCTGGCGCTCCATACTCTTGCCAAGTCCCCCCCCAGGTTTTAAGATACTGAAGGTCGTATTTGTCTTGTTGGTAATAATACCTTGTGTAATCATGGTCATCTGCTTTTTCTCTTATTTCATAAACCCCCCAGTATTGACCGTTTAAATAGACAATAGCCGGTCTCCATGTTCGCTCATCTAATAACATGTCTGCGTGAATAGAAAGGGTGTGAACAAAAGCGTCTCTTATATGTGCGCCGCCGCTTTCAAAAGGGTAGTTGTCGCTTGCGCCAGGCTTTAGCATCACTCTCTGAAAATGGTCTCTGTTTTTTTCGGGAAAGATCTCATGATCTATACCGTCTGTATAACCAAACTGATCCCTCATAATAAAATCAAATCCTCTTTGTTGATAAGCCCAAGAATCATTCCCGTGTTTATTAAAATGGCCGTCACCCTCATCAACAAAAAGGCCGTTTTGTTCAAAAAGCTCAAAAGACCCTACTTTGTTCTGGCTGCCACCCCAACCTCCTTGATTTCCATTAGCAACAAGATTAAAAACTTGTGAACCACAAACTGAAACAACAGGAACAGTGTGGGTAACACCTATAAAATATGTGTTTGTTTCAACAAAACTAGGCTCATTGTTCCCATAAGCAGCCGCCCTAACAACAGTGGTAGAGGCGATGTTTATAGGTCCGCTATAAACCGTCGAGCCTGCGTTTGGTTGAGAACCATCCAAAGTATACCTTATTGTAGCATTAGGATTAGCACAAGTTATTGAAACACTTTGTGCGTTAGGATAAAACCCGGCAGGAAGACTAAGGGTGGGTTTAGGCTCATAAAAGTCTTGTGCGCCAAAATTTGCCGCTCCTGGTGTTGGTGATGTAAACAACTTCCAATCTAAGGCACCATCTGTTGAACGGCCTACGGAATGATCTTTTTTAGTCATATGAACCATTTGAATAGAATCAACAACATTTGCTAAACTATTCGATAAAATAATCCATTCATTTCTTGTTTGTTTTAGGTTAAAGTTTGTATGGAGCTGTCCCCCCACCACAGTGTCTCTTTTAGATGCAACGATAATCATATAGCCATTAGCGGGAACTGTTCCGCTTGGAATTTGCCACTTAGTAAGGTTTGAAGATTTGTCTGATAAAAAATATCCTGTCAAATCTATTGGAGAAGCTGTACTGTTGTGCAGCTCTATCCAGTCCTCCTCTTCGCCAAAAACATCAGAGTGAGTGCTAAGGTTTGAGCAAGAATACTCATTGATTACTAATTGTCCTTTTACGTTATTTGAGAAGAATAAAATCGCAAAAAAAATCGTGATTTTATATAAAAAAAGTTTTTTCATTTTACTTTGTTTTCGTTTGATTTAGTATATAAAAGAGTTTATACAAACCTTAAAAATAAGGAATTTAAAACAATTCTGTATATTCGTAACGTATAAACAAGTCAAAGCGTTGTTTTCTTTCTAAAATATTTTTAAATTTTTACACTATGAAACTTTTCTCTTCTATTTTTTTAAGCTCACTATTTTTGTTTTCATTTTCTTCTTGCACTAAAACAGAAGGGCCTGGAGGCGCTGCTTCAATTAAGGGCCATGTGAGGAAGTTAAAAATGATTGCCGGGCAAGCATATTATCACGATGCTGCTGACGAGGATGTTTATTTAATTTATGGTAATGAGGGTTCTTTTTATGATGATGACGTGAAAACCTCTTATGATGGTTCTTTTGAATTTAATTATTTACAAACAGGAAATTATCAAGTTTTTGTATATTCCGACTGTCCAACCTGTTTAAGTGGAGACACTGTGGTTATACAAGATGTTACTCTTGGTTCAAAAGACGAGGTTAATTACATTGGAACAATAACAATAGAATAATGAAAAAAGTTCTTCTTTTTTGTTTTTGCTTTTTCTACTTTTCTTCTTTTTCGCAAGATGAATTTATGCTTTGGACAAAAGTTGGAGTTGGCGGAAAGGTGGCTAAAAAACTTAGCTGGAGCACAGAGGTTAACACTCGGTTTTTCCCTGGCATTCAAACTTTTTTTCCTGAGTTTGGTTTAAGTTATAAAGCAACCAAGTGGTTTCGTCCTTCTGTTGATTACCGTTTTGTTTTTGACAAAAACAAGTATGGGAACTTTCTTTCCTCTAGTAGAATAAACTTAAACGCAGCATTTAGGCACAAAATAAAACGTTTTTCTGCGGGGCTCCGTTTAAGGTACCAATCTAGTTTTAGTAGAAAAATAAACACTGAATATAATAGTGATTTTGATCAGGCTTTTCGTTTTCGACCAAGCATTGAGTATAAAATAAAAAAAAACTGGTTTACGCCGGGTGTTAGTTTTGAATGGTTTTTAAATCCTGCTTTTGGGCCTGATAGAGGGCTCACAAAAACCCGATTGTCTATCGGAACAAGCATAAACCTTAAAGGGCCACACGAAATGTCTGTTAAGTATCTCATTGACAAAAGAACAGATTATAGCCGTGGCGGAAGATTTGTTCTTTCTATGGGTTATACATATAAGCTCTAACTCTTTTTTTGAATAAAAAGACCTAGATCTAAAACCTGCCCAACCTCTTCTTTTGTAGTTGCTTGTTTTAGTTTTATTTTGTATTCTCCTTTTTGTGGAAACACTCGATTCTTAAAATATATGTTTGTCTCTACAATAGACCCTGTTTTTTTTCCAATCCAAACTCCATCCGGATGTGCGATCTTTATCTCTATTGGTTCTGGTTCTGTTTTTTTTCCTTCTGGGGTTTCTGTTGTTAAAAGAACCCACAAGTTGTTGTATTTATAATCTGTTGTTGTTCTTAAGAAAAGGGTTATGTCGTGTTTTTTTATGGTATCTTTTATCTTGAAGGTATAATCTATTTCTTTCTCTTGTTCCCAAATTTTGTTTTTAAACGTGTGTACCTTTTTATATTCTGGAGTTTGTGTACACGAAACAAAAAAAATTAGAAAAAAAATTGTTTTAACCACACTTTTTCTTCTCTTTCTATCCTTTTCTTTTAACATTTTTTCTTTTTTTCTTCCTTTTTTTAAATGCATGCTCAAACCGAGTTAAACTGTCTTGGCCAACAACATTTGTATAGTCCAGTTCTTTTGTCTCCTCGACCTCTAAAAACCCTTTTAAATCTTTTGGTTTTTTTCCTTCTTTGTTTAAGCGGATAATTTCTCTAACCCTGTTGGGTTTTAAAGAAAATAACCCTAAAGAAATGTCGTCCTCATATCCATACCACATCTCCTGTTTGAAAACATCTGTTTTAATGTGAACGGCGCGGCCTTTTTCTGTTTTAAGCTTTGTTGATGATTTTGGAAATGTTTTGAGTGCGTCTAAATAAGAATCTAGCTCATAATTTAAACAACATTTTAGCTTCCCGCACTGACCTGCTAATTTTTGAGGGTTTAAAGATAGCTGCTGGTACCTTGCTGCAGAGGTAGACACAGATCGAAAATCTGTAAGCCAAGTTGAACAACAGAGCTCCCTTCCACAAGAACCAATCCCTCCAAGTTTTGCAGACTCTTGTCTTGCGCCAATTTGTCGCATTTCAATTCTAACCTTAAATTCTGCTGCTAAATCTTTTATTAGTTGGCGAAAATCAACTCGCCCGTTCGCTGTATAAAAAAATGTGGCCTTTGAAACGTCTGCTTGATATTCAACATCTGATATTTTCATTTCTAAACCAAGGTTTACTGCAAGGGTTCTTGATTTATACATAACCTCTTTCTCTAGGGATCTAGCTTTAACCCATTGATCTATCTCTTTTTGATTAGCAATGCCCCGTATTTTTTTTATTTCTTTAAGCGATTGTTTGGGCGCTTTTTTTTCAACTTGTATCCTAGCTAGCTCACCAACAACAGACACAACACCAATATCAAAGCCTTTTTCAGCGTCTACAACCAAAACATCACCAACATGAAGTGACAACTTTTTTGTGTTTCTAAAAAACTCCTTTCTACTGTTTTTAAAACGAACCTCTACTATATCATATTGTGAATAGCCATTCGGCATTGAAACATTTGAAAGCCAATCATAAACCTCTAGTTTTTCGCAGCCACCAGAAAGACAAGCCCCATTACTCTTACAACCCTTTGGCACACCAGAAGCACAATTACTACAACCCATTTTGTCCTCGTTTACTATAAAAATACTTATAATATTATTAATTACGCGGGTTCTTTTTAACCTAAACGCAGTCCTCTCATAACATCAAAAGATATTTTTGTAAATAAAATTCGACTGTTTGCGTTTCTATTAAGGTTGTTAATTCCATCATTAAATGATTTTATTAAACGAAAAATGTTTTTTCCTGTTATAAATTTTGAAAATTTTTTAATAAACTCTTCCTCTTCTTTTGAAATGCTTTTTATATTTTTTAAATAGTTTTTTAAAACACTTTGACGGACCATATGAATAGAATATTTTAAAAATATCTTTTGGTCTGTTTTGCTTTTTTCTGCTAGCACCTCAGCCCATAGCAACATCTCTAAAACATCTTTTGTGTAACAAACTCTCATCAACCGAAAGAAAAACCCTTCATTTTCTTTTTTATCACTCTGCTCTACAAGTAACCCTTCTGTTTTTATAAGGTCTCCCTCAGAAAAAGAGGCAAGACGAAGCGACGACTCTTCGTCTACACCTTTTTTTTGTATTAAAAACTCCTTTATCTCTTCTTCTTTTATTTTAAAAATTGTTGTTTTTTGAACCCTAGAAAGTATTGTTTTTAGAATCCGATCTGTTGAAGAGGCCAATAGAATTATTATTGTATGTTTGGGTGGCTCTTCTAGGGTTTTTAAAAGTTTGTTTGAACAAGAAACATTCATTTCTTCTGGCATCCAAATTAAAAAAACTTTATATCCACCATAAAAAGACTTAAGCGTGCATTTTTTAATTATCTCTTTACTTTCTTCTTTTCCTATTATTGGTGCCCTTTCTTTTTTATCTATTTTTTTTGTCCAGTCGTTTAGGTCAAAATACGGTTTCGTTAACACAAGATCTCTCCATTCATTAAAAAAATTAGAAGAGACAGGGCTAATTGCTTGAACCACAGGAAAAGAAAAGTGAACGTCTGGGTGTTGAAGTTTTTTGTTAGAAACACATTGTTTACAAACCCCACAACTATCTCTTTTTTGTTTGTTTTCACAAAACAAATACTGAACAAAAAACAGCGCTAAGGGAAGAGAGCCATAGCCCGGGCTACCCACAAAAAGCTGTGTTTGTGGTATTTTTTTTTCGTTTATTTTTTTTATAAAACGCTTTTTTTCTTCTGTTTGGCCTATTACCTGGGAAAACAACATCTTATAAAAATAACTGATTTTTTTTATTTCGTTTATATATTAATACCTTTGTTTTTCTATGTTTTCATCACTAAAGCACCAGTTTTTACTTCACTTTATTATTGTTCTTTGGGGATTCACTGGGATTCTAGGGAAATTAATCCAGCTAGACGCTGTTTTTATTGTTTGGTATCGTGTTCTTTTTTCTTTTATAACCATAGGGATTGGTATGCTTTTTTTTCGTTCATCCTTTTATGTGTGCTCTAAAAAAGAATTTATAAAACTTTTTATTGTTGGTTTTTTTGTCGCTTTACACTGGATTTTTTTTTATAAATCTATTCAGCTTTCAACAGCTTCTTTTGGTATTCTTTGCTTGTCGACCACAACGTTGCACGTTTCTTGGTTAGAACCTCTTGTTATGGGGAGAAAACTCTCTTTGACTGAGCTTTTAACAGGTTTTATTGTTGTTTTGGGTGTTTTTTTTGTTTCTGGAGATCTGCGAGGACAAAACCTTTCAGCACTTTTTTATGGTCTTTTTTCAGCTCTTTTTGCCGCTTTTTTTGCTGTTTTCAATCTAAAGCTTACAAACAAAAACACACCCTATCAAATTTCTTTTTATGAAATGGGGTCCGCCGCTCTTTTTATAACACTTATTTTGTTTTTTCAAGGACGCTTGTCTCTCTCTGTTTTTTCTATTTCTATAGAAGACTTTTTTTGGCTTCTTTTTTTAGCTGTTGTTTGCACTTCTTTTGCTTTTTTAGCAATGATTTTTGTGATGAAAAAACTTGGGGCTTTTACTGTTTCGCTAAGCATTAACCTTGAGCCGGTATATACTATTATTTTAGCTGTTTTTATATTGAAAGAAAACACCCTTTTAGGGGGTCAGTTTTACCTCGGGGCTTTTGTTATTTTTGCTGTTGTTCTTGCTAACTCCTTCACAAAAAATTATAAAAGAAAAAACGTTTAGACAACCCCCTCTTTTAATCTATTTATTATCCTTTCAAGATTTTCTTTTTTCTTTTTACCTCTTGTTTTTTTTGCTGTCTGAGTATAATATTTATGTGCTTTTAAAAACCTAACCTGTATCTCATCCCACTCTTTGTTTGTCTTTATTTTTCCAACTATTTTTAGCTCATCCCTAAGCCTAGAAGAAACCTCTTCGAAATCATCTCTTCCTAAATAATCAAGGTCTGCATCACAGATGATTTTTTCTAATGTTGTTTTAGGTGTTTGCGGTATGCTTGTCACAAAGATAAGCTCTTTTATTTTTTTTATGTGTTTTTCTTTATATCCATATTTTGGCAATGTTTGCTGGGCAAAACGAGCGCTTATCTCCTCATTTTCCTCATACCTTTCTAAAAACCCCACATCGTGACATATAGCTGCAGATTTTAATAGAAAAAGACCTTCATTTGTTATATTTTCAGCTAAGGCTATTCGCTCAACAGCTGAAAGAACGTCTTTTGTGTGTGAAACATTATGATAACAAAGGGTTTTTGGCAAGTCTTTTAGTTTTTTAATAATAAACTTTTCTAGCTGATAATAATTTATTTGACTATAAAGATGCAAATCAACAATCTCTTTAAACTTTTTGTTTGGAAAAACGCCCCCCATCTTTATTGAAAGCTCTGGTTTTATTCTTTCAACAACGTACATATCAACAAACCCTTTACTTTTGGTTTTTGCCGCACCCTTGAAAGAGCACTCGAAGTACGGTTCAATAAAAGCATGTGTAGCTCCTGTTATTGTTACCTCTCCTGGCTCACCTAACATTTCCATTCTTTGCGCATGATTAACCGTAGAACCCCAAACATCAAAAGCTAGTCTTTCTGAACCAATAACACCTGCAATAACCTCACCGGTGTTTATTCCTAATCGAAGCCCCCACGCCTGTTCTTTCTTTTTTTTTGAAAGTTCTTTTCGTTCTCTCATGTATGCTTGGATTTGAAGCGCAGCTAAACAAGAATCAATTGGGTTTGTTCTATTTCTAACAGGAACACCCCCGGCACACATATAAGCGTCTCCTATTGTTTTTATTTTTTCAAGATTGTTTTTAATTATAATTTCATCGAACCTTTTAAAATAAACATCCAGCTTTTTGACTAAGTCTGAAGCTGGTGTTTTGTCTGATATTTTAGTAAAGCCAACAAAATCTGTAAATAAAACTGAAACCGTTTTATATGATCTTGCCCTGGCTTTTCCTCTCTTTTTTAGCTCTTCTGCTGTAGTTGTTGGTAAGACGTTTTTTAACAGTTTTTCTGTTTTGTCTTTTTCTTTTTGCAAAAGGTCTTTTTGTTGCTCTATTTTTCTGTTTTTTAAGTCTATCTCTTTTGTCCTATCCTTAACCTTTTCTTCAAGACGAGACTGCTCTCTTCTTGAGGTCTCTGTTTTTATTTTTATAAACACCCAAACAAGCAACAACAAAAGAACAAAACACCCAAACAAAAACCAATTGCCTAGCCAAAAAGGTGGTGCTATTTCAATTTTCAGCACGCTTGGTGAGGGAGACCACTCACCGTCTTTTTTGCCAGCAAAAACCTTAAGAATGTATTTGCCGTGAGAGAGTGAGTTAAAATGAAGCTCACTTAGATCACCAATAACCCTCTCGCCTTCGCCGGCACCCTCAAGAATATATTTATAAATTGTCTTTTTATTATTCCCTAAATTTGAGGCGTGAAACTTTATTGAAAAGCTCCGTTGATGGTATGGTAGGTCTATTTTTTTTGTTAAAAAAAGCGGCTTAGTTAAAGGGGAGTCTTTTTCTTTTGGAAAAACAGTCTTTCCGTTTATTTTTAGGCTAGAAAAAACTATTTTATCTTCTTTGTTAAAAAAAGAAAGTTCTTCGGGGTTAAAATAATTATACCCATATATCCCGCCAAAAAAAATTACACCTTTTTTTGAGAGAAAATAAGCACCAAGATTAAACTCGTTACTCATCAAACCATCTAGCTCTGTGTATTTTTTTGTTTTTTCTGTTTTAGGATTAAACACACAAACCCCCTTGTTTGTGCTGAACCAAAGATTCTTTTTTTTATCTGTAAGCACACCATAAACAACATTGTTAGGTAGTCCGTCTATCTTTCTGTATTGTTTTATTTTTTTTTGTTTTTCGTCCCACTTTAACACCCCAGATCCAAATGTTCCAAACCAATAAACCCCTTCTTTTGTGTTGTTTATTGACGTTATATACCTTGTTGTAACTGATTTTATCTTTTTGTTTTCACTGTACGGCACTATTTTTTTCTTTCCTTGTTTTTCTATCAAAACATTAAGCCCTCCTGTGCTTGTTGTAAACCAAATGCGCCCTCCCAGGTCCTTATAAACCAACCTACAAACACCCTTAGAGATTGTTTCTTTTTCTTTTTTTGGGTCATGAAAAAAGGCCTCTGTTTTTTGTTTTTTTGCATCAAACAACAGAGCCCCCTTTTTTGTGGCTATCCAAAAAAAAGACTGTTTCCAATGAACTATAGAATAAACCCTGTTAAACCCGCTTGTTTCTATCTTTTTAAAAACATATTTTTTGGGGTTTATTGTTAGCTCAAACAACCCGTCAACACAGCCAACAAGGATTCGTTTTTCTGTTATTGGTTTAATTGTTAAGACTGTTTTTTCTCCTGTTGTTTTTGTTTTTAACCCCCTATAAAACTGCCGAAACACTCCTGTTTTTTTGTTTTGCATAGACACGGCCCCGTCTGTTCCAACAAAAAAATGTTCTTTTGTTTCCTCAAAACACCAAACCCCTGGGGTTGGAAGCCCTCTTTTTTTATTTACACTAGGCCCAACTCCAAAAAAGCCTTTTCTTTCAGGGTCAAAAAAAGAAAGACCCCTCTCTGAGCCAACCCAAAACAGGCCTGACCCATCCTTATATATACAATTTAACTCATTAAAAAGTATTTTTGTTTTTTGAAAAACATCTTCTTTGTTTTTACTAACCTCCCCTTTTTTATTAACAACTAAAAGGCCTTCGCTTTCAGTACAAAGAAACCAACCAACACCCTCTTTAAAAGAAACGTCTTTTATGTTTTTTACTTTTTCGTTTGTTTCTTTTTTTAAAAAAACATTTTTTATTTCGTTTGTTTCTTTGTCAAGAAAGAAAAGACCCTTGTTGGTGCCTAAAAAGACCCCTTTTTTATTTATTTTTTTTATAACATTTACTTTTGTTTTTTGTTTTGAGTCGCTGGTTTTTCTTGTTGTGTTTTTTTCTATATCACAAAGAAAGACCCCTTTATCTTCTGTAGAAACAATAATGTTGTTTTTTCTAAAAAACTCTATTTTTGTTGTATGAACTGATGGAACAAGAAAATAAAAACTTTTAAACTCTTTTTGTTTTTTGTCAAATCGAAAAAGACCTCGCTCTGCTGTAACCACCCAAAGGTAGCCCTCCTTATCTTCTGTAATGTCTTTTATTTGTATTGCCCCTCCTTCTTTTTTATATGTTTGAAATTTATCAAAAAAAACACTGTACATTAAAAGGCCTTTACTTGTCCCAAACCAAAGGTTCCCTTCTTTGTCTTTGTGTGAACACAGAATATAACCACTTTCTAATCCTTTCGTGTTTTCGGGGTTATAAACCTCAAAAGAACCTCCATCAAACCTGTTTAACCCGTCTTGTGTTCCAACCCAAAGGGTGTTTAATTCATCTTCAATAATTGTTGTAACAGAGCTTTGTGAAAGGCCATTACTAATAGAGTAATTAACAAACCTATAGTCGCCCTGCGAAAAGGATTGTTGTGTAAATAAAAACAACGTTAAAAAGAGTAACGTTTTTTTTGTTTTTTGTTTCATTTGTTGAAACTATTCTTCTGTTTCTCCTTGAACCGATATTAGTGAGTTCTCTAGGTCTCTATCAAATAAATATATCCCCGCACTGTCACCTTTTATTAGTTTTATTTTGTCTAATATTGTTCTTGCTAAAGCTTATTCTTCTAGCTGTTCTGAAACATACCACTGCATAAAATTATGTGTTGTGTAATCTTTTTCTTGTAAGCAAACATCAATAACATTGTTTATGCTTTCTGTTACCAATATTTCATGACTCAACAGTTTTTTAAAAATGCTTTCTAATGAATTAAATTTTTTTTGAGGGTTTTTTAATGCTGGAATATCTGCCCTTCCACCTCTTTCGTTTACAAACTTTATTAGTTTTAACATATGAAACCTCTCTTCGTCAGAGTGTGTATATAAAAACTTTGCTGTTCCGTTTAAACCTTTCGACTCAACCCAAGAAGCCATAGATAAATAAAGATGAGAAGAAGAAGCTTCTTTTTCTATTTGGTTATTTAAGACTTTTTCTATTTTTTTGTTCATGTCTTTTTTTTACAAAGTTATAATATCTATATAACATTCATTATTTTTTTTCTAAAATATAACCCTACCTTTAGCTTTTATGAGAAAAGAAGAAGTTTTTGAGGGTTTTTTACAAACAACAAAAAGTGGATCTGGTTTTGTTGTTTTTGATGATGATGACAATGAAGATGTTTTTATAAACAAAAAAAACATTAAAAACTCTATTGATGGTGATTTTGTTGTTGTTCAAATTATAAAAAAAACAAAAAAAAGAAGAGAAGGGATTATTTTAAAAACAATAAAAAGAGGTCGTTCTTTTTTTGTTGGTGAAGTTTTTGTTGGTAAACATTTTGCTTTTTTGGTTCCTGAAAACCCTGTTATAAAACCTCACTTATATATAAGAAAAGAGTTTTTAAATGGGGCTAAAAACGGAGATAAAGCTATAGGAGAAATAACGGTTTGGCCTTTATCAAAAAAGAATCCATTTGGAAAGATTGTTTCAGTTTTAAAGAACAATAGTATTGACGAAGAAATGATTAGTATTCTCGTTAATAATAATTTACCTTTTTCTTTTAATAAAGACGTTTTAAAAGAAGCACAACTGGTTTCAAAAAAAAAAATAGATTATAAAAAAAGACGAGACTTTAGAAATACAACAACCTTTACTATCGATCCTGTTGATGCAAAAGATTTTGATGATGCAATATCCTTTAAAAAATTAAATGATAATAGAGCAGAAGTAGGAATACATATTGCAGATGTAAGTTTTTTTGTAGAAGAAGGAACAGTATTAGATAAAGAAGCCTTTAAACGTTGTAATTCTGTTTATTTAGCTGATCGCGTTGTTCCAATGTTGCCTGAAAAACTTTCTAATGAAGTATGCTCTTTAAGACCACAAGAAGAAAAATTAGTGTTTTCGGTTGTTTTTGAAATTGATAAAGAGGGTGTTGTTTATAATAAATGGTTTGGTAAATCTCTTATTTTTTCTGACTATAGGTTTACATATGATGAGGTTCAAAAAATAATAGATGGTGGGGGTTCTTCTTATAAAAATGAAATTCTTTTTTTGAATAAAATTTCTTCTGCTTTAAGAAGTTTGCGTTTTAATTCTGGTGGATTAAATATAAAAAGTAGTGAAACAAAGTTTTTATTTGATAACAAAGGTTTCCCTTCTAATGTTTTTGAAAAAACTTCAACTGAAGCAACTATTCTTGTTGAAGAGTTCATGCTTTTAACAAATAAATCTGTTGCTTCTTTTTTAAAAAACCAAACTTCTTCTTTAATATATAGATGTCATGATAAACCAGAAAAGTCTAAAATAGATGCTTTTTGTTTATTTATAAAACAATTTAATTATGAAATAGACTCTTACAACAACAAAACTTTTTTAAAAAAATTAAACACCTTATTACAAAAAGTAAAAAAAGATGACTTTGAAATAATACAATCTATGGCTGTTAGATCAATGTCTAAAGCTAAATATGAAACAAACAATATAGGTCATTATGGTTTAGGTTTTAAAAATTATACTCATTTTACCTCTCCTATAAGAAGATATGCAGATTTAATGATTCATCGTATTCTTTATAAATGTCTAAACAAAAAAAATATTACTAATTATAATTTAAAAGATATTTGTAAAGAAACATCAAAAAAGGAAATATTAGCTATAAAAGCAGAGAGAGAGAGTATAAAATATTTTCAAACTCTTTTTGTTGTTGATAAAATTGGAAAAGAATATGAAGGTATAATTATTAGTGCAACTGAGTTTGGTTTATTTATTCAAATAAAATCTCTTTTTTGTGAAGGTTTTGTTTCTATAAAAAACATACCTGGAGATCTTTTTTATTTTGATAAAACTAAACAATATATTATTGGTAAAAATTATAACAAAAAATATTATGTAGGAAAAACTCTTTTTGTTCGCATAAATGATGCTTGTACTAAAAAAAGAAAAATTTATTTAGAAATTATATCGTATTAATTTTTTTTAAAAAACTTTCTTTATAAACCCCACCTATAGGTATTGATTTTTCTTTATTTTCTAACTTTAAAAGAGACATTTCTATTGCTTTTATTTTATTAATATTAACAATATAAGATCTATGTATTCTAAAAAAATGTTTTTGTCCTAGTTTTTTTTCTATTTTTTTCATTGAAGAATGAATAGTATATTTTTCATTTATTAGATTAATAGCAACATAATCCTTTAATGCTTCTATATACAAAATATCTTCTTTTTTTATTTTAATAAACCTTCCTTTACTTTTTATAAAAATAAAATTTGTTTCTTCTTTATTTTTTATAATTGAATATAAAACTTCCTTTTCTATTATTTTTTCTTTTGTTTTTTTATGTTTATAAATAGCAAGTTCTATGTTTGTTTTTAAATCTATTTCTTTAAATGGTTTTAATATATAACCATATGGTTCCGTTGTTTTAGCTTTAGATAAAGTAATATCATCTGCATATGCAGTTAAAAAAATAATAGGTATATTTTTTTTAAACTTAATTAAATTAGCCGTCTCTATACCATTCATATTACCCTTCAACATAATATCCATTAAAATAATGTCTGGACTAATAGAATTTAATAGTTTTATAGCTAATTCCCCAGTAGAAGTAGAACCTATAACTTGATAGCCTAATTTATCTAAACTATATTGAATGTCTTTAGATACAATTGTTTCATCTTCAACAACTAAAACTTTTGTTTTTGACATTTTTGTTTTAAAATTAAATAATATATATATATACTTTTATATACTTAACTAAATTTATTTTTATTAAGAGTGTTTATATGTTTATAAAAAAGAAACACAAAATTTGTTTTTTTAATTGTTAAGCTATTTTAACTTTTTATTAACAACTATTAAATAGAAAAAACAAGGAAAAAATAAATTTTAAACAAGAGTTAAAAAATTAAAATGTTAATAAAAAAAAAAAAAAAGTAAAAGAAGTAGATGTAAAAAAAGGTTAATAAAAAAACAATAATAAATACAGTAAATAAAAAAAAAAAGACATATATATAAATAATAAATAAAAACAAAAAAAGTTTTAAAAAATTTCTAAAAACAAAAACAAAAAAAAGTTGAAAAAAAGTTAAAAAAAAAAAAATGAAAAAAATAATACCAATAGGTTCAGATCATGCTGGCTTTTCTTTAAAAGAAAAAATAATAAAACACCTACAATCAAAAGGGTTGGAAATAAAAGATTTTGGATGTTATTCTACAGAGAGTATAGATTATCCTGATTATGGACATCCAGTAGCCTCTTTTATAGAGAAAAACAAAGGACATTTAGGTATTATAATTTGTGGGTCAGGAAACGGTATAAATATGACAGCTAATAAACATCAAAAAATAAGAAGTGCTCTTTGTTGGAAAAAAGAAATAGCAGTTTTAGCGAGAGAGCATAACGACGCAAATATATTAGCTCTACCAGCTAGGTTTATTTCTGAAAAAGAAGCAAAGGAAATGGTAGATGTTTTCTTTTCTACTTCTTTTGAGGGAGGGAGACACAAAAAAAGAGTAGAAAAAATAAAATGCAACTAAAAACAAAAAAAAAGAGTCTTTAAAAATAGGCTTTAATAATGGAGGAGGCTAAACTAATAAAAAAATGCATTAAAGGAGATATTAAAGCCCAGCGTGCTCTGTTTAATAGGTTTGCGCCGAAAATGTTTGGTGTTTGTTTGCGATATGCAAAAGATAAAAACACTGCAGAAGATGTTCTTCAAGAAGGGTTTGTTAAAGTTTTTTTTAATATAGAAAAATTTAAAGGAGGATCTTTAGAGGGTTGGATAAGGAAAATAATGGTAAACACATCGTTAGATGAAATAAGAAAAAACACAAAATTTAAAAACAACGTTAATATTGAAAAAGTAAAACAAGAGGAAAATAAAAACTATATTTTAGAAGGATTAATAGCACAAGATATTTTAAATATTATAAATAAAATGCCGTCAGGATATAAAGTTGTTTTTAACCTTTTTGCTATTGAAGGATATTCACATAAAGAAATAGGTGAAAAATTAGGAATAAGCGAAAGTACTTCAAAGTCACAATATTTTAGGGCAAGAAACTTTTTACAAAAGAAAATAGAAACCATAAAATGAAAAAAGAAGAAAATATAGAAGAGTTTGTTTCAAATCTTTTTGATGGTTTTGAGCCAAACGTTGACAATGCTTTGTGGTTAAAAATAAAAACACACCTAGAAAAAAAGAAAACAATAATTGAGGGAAGTAAAAAAAGCATAATCAAAAAAAGTTTTTTTACCATAGGGATTTCTTCGGTTGTTTTTACTGTCTTTTTATTGTCTTTTTTCTCCCAAGAACAAAAACAAAAAAACATAAAAAAAGAAACGGCTGTTTTTGAAAAAAACATTGAAAAGAAAAAAGAAAAACAGGCGGTTAAAAATCAAAAGAAAAAGAAAAAAGAAAAAAAGATAGAAGAAAAAAAAGAGAAAAAAAGAAAACAACAACAACTTACACAAGAGGCTTCCTTGAAAGAAAAAAAGATAGAAGAAAAAGAAAAAATAATAAAACACACACCTTTAGCAATAGTAGAAATTAAAAAGAAAAAAGAAAAAAAGATAGAAGAAAAAAAAGAGATAGAACCACCTATAAAAACAATAGAAAAAACAATGCCAGAGACGGCAAAACAGCTAAAAGAAGAAGCAGAAATATTTGTTCCAAATGTTTTTACACCCAACAATGACGGAAAAAACGATCGGTTTATAATAAAAACAAGGGCAATAAAAGAGTTTAGTATAACCATTTTAAACACAAAAAACGAGGCTGTTTTTCATTCTGTTGATACTTCTTTTGTTTGGGACGGAAAAGATGTTTATCAAAACAACCTGCCGGAAGGTAATTATGTATATTTTATAATAGCAAAAAACAAAAGAGGTGAACCGATAAAAAAACACGGGTTTTTATTTTTGAAGAGATAGGTGTTTTTTTATTCCAAGAAAAAATAAAAAAACAGCAATCAAAAGAAGAGAGTGAGAAGCGTCATTTTTGTCAAAAAAAGGATGGAAATTAATTTTCATAGATTGAAAAAAAACAGAAGGAATTAAGGAAACAACACCCGAAACAAAAAAAACAAAACAAGGAGAAGAAAAAGGGTAATAAAAAAAAGGCAAAACCCCAACAAAGAAAAGAAGACCTATTGAGCTGTTTATTGCTGGGACAATCAATCCTTGTGAAGGAGACTGTTCAAGATTAAAAAAGAAAACAACCCACAACTCAAAAGCGATAGAGAAAAAAAACTTTGTCTTAGAAAAAAGAGACAACCAAAACCTAAATTGTTTTTGCTTGTTTATAGACAACATCGCTTGTTCTACAAAATAAATAGAGAAAATACCAAAAAACCAGGGTAGAGTTTTTCCTGCAATCCCCCAATAATTGAAAAGCAGGTGGCCTAATCCACCAAGCAAAAAGGATAAGGAGAAAAACAAAAAAAACAACATCCAAAAATAAAAAAAAGGAACACGCGGAGCTTTTTTATATAACCACACAGCAACAGAAAAAGAAAAACAAAAAAGAAAAAAATCGCCCAAAGCAGTGTTTGGCTCTAACAAAGAGAGACCAAAAAAATCAAATTCTATTTTAGGAAAATCACTTCCAATAAGCATGTTATTTACTTTTTTCTATAAATGTATGAAGTTTCTTTTCAATTATTTTTTCAACAAAAAGAGGTGAAATAGCAGTTAAAAAAGCGTTAATCTTTCCAAGAGTAGTTAGTGTTGAAATGAAACGCCTTTTTTTTACGTTTTTATAAATCTTTTCAGCAACAAAAGACATTTTTTGAACACGCCTATTTTTTCTGCTTTTTAATATAACAACAGAGCCGTCAGCCGAAAGAGCTTCTTTGTTGTGTTCTATTTCCGTTACACCAACCATCACCAAACCAACATGAATCCCGTTTCTCTTTTCTTCCACCCTAAGAGACTCTGCAAGAGCCCTTAAAGACATTTTTGAAGAGGAATAAGGAGACAAAAAAGGCAGGCCACGAATACCCGCGAGGCTAGAAACAAAAACAACACTTCCCCTTGTTTTTCTTAGCTCTGGGATAGCGGGGATTGTTGGTGATATTGAACCAAAAACATTACTATAGAAAACAGATTTAAAAACATCAAAAGAAAGATCTGCAAAAAAACCCCGGCTAGAAACCCCAACATTGTTTATTAAAACATCAATTCTTTTAAAGGTTTTAAGCGCACTTGTTATTAGTTTTTCACCTCCTTCTTTTTTCGAAACATCACAGCAAACAAAAAAAACGCGCTTATGTATTTTTAAAACCTCTTTTTCTGCTAACAACAAGCGCTCTTTATTTCTTCCGTTTAAAACAATTGAATAACCTTTTTTTGCGAAAAGCACGGCAACAGCCTTTCCTATACCTCTGCTTGAGCCAGTTATTATAGCAACCTTATTTTTGTTGTCGTCCATTTTTTTGAAAAGTAATGTTGGTGTTATATTTTAATGAGGTTAAGTTATTTGTCCAAGCCATTGCTAAATGGACAAAAAAAGCAATCCAAATCGTGCCGGAGTATAAAGTTAAAACGCACAAAACAATACCGAGGGGTATTGCACCAAGAGTTTCGTCTAGGCCTTTTGGTATGTGTGTGGCCGAGTATAGAGAGATGTTGATAAAAATAGAAGGCCAAACACCAATAGAAGAAACTAACGGAAAAAACAAAACTCCACGAAACAGAAATTCGTATCCTAGTAAATATAAAAACCAGCCCAAAAGGCTTATGAAAAGTGTTTTTTTTGTCCAAACGTTTGCTCGTATTTGGGGGTAGTTTTTTAGGTTTTTATCTTTTTTTGCAGAATAGAAAGCTAAAGGAACAACAATAATAGAAAGAAGAAGAATCCAAAAAAAAGAAAACAAAGCCGTCTTGGGTATAAAGATTAAACCATAATCACAAAAAGACATAGAGGGAATAAAGAATAAACAAAACAAAAGAGGAAAAACACCGAAACAAAAAAAACCAAAAACCTTAGAAAAGAAAAAAAACGAAACATGAGCGTGTTTTGTTTTTTTATGAAAAAAGCTTTTTAAACTTGGCGATTGAGTTGTAAACCAAAACAAAACAAAAAACAAAAGGGTTAAAAAAACAGGAAGACAGGTTTTTGTGTCTACATCTCCCCAAGAAAAATCAACGTCTAAGTGTTTTAAATAATTTAGCATAATTTTATTTTAAGTACCCGTTTTCTTTAAACCAAAAAAAACACTCTCTAACAGCCTCCTCTATAGGGGTTTGGGGTAGGTTAAGTTCTTTTATAGCTTTTTTAGAAGAATAATAGTGTTTTTCACAAGAAATCACAGCTAGTTCTTTTGTTATAGAAGGATTAAAACGAAAGATTTTTGCAAAAAAAGATGAAAAAAATCCATAAGAGATCACAAAAAAAGGCGCCAGCCTTCTTTTAGGAGCAGAAACACCAACAACACCTGCGATTAAACTAAAGGCGTCTTTATAGGACAGATTTCTGTTTCCTAAAATATAACACTCACCGATCCTTCCTTGGTCTATTGCGTTTGCTGTTGCAATGGCGGCGTCTTTAACAGCAATGTAGTTTTTTCCTCCAGAGGTATACCCAGGAACAGCCTTTTTGTATATACCCAAAATCATTGCGCCAGAACTAGGCTTAGAGTCATATGGCCCAATCATAAAAGTTGGGTTCACAACAACAGCAGGAAGCTTCTGCTCTTTTACCGCTTTTAAAACAAGCGCCTGCGCCTCTCTTTTGGAGTCCATATAATCAAGGCCATATTTTTTAGAGACATATGGTCCAACTTCTTTTCCTGGGTTTGATTCATCCCCAAAACAAAAAGAGTTTGCTGTTCCAACAAACACAAGCCGTTTAATCTTGTTTTTTAGGCAGGCCTTTATTATGTTTTTTGTTCCATCAACATTAACCCTCCTAACAAAAGGGTTTCTTGCGGGAAAAACAGAGGTTGACGCCGCCCCATGGATAACCACATCACAACCTTTAATAGCGGCATCGAGCTCTTTAAGGTTTAAAATATCCCCATAAAAACGAGAAATACTTAATCCTTTAAGGGTTTTGGCGGTACTTTTTTTTTCAAGAAAAACATTAACAGAATAACCTTTTTCACAAAGAACTCGAACTAAATTACTTCCAAGAACCCCGTCAGGCCCTGTGACAAGAACAGTCATAAAAATATTTTTGACACGAAAATAAACTTATTATACTTATAATTACTATAAAAAGGACTTAATTTGTTTTAGGGAATTTTTGCTTAATTCAGAAGAAAGAAAAAGGGTTGTGTTTTTTAACAATGAGAAACAAGGTAAATCAACGGCGTTTTTTATAAAAAGAGAATCTTTAAAAGGGTGTTTAGACAAGCTTCTGGTGTGAAGGGCAATAACAACTCCACACTTAAAGTCTTTTACGTGTTCTTTTGAAAGGTTTAAAACAGTTAAAACATCCTTCTTTTTTGTTCCACCAACATAAGTAAAAGCAATTCCTATACCCCTCCAAACATCAGGAAGTCTTTTTTTTTCCAACAAAACCAAAAGCCGAGAAAGTTTTTCGGTATCCCCCCTACTTATATGCCAAAAAAAACGCCCAAGTCCTTGAAAAAAAAAAGGTGTAAACTCTTTTTTTATACTAGGAGTCTTTCCTAACCGGACAAACTCTCTTCTGTTAAAAAGCCCTGAGTAATAACCAAAACCATCTAAAACTCTAGGAATGAATATGTGGTCTATTTTTTTTATAAAATCAACTATGTTTTTTTTTTCTTCTGCGATTGCCCAACCAAGACCAACATGTATTTGTGGTTTGTGCTCTGTTTTAGCTAACTTGCTAAATAACAACCAATTATCAAAAGAGATGTTTTCGTTAACAAAACAGTTTTTTGCGAGATAAAAGGAAGCTCCTTCATATGCCACAGAAAGAAAAGGAGAAGAGATGGATTCTAGAGAAACAAGAAGCGACTCTTTTTTTTTGTTTTTCTTTGCCAAAGACTCTCCTAAAAGAAAGGTTTTTTTTATTGTTTTTATGTTTTTTTCTGCGCTCAAACTAATAAAACCACATTGTTTTAACGTCGTTTTTTGTTTTTTTACTTACGTTTTTATCTGCTATGTTTTTTGGGCAAAAAGCTAAAGACATTTTATATGGGTTTACCTCTATATTTTCATTTGTTCCATAAATCTTTTTACTCATTAAACGGAAGATTTCTTTTGCTATTTTTTCCAGTAGTAAAACATTTTTTTCAACTTGTTCTATAAGCTCTTTTGGGTTGTGCCGTTCGTCAATTCCTTTATGCAGGGTTTTTAGATACTCAACATCAAATGGATCAATATAACGGTCTGTAAAAACGCCGGTATCAAACTTCTCCCACTCCAAAAATAAGCTTTGCATTTTTGCGTTGAGCCTGCCAAATTTTTGACCAACTGAATCCTCTGAAGAAAACAACCGACGAAGAACACCAATATTTGTATAACCGTCATTTGTGAAAAGGAGGGTTGGAACACCCCAATAAGTTGCCCAATCCCAAAAAATCTTTAAAACCATTGTTTGTGTTTTTCCCCACAACCCATACATGTCTTTATAAATAGGAACCCAGTTATCAAACAACGCAAAGTGTGTTCTTTCAAAAATATTTATTCTTAATTGCACATCTTCCCCCTCAAGATCTCTTGTTATTATATCAGAAATAAAGGTGTTGTTTAGCGCTATAAAATCTGTTCCAGGGGAATAAAAGGGGTCTAAAAAAACGCCAGACTCTCCTGTTATTGCCCACCGGTCTGATGAGTAAGCTTTTTCACAAGAGTGGGCGTAGTGTTTCATTACCTTAAAATCAAGAATTTTTTCACGTAACTTATTTA
The DNA here is from genome assembly GCA_002709305.1 of Crocinitomicaceae bacterium. GTDB lineage: Bacteria > Bacteroidota > Bacteroidia > Flavobacteriales_D > Crocinitomicaceae > UBA4466. Next base: position 46,491 of record PAQM01000022.1, on the reverse strand, counting down.
TATAAGAAAATGCCAAGGGTTCGTTTTTTTTCAACCAACTTAGTGTTTTTTCCAAGGTGTTGAATGTTTCAAAGGGATGATGTTTATGGTCAGCAACAACACCAACACTTGTGTTTCCGGACGACAATGGAATCAACCACACCCAATAACCCTTATCCATTAAATGAACAGTGCTTAGCCGTCTTAACCCTTTTTCAAGGAACGTTGCCCAAGATTTATTTTTTGACCAATCATCAATATCAATTTCACCCTTAACCCTAAACCAAGAAGCATTAGCGTTATGTTCTAGTTTTTTTGACAACCCAAGCTTGCGTTTTAAAAAACTAGACCGCCCTGTTGCGTCTACAATCCATCGGGCGGTTATTTTGTGTGTGTTATTGTTTTTTAAAAAAGAAACAATGTGCCCATTTTTTTTATCAAAAGAAACAGCCAAAACCTTCCCCCCCAATAAGACGGTGTTACCTATTTTTCTTGACTCATTAATTAATTCGTTTTCAAAAGACCCCCGATCAAGCTGGTGGCTAGGAACAGGAAGTAGTTTTCTTGGACCAAGCTCTACCCTTTTGGCTATTTCTTCTTTGTGCTCTGGAGTGAAAAAAAATCTTAAACCATGTTTGGGTAGCTGTTTTTTGTCTAAGTATTTTTTCAAATTAAGAGTTTCTCTTAAATAGTGGGTTCCAAGCTCTACAGTTGACTCACCAACCTTGTGCGTTGACTCTAAAGCAGCCCCTTCTCTTTTTTCTAAAACAAAAATAGATGTGTCGGGCTTTTTTTGTTTTAACTGTAAGGACAATGTTAAACCAGCCAGACCACCGCCTAAAACAACAACATCAAAGTTATCCATAAAAAAGGGATTAAAAATCTACCGCCACTAAAATAAACAAAACAAAACAGATAAAGAAAAAGGGGCGGGACCTTTGTTTTTGTTTTTTCTACTCTTAATATTAAATTTGAAGAAAAAAATGAGAAAAACAAGCGTAATAATTTTATCCTTGCTTTTGTTTTGCTTTTTTAAGGCAGAAGCTCAGTGTGTGATTGATTATAACCAAACACAACCAGGGATATACCCCGATGTTTTGCCCGATGGAATGGTGGGAACACAATATTCAGAAAGCATTTCCTTTGTTTTACCTTTAGACACCTCTGGGCTTAGTTTTACAAACTTTTTTATACAGTCGGTCTCAGGCCTCCCCTTTGGTTTAAACTGGCAGTGTGACTCTCAGGCCACAAATTGTAATTACAACCCCCAAACAAATCAATATGGTTGTATTGAAGTTTACGGCTCTCCTCTTCTTGCCGGTGTATATCCGATTGATGTGTCGGTTATAGCTACACTAAGCCTTATAGGGGACGTTCCTGTAAATTATTACACACAGGTTGTTGTCCAACCGGACACAACCTCAAATATTGGTTTTTCAACTGTTGGGGGGTATGGATGTGCCCCAATGACAGTTTCTTTTATAAACAACAACCCCGGTTTACAGGCATATAATTGGGATTTTGGAAACGGAACAACCAGTTCACAAGAAAACCCTGCCCCCCAAATATATACAACACCAGGAGAGTATATAGTTAACTATGAGGCCTATACAACAACGGCGTCTTCTTATTTTTTAACAAACGTTGAAGTTTCTTCTGCTGATGGTTGGAGTGGAGACTTGGATGATGGTTTTGGTTCTTTAAACCCAGACCCCTATATCAAGCTTTTAGATCAATCGGGGGCTGTTATATACACCTCTCCTGTATATGTAGACCAAAATTTTCCTGTTTCTTGGTCTATCAACAACATACCGCTACAGAACCAAACATACACGATTGAGGTTTGGGATGAGGATGGTTTTTGGACTGGGGACGATTTTTGCGGAAGTCATTCTTTTCAAGGGTTTTCTTCTTCAAACACAATGACAGGAGGAGGAGAAATAATTAGCTACACAAACTCCGTTGTTCCTCCAACACCAATAACTTCTTCAGACACAGTAAAGGTTTTTGGTGACCCCCCAACACCCAACATAGATTCTTTAGGCCAAGTTTTATGGACAGACTCTTTAAACTTAAACCTACAATGGTATCAAAATGGAAACCCTGTTTTTGGAGCGACAACAGACTCTCTTTTTTCCACGAGTTCAGGGGAGTATTTTGTAGTGTCGACAACACCGGAAGGTTGTTTTTCCAGCTCAGACACTATTTTTATTGTTGTTTGTGACTCTCTTTTTGTTCCTCAAATTTTTCAAAGCGGAAACATTTTATACATAGACACAACAAGTTATTCTATACAATGGTATCAAGAAGGAAATATAATTCCAGGCGCTACAGGACAAGTTTTGCCGAATGTTAGCGAGGGGGATTATTCTGTTCAACTAACGTCCTATGATGGCTGTGTTTATACTTCAAACGTTATTACAGTTGATTTTACATCAATCACTACAAATCACATAGACCCTAAAATCACTGTTTACCCAAACCCAACAAGAGGGGAGTTTTTTATAAGGACAGAAATAAAAAAAGAATTTTTTCTTCAGGTTTTTGATGTTATGGGGCGAGTTGTTTACCAAGAAAACATTAAGCCAAACATGCAAACAGGTGTGTATAGGGTTAATATAAAAACCCTTCCAGGACTTTATTTCGTGTCTATTAACTCCAATGGAAAAAACACCAAACAAAGGTTAATAATAAAATAAAAAACCTCTTAAACAAGAGGTTTTTTTGAGGTCCCGAGCGGATTCGAACCGCTGTAGATGGTTTTGCAGACCACTGCCTAACCGCTCGGCCACGGGACCATCTTTCATGAATGCAAATGTAACAAAAAACAAATAAAGTCAACCCTTAACAACAACAGAAACAGATTTTACGTTACCGTTAATAGGTGGGGAGAGTTTTGTTATTTTTACTTTTGTTTTTTCTACTGAATTAAAATCTTTTTTTATTCGAGACAATATTCTTTGTGCGACATGTTCTATTAATTTTGAAGGAATAGACATTTCTTTTTTAACAACTAGGTTTATATCAACATAGTCTACTGTTTCTTCCAGCTTGTCGGTTTTTAAAGCAGAAGAGTTTTTTGTTTTTAAGTGAACATCAACAATATAGTTTCCTCCTATTTTTCTTTCTTCCTCTAAACAACCGTGATACGCGTAAACCCTTATTCCAAGAACGTTAATTTTAAAACCCATTTTTAAGTTGTTTGTGTTGCTTTTTTTATACCATTTGTTATTCTTTCTAAACACTCTTTTTTGCCAATAAAACTAGCTATTTCAAACATACTTGGTCCGGACTTTTTGCCGGTAATTAAAAGACGAAAAAGAGGCAGAATGTCCCCCATTTTTATATTGTTCTTTTTTAAAAAAGAAAAAAACAAGGTCTCAAGATCTTTTGCTTTAAATGATATAGAAACATCTAACTCATTATACCAAGACTCAAGCTGTCTTTTTGAGTCTTCTTTCCATCGTTTTTTTATTGCTTTTTCATCTAACTTTTTAGGGGGAGAAAAGAAATATTCTCCATCTCTCATTATATCTAAAACAAAGGTTGCCCTTTCTTTTATTAAACCACAAACAAAAGCTAGTTTTTCTATAGAAACAGTTTCCTTAAATAAAGGCTGAAGTTCTTTTGCTAAAACAACATTTTCAGTGTTTCTTAGGTGTTGCTGTTGAAACCATTGTGTTTTGTCGGGGTCAAATTTTGCGCCAGACTTAGACACTCTTTCTAAAGAGAACGAGGAGCAAAGCTCCGTTAAAGAAAACAATTCTTTTGTTGTCCCAGGGTTCCAGCCTAAAAAAGCGAGCATATTAATAAATGCATCGGGAAAAAACCCTTGTTCCTTATAGCCAGGAAAAATGTTTCCGTCAGTGCTTTCCCAATTTAGCGGAAAAACAGGAAACCCTAGTTTATCTCCATCTCTTTTTGAAAGTTTTCCGTTTCCATTAGGTTTTAATATAAGAGGTAGGTGGGCAAACTTTGGTTTCTCCCACCCAAAAGCATCATACAAAAAAACATGTAGGGGAGCTGACGGCAACCATTCTTCTCCCCGAATAACATGACTAATTTTCATAGTATAATCATCAACAACGTTTGCTAAATGGTATGTGGGCATCCCGTCTGACTTAAACAAAACCTTATCATCAATGTTGTTTGAGTTTACAGAAACCCAACCTCTCACCTCATCATAAAAACGAATGATTTTGTTGCGCGGCATTTTTATTCTTACAACAAAAGGGGTTTTTAAGTCTATTTTTTTTCTTACCTCGTCTTTTGATAGGGAAAGAGAATTTTTAAGTCCCAACCTAGAAATGCTATTGTATTGCCAATTAGGAAGGCCTTGTTTTTTAGCCTCCTCCCTTAGTTTGTTTAGCTCTTCTGCTGTGTCAAACGCATAATAAGCGAGCCCTTTTGTAATAAGTTGATCCACAAAAGGGCCGTATATTTTCTGTCTTTCAGATTGTCTATATGGACCAAAATCACCACCGAAACCAGGACCTTCAGTTGGTGATATACCGGACCACTTTAAAGACTTTATTATATATTCTTCTGCCCCAGAAACAAACCTTGTTTGGTCTGTGTCTTCTATTCTAAGAATAAAAACACCACCATTTTTTTTTGCAAACAAATAATTGTACAGCGCGGTTCTAACACCGCCAATATGAAGGGGGCCTGTTGGTGAGGGGGCAAATCGGACTCTAACGGGTTTATTACACATAATAAAAAAATGAAGAATAAAGATAATGATTGGTTTTTAACAAAATAAAAACAAGGTCTTTTTTTATTATCCTTTTTTGGGGCTTTAAGTGAAAGTTGTATCTTAGATTAGAAAAGAAAAACATGAGTCATTTTGATGCTTTATTATTGCAGCTGGACAGTTTTATCCGGAAGTTTTATAAAAACCAAATAATAAAAGGTGTTTTTTTGTTTGTGGGTATTTTTTTAATATCATTTCTTTTTGTTGTTACTTTAGAGTTTTTTGGCCGATTTAATTCTTTTGTTAGAGGCGCGCTTTTTTTGGGGTTTTTAAGTTCAAATTTTTTCGTTTTAGCTAAATATATAGCCATACCGGCTTTAAGATTAAAGTCTTTTGGAAAAAGAATAGACAGAAAACAAGCGTCAATAATTGTTGGTGAGTTTTTTCCTGGTATTTCAGACAGGCTAATAAACACCCTTCAATTAAATGACCAAACCAGTGGCGCTGTGGTAAATTATGAACTAATAAACGCAAGTATAGAAAAAAGAAGCGAATCATTAAGGCGCTTCAATTTTTTAGAAGCGATAGACATAAAAGAATCTAAAAAGCATTTAAAATGGGTTGTCCCGGTTGTTTTTTTGTTTTTTTTAATAGGGGGCGTTAGTCCTTCAGTTATTTCAAACGGAACAAAAAGGGTGGTTAATTTTTCTAAGGATTTTGTTGAGCCTGCACCGTTTAAGTTTGTTCTATTGACAAAACAAATGACCGTGGAAGAGGGGAGTGATTTTGACCTGCTTCTTCGTCTTGACGGAAAAGAGGTTCCAGAGAAGGTTTATTACAAGTCAAATAAAGGGCGTTTTTTATTAGAAAAAACATCAAAAAACACTTTTAAAACTACAATAAACCAGATTAGAGAAGATTGTGAGTTTTTTTTTGAAGCAAACCAATTTAAAAGCGAAAAACACAAAGTTAAAGTTGAGGGAAAAACGGTTTTAGGAAAATTTGAGGCAACATTAAAATATCCTAAATATATAGGTAAAAAAACAGAGGTAATAAAAAATGCTAAAAACTTAACAATAGAAGAGGGAACAACGGTCATTTGGAGCGCTCTAACGAAAAACACAAGCAAAGCAAGAGTTTTTTTGGACACAACACAACTGGAGTACAAGGATCGTGGATTTACCTTTAAGAAAAGGTTTTTGAAAAGCTCTTTTTGTCGTATTCTTTTATCAAATAAACAGAACAATAAGGTTGACACAACAGCCTTCTTTGTTGACGTGATAAAAGACCAGTACCCAACAATAAGTGTAGAAGAAAAAAAGGATACACTAAAAATGGGTGCTCGATATTTTTCTGGCAATATTTCTGATGACTATGGTTTTGCTTTTTTAAAGTTTGTTTATTTAGTAAAAAAACAGAACGACTCTACTCCTAAAAGAGTTGAGATTAGCCTGGGTGATTTTTATGGAGTGGAAAGGGAGTTTAGTTTTGCTGTAGACTTTGCAAAAGAAGATCTTTCGCTTGAAGATGAGGTGGAATATTTTTTTGTTGTTGGAGATAATGATGGTGTTAATGGCACAAAAAAAACAAAAAGCAAAAAGTTTAAATACACCCTTCCTTCCTTAATGGAGCTAAACAGCAAACGCGATGAGGAGCAAGAAGTAGCAAAAAACAAACTAAAAAGTGTTTTAAAAGAGGCGTCAAGGTTTAATGAAAAAATAGAGAAACTAAGAAAAGACAACCTAAACAAAAACAACGAAAACTGGAAAAATAAAAATGAAATAAACCAACTACAAGAGCAACAAAAAGGCTTGATAGAAGATTTAAAATCTTTAAAAGAAGAAATAAACAACAGTATAGAAGAAAAAACACAGCTGTCAGACAAAGACAAAAACCTTTTAGAGCAACAGGAGTTGATAAACAACCTTTTAGAAGACCTCATGGATGATGAGTTAAAAAATCTTTTAAAAGAATTAGAGGATCTTTTGAAAGAAAACATGTTTAAAAACGAAATAGACAAAAAGCTAGAGGAACTTGAAACGGGTTCTGAAGATATGGAAAAACAGCTAGACAGAAGTTTAGAGATGTTAAAAAAACTTCAGGTAAATGAAAAAATTGAGGATATACAAAAATGGCTTGAGAAACTTTCAGAGGAACAAAACCAACTAGCGGAAAAAACAAAAAACAAAAAAAACATATCTAACGAAGAGGCAAAACAACAAAACGAAATAAAAGAAAATTTTGACCAATTAAAAAAAGAGATAAATGAATTAGACAGCCTAAATAAAAAACTAGAAAACCCATTAACACTAGACAAACAAGAAGACAAACAAGAAGAGGTAACAAAAAGTCTTGAAGAGTCAAACAAACAAATGCAAAAAGACAATGGTTCTAAAGCGAGTCAAAGCCAAAAAAGTGCAGCAAAAAAGATGAAAGAAATGGCACAATCCTTTGCCGCTATGAAGTCTCAAAGCAACAGGAAACAAGCGGAAGAAGATTTAGAGATGTTGAGGTCTATTTTGGAAGGGTTATTAATTTTAAGCATAGACCAAGAGGATTTGATATATTCTTTTAAAAGGGTTGATGACTCTGACCCAGCCTTTCATGCTTACACAAAAAAACAAAGGAAGCTAATAGATAATAGCCAAACAATAAGAGATAGCTTGTTGACTTTAGCAAAAAGACAACCAAAGATTGCTCGGTTTGTAGATAAAGAGCTTGCCCAGATTAAATCCAACCACACCCTTATTTTAGAAGATATAGGTGAAAGGAGAAAAACACCCTTATCCAACCACCAAAGGTATGTTATGACGGCATATAATAATTTAGCTTTAATGTTAAACGAAACGCTTTCTGATCTTCAAAACATGATGCAGCTTCCTGGGACGGGTAGTTGTAATAAGCCAGGGGGAAGCGGCACACCTAGCCCTGGTTCTACTAACCCAGGGGACATAAAGCAAATGCTAAAAGACCAATTAGAAAAAATGAAAAACGGCTCTAATCCTGGCGGTGAAAATCAAGGAGAAGCTGGTAGCGGAAAAAAGGGAGAGGGAAAAAAAGAGGGTTTAGGAAGCAAAGAGCTTGCGAAAATGGCCGCGGAACAAGGGGCTTTAAGAAGGGCTCTTGAGAAGATGCGAAGTGAAATGAATAAAACAGGAGAGGGAAAAGGAAACGCTTTAAACCCGCTCCTTAAAGAACTAAAAGAACAAGAAAAAAACTTAATAAACAAAACACAATCCAAAGAGCTAATAAATCGTCAACAAAAAATATTAACAAGGCTTTTGGAGAGTGAAAAAGCAATGATAGAAAGAGGTAGGGATGATTCTAGAGAATCAAAGGAGGGGTTTTTTGAAAATAATAGTAACAAAATTCATTTAAAAGAGTATAATAAGCAAAAGGAAAAACAAATGGAAATGTTAAGGCTTATTGATCCGGTATACCAGAAGTATTACAAAGATAAGGCAAACCAATATTTTTTAAAAGGAATGTAGATTTTACTATGAAGGAAGGTTTTGTTGAAATAGAAAAAATAAAAATACCATCAAGTTTTAAAGAAATCACAAAAGTTGAAGCTTTAATTGATTCTGTTTGCGACAAGCTTTTGGTAAATGAAGATAATTATGGAAACGTTTTAATTGCTGTAACAGAGGCGGTTAACAACGCAATAGAGCATGGTAATAAACAGTCAGACACCCTTATGGTTGATCTTACGGTTGGCGACAAAGACACGGATTTTTGTTTTCGGGTAGTTGATTCGGGGGCTGGGTTTGATTATAAAAACCTGCCTGACCCCACGGCCCCAGAAAACATTGAGCTAGAGAATGGTCGAGGTATTTTTTTGATGAGGTCTTTAGCTGAGGCGGTTGATTTTGAGGATGGCGGAAGGAGTGTTAACATATATTTTAGTAAAAAATAGTGGTTAATATTTTTTTTGAAGAGACAGAGGACTTGTGTTTAGATCAACCCTTTTTTTTTACTTGGTTAAGCGAGGTTGTTTCACGTGAAACACTTGTTTTGGGTGAGATTAACATTGTGTTTACAAACAACAAAAAGATACTGTCTATTAACAAGGACCACCTAAACCACAACACTTACACGGATATAGTTACTCTTGATTATCGTGTTGGTGACCTTGTTTTTGCGGACCTTTTTATATCGGTTGATATGTTAAGGTTTAACGCGAAAAAATACTCTAAAGATTTTTTTGACGAGCTTTGTAGGGTTGTTGTCCATGGTGTTTTACATGTTTGTGGTTATAAAGATAGGCAGCGCGCAGAAAAAGCTATTATGAAAAAAAAAGAAGAGGAGTGTTTAAGTTTGAGGTCTATTTTATGACTTAGCTTTATGATAAATTGTTCCACGTGAAACAAATAGGGATGCTGAAAAAATATGATGTTATTGTTGTTGGTGCTGGTCACGCTGGGTGTGAGGCCGCTAACGCTGTTGGAAAGCTAGGGGGGAGTGTTTTGTTGTTAACTTCAAACATGGGGACGATAGCTCAAATGAGCTGTAACCCCGCGATGGGTGGGGTTGCAAAAGGCCAAATAATAAGGGAGATAGATGCTTTAGGTGGTGGTTCGGGTTATGTTAGTGATCTTAGTGCAATTCAGTTTCGGATGTTAAACCGTTCCAAGGGGCCTGCTATGTGGTCGCCAAGAACACAAAACGATCGCCTTTTATTTGCACAAGAGTGGCGTTTTTTATTGGAGAGAAACACTATGGTTGATTTTTGGCAAGACACTTGTGTTGGTGTTGAGGTTGAAAAAGAGAGCGTTGTTGGTGTAAAAACATCAATGGGACACGTAATAAAAGCCTCTACGGTTATTTTAACAAGTGGCACGTTTTTAAATGGATTAATCCATATAGGTGAAAAGCAATTTGGTGGCGGTAGGGCTGGAGAAAAAGCTGTACAGGGTATTACAGAACAGCTTTTGAGCTTTGGGTTTGAGTCGGGGAGAATGAAAACAGGAACACCTCCTAGGGTTGACGGTAGGAGTTTGGATTATTCTAAAATGGAGGAGCAATTTGGGGATGAGCATCCTTCAAAGTTTAGTTTTTTTAACACATCTCCCTTAACCAAGCAAAGGTCTTGTTATATTACTTATACTAATGAAAACACACACGAAGCACTAAAAGAGGGGTTTAATCGATCACCAATGTTTAATGGGTCAATTAAAAGCACAGGGCCAAGGTATTGCCCAAGCATAGAAGATAAAATAAGTCGATTTTCTTCCAGGGACAGACATCAAATATTTGTTGAGCCAGAGGGGTGGAAAACTGTCGAGATGTATATTAATGGTTTTAGCACATCTTTACCAGAAGAGGTTCAAGAGAAGGCTTTACGCTTAATCCCGGGGTTTGAGAAGTCAAAAATGTTTCGTCCAGGATACGCTATAGAATATGATTATTTTCCTCCAACCCAACTATCACAAACACTCGAGACTAAGTGTATTAGAGGTTTGTTTTTTGCAGGTCAAATTAATGGCACAACTGGGTATGAGGAAGCTGCTTGTCAAGGTTTGATGGCGGGAGTAAATGCTTTTTTAAAATCTAAAAACAAGGAACCGTTTGTTTTGTCAAGAAGTGAAGCTTATATAGGTGTTTTGATTGATGATTTAATAACAAAAGGAACAGAAGAGCCTTACAGAATGTTCACAAGTAGGGCTGAATATAGAATATTGTTAAGGCAGGACAATGCAGACATTCGGCTGTCACAGCTAGGGTATTCATTGGGATTACTTAGTAGTGAGTCACATGAAAAGGTTCAAATTAAAATAAAAGAAACAGAATCTTTAAAAAAGAGTCTTCAAAAAGAGGGTGTTGATCCAGAAAAAGCAAACACTTATTTAGAAAAGAAAAAAAGCTCTCCTATAAAACAAAAAGTACGTTTAAGTTCATTGATAACAAGACCTAACATAACTATAGACGATGTTTTAAACATGAGTGCTGATTCAAAAAATCTTGCTGGAAAAATAAGCGAAGAAGCGATTTCTCAAACAGAAATACAGTTAAAATATGATGGGTATATAAACAGGGAGGAGTCGGTGGCAAAAAAAATGAGTCGATTAGACAGCGTTAAGATACCAATAGATTTAGAGTACAAAAAATTAAAAAATCTAAGTAGTGAGGCTAAAGAAAAATTGTCTATTATAAAACCATCAACAATTGGACAAGCTTCAAGGGTTAGCGGCGTGTCGCCTAGTGATATTTCTGTTTTGCTGGTTTTTATGGGTAGATAATAATTTGAAAAACAAAAAAAGAGGGTTTTTAGCTTCTCTAACGCCTTCTTTTTTCTTTTTAATGGTTTTGGTTTGTTTTTTTTTGTTTGTCTATTTAAGAGCAAGTGTGTGTTTTTTTTGTAACACCTTGTTTTTTAGGTGTTTATGTTTTTTTTGGGTCATTCCAATCGCCATGTTTTTTTATAAGGTTTATTAATTCATCTACGGCGTCTTCTTCTGGAATATTTTTTAATACGACTGTTTGTTTTTTATAAAGGTGTATTTTTCCGGGTCTTGTTCCAACGTAACCGTAATCAGCGTCCGCCATTTCTCCGGGCCCATTTACAATACAACCCATAATGCCAATTTTTATTCCTTTTAAGTGTGAGGTTTTTGCTCTTATTTTGGTTGTTGTTTCTTGAAGGTCAAAAAGAGTTCTGCCACAAGATGGGCAGCTTATATATTCTGTTTTTGATATCCGAGATCTTGTCGCTTGGAGTATACCAAATGATGTGGAGTTAATTGTTTTTTTGTTTTGATTTCCTTTTATCCAAACGCCATCACCAAATCCATCTATTAAAACAGATCCTAGTTCTGAAGAAGCCCAAAGTTGAATTGTCTCTGGGTCCTCTGTTTTTTGGTTAGAACAAATAATAGTAGGGTTTTGTATTTTATTTTTAGCAAAAAGAAAATACATGTTTCGGTATAATTGAGTTTTGTTCTTGTATTTTGAGTTAAGAACGATAATTGCGTTTGGGTTTTTTTGAAGGTATTTAATGTTTTCATCTTCTGCTTTATGTAAAACAAAAAAAACATCCTTTTTATTAAAAAGAGAAATTTCATCTTTATTAATTAAAGGAAAAAAACCACTCTTGTTCTGGTAGTTTTTTTTCCAGTTTGTGTAGTCACAAAGAATCTTTATGGTTCCAGGGACCTCAAAGTCTAGTTTTTGGCCACCGATATAAACAACATCTGCTGCTAAGTCTGTTAGGTTCCATTTGTCTAAAGGGATAGAGTAGTTAAGTCCAAAACTAAAAAAATGAGAATGCTTTATTTTTTTTATATCGCTAAGGTCTGCAAAAACAACAGGGGGAAATTTCCCTCCAATATTTAAAACAGACCTGCTAACCCTTCTTTTATACTCGAAGGGGTTATAAGGACAAGGGCTTTTTTTATCAATTTTTTTGTAAAGCAGATGGGGTGAGTCAAATTTTTTTAAAAGTTTTTTTGCTACTAAAATCTCTTTCTCAGGATCTTCTGTAAGAGAAACACGAATAGTGTCTCCTAAACCATCCTCTAATAATGCGCCTATACCAACAGCGGATTTAATTCTCCCATCTTCACCGTCTCCAGCCTCTGTCACACCCAAATGAAGGGGATAATTCATTCCTTTCGACTTCATTACCGAGACAAGAAGTCTGTATGCTTGAACCATCACTAATGTATTGCTTGCTTTCATAGAAACTACCACATTATGAAAGTCATTTTTTGAACAAATATTTAAAAATTCAATTGCTGACTCAACCATACCTCTAGGAGTGTCTCCATATTGACTTAATATTCGATCAGAAAGAGAGCCGTGGTTTGTTCCAACCCTCATGCTTTTTTTGTGTTTTTTACATAAAAGAACCAGGGGGGTGAATTTTTCTTCTATCCGAATGAGTTCTTTAGAGTAGGATTCTGCGGTGTATGTGTGTTCTTCAAACCTTTTTTTGTCTGCATAATTACCTGGATTTACCCTTACTTTTTCAACATACTTTACTGCTATTTCAGCAGCATTTGGTGTAAAATGTATATCTGCTACCAAAGGTGTTTTATAACCCTTTTTTAAAAGGCTTTTTTTTATTTCCGCAAGGTTTTCAGCTTCTTTTTTACTTGGTGCTGTTAAGCGAACAAGCTCACACCCCTCGTTTATCATTCTAATAGACTCATCAACAGATCCCTTTGTATCCATTGTGTCAGAGGTTGTCATTGACTGAACAGAAACAGGAGATTTTCCTCCAATAGAAAGCTCCCCAACAAAAACTTCTCTTGTTTTGTTTCTGGACCTATTAAAAAGGCTATTGCAATAGTTTGTTTTTTCTTCTTCTTGCATTTAGAGATAAAAATACATTATTTAAAACAAAAAATGGTGTACTATTAGTACACCATTTTTCTTTATAAATGAAGTTTTGTTATTTTTTTACAACCTTAAACTGAGATGTGTTACCGTTTTCTAACGTTAAGTTAAAAACATAAACACCATTTTCTAGGTTTGAGATGTTTATTTCACATTGGTTGTTTTTTAGATTTATGTTTTCTTTTAAACATATTTTTCCACTTATGTCTGTTGCAACGATAGAGCCAGAGCCTGTTGCTTCAGTAGAAATTGTCAACAAATCTTTTGCAGGGTTAGGATAGGCTGAGCTTTCTATGGAAGTGCTATTGTCTACCCCTAAAAGAGCACCATCAATGACTTTTAAACCAATAGCTGGCGCGGAGCTACTAACCCAACCTCCGGTATACCACGTGTCGTCAACATAAACTGGCGATACAGGCATAGCAGAAATACCTTGGTTTCCGTCATAATCAATATTTCCATCATACCCAAAAGAAATAGCCGGATCAAAAGACTGTAGGCAAATTAGGTATCGTTGATTATCTTGAATTTCTACAGGCTGATCAAAAGGAACATAAACCGGAACACCAACTTCGCTGTTAGATGTAGGGTAATGAGTTGCGTAAGCAATAAAATCTAACGCTTGAAACCAATTGTTGTTTGCTCCTCCAGCATAATTTGGGTCTGTTAAATCTGTCCAAGGGTCATTCCACTCTAAAAAATTAATAAAAATTTCAGCGCCAGCTAAATTATTTATAGAAGTATCAGTATAAGGTATAATGTATGTTCCTAAAACACCAACAGAGCTAGCATTAGGGTCTTGATAAAACATACAGGACTGATATTCAACCGTTGAGTTGCTAGGAAATGTTGTTGCTAATGGCAGCGTATCTGAGTTTAGATTTGCTAAAGAAATCATATCATCATTTACTGTAAACTTTGATGAAAAAGAGTTGTCATAATCAGATTCATCAATTGCGCTCATGTTTAAAGTATAAGACAATGTATACTCTCCTGTTGGATACATTCCTATACCCCCCAAATCAAAAGGAGGAAACTGCACGGGGTTGCCGTTAAAGATAGCTAAAGTGTCTCCACTTGCCATTAAAGGGGCAGAAACTGTTTCATTATAAACTGTTGTACCTGAAGGGCCGTCAATTTTTGCCTGAACAGTTATATCAGATTGAGAGGCTGTTCCAAAATTATATATCTGAATACCCAAATCAAACCCATTATCAAAAAAGGTGTTTGATGCACCATATGGAGAAACAAGCATCTGGTCTGCTGATGCACCAACATCATTTGTATAAGCGCCAACCTTGTTTCCTAAAAACATAACAACAGGGCCATTATTCATTTCTGTAGTAAGGGTTAAACCGTCAACACTCGAAATAAATACAACAGGAATTGTAACATTTAAACCTTCAACACCACCTCCCATTTCAACAATAGCGTCTTCTCTGTTTATTATTATTGCAGCAACCGCCCCTGCATTTTGTGCTTGGAGTGCTTTATATCCAAACTCACAAGTGTTTCTGTATATAACAGCAATTTTTCCAGTTAAGTCATTCCATTGTGTACTGGCTGGTGGTGCTCCTACATCTCCAGACCCTGCACATCCTTCTGCAGAAATAGGGTTTCCTTGTGCGTTGACACCTGGAGAACCATCATTAATCATCATTAATGTGTCTTGAACAAAAACACCTGGGGTTAAAAAGTCTGGTGTTGACCAATCTCCACCCGCAGGGTCTGCCCATGCAAAATTATAGTCCCCAGAAATAGAAGCAGGAGAAACACCAGAACAAATAACCTGTGAGCTGGCCAAAAAAACAGTAAAAATAAAAGTAAATAGTAATGTAAAATTTTTCATAATAGTAGTCGTTTATTAATTGACCACTAATTTAATAATATTTTAAAAACTTTAAATATCGAGTATAAATCAGCTTATTTTTCTGATGTTATAGATGCCTTTAAAAACTCTCGATTCATTCGGGCGATGTTTTCTAAAGAGATTTCTTTAGGACATTCCACGTGACAAGCGCCTGTGTTTGTGCAGTTACCAAAACCTTCTTTATCCATTTGTTCAACCATATTTAGTACACGTCTTTTTGCTTCAACTTTTCCCTGAGGAAGCAGGGAGTATTGAGAAACCTTAGCTGACACAAAAAGCATTGCAGAGGCATTTTTACATGATGCAACACAGGCTCCGCAGCCAATACAGGTTGCTGCATCAAAAGCTTTGTCTGCATCTTTTTTTGGAACTGGTGTCAGGTTTGCGTCTTGGGTGTTTCCAGATGTGTTTACGGAGATAAACCCTCCTGCTCTTTGAATTCGATCAAAAGCCCCCCTATCAACAACCAGGTCTTTTACTATAGGAAAACCTTTAGCCCTAAATGGCTCAATATATATAGTGTCTCCATCATTGAACTTCCTCATGTGGAGCTGACATGTTGTTACTCCCCTATCAGGACCATGAGGCTGACCATTAATATACATTGAGCACATACCACAAATTCCCTCACGGCAATCATGATCAAATGCAACGGGCTCAACACCATCATTGATAAGTTGCTCGTTTAGAACGTCCATCATTTCAAGAAAAGACATATGTTCAGAAACGTTATCTAAAGAGTATGTTTCTAACTTTCCTTTTTCCTTCCTGTTTTTTTGCCTCCAAACTTTTAATTTTAACTTCATTTTTTCTTTATTTGTATGAGCGTTGTTTTAGCTCAATATCTTTAAATGAGAGGATTTCTTTGTGCAAAACGGGGGCGCTATTGACACCTTTCCACTCCCAGGCTGATGTGAAAGAAAAATTCACATCATCTCTTAAGGCTTCTCCTTCAGGGGTTTGAGACTCTTCTCTAAAATGACCACCACAAGACTCCGTTCTATGTAAGGCATCTTTAGCAAACAACTCACCCAGCTCTATAAAATCTTCAACCCTTGCCGCTTTTTCTAGCTCAGGGTTAAATTCATAGGCACCCCCTGGAACCATAACCTCTTTGTGAAACTCCTCTCTAATTTGCTGAATTTCCTTGATTGCCTCTTTTAGCCCTTTTTCGTTCCTTGCCATCCCGACTTTATTCCACATAACCTTTCCAAGTCTACGATGAAAATGGTCAACACTCTTTGTTCCTTTTTTATTCACAAAACCTTCTAGCCGAGCCTTTACTCCAGCCTCTGCTTCCTCAAACTCCTTTGTTTCAACAGGAATTTTTCCTGTTCTAATGTCATCAGCTAAGTAGTCTCCAATAGTATAAGGGAGAACAAAATAACCGTCAGCCAAACCTTGCATTAGAGCTGATGCGCCAAGCCTATTTGCTCCATGGTCAGAAAAATTAGCCTCACCCGCAGCATAACAACCAGGAATTGTCGTCATTAAATTATAGTCCACCCAAACCCCGCCCATTGTGTAATGAACAGCTGGGTATATCATCATAGGTGTTTTGTATGGGTTTTCGTCTGTGATTTTCCAGTACATCTGAAAAAGGTTTCCATATTTTGCTTTTATAACTTCTTCTCCGAGCTCTATAATTCTTTCTTTTGAAGCTTCTCTCTCGTTATTTATAGTTGCTTTTTCTTTTCCATAACGGAATATTGCAGAGGCAAAATCTAGATAAACAGCTTCACCAGTCTCATTTACGCCAAAACCAGCGTCACATCTTTCTTTCGCTGCCCTTGAGGCTACATCTCTAGGCACAAGGTTTCCAAATGCGGGGTATCTTCTTTCAAGGTAATAGTCTCTTTCTTCCTCGCTTAGATCCGTCGGCTTCTTCTTTCCTTCTCGGATATCAATCACATCTTCTTTGTTTTTTGGGACCCATATACGGCCGTCATTTCTTAGCGACTCAGACATCAATGTTAATTTAGATTGATAGTCTCCAGACCGAGGTATACATGTTGGGTGTATTTGTGTATAGCAAGGGTTTGCAAAAAAGGCACCTTTTTTATGAATTCTCCATGCTGCTGTAACGTTTGATCCCATTGCATTTGTAGATAAAAAGAAAACATTACCATACCCCCCAGAAGCAATAACTACAGCATGAGCAGAGTGTCTTTCAAGCTCTCCTGTGATAAGGTTCCTTGCGATAATTCCTCTTGCCTTGCCATTAATCTTAACCAACTCTAACATTTCGTGTCGAGAGTACATTTGGATTTTTCCTTTACCAATCTGTCGGTTCATTGCTGAATAAGCACCTAAAAGCAATTGTTGTCCAGTTTGACCTTTTGCATAAAAAGTCCTTGAAACAAGCACTCCACCAAAAGAACGGTTATCTAACAGTCCTCCATAGTCTCGGGCAAAGGGCACCCCCTGGGCAACACATTGATCAATAATATTAGCTGAAACTTCAGCTAATCTATAAACATTAGCTTCTCTTGCCCTATAATCACCTCCTTTTACAGTATCGTAAAACAACCTATAAACAGAATCACCGTCGTTTTGATAGTTTTTAGCCGCGTTTATACCTCCTTGAGCTGCAATAGAATGAGCTCGTCTTGGAGTATCTTGAAAACAAAAAGCTTTAACATTATATCCCATTTCTGCTAAAGATGCCGAAGCAGAAGCGCCAGCTAAACCAGTTCCAACAACAATAACGTCAATAAGCCTTTTGTTTGCAGGATTAACCACGTTAATTTTGTTTTTGTGGTTTGTCCACTTTTCTTTGATAGGACCTTCAGGTATTTTTGAATCTAATGCTGTCATGTTTTAGACTTCTATTTGGTTAAAAAAATTGTTATAGGAATAGACGCAAAAGCTAATGGCACAAGAACAGAAAAAATTTTCCCAAACAAAGAAAGAGCAGAATTATATTTTTCGTGACTTATACCTAATGTTTGGAATGCAGAATTAAAACCATGCCATAAGTGAAAACTTAAGACAGCCATTGAAAACACATATAAAATTACGGCCAGATAAGCGTATTTATTTGGCGGAAAACCTTTGTTTGTTTTGTTGTGCCCAAAAAAAGAAACAGTCAAAGAGTGTAGATCTTTATAACCCTCTCCGATCTTCAAGTTTAATTCTTTATCAATAAGTTCAGTTTTGTTATTTATTTCAACTTGTTCCACAGGCAAAAAAGTTCCATTAGTGGTTAAATATAGTTTTTGATATGACGAATCGGGACGAACCAAATTTTTTGTATGTAAAGGCATGTTTTTATCAAAATGCATTACACCCCAAAAATTAGACATGTGCATTATAATAAAAATTAATATAGCAGAACCAAGAATTGCCATATATCGGGAAGGTGTTGATGAGTTTTTTTGTGGTTTACTATATGCGTATTTTATTGGTCTAGCTCTTTTGTTTTGAAAGGTTAGAATTATACCATCTACTGCATGAAAGAGGATTGAAAAGTAAGTTAAATAGGAGAGTAGTTTAATAAGAGGATTATGTGTCATAAAATAAGCGTACTCATTAAAAACACGTTGTCCTTCATCTCCTGAAAAAAAGATTATTTGGAGGTTACCTAATAGATGTCCTACCAAAAAAAGACAAAGAAAAAGACCGGTTAAAGACATCCACCATTTTTTAGCGATTGATGAAGATAGTATAGCAGACTTGCTCATTCTTTGTTTTTAAAAACAGTTCCTATGCAAATTTAATGCATAAGAACTTAATATAATATTAAATTAATAATAAGTTACACTTATTTATAACGGATTTAAATAAAAAAGGTTCTCCCTAGTTAGTCTTAACTCTCAAAGAAAGAAAGCTCAGACCCATCTTGGTTTATCTTCAAAACAACCTCTGAACCTAAAACAAGTGCTTGGTTGTTTTTTAGATGTCCTGCAGGGAAATTAAAACAGATAGGGACTTTGCTGTGCTTAAAGTGCGATAGAATCATCTCTTCGTACGATAAACCAAAAGGAGGGTTAGAGTCCTTAATATCTGTCATTCCGCCAACAATTAGACCTTTAATTTTGTCTAATATCCCAGCATTTTTTAACGCGTAAAACATTCTATCTAAGTGATATATTGGCTCACAAACATCTTCAATAAACAAAATAGAGTTAGAAAAATTAAAATCTTTCAGCGAACTAAGCAAGCTATATATAACAGATAAGTTTCCACCATGCAAAAAACCCTCTGCCTTCCCTTCTTTGTTATGTTTTGTTTCACGACAACATATCTTATATGGCTTACCCGTTAAAGCATTAAACAGAGTTTTTATAGATTCAGGAGAGTTTGTAGAAAAATTTAGAGGCATTGTTCCATGAATGCTCTTTAGACCCATCAAACATAGTTTTTGGTGAAAAACAGTAACATCACTAAAACCAATAATCCATTTAGGTTTCCGGAGCATGTTAGCCCATTGTATTTTTTCTACAATTTGTATGCACCCATAACCACCTCTAGCACACAAAATAGCCTTAACATTATCATCGTCAATTGCTCGTTGAAAGTCTTCTAAACGCTCATTGATAGTTCCAGAAAAGTAATTAGAATTACCTTTACAATGCTTTGATACACGAACCTTAAAACCATGATTTTCTAAGGTTTTTTTTGCGTTTAAGATATGTTTTTTTTCTATTGCTTTAGCAGGAGCTAAAATTTCAATAAGATCTCCCTGTTTAAGTTTGTTAATCTTAAGATTCATAATGTAAATGTAGGGAATTTACTTAATTTTGAACTTTAAAAAAGAACACTATATGATTTCACCGCACAGCGATGAGTACTTTATGAAAAAAGCATATGCTGAGGCTCAAAAAGCACTAGAGGCAGGAGAGGTTCCTGTTGGCGCTGTTGTTGTTGCTAAAAATCAGGTTATTGCTAGAGCACATAATTTAACAGAGCTACTTACTGATGTTACAGCTCACGCAGAAACACAAGCAATTACATCTGCATCTTCATATCTTGGTGGTAAATATCTTAAGGGCTGCTCTTTATATGTAACCCTTGAGCCATGCGTAATGTGTGCTGGTGCCCTTTACTGGTCTCAAATAGACAAGGTTGTTTTTGGCGCAAAAGACGAAGAGAGAGGGGCGGGAAGGTATACAGGAATATACCACCCAAAGACAAAGGTTATTTCAGGTATAATGGAAAAAGAATGTCGTGATTTGATTAAAACTTTTTTTGAATCAAAGAGGAAATAAGGATTAAATTTGTGTTATGTCTCAAAATAAAAATGAAGATACAATCTGTGCGCTAGCCACACCAAACGGTGTTGGTGCAATAGGTGTTATTCGTATCTCAGGCTCAAAATCTTTTGAGATAGTTTCAAAGCTTTTTTCTAAAAATCTATTGGGCTTAAATTCTCACACAATACATTTTGGTTCTATTTCTTCAGCAGGAGGAGAGTTAATTGATGAGGTTTTGGTTTCAGTTTTTAAGGATGGAAGAAGTTTTACCGGGGAGGAAAGTGTTGAAGTCTCGTGTCATGGGTCACCATACATACAAAAAGAAATTATTAAATTATTAATTCAGGGTGGCGCTAGAATGGCTAGTCCTGGAGAGTTTACTCTTAGGGCATTTTTAAACGGAAAGATAGATCTTTCGCAAGCAGAGGCTGTGGCAGATTTAATTGCTTCAGAATCACAAAAAGCACACCAAATTGCATTAAATCAGCTTAAAGGAAACTTTTCAAGCGAGCTGAAAGAGCTACGTGAAAAACTAATAAACTTTGCCTCTTTAGTTGAGCTGGAACTCGATTTTGGAGAAGAAGATGTAGAGTTTGCAAATCGTGATGATTTAGAGGGTTTAGTTGACGGTGTTTTAAAATATCTTAAGCGATTGGTTAAGTCTTTTGATCTTGGAAATGCAATAAAAAAAGGTGTTCCTGTAGCAATAGTTGGCGCACCAAACACAGGGAAAAGCACACTATTAAACCAGCTATTAGGGGACGATAGGGCTATAGTTAGTGATATTGAGGGGACAACACGAGATTCAGTCGAAGAAACAATAAATATTGATGGAATATTATTTCGGTTAATCGATACTGCGGGAATAAGAGAAGGAGCTGAAGAAATAGAGGCGATAGGGATAGAGCGCTCTTTAGAAAAAATAAAACAAGCATCTATTGTTTTGTGTATGGCGGATGCTTCCAATAAAAACAATGTCAATGAAGTTTCGTTGTGGGCTGAAAAGTTAAAAAAAGAAGATCCAGAAAAATGTGTGTTGATTATATTAAACAAAATTGACATATCAAAACTCCGGATAAAAGACGCGGTTTGTTTAAGTGCAAAAACAGGTAAAAATATAAACAAACTTAAAGAGCTTTTAGTTTCTGAGGTTCAGGGAGATTTTAAGCTTGGTGATGAGACAATAGTTTCAAACTCTAGACATTATCAATCACTTACAAAAACAATAGAGTCATTAGAAAAAACAAAAGAGTCTCTTACCTCTGGTGTTTCGGGAGACTTTGTTGCTATGGACATTCGTCAAGCAATGTTCCATTTGGGAAGCATTACAAACGACATATCTACGGATGATTTGCTAGGGAATATTTTTAGTAACTTTTGTATCGGGAAGTAATTAGTAAAAATGACACAAAAAACAAAACACTAACAAATTTTGTTTACTTTTTTGATTTAGTTATTTTATTGTTTGAGATAACCTTTTGTCTTGAACAGCGAAAAGAAGAAGACTTAAAACCCCTGACTTTAAGGTGTTTTGTTTTTCTACCTTTAACTCTCTTTCTCCATAGTATAAAGGAGTTAGGTTTTAGGTGTTTTCTCATTAATATCCGAACGTCGTTTTCTTCAAGACCAAATTGAAGCTTGATAGCGTCAAAAGGGGTTCTATCCTCCCATGCCATTTCTATTATTCTATCAAGATCATGGTTTTTTTTAATTGGGGCCATAACTCATTTTAAGGTTTTAAGAAAATCATCTGCAGTTTCTATATGTTTTTGAAGCTTCTCATCGTTCATTCTATTTAAGTTTCCTAGGATTAAGCTGACTCTGGGGTTTTTTGATAGAACAGCTTTGTTTTTATGCATAAATCTCCAAAAAAGACCGTTCCAAACATCTTCCCATTTCCCTGATGAATAATCACTCATTTTTTTTATGTAATTGCTTCCGCTTATATATGGTTTTGTTGAAAAAACTCCCCCATCAGCATAAACTCCCATACCGTAGACATTGGGGACCATAACCCAATCGTATGAATCTATATAAACCTCCATGAACCATTGGTAGATATGATCAGGATTAATCTCACACAAAAGAAAAAAATTGCTCATAATCATTAACCGTTCAATATGGTGGGAGTAGCCTGTTTTTATTATTTTTTTTATTGTTTGGTCAATTGGCGGCATACCTGTCTCTCCTGTATAAAATGTGTTGGGTAAGGGTCTTTTGTGTCTCCAGAAATTTGTTGTTCTCTCTTGACTTCCTTTAGCTAAATAAACCCCTCTAATAAATTCTCTCCACCCAATTATTTGTCTTACAAAACCTTCTATAGAATTGATAGGAATGTTGTTTTTTGTGCCGAAATAGATGCTTTTTTTTACTACATCCATAGGAGAAAGAAGTCCAACATTTAATAAAGGAGAAATAATACTATGGTTTAAAAAAGATTCTTTTTCAACTATTGCATCTTCATATAAACCAAAATCAAAGAATCGGAATCTAAAAAATTCTTCAAGCCAAAGATCTGCACCTTCAAAAGTGACAGGATAATCGATGTGTATCTCACCGAAGTTTTTATTAAAATATTTTGCGACATAGTTTTTAGCTTCTATATGATAAGCTGTTTTTTCTGCTAATTTAACTCTAGGGGGCTTTAGGTTTTTAGGGTACTTTTTTCTGTTCATTTTATCAAAACTCCACTCACCGCCAACAGGCCCTTTGCCGTCAATTAAAATTTTTCTTTTCTTTCTTTCTTGTATATAAAAAGAGGTTTGAAAAAATGTCTTTTTTTCTTTTTTAAAAAAGTCTAAGATTTCATCTTTTGAGTTAATAAAAATTTGACTTTCTCTCCATGCTAATTTGATTTTTTTAGACTGGTTTTTAATTTTTTTTTCTAACCAATTATCTGAAACATTAAAGATGTTGACTAAACGGAAACCTTTCTTCACAAAAGAATCAAATAGATAGTCTAGCTCGCATAATTTTGTCTTACTTTCTATGTAAACAGTTTTGAAGCCACTAATTTTTAGGTGTTTTTCATAAAACTTCATTGTTGCTCTATGAAATGCGATTTTTTGCTTGTGAAAATTATACTCTTTAAAAAAAAGAGATTCCTCAATTAAGAAAACAACAGATGTTTTATCAATTAAACTTAAATCACGATATATTTGATGAGGGAAAATTAGAGTTGCTGTTTTCATTTTTTGTTTTTTAGCCAAATTGATTGGTGATCTTTGTTGCTATCGTAGGTTTTTGCTTGCCAAGGAATATCAAAAGAGCGACTTTTAAAATAATTACCTACACCGGCAACATATTGCCAATTTCCATAATTACTATGAACATCATAATCAACTAAAGCACTTTCAAAATATGCCGCCCCAACCCTCCAATCTAAATATAGGTTTTTTGTAAAATAGGATGATGTAATTTGTCTTCCTCTATTACTCATCCAGCCCGTTTTTTTTAGCTCAACCATGTTAGAGTTTACAAATGGTTCTGATGTCTTTCCATTTATCCAAGAATCAATAAGTTGTCTGTCTTTTTTCCATAAAACATGTTTTTTTTGCATACCCCCACGTAAAAAAAGAGTTTTGGAATGAATAATAGAGATGTGTTTAAAAAAGTCTCTCCATAAAAGCTCAAAAAAAAGCCAATATGTGGATTCGTTTCTCCCAAAAGAACGCTCATGTTCTAGGATTTTAGAATAGACAGTTCTAGTTGATATAGAACCGTTAGCTAACCAGGGGGAAAGCTTTGAGCTGTAATCAGGTCCAATTAAGCCATTTCTTGTTTTCTTATAGTTGCGAATTTCTTTTGTTTCAAAGAAATAATTTTCCACTCGCTTATTTGCAGAGTCCTCACCACCAACGAAAGTATAGCAAGAGTTTGGGTTTTGAGTATAATTTTTGAACCCAAGTGTTTCTATACAAGGAATCTTTGTTGTATTGTGTGTTAGGTTGTTTTTGGGTTTTTTTATACACTGACCTAGCTCTAGTTTTAGTTTAATTTTCCCTGCTCTTTTTCTAAAGCTAGAAAATGATTTAAGTTTTTTTTCACTATCAAAATTTAGAAGATCAGGGTGGAATAAAAACTGATCGAATATTTTTTTAATATGAACATTTCGCGGCAAAGATTTTTCTACTAGATTAATAAGTTCATTTTCTTCCTTTGTTGTTTCTTTTTGGACATATAGAAACTCTGCTTTTAAAGAAAGAAATAATTCAGATATTTTTTTTTCAGGTTTTCCATAATAAACAAAAAGAGGGATATTGTTTGTCTCTAGGTTTTTTTTTAGGGTTGAAACACTTTCAATTAAAAACTTTGTTCGGTATATAGAGATTCTCTTAAAACCATAAAAAGAACCTTCAAAGGTAGACTTATTGAAGCAGTATACACAGAACACCCTTGTGTGGTTTTTTAGAGCCAATGATAGAACCGTGTTGTCTGAAACTCTTAAGTTGTTGGTGAACCATACTATGGCTGTTTTTTCTTTTGACATCTTTTACTACAATATTTTACGTTTTCCCAGTCTCTTTCCCATTTTTTTCTCCAAGTAAAAGGCCTGTTACACCTGACACATATTTTTGTTTTTAGATAGGCTTTCATTTAGGTCTTTGGTAGGGTTTTCTTTCAATGTTTTTCGGAAAACTATATCCGCTTAACCCATTTATTGTGGCTGTATTATTTTCTGTTAAATCTATAAATCCATCTTTTTCAAGTTTTTTATTTAGGATTATAAGCTCAATTTGACCAACTACAAAAATTGTGTTGTTAGAGCTAATTTTATGCTCTTCTTTAAAAGAAAGGCCAATTTTTATTGAAGATTCTTTTACAAATGGCGCTAAAAAAGACTTGTTGTACTCTGGCGTGAGATTAGTTTTTTCAAATTCCGAAATGTCTTCTGGATATTTAGCAGAAGTGTGGTGAGCATCATTAAAAGTTTTGCTACAAACATGATTTATTGTAAAAATCCCTGTTTGTTTTATATTGGTATATGTGTGTCTTACAGGTTTGTTCGGGCGGACTAAAAAACCAAGAAGAGGTGGGTCAGAACCAACGTGAATTACAGAGCTAAAAATCGCTAAATTCTCTTTTTTGATTTTTGAAGTTGTACCAATTAGATTTGCAGACTTAAAACCAGAAAGGCTATTTACTAAATTAATCCGTTTAATTTTGTCTAGCTTTAAAATGTCGTTTAGAGAAAGAATTTGTTGCACAACCAGTTTTGTTTAATCTTTTTTACAAATGTTTAAACAAAAATATGTAAATTTGTTATATGAAAACAATTTTTTTTATAATTTTTATCCTTTTAACATGCAATTCCATGGCGCAATCAACTTCAATTTATGATTATTCATTTACTAGCATAGAAGGCAAAAACATTTCTTTAAATCAATTTAAAGGCAAGAAGATTCTTTTTGTAAATGTTGCTTCAAGATGTGGTTTTACTAGTCAATATAAAGAGCTTCAAGTGCTTCACGAAAAATATCAAGATAAACTAGTGCTCATTGGTTTCCCTTGTGATCAGTTTGGAGGACAAGAGCCCGGAACAGAAAAGGAGATACAAGCTTTTTGTCAAAAAAACTATGGCGTTGACTTTATAATGTCTGAAAAAATAAATGTTAAAGGAAAAAACCAGCACCCTATTTATTCGTGGCTAACACAATCATCACTGAATGGGGTAAAGAATAGTTCTGTTCTTTGGAATTTTCAAAAGTATCTAGTAGATGAAAAAGGTGCTTATATAGATTACTATACATCAATAACAAGCCCGACATCCACAAAAATAATGAGACACTTAAAATAGAAAGCTTAATCTGGGCTTAACAGAATTCGTTGTATGCCTGTGAAAGGTTTTCTGCAATCATTTCCGCGGAACCACCTTCGATATGGTGTCTTTCCAAAAAGTGAACAAGCTTCTTATCTTTAAAAAGGGCAATTGAAGGCGAAGAAGGAGGGTATGGTAAAAAATATTTTCTTGCCTGGTTGGTTGCTTCCCCATCAACACCTGCAAAAACCGTTGCTAAAGTTGTTGGTGCTTTGTCATTGTTTAAAGAAAGCTTAACGCCGGGGCGCATATTACCCGCAGCACAACCACAAACAGAATTAACAACAAGAAGTAAAGTCTCTCCATCGCTGTTTTTTATTATTTCATCAACATCAGTGGTGGTTGTTAATTGATTAAAACCTACACTCGTAAGGTCTTCTTTCATTGGTTTTACTAGTTCTGGTGGGTACATATTATATTGTTCTTTGTTTTAAATGTAAAGTTAAGTATTATTTCTTCTGTAATAACGGGAGATGTTAATTTTTGGGTCAAGCTCAACTCCTTTCATTAAATAATCAACAAATTCTTTTGAAATTAGGGGCGCAAGCATATACCCCTTTGCCCCTAAACCATTTAGAATATGATAGGTCTTGACTGTTTTGTGTGTCCCCACCATTGGCCTTCTGTCTTTTGTTGTAGGCCTTATACCCGCTTCTTGGTGTAAAACCGAAACACTCTCATCTGTAATATATGAAAGGTTTTCTAAAAGATTTTTTTTCCCCTGCTTTGTTGTGTTTGTAGTTGGGTTGTTCCACTCATATGTAGAGCCTATTTTGAAAAGCCTTTTTCCTTTTGGTAGGATAAAACACTTTCTGTTTAGAGAAACGTTCTCTGGGAGTGTTTTAGATTTTATTGTAAGCAGCTGTCCTTTTGTCTGTTCTATTGTAAGCTCTTCAAAATATTTACAGTCTTTGTTTTGATGACCAACACAAAAAACAATACCATCATACAACGTGCCCTTATATGTGTTTTCTTTAAGATTCTTGTAGTCAAACTCTTCAGATATAATTGTTCCATGCTCTTTAATCCACTTAGTTATGCTTTTAAAAAAAACAGAAACGTCTATACAATACGCTTCTTTTATTCTTCCTGATCCAAATGGGTTTTTAGCCCCAGAATAATCTAGATCCTCCCTTGTTATTCTTTCTAAGTAAGGTGAAAAGTCATCCCGACCTTCTTTTTCTAGCCACAATAATTGCTCTTGTTTCGAAGCAAACAATCTACGAATAGAAAGGTTTAATAAAAAAGAAGAAGAGGTGTCCTCTTCAATCTCTTTGTAGAAGGTTTTTAAAAAGGGAAGGAAGTCATCTATGCGCCAACTTTTTGTCATACGCCTAAACACAATAGGATTAATTATTCCTGCGGCAACACGAGAACTAACATTTTTATTGTTATCAATAATTGTGACATTTGCACCTGATTTTATTAAATGAACCGCAGTACATGCTCCGGCGACTCCCGCCCCAACTATTAGAAAGTGTTTTTTCATAATTTACTATTCTAAATTACAAACAAAATAATGTTTAAAATATCAAAAAAAATATCTTGAACAGTCTTGTAATAAATTTTAAATTTAATACGCAGTAGTTAATTTTCAGAGGTAGAGGGATGAAGGAATGTTTTAGGAGTGTTTCTCAAAATAAAAAGAGGATAAACTGTGAATATCTTTGTTGTAACTGTTGATAAATTTCTTAGTTACTATCGCCAAAGGGTTTTGGGGATGTAATGTTGAAAACAGGAAAAAATTGTTGATTTTTTTTGTTGTTTTAAGATATAAAAATGACAATTTTTGTCAGTCTCTTGTATTAAGAAACTTAACTAGAGCACACTCTCCAAATTTGTACAAGAAGAAACAATAAACTTAAGCTAATAATCTAGTGATAACAGAGGTTCTCACTCAATATAAAGACATAAAAAAGAGAGGTTAAATGGCACAGATAGAACCAATTTTAAAAGAAAATAAGAATCGTTTTGTTTTGTTTCCAATTGAGCATGACGACATTTGGTCTTTTTATAAAAAAGCGGAAGCAAGTTTTTGGACTGCAGAGGAAATAGACCTTGCCGCAGACCTTGTTGATTGGGAGTCAAAATTAAATGACAACGAGAGGCACTTCATAAAACACGTGTTAGCGTTTTTTGCTGCTTCTGATGGTATTGTAAATGAGAATTTAGCAGAAAACTTTTTGTCGGAGGTTCAGTATACAGAAGCAAAGTTCTTTTATGGCTTTCAGATTGCAATCGAAAACATTCATTCGGAAACATACTCTCTTTTAATAGACACATACATTAAAGATAAATCAGAAAAAAACAAATTGTTTAATGCCTTAGAAACAATAGAGTGTGTTCGAAAAAAAGCAGACTGGGCTTTAAGATGGATAGAAAATGGTTCTTTTGCAGAGAGGTTAATTGCTTTTGCTGCTGTTGAAGGAATCTTTTTTTCTGGGTCTTTTTGTTCAATTTTTTGGCTGAAGAAAAGAGGCCTTATGCCTGGGCTTTCTTTTTCTAACGAGCTGATCTCTCGTGATGAAGGTTTACATTGTGATTTTGCATGCCTTCTTTATAACAACCATGTTATAAATAAACTTTCATCGGAAGAGGTTCAAAAAATTATTTTGGATGCTGTAGAAATAGAAAAAGAATTTGTAACGGACGCCCTTCCTGTAAAGTTGATAGGGATGAATAGTGACTTAATGTCTCAATACATTGAGTTTGTTGCAGACAGGCTCCTTTTGGAGCTAGGGTGTCCAAAGTTTTTTGACGCAACAAACCCATTTGATTTTATGGAGATGATATCCATTCAAGGCAAGACAAACTTTTTCGAGAAACGTGTTGGTGAGTATCAAAAGTCAGGGGTGTTAAACAATGATTCTGATCAAACATTCAGTTTAGAGGAAGATTTTTAACAGATTAATTTAAAGAAAAACATTAATATAATTTAAACTTAGAAAACCATGTATGTTTTAAAAAGAGATGGAAGAAAGGAAGCTGTAAAATTTGACAAAATAACAGCGAGAATAGTAAAAATGTGCTATGGGCTTGATCCAATGGTTTCTCCCGAGGCTGTTGCAATGAAGGTGATTGAAGGTTTATTCGATGGTGTTACAACGACACAGCTAGACAATTTAGCGGCAGAAGTTTCAGCTGCTAAAACAATCGAGCATCCAGATTACGCTCTTTTAGCCTCAAGAATAGCGGTTTCCAACTTACATAAAGAAACTAAAAAAACCTTTTCTGATGTAATGGCGGATTTATATAATTATATAGACCCAAAAACAGGTCAAAATGCAGCTCTTCTAGCTGAAGATGTTTATAATGTTATAAAGGAAAATAAAGAGAGAATAGATTCTAGCATTATTTATGATAGGGACTTTAGGTATGATTATTTTGGCTTTAAAACTTTAACAAGGTCATATTTGTTAAAATTAAATGGAGAGATTGTTGAGCGGCCACAACAAATGTTAATGAGGGTCTCGGTGGGAATACACAAAGAGGATATAGATTCGGTTATTAAGACCTATAATTTAATGTCGGAAGGTTGGTTTACTCATGCTACACCAACGCTTTTTAATTCTGGCACACCAAAGCCACAAATGTCCTCTTGTTTTTTATTGACAATGAAAGAAGACAGCATAGAAGGTATATATGATACGTTATCTTCTTGTGCGAAAATTTCCCAGTCTGCAGGGGGTATCGGTTTAGCTATTCATGACATAAGATCTAAGGGGTCTTATATAAAAGGGACCAATGGGACTTCAAACGGAATTGTACCAATGCTTCGTGTTTTTAATGACACGGCTCGTTATGTAGATCAGGGAGGAGGAAGGCGTAAAGGCTCTTTCGCTATGTATATTGAGCCATGGCATTCTGATATTTTTGAGTTTTTAGACTTAAAGAAAAATCACGGCAAGGAAGAGCAGAGGGCAAGAGATTTGTTTTATGCACTATGGATTCCAGACTTGTTTATGAAGAGAGTAAAAGAAAATGCAGAATGGACATTAATGTGCCCTCACGAATGCCCTGGTTTATCAGAAACGCATAGTGAAAATTTTGAGGCTTTATATGTGAAGTATGAAAAAGAAGGAAGGGGGAGGAAGACAATAAAAGCACAAGACTTATGGTTTAAGATTTTGGAGTCTCAAATCGAAACAGGAACCCCATATATGCTATACAAAGATGCTGCAAACAAAAAGTCAAACCAACAAAACTTAGGTGTTATAAAATCTTCTAATTTATGTACAGAGATAATTGAGTACACTTCTCCGGATGAAGTTGCTGTTTGTAATTTGGCATCAATAGCTTTACCAAAATATGTCTCTGAAGACAAAGAATTTGATCATCAAAAATTGTTTGAAGTAACATATCAAGCAACATTAAATCTTAATAAAATTATTGACGGGAACTATTACCCGGTAAAAGAAGCTGAAAACTCAAATCTGCGACATCGTCCCATAGGTATTGGTGTTCAAGGTTTAGCGGATGCTTTTATTCTTATGGGTTATCCATTTGATTCAGAAGAAGCAAGAGTCTTGAATAAGGAAATTTTTGAAACAATCTACTATGCTTCTATGACTGCGTCTAAAGATTTAGCCAAAATAGACGGCCCATATTCTTCAATTAAAGGCTCCCCGGTCTCCAAGGGTGTCTTTCAGTTTGATCTTTGGGGGGTGAAACCAACGGACAAATGGGAGTGGGATGTTTTAAAAGAGGAGGTTAAAAAATATGGCGTTAGAAATTCCCTTTTGCTAGCCCCAATGCCAACAGCCTCAACAGCTCAAATTTTAGGGAATAACGAGTGTTTTGAGCCATATACATCTAATATTTACACAAGGAGAGTTTTGTCAGGTGAATTTATAATAGTGAATAAATATCTACTAAAAGACCTTGTAAAAGAAGGTCTTTGGACTAAAGAAATGCGCCAGAAAATAATGGTTGCAAATGGATCTATTCAAGAGATTAAAGAGATACCGCAAAAAATTAAAAACCTTTATAAAACAGCTTGGGAGATATCACAAAAAGCAATAATAGATCTTTCTGCTGATAGAGGCGCTTATATATGCCAATCACAGTCATTAAACATTTTTATGGAGAATGCGAACTTTGGAAAATTAACCTCAATGCATTTCTACGGATGGGAGAAGGGGTTAAAAACAGGGATGTATTATTTACGGACAAAAGCAGCAACAGATGCCATTAAATTTACAATTGACCGGTCCGCGGTAAGCGAGCCTACAGCTAAGTCTATTGAAGAAGCACAGGCAGAAGTTTCTTGTTCTATTGAAAATCCAGACGATTGTGAAATGTGTGGAAGTTAATATTTAAGCTAATCACAAGAAAAAAACGAAAGTATAAGTTAAAAACATTAAAATGCTCGGTCTTAAACTTCCAACAGACCCTAGATGGGTTAATATTGTTGAGTCTAACATTCCTGAAATATTAACGGACCACGCTTGGTGTGAGCAAAAAGCAGCCTCCAACGCGATCTCTATAATTATACATAATTCAGAGCGTAAAGATTTAGTAACAGATATGTTGGTTTTAGCAAAAGAAGAGCTAGAACATTTTGAGCAAGTACATAACATTATAAAATCTAGAGGCTTGGTTCTTGGACGTGAAAGAAAAGATAGCTATGTTAATGAGCTTGCTAAATTTATGAAAAAGGGTTCTGGAAGGCTTTTTTCCTTAATAGATCGGCTTTTATTTTCTGCTATGATTGAAGCCCGTAGTTGTGAGAGGTTTAAGGTTTTATCAAAAAACATAAAAGATAAAGGTTTAGCAAAATTCTACAGGGATTTAATGATAAGCGAAGCAGGACACTACACCTTGTTTTTAAAATATGCTCGAAAGTATAGCGGGGAGTATGATGTTGACCAGAGGTGGCAGGAATGGTTAAGCTATGAAGCGAGTGTTATAAAAAGTTATGGCAAGGAAGAAACGATGCACGGCTAAATGCAATTCTATCTTTTTTTTGTTATTTCTTTGTTAACAGCAAGAAGTTCTGAAAAAAAACGCCTCCCAAAAGCTCTTATAAGGGCATCTTTTAAAAAAATAAACACAGGAACCTTTAGTTTTTCGCCGCACTCACACGCTGGCTCACAGATGTCCCATTTACTATAATTTAAAGCAGTAAACGCCTTAAATTTTTTTACCCGAATAGGAAATAAATGACAACTAATAGGTTTTTTAAGTGTTGTTTTACCTTCCTTATAAGCCATTTCTATTGAGCATTGAGCAATGCCCTCTTTGTTAAAAGAAACAAAAGCACACTCTTTTTCGTCTATCAAAGACGTTACCTTTTCATTTTCTTGATCAACATAAAAAACACCTTGGTTTTCGATGATTTTAATCCCTCTTTTTCTCATAAACGGCTTAATTTCATCTATTTCGTCTTCAAGAATAGAAATCTCTTCTACAGATATTGGCGCGCCAGAGTCTCCGGAAACACAACACTGACCCTTGCAGGCGCTGAGGTCACACACAAAGTTTTTCTCAAAAATTTGTGTTGAAATAACCTTATCTTCAATCTCTATCAGCATTCTTTTTTGTTTTTACTTTTTTTTCATTAAAGAACCTTATCAACAAAAGTATCTTTTTAAACTTGTATTTTTCAAATTTAGAATTATATTTGTCTCGTTAAATATTGATTTTATAAGTAAAGGGGGCAGTTGCCCCCTCTTTTTATAACTAATGATTAGTAAAAAAAAAATATTAGGACTGATAAATAGTCGTATTACAGACTTAGACAACGGGCTTTTTCTTGTTAGTCTAACAACGACCCCTTCAAACGATATTCGTGTTGAGATTGACAAACATGAAGGAGGCGTTTCTGTTATGGATTGCGCCTCTGTTTCTAGGAATGTTGAGCACAACCTAGACCGTCAAAAAGAAGACTTTAATATAACGGTTTCCTCTGCTGGTCTAGATAAAGGGCTTAGGGTTTTTCCGCAGTATAAAAAAAATATTGGCAGAGAAGTTAGGGTTAAGCTAAAAGAAGGAAAAAAAATCAGAGGCAAAATGATTTTAGCAACACCTGTGGAGATAAAAATTCAGTCGACTGAAAAAAAAAGAATAGAAGGTAAAAAGAAAAAAGAAACGGTGATAGAAGAGCGTATCTTAAAAATGGAAGATATTCATGAAACTAAAGTAGTGGTCTCTTTCAAATAACAAAGTGTTAATAGAGAATAAAAAACCAAAAACCATGGATAATATAGAATTAATTGATTCGTTTTCAGAATTTAAAGAATTAAAAAACATTGACAAGCAAACAATGCAACATATCTTAGAGGATGTGTTTCGTTCTATGTTGAAGAGAAAGTTCGATACAGATGAGCATATTGATGTTATTGTAAATATTGACAAAGGAGACGTTCAAATATTTATTAATAAGGAGATTGTTGACGACGGGGAGGTAGAAGACCCTAACATTGAGATACCATACTCTGAGGCAATTAAAATTGATCCGGACTTTGAGATAGGTGAAGAGGTTACAGAGGAATTTAAATTCGCAGATTTTGGAAGGAGAAACATACTTTCTCTTAGGCAAAACTTGATGTCCCGAATCATGGATTTAGAAAAAGATTATTTATACAAATTATATAAGGAAAGAATCGGAGAGATTGTTACTGGAGAGGTTTATCAAGTGTGGAAAAAAGAAATAATGATTCTTGATGACGAAGGGAATGAGTTGATTTTACCTAAATCAGAACAAATACCATCAGACTACTTTAAAAAAGGTGAATCTGTCCGCGCTGTCGTTGCTAAGGTTGATATGAGAAACAGTAACCCCGTTATTATTTTATCAAGGACTGCCCCAGAGTTTC
Source organism: Crocinitomicaceae bacterium (assembly GCA_002709305.1). Lineage (GTDB taxonomy): Bacteria > Bacteroidota > Bacteroidia > Flavobacteriales_D > Crocinitomicaceae > UBA4466. The sequence continues at coordinate 12,782 of PAQM01000022.1, read as the reverse complement.
TAGAGAGGCTATTCGAGCTCGAGGTTCCAGAGGTGTTCGATGGATTAATTACAATAAAAAGGATTGTTCGCGAGCCTGGAGAGAGAGCGAAAGTTGCTGTTGAGTCTTACGACGATAGAGTTGACCCTGTTGGTGCTTGTGTTGGTATGAAGGGTTCAAGAATACATGGTATTGTTAGAGAGTTAAAGAATGAAAACATTGATGTAATTAATTATACAAATAATCCACAATTATTTATTCAAAGGTCGCTTTCTCCTGCAAAAATAACTTCAATTGAAATAAACGAGGAAGAATCTAGAGCTAAGGTTTACTTAAAACCTGATCAAGTTTCTTTAGCTATAGGTAGAGGAGGCCATAATATAAAGTTGGGTGGTAGGCTGACAGGTTATGAGCTAGATGTTTATAGAGAGGGAGAGGTTGATGTTGAAGATGTAGACTTAGAAGAGTTTGCGGATGAAATTGATGGGTGGATTATCGATGAATTAAAGGCTATAGGATGTGATACAGCAAAGTCAGTTTTAGATTTAGGCACAGAAGACCTTGTTAAAAGAACAGACCTAGAGGAAGAGACTATACAAGAGGTGTTTAAAATTTTAAACGCAGAATTTGAATAAAACCACTTCAAAAAGCTATATTTAAACTATAACTACTTAGAAAAACTAAAAAGTAAACGATACGGAATTTATGGGTAAACCAATTAGATTAGGAAAAGCAGCAGGAGAATTAAACGTTGGAATGTCGACTTTGATTGAATTTCTTGAAGGCAAGGGAATTTCTATATCTGCAAGTCCAAACACAAAACTATCTCCTGAGGACTACGAATTATTGCGCACTGAATTTGCTGCCGATCAAACACTAAAAGAGGAATCAAAAAAAACTCCTGTCAACCAAGAAAAAAGAGAGACGATATCGTTAAGAGATAAAAAAGAAGGCTTTGGTTTTAACTCAAAAAAAGGTGGGGCAGATAATCACCGTGTTGGCCAGGGATTCCAAGGTGGAAAAGCGAATGAATTTGAAAAAAAAGATGGGCAAACAAAAAATGAGGGCGCAAAATTACAGGTTCTTGGAAAAATAGATTTAGATAGTCTTAACACCAAAACAAGACCAACAAAACAAAACAAAAAAGAAGAGCCAAAAAAACAGACAAATACCCCAGATCCTAAACCACAGGCTAAAGAAAACAAAGAAGAGCCCCTTTCTATATCAACAGAAACGATTCGTGTTAAAAGTGAATCTTTATCAGGCCCAAATGTTGTAGGTAAAATAGATTTACCCGCTAAAAATGAAAAAGATTCATCCCCAAATAAAGAGCGAAGAAAACGCAAGCGTGTTCGTAAAGTTGATATTTCTCAGCAAGGACAGTTTTCTCAAAAAAACAAAGGTGCTGCTCAGAAAAAGAAAAACAATAAACCTCAAAAAGCAGAAATAACAGAAGAGGAAATTCAAAAGGAGATTAAGGAAACATTAGCCCGGCTTTCTAATAAGGGGGGCAAGTCTAAGGGTGCAAAAAACAGAAAGGCAAAGCGTGAGAGTGTTGCTGCAAAAAAATTAGAAGAGGAGGCTCATGCAGAAAAACAAGAGAGTATTCTAAAACTAACAGAGTTTGTTACAGTTTCTGAGTTAGCAACAATGATGAGCGTGAACTCTACAGATGTAATTTCTGCATGTATGTCTTTGGGTATATTTGCGTCAATTAATCAACGCTTAGATGCGGAGACGATTCAGATTATTGCGGAAGAGTTTGGTTTTGATGCAGAGTTTGTTAGTGCTACAGTAGAAGAGTCACTTCCTGTAATTGAAGATAAAGAAGAAGACCTTGTTTCAAGGGCGCCAATTATTACAGTAATGGGGCATGTTGATCATGGAAAAACATCTTTATTAGATAGGATAAGAAACGCAGATGTTGTTAAAGGTGAAGCTGGAGGTATTACACAACATATTGGAGCTTACAGCGTTACCTTGGAGGACGGTAAGGTTATGACTTTTCTTGACACTCCTGGTCATGAGGCTTTTACGGCGATGCGTGCTCGAGGGGCCCAAGTTACAGATGTGGCTGTTATTATTGTGGCTGCAGATGACGATGTTATGCCTCAAACAAAAGAGGCAATTTCACACGCTCAAGCTGCAGAGGTCCCTATGGTTTTTGCTATCAACAAAATTGACAAACCAGGGGCTAATCCTGAAAAAATTAAAGAACAGCTCTCTCAAATGAATATTTTGGTTGAAGACTGGGGAGGTAAATATCAGTGTCAAGAGATTTCGGCGAAACAAAATTTGAATATTGAAGAACTGCTTGAAAAAATACTCCTTGAGGCGGAGCTTTTAGAGCTTAAAGCAAACCCTAATAGACAAGCAATGGGTACGGTTATAGAATCTTCTTTAGATGTTGGTAAGGGTTATGTTACAAATATGTTGGTTGAAAAAGGAACATTACGCATTGGTGATATTGTGTTGGTCGGCAGAAATTACGGAAAAATAAAGGCAATGCAAGATGAGCATGGATTAGGCCTCAAGGAGGTTGGTCCATCGCGACCTGTTTCGGTTTTAGGTGTCAATGGGGCCCCTTCAGCGGGGGACACGTTTCATGTTTTAGACGATGAGAAAGAGGCTAAATCGATTTCCGCTAAACGAGAACAATTGTATCGAGAGCAAGGTTTAAGAACAAAGAAACACATCACACTTGATGAGATAGGAAGACGACTTGCTATTGGTGACTTTAAGGAGTTGAATTTAATTATAAAAGGAGATGTTGATGGTTCTATAGAGGCAATTTCAGATTCTCTTTTAAGGCTCTCTACAGAAGAAATAGAAGTTAACATTGTTCATAAAGGTGTCGGAGCAATTTCTGAAGCAGATGTTAATTTAGCTTCTGCCTCAGATGCAATTATTATTGGTTTCCAGGTAAGACCAACAGTTCAAGCAAGAAGACTAGCAGAGCAAGAGCAAATAGATATTCGATTATACTCTATTATTTATAAAGCAATTGAGGAGATTAAAGACGCGATGGAAGGAATGCTTTCTCCTGACATTGAAGAAAAGATTGCTGGTACAGCTGAAATTAGAGAGACTTTTAACATTTCTAAAGTGGGAACTATTGCTGGTTGCTTTGTTACAAGCGGTGCTGTTTATCGTGACTCTAAAGTTCGTGTTATTAGAGATGGAATTGTCATTCATGATGGTGTTTTAGGTTCTTTAAAGCGATTTAAAGATGATGTTAAGGAGGTGAAAAACAATTATGAGTGTGGACTTAATTTAGATCAATATAACGACATTAAAGAAGGAGACATTATTGAAGCCTACCAAGAGGTAGAGGTGGCGAGAAAATTAGAATAAAGAACTTAGTGATTTAAAAAGCGTGTTCATAAATCAGTAATTGTTATTTTTATAACAACATTAAAAAACAAAAAAATGATATTAGGTTGGTTTGGTCCTTGGCAAGTAATAGCAATTTTAGTTGTTGCCCTTCTTTTGTTTGGAGGCAAAAAGATTCCAGAATTAATGAAAGGCTTGGGTAAAGGTGTAAAAGAATTTAAAGATGCTTCTTATAAACCTAAAGAGGATTCTGAGGAGGATTCTGAAGAGGGGAAATCATAACAACGTTTACAATGCTGCGAACGTATTCTGATGTAAAAAAAGTGATTACTTCAGGGGGTACTGTTGTGAGTATTCTAGAGGGATATTTATCGGCAATTCAAAAGAAAAAAAATCTCAACATTTTTTTAGAGGTATTTGAAGATTCAGCAAAAGAAAAGGCTTTTTTGGTAGATAAAAAAATAAAGGCTGGAAGCGCTGGAAGGTTAGCGGGAATGGTTATAGGGATAAAAGATAATTTATGCTATAAAGACCATAATGTATCTTCGTCTTCTAAAATTCTAGAAGGTTTTGAGTCATTATTTACTGCTACCGCTATTGAAAGATTGCTTGAGGAAGACGCAATTATTATAGGGCGTTTAAATTGTGACGAATTTGCCATGGGTAGCTCTAATGAAAACTCAGCATTTGGACCGGTATTAAATCCGATTGATGAAAGTTATGTTCCAGGAGGATCTTCGGGGGGGTCAGCTGCCGCGGTTTCTGCAGGGCTTTGTACTGCAGCTTTAGGGAGCGACACAGGTGGTTCGATTAGACAGCCAGCGAGCTTTTCGGGTGTTTATGGTTTAAAACCAACATATGGCCGTGTTTCGCGCCACGGGCTAATTGCCTACGCATCTTCTTTTGATCAAATAGGACCACTTACTAATTCCATTGATGATGCTGCTTTGCTTTTAGAGGTAATGGCAGGAAAGGATGAGCATGACTCTACCGTTTCGACTAAGCCTGTTGAAAAATACACAGAAGTACTAGTGTCTAAAAAACAACGTGTAGCAATAATAAAAGAGAGCTATGAAATGGAGGGAAACGACCCAGAGATAAAATTAGCAATAGACAAGGTTATTTTAGGTTTAAAAAAACAAGGTCACATTGTTGATTTGGTAAGCTTTCCTTATTTGGATTATATGGTCCCGGTTTATTACGTTTTAACAACTGCAGAAGCTTCTTCTAATCTGTCCCGTTTTGACGGGGTTCATTATGGTTATCGCAGTAAAAAAGCAAAGGGAATAGAAGAGGTTTATAAAAAATCACGTAGTGAGGGTTTTGGCCCTGAAGTTAAAAGAAGAATAATGGCAGGCACTTTTGTTTTGTCTCATGGTTATTATGATGCGTATTATACAAAAGGACAAAAGGTTCGTCGTGTTATACAAGATAAGACAAAAGAAATTTTCGGTAAATATGATGTAATTGTTTTGCCAACAACACCAACAACAGCATTTAAACTAAATGCTGTTAGCGATCCAATTTCAATGTGCTTACAAGACATTTATACGGTTCACGCAAATCTTTCAGGAAACCCCGCTATCTCAAACCCCATAGGAAAGCACACAAATGGCATGCCTTTTGGAATACAGGTTATAGGAGATTTTTTTAAAGAGAAAGAAATGTTGAACTTTTGTAGAGAATTAGAAAAGATAAACATGAATTTATGAGAATAATACTTTGCGCTATTTTTTTAATTGCCACATTCGGGAACTCTTTTACTCAACATTATACTTGGTCAAAAGAGGATAGTTTGATCGGGAAAAATTTCATTAATACGGTAGAACAAAGTCTAGACTTATTTTATACTGAACATACGATCTCAAATGAGAACATTGATTCAATTATAGATGCATTAAGTTATGAGAAAGATTTTATTCCCGAGTTTTCGGATTCAGTATATTGTTCAAGGTTAAAAGCAATGAACGAGTTGAGCCCATTTCATTTAGATTGTAATGATGCGACACTCAACACAATAAAATTTTTTGCACAAAAAAGGCGTGGTTTTGTTCGTGTTGTTTTAGGAAGATCTAAATTATACTTTGATATGTTTGAAGAAAAGCTTTCAAAGCATAACCTTCCTATTGAACTAAAATATCTTCCTGTTATTGAAAGTGGTTTGCGCCCTCAAGTTAAGTCTCGAGCTGGAGCTATGGGTTTGTGGCAGTTTATGTATAATACTGGGAAGATGTTTGGTCTTAGGGAAGATTCCTATATTGATGAACGAATGGACCCTGAAAAATCAACAGAGGCTGCATGTCAATATCTTAAGAAGCTTTATGGTATTTATAATGACTGGGACTTAGTTTTAGCCGCATATAATGCTGGCCCAGGAAATGTAAACAAAGCTATTCGTCGGTCAGGGGGAAAACAAACTTATTGGGAAATTCGTCCATTTCTTCCTTCAGAAACACAGGGATATGTGCCCAACTTTGTTGCTGCTTCTTACTTGTTGACACATCACATTGAACACAACATTATTCCTATGGAGGCACCAATACACTATATTCAGGTAGACACAATATGCTTAAAAAAGGGGCTTCATATGGCTTCAATTAGTGAGGTCTTGGAAATAGACGAAGAGGAGATACAGAAATTAAACCCAGTTTATAAAACAGGATATATTCCTACAACACAAGACCCTCAGTGTGTTTATTTACCCCTTCGATATACCGGTCAATTTTTACAATTAGAAGATAGTATATATCGCCTTGAAAAAGCAAGGTATCCTTCAGAGGAAACTATAGTCAATTCTAAACCAAACAACGGGGAGCAAACAAAAACATATGTTTACCATAAGGTTAGATCAGGGGAAACTTTAGGGAACATTGCTTTAAAATATAAAGTTTCTGTAGCTGAAATTCAACGAATAAATGGTTTGAGATCAAGTAAGATATATGTAGGTCAACGACTAAAGGTTAAACCTGGAACAACTACAAACTCTTCAAATCGAACAACAACAAGGTCAAGGAAGAAGTATTATACAGTTCGTTCGGGCGATACTTTTGGTGAAATAGCACAAAAATATCGAATGTCACAATCACAATTAAAGAGGCTTAACCCAAGAATAAATATTAGTAGGCTAAGTATAGGCCAAAAAATTAGAATAAAGTGATTTTTAATTTTTTTATAGAAATGCTATGATTACAAGAGTCTCATTTACTTTAGTTGTTTCTGCTTTGTTTTTTTTACAGTGTGAGTCTTCCCATAGGTCTAATGTTACAAGGGGGTTAAGTGTTACAGGTAAGGTTGGTGAAATTTTGGTTGTTTGTGACAATGCTATTTGGGATTCAGAAATAAAAAAGTATTTAGACACTGGGTTGACACAATGGATTATGCCTTATTTTCCTGATGTTGCTACATTTCAATTAATTCATAAAACACCAAATCATTTCACTCAAGGTGTAAGGCGATATAGAAACACCTTATTTCTTAATATTGACCCGTCCTACAAAAAGGAAAAAGGTTCTATTGTCAAACGCACAGACGTTTGGGCAAAAGGACAGCTAGTTATTGACATTATGGGAAAAGATTATAACCAACTTTTAGAAACATGTAAGGCTGGCGCTTTAGAGGTCCATGAAGAGTTTGACACTATGGAATGGCTGAGAATAAAGACAATGTTTTCTCGAAACAAAAACAATAAAATCAGGGCAAAAATAAAGAAGAAATTTGGTGTTGACTTAGTCTTGCCTTCCTCTTGTGTTCAAGTTTCAAGCAGGAAAAATTTTGTTAGAATAAACTTCCCCGCTGCATCTAGACCTATAGAGTTTGTAGGCACAGGGGTGCAAGACATAGGCTCTGTCTTATCAGGATTGATGATATATCAGTATGATTATATCGATTCTTCACAGTTTGACTTAAAGAAATTGCTTGCGGCTAGGGATACTATGTTGAAATATAACGTTCCGCATGAAATAGAGGGGATGTATATGGGGACACAGTATAATGAGTTAGTATACCCAGAGGGTAACAAAGAGACGAACGCTAGTGGAAGTCTTAGTGTTTATGAAATGCGAGGAATGTTTATGTTTAAGGGGCTGCCTAAGCACAGTACTGGTGGCGCCTTTTGGTCTTATCATTTTAAAAACCAGTATACAAAAAAAATGGTTTGTCTTAGCGGTTATGTTGATGCTCCTCCAACAACAAGTTGGACCCATCCGCTTCGTGAAATACAAGCGATATTGAAAAGTGTTGAAATTGTAATATGAAAATAACAGCTGCTATAATAACATACAATGAAGAGCGAAACATTGATCGTTGTCTTTCTTCTTTAAAAAAAATAGCAGATGAAATAATTGTTTTAGATTCAAACTCAACAGACCGAACGAAAGAAATTTGTCTATCACACAATGTTAAATTTGTTTCTCGTAAATGGGAAGGTTACTCTAAAAGCAAGAACTATTTAAACAAATTAGCAACGTGTGAATACATATTATCTATTGATGCTGATGAGTCAATAGACTCGGATTTAGAAAAAGAAATACTGAGTCTTAAAAAAGGATCAAACCCCTCAGTTTATAGTGTAAATAGAATAACCAATTACTGCGGTAAGTGGATCAAGCATTCGGGGTGGTATCCAGACGTCAAGTTGCGTCTCTTCCCAAAAGAAGGAAGTTTTTGGGAGGGTGAATTTGTGCACGAAAAGCTTGTTCCTCCTAAAGGCTTAAATGTTATAAAGCTTAATGGACACTTGTTGCATTATTCTTATTACACACACATAGAACATCGCGAACGAGCAGATAAGTACTCTAAGTTAACTGCTGAAAAAATGAATGAATCGGGAAAAAAAACACATATATTTAAGCCTGCGTTAAGTGGTTTAGTTCGTTTTATTTCTATGTTTATAATCAAGAGAGGCTTTTTAGATGGTTTTATGGGATTTAAGATTGCGATTATCAGTGCCAGGTCTAATGTTTTTAAATATAAAGAATTAAGGAGGTTAAATAGAACCAAATGAGCTTAGAGGGAAAACGCATATTGATTAGCCGAACGGACAGTATAGGTGATGTTTTGTTAACACTACCAATCTGCTCTTGGCTAAAAGAAAAACACCTTAAAAGTTCAATCCTTTTTTTAGGAAACACTTATACTAGTCCAATTGTTGATTTGTATTCATTTGTTGATTCATTTGTGAATTGGGATGATTTTAGTTCATTGTCAAAAAAAGAAAAATTAAAAAAGTGGAAGGAATTAGATATAGATATAATCATACATGTTTTCCCGAACAAAAAGATTGCACAATTAGCTAAAAAAGCGAAAACAAAAATTCGTATAGGAACGAGCCATCGATTATATCATTTTTGGACTTGCAACAAAAGAGTTTCTTTCACACGAAAAAAATCAGATTTACATGAGTCTCAACTGAACCACGAGCTTCTCAGGCCTTTAGGTTTAAAAGAGATACCAAGCTTGAACGCAATAATAAAAACAACAAAGTTTTTTTCTATTCCAAAGGTATCTTTGCCAAACGGTCTATCTACCTTAACTGATTTGACAGTATTACACCCTAAATCAAAGGGGAGTGCTCTGGAGTGGCCTATTGATAGTTATTTTGAGCTTGCAGGTGTTTTAGCAAAACAAGGAAGAATAATCGTCTTTACCGGCACAAAATCAGAAGGGGAAATGTTTAAAAAAGAAATTCCTAAACATAAGAATATAATTGACGCCACTGGTTTATTAAGTTTATCTCAGTTAGTGCTTTTGATTAGTAAGGCTAAAAATTTTGTAGCTTGTTCAACAGGTCCTTTACATATTGCCGGCTATCTAGGTATAAATACAATTGGGATATACTCTTCAAAAAGGCCAATTCATCCAGGCAGGTGGGGAGCGATTGGAAGTAGTGTGAATAATTTAGTGGGTGATGTTGATTCTTCTATGAAAAGAGAAGACAGTGTTGGCCTAGAAGGTGTGTCAGTTAAAAAAGTGTTAGAAAAAATAGTATAGGCTGATGTCGCTAGGAGCTAAAAAAACACTTTATAATATTCTATATTTAAACTTTATTGTTTCAGTCTCTGCAATGTTTTTGAGCGGGGGCTTTACCTTTTTTTTAGGAGTTGATAATTGGTGTTTCTATGCTCTTTTTACAGGCATTTCAACTATGACTGTGTATAATGGACAAAGGCTTTTTAAGTCTGAAGTAAGAGAAAAAACCGCCTGGCTTTTTTGGGTAGAAAGAAATAAAAAATCACTTTGGTATGTTGTTTTGTCATTAGGACTTTTTTCTTTCCTTCTTTTTCTTCTTTTGTTTAGTTTTGAACTAAAAGCAGGCCTTGTTTTTTTTATTTCAGTTTTTGTTTCAGTTTTTTATGTTGTAAAGCTTGGCAACATAAGTTTGCGAGAAATTCCACATATAAAAATTCACTTAATAGCTATAACATGGGTGTTAATAGCTCTTGTTTTTCCGTTAATAAATGAGGGCTCTAGTTTTAGTTGTTTTTATTATGCATTACCACACTATTTTTATGTTTTAGGGGTCACCATCCCGTTTGATATTCGCGACTTAAAATATGACTCTAAAAAACAAAAGACAATTCCACAGTTGTTTGGTGTTATAGGCGCTAAAATTTTGGCTGTTAGCTGCCTTGTTTTTTTTGCTTTTTTTATGTGTTTTGTTGATTCGTGTTTTATTTACAATTATTTCTTTTTTGTTGCTATAATCCTTCAAATTATGCTTGTACTATATACAAATCAACTTCGCTCAGAGATATACTTTGCGGGTCTTATAGATGGAGCGATTTCGGTTCTAGGGATCAGCTATTTTTTTGCTTAAAAACAGATTTTATGCAAATAAAGCTTTTACAACTTCTGTTATTTTTGAGCACAGCACAAGCTCAATTTTAAAGTTTTTCTGTGCTAATCCTTTGTTATATTTTGAAACAATAATTTTTTTAAATCCAAGCTTTTCTGCCTCGCTAATTCTTTGATCAATTTTATTAACTGGACGAACTTCACCTGAAAGCCCTACTTCAGCACAGAGTGCAATGTGTTTTTCAATCGCCATATCTGTATTTGATGATAACACAGCTGCGACTACCGCCAAGTCTATTGCAGGGTCATCAACTTTAATTCCTCCTGCGATATTTAGAAAGACATCTTTGGATCCTAATTTAAAGCCACAGCGCTTTTCCATTACAGCTAAAAGCATATTCAGTCTTCTTCCATCAAATCCTGTTGATGATCTTTGCGGCGTGCCGTATGCCGCACTGCTCACTAATGCCTGTACTTCAATAAGCATAGCTCGCATGCCTTCCATTGTCGCTGCTGTTGATATTCCGCTTAGAGAACTGTCATTGTTTGTTATTAAGATTTCAGATGGGTTTTCCACCTGTCTTAATCCTGTACCAACCATCTCATAGATACCTAGTTCATTTGTACTACCAAACCGGTTTTTAATCGATCTTAGTAGTCGGTATACATGGTTTCTATCTCCTTCAAACTGCAGCACAGTATCAACCATATGTTCTAATACTTTTGGGCCCGCTAGAGACCCCTCTTTTGTGATGTGTCCAATCAGAAAAACAGGCACGTTGGTTTGTTTAGAGTATCTTAAAAGTTGTGATGTACATTCTTTAACCTGAGATATACTTCCTGGAGAGCTTTCTATTTCAGATGAATAAAGTGTTTGTATGGAGTCTATAATTAAAACCGTTGGCTGAATAGATTCTGCTTGTTTAAATATGTTTTGAATGTTTGTCTCGGTTAAAACATAACAATCGTTATTTTTCCTTCCGATACGCTCTGAACGCATTTTGATTTGCTGATCACTTTCTTCCCCCGACACATAAAGGAACTTCATGTCTGTTGAAGTGATAGCAAGCTGAAGTAGTAGGGTTGATTTTCCTATACCTGGCTCTCCCCCAAATAGGATTAGTGAGCCGAAAACTAATCCGCCACCTAGCACTCTGTTCAACTCTAGATCACTTAGTTTTATTCGGTCGTGTTCTTGGTGTTTTATGTTACTTAAAAGCGTTGATTTAGCTGTGTTTTTTGTCTTGGAAAAAGCAACAACCTGAGGCACTTGTTTGTGTATTAGTTCTTCTACAAAAGTGTTCCATTCGCCGCAAGAAGGACATTTTCCTAGCCATTTAGGAGTTTCGTAGCCACAGCTTTGGCAAAAATATGCCGACTTAACCTTTGCCATTTATTGGGTTGTTTCAGGGTTTTAATTATTGTAAAACAAATTTTTATCCAGCATATACTTTACGGCCAAACTGCTTACATTTTCGTCTTCTTTTTTTACGTGTTCTTTTTGCTTTCTTCGATCTTTTGCCTTTGTCGAACGTGAAATTCGTTTGCACGGGAGCGTCTTGCCTTTCTTTTTCTAAGGAGCTAACCATAGATAATGCTGAAAATGAGAAAAAAACAAAAAGAAATAGAAAATATGTAGATTTCATAATAATTTGTGTGTTTTAAATAATTAACGTTAAATGTAGTGCTTTTATTTTTCTAGAAAAAAAAGAGGTGTTTTTACCCATTAATTTTATTCTTAAAAGAGAATAATATCAACTAAGTTTTTTAGAGTAAAAAATCGACATTATCATACATTAAAAAACCACAAAAAAAAGCGCATTTTTGTTTTATTTGCTCTCTATCTCTTTTTTGCTTTTTTTTGTGGTTTTTTTGCTGAAAATCAATCATTTATCGTTGTTTTTTTCTTCTTTACCCCTTTTGTATCCTAGAGAGAGGGAATTTTCAATAAGTTATTAAAAGTTATTAACAATTTGTTGTTTGTGGGTGGTGGTATTTATACGTATAAATACGTAATTTCTGGAATAATTAATAAGTAATTAACACTTTTTATTCATTCTGAGCCTTAAAATATTCATCTGGATAATCTAAAACGTGTAATAGGGCTTAAATCTCGCTAACTTTACGGGCATATTATTATTAACTAAAATTTTATTTATGAGACGATTTACGCTTCTGACGGCGCTTGTTACCATGTTCGCATGGCAAGGTGCTGCTCAGGTAACATGTGATTTCACGTTCAACATGACGGACTCTTACGGAGATGGTTGGAATGGTTGGACGTATGACTTCGTGCAAAACGGAGTTGTTATTTCAACACAAACATTAGCTTCAGGTTCTTCGGGTACCGCAACGGTAACCCTAGAGGATGGTGTTGCTTGTGATGTTGTTGTCAACACTGCTGGTTCTTACGGATCAGAGGTTTCTTTTGATATGACAGACGCTTCTGGCACTAGCCTTGCCTCGATATCTGGGGCTACAGGTTTAGCTGGAGATGTTGCTGCATCATTCATGCCTTCTTGCGGCCCACCGGCTGTTACGTGTGACTTCACTTTCAATATGGTTGATTCATATGGAGATGGATGGAATGGATGGGCATACGACTTTGTTCAAAACGGAGTTGTAGTTGGTTCAGGAACATTAGCTTCAGGATCTTCAGGTGCCGTAACGGTAACTTT
>PAQM01000021.1 GCA_002709305.1 Crocinitomicaceae bacterium | reverse complement strand
CTTCCGCGCCTGCCGTCATATTGTCTGCGGGGCAGTCCACAGTTAAATCGTTTGTCTTAGCGAAATGATGTTTGTGGCGCTTGCCGCGTCTTCCCATGTGCCGACGTATACCAACGACGCATGCGTGAACAACTGCTGCGTGCCCGGCAGTTTAAATGTCAACTTGTCGCAAGTTCTGTACCTCAAGGGCAGCGGGGGGCTGGAGATCCCGTTGGACAATGCCAACCCGGCGCTGCACCCGGACCGCGCCGATCCGATCCCCAAGCACGACCAGCCGTTCCGGGTGTACTTTGACGTGGTGCTCAAAGAACCGCTGACGGACTTTTCGATGATCGACGTCTACGCCGGGTGCGGCGGCTGCGTCGCCGGCGACGCCCTCGTGCCCGCGTCGCACCGCACCAACTTTAAGCTGCAGGCGCCGACGCTCGAGCCATTCACGCAGACGCTCTACTACGGTCTGTTCCCGCCCGACGACCCGGACGACCCCAACTTTCGGTCCTTTTCGTCCTTCGAGCTGCTCCCCGAAAACTGTGAACAGGGCCACGTCACGGTGAGGCTGATCGACCACAACGCCAGCCGCACGCTCGTCTGGGGCGCGGTGCTCGGGAAGGCGGAAGCCTTCACAGTGGGCGAGCTGGTGTCCTTCCCCACTTACGTGATCAGCAACCACGGCGCCACGTGGAACGATGCGTCGTACACCTTTCCGCTGTCGGCCCTGTTCGCCATCCTGATCATCCTCGCCTGGAAGCTGCAGTGCTGCGGCGCGCGCCGGTGGTGCTGCGGCGCGCAAAAGAAGGTGCCGAAATGGGATGTCTGTGCCTGCAGCAACGTAGGGTGGCCGGCGTGGTGGTATGAGCGCTGGATTGCCAAGGACCGCCGCGTGCTCTGGCGCGAGGGCCTCTACGCGATCGCGCAGTTTTCGTTTCTCTGGTTCGGTTTCGAGATGGTGTGGCACCTGTACATCGCGACGGCCGGCACCGACGTGTCGATCAACGGCGGGCTGTGGCTCATCGTCTTTAGCCAGCTGCTCCCGCTCTGGCTTACAGTGATTTTGTGGAGGACTGTCGAGTATCGCGCCAGGTTGGCAAGGGAGTGGGAGAGCGAAAACTGCTCGCTCAGCTGCGGCGCGTGCGGCGGCTGCGGCCTGTCGTGGCTCTTTTGCCGCGGCTGTGTCAAGGGTGCAAAGAAGGCGGGCGCCAAGCCGTCGGGCCTCTACATGTCCACGTGCTGGACGGCGTTGACGAGCCCGTCGTTTGCGCTGCTGGAAATCACCACGGGGCTGTCGCTCTTTTTGTGGTTCGGAAGTGGTTTGTTCATCGGCCCGACGAGCATCGTCCTTGCGGGAATCCTGCGCGCGTCGGACCTCTGCCGTGACCCGCCGCTCGACGACCGCCTCACCGACGAGCTCAAGGCGGCGCTCGACGACGAGGCCAAAAGGACGTCGTCTGTGCCGGTGGCGACGCCGATGCCCGGTACGGCCGCGTCCGCCGAAGGCGCGCCGCTTTTGCACGCGTGGAAGATCAGTTTGAAGTGAATACCTTTTAGTCGTGTTAGCAAGACTACGTGATCACAAAGCTAGTCTTTCTGAAAGTCAAAGCAGACGGCGGACGTGTCCCGCGTGTAAATGTGGTTGACACGGCCGTCATCGACGAGCGTCTCAGAGTAGGTAAACCCATTCGCGATCAGCTCCGTGACAAAGGTGGCGTACACCTGCACCGCCTCGGGCGTGTTCGCCGGAGCCGGCACAAGAACTCGTTGCTGTCGCACGCCGCGCACGCAGGCCTTTTTGGAGGGCCGCGAGCCCGAGGACTTGGGAGCATCGTCGTTGTCGGAGTGGTCCATGGTGCGGCTCTAATAGAAAGGGAGGTTTGAGGCGTCCGGGATCACAAAGGTCGGGAACCCGCGAGCGCCTAGGCGGCCGGCGGTCTTGGCCGCGGCGCCGGCGGCAGGGGCCGCAACGGCCAGCACGCCGCCGCCGCCGCCGCCGCCTGCGCGGCGACGTCTTCGGCAGTGGGCGGCGGCGGCTGCATTGCGCGAACAGCGTCGCAAAATGCCACCGCCTCCGGCGACTTTAGTGCGTCGGCAACGGCATCGTGCAAATGCAGACGGCGGAAAGTTTGGCGCGGCGGAATGTAGATACGTTTGGGCATCCGTGTTGGTGCATTCCGGTCGTACATGCAACTCCTGGATCACAAAGGTTTCTTTAGAAAATGATACCACACACATTTGGCACATGCCAAACTCCACCCCCCTCCTTCCTCTCCTCCTCTCTCAACATCAACGCCGCCGCAGACAGGCCTCCGACTCAGACGGAGAGCAGCGCAAGAGCACGGACCGAGGTGAGGCCCGCGCGGACAGCGTGCGGCAGGGCCGCGGTCGCCGTTGCGTGAAAGGACTCGCCGAACGCCGCCGCCGTCGCCAAAACGGCCCAGAGAAGGACGGCGAGCAGCGCCTTTGACGGACGAGCGGACGGAGTCTTGACCATGGGCACCGTGAGTGTGATAGGAGTTGTCGGCGGCGGCGACGGCGGCGACGGCGGCGGCGACGGCGCCGTCGCCACCGGTTTGGCGCGCGCCGGCGACCGCGCCGCACGGCCGGGAATCGCGTTGCGTGCCTGCCGCGACAACTCCAACTTGGACGCCGATTCGGACACATGGGTCCGTGCCCAGCGTTCGTCGGGTTGGCATGGCCCTAAATGGTACTGCGGTTTGAAGCACCCGGGGTGTCCACAGCGTTGCGGCATCCAGTCTTGCGATGAGTGGTCGTGTCCGTGCGTAGGTGGTGCCGCACTTCTTCCGTGATCACGAAGCTCCCTAAAAAGCGAGCACAATCTCGCGTCTGCCGCTAGCTGCAGACGCGCGGCGCAGGCGGGAAGAAGCACGGCCGCGGCGGCAGAACGCATTCACGCGTCGCCTTTTACTACCCGTGACCGTGCCGCCGCGGCACCCCAGTGCATCATTGCATTTTTTACTCACATCCACAATGATCTCGTTGGCACCGCGACGTTTCCATGTCGCGGCGCCAGGAGTTTAAAATCTACCATTCTACGGCACACAAGTGGTGCAGTCCGCCTGCCACTGCGCCGACGGTCACGTCGGCGACCAAAATCCATCCGCCAGGTCCACGCACGAGGAAGACAACACCCGCCGCCAACCAAAGCAGGGCGTGGAGAATACGGATGCGCGCCCACCACACCTTGCCGCCCAGCCCACCGCGCCCCTTGTGATGTCCTGTCCACCACAAGACGACATTCGCCGTGAAGCCGGCGGCGGTCAGCAGGCAGTAAACGCCGAACAACAATGAAAACGCACCGTCGACAGATGGGAGCAGGACGCCACCGACGGCGATGGCGGCGCGCAGCGGAATGCAGGCGAGCCAGAACAGGCGTGCACGCGTCCTATCGTTCATTCTCGATTTTAGCACGCATGCACACAGCTATCACATGTATCACATTCAAGCGTGTGCGCCCCGCGCGCCCACCGCCCCCACCGCCGTCCTCACCGTCTGTTTCAAGAAGTACGAGCCGTGCGGGACACGGCCGTCAATGGCGTCGTCCGCGTCGCCGCCTTTGTCCACGAGCTTGCCGTCCTCGAACGTGTGGGTCGGCTCATCCATGGCAAACAAGGGGTCGAGCATGCTGATGTTGGCAAAGAGCGTCGCCGTGTCCGGTTGCAGCGCCCGCAGCTGCGCCTCGTTCCGGAGGTTTGCCAGTCGATGCCACGCAAAGCTTTGCGCCGCCGTGACGATGTGGATCGGCCCGGCAAAGTCCGGCGGCGCAAACTTGAGCATCACCTCCCGGAGCTGGTAGTACAAGCCACAGCCGCGGAAGCGCGGCTTCACGGCGGCCAGCTCGACCAGAAAGACCAAGGCGCCGTCGGCAGTCTCCAGCATACGGAATGTGAGAGCGCCAGTCGCCGGGTGGGGGCCGCATTTTGCCTGGGTCGACCACAAGTAGAGCGTTTGCGAGCAGTCCGCCTCGAGACGATGGTACTGGTGGAAGACATCCTTGGACCCATAGAGCGCGACGCCCAGCTTGCGTTTTTCATTGTAGTACATCGACCGAACCACGTCCACCTTGCGCGGAGTGGTCCCGGCGTTGTGCAGGCTGTAGATCGTGTGGCAGCCGGGCACCGTCTCGCCCGTCCTTGTGCGGCGGACCTCAATCTTGCGGCACACGCCGCCCATACGTTCGTTTTGCAGTTTCATGTTGTACCAGATGCGATGGGAATCGGTCGGCCCCGGCGGCCGGTCGGGCGTTGCGCCGGTGGTGTACAGCGGGTTGTCGTCGGCGCCGATGCGCGGAACGAGCGCGGGGTCGGCGACCAGATGCGAGGCAAGGTCAGCGAGCGGCGTGGCCGTGCCGCCGACATTGTAGACCGCCTGCAGGAGAACGTACGGCACCTGGTTGGCGAGTGGGCTCCAAATGCCATGGTGGTCGTAGTCCGTGCACCATTTCTGGGGCACGCCGGCATTCTCCTGTGCCAGAGACGCCTCGAGATGCTTGCAGGCATCGCCAAGCGTCGGCCCGGCCAGCGTCGCCAGCGCGGCGACGTATGCCTCGGCGCCGCGGCGGACGCGTTCGGTGGCAAAGATGACGTGGTCGGGGACGGGCGCAACCGCCGGTGTAGGCACGGCCGCCGGTTGCGTCTCCTCGGTCAACAGTGAGGGTGGAGGTGCCGGAACATGGAATGTAGGAAGAGGGGCCTCGGGAGGCGCAGCTTTGAGCCCAGCGGCAACAGGGTCTGCGGCGGCAGACGTCGCCAGCGCAAACTGCATGTACGTCGACGCGTCAAAGGGTGGAAAATGATACGCGTACCGCGTCCAGTCCGTCTCGCGCACGTGGTGTTTGCGAGCCGTCAGTGCTTCGCGTTCGGCCTCGCGGGCCCGTTTCGTAGCTTGGCGCCGCGCGTACGCGTCGGCGTCGGTCTTCGGCCGCGGGAGCGGCGCAATGCTCGCCTGAGTCAAAACTTGCATGGTGTGCTTGTTGTCCCTTGTCGACACGTCAGTACTCCTGGATCACAAAGCTAGGTCACGTGACAAGAAAAGTGCTCGCTTTTAATTCTTTACATATTATTTCATTTTTTAAGCCCCAAGCTTTGTGATCAAGGAAGAATAGTGTACGGAGACAGCGCGCGCACTCACGACAGCTCCTCGCCCCCGATTCCCGCACAGAAGACAAATGTTCAACGCAGACGTTCGCCGCGACTCCAACCTGCCCATCGGGGAGATGCGGCGCAAGCCCAACCCTTCCGTGCTGGAGACGAGCATCGATCGGTACGTGAAGATCCTCAACACCCCCGAGGTTGCAACGCAGTACATGGAAGGCGGCGACCTCTCGGACCTGGCCAAGTACGCTCGCCGCAACACCGCGGTCACGGGCTACCTCATGAACGCGGTGTTTCACGGACTGCGCGACGCGTCGACGTTTGGAGGTGGCGCATCCTTCAACTTCCCCAACGACTGCGAGGTCCGCGTGTCCATGACAACGGGCAACTTTGAGAGCACTCAGAGCACCTTCTTCTCCAACCAGAAGACGGTCATCAAGTCGAGCCGTGACGGCACCACCAAGGTGAGCGACGAGTGGACTGGGTACGGCGCCAGCTTTGACCTCAACATCATCATGGAGTTCCGCCCCGTCAGCAACGCCACGATGGAGGGGGATGTCAAACTCGGATTCGGACAGCGCGTCGTCATCCCGCCCGACCGCCACCGCCGCGACAAGTACACGGAGTTGCACTTCAAGCCGCCACCGGCGTGCGTGTTTGCAATCGGCAAGGTCGTCAACCTGCTCCACGCGAACAAACAGATCACCGAGGCCGAGCTGCCGACGGCCGCGGTTGGCGACGGCGACATCTTTCCGCGTCACAATTCGGTCGTCAAGGGGATCGAGTACGCACTCCAGCAGATGGGGCCTTTTGTCGACATGGTCGTTGGGTATCTCGCGACGCTGCCGCCGTTGCGCGCTGCCACGGGGCGCCAGTCAATCGTCGCGATGCCATGGGGTCCAGCGCGGCACGAGATCCAGGCGGCGGCCGGCGTGTCCGACGATGGCGCGGCCGATGCCGCTGTGAAGAAGGAGGCCTCGGGGGGCGACGCCTCGATGGACGACGCACCTGGCGCCGCGCCCGACGTCCCTCTGATTGGCAATGTGCTCGGAGGCATGCTCGACCAGTTCCACGCCCAGCAGAAGATCATGCATGGCACGGGCACGCTGGGCGTTTTGCTGCAGCGGCTCCTGCTCCTCAAGAATTACGCCACGCATTTTTACGAGTGCTACGCCTCCATCGACCACTACATGGTGCGCTCCTTCATGAAGGGCATTGGCGACCACAACGCAATGCTCTTTGAGAACCGGGCGCCGCTCGACCCGCTGCTGAACAAGATTGCAATGTTCCAGGCGCGTCGCGAAGGCATCGAGATGTCCAGGGCTGGCATCGACATCACTGGTTGCTCCCTCGAGGTGCAGCTCCGGCTGCCGGGCAACTCCCACTACGAGCCGCTCATGGGCCTTCCCTCGGTCGAGCCGGACTTTCAAGGGGAGCTGTGCTTTGGCTTGGGCTTCAAGCCCATCCCTGTCACGGGCGAGTACACGCGCCAGCTCTTTGTCCTGCCCACCGAGTCGGACGGCGGGTATGGGACGAGGCCGGGCTTTCGCGTCATGGCGGAGACGGAGTACAAGAACACCCCGGTCGTCGTGGTCGTCGGCACGCCCGACGGCAAGACCACGATGGCGAAGACCGTCTTCCTGCTCGTGGACACGTGGGCCATGCGCCTGGCCCTCGAGATCGGCGCCATCCCGTCCAACAAGAAGTTTGCGAAGGCGATGTGCATGCTGCCGCCCGAGATGGCCGACTTTGCCAAGGCGATCCGGGCGTGCGACATTGCTGAGGGAGGGCTCGACCTCCACGTCATCTACCTGCGCCCGCTCCT
Organism: Crocinitomicaceae bacterium; assembly: GCA_002709305.1. Taxonomy (GTDB): domain Bacteria; phylum Bacteroidota; class Bacteroidia; order Flavobacteriales_D; family Crocinitomicaceae; genus UBA4466. The sequence goes on along the minus strand of PAQM01000021.1, from coordinate 12,197 downwards.
CGCGTCCGCTTTGGGTATCGACGAGGATGACCTGATGGGCGATCCCGACTGGATGACACAGCTCGTGGCCCTCATGCGCGGCGGCGTGTCCCTGCAGTCGATTGCGCAGACTCCCAACACGGAAGGGTTTGTGGAGGTGAACGCGCCCAAGTACGACCTGGCGCTCATGAAGACGCGCACGGCCAAGCTCGAGCAGCAAATGCTCGCGCAGGGAAAGATTGACCACATCAAGAAGGAGCCGGAGCCGGCTCCGGCCCCCTCCTTCCGCCCCCTCCCGACGCGCTCGATAGGGCCGTGCTACCGCAGCATGGGTGCGGCCAGTTACGAGGCCGAGGAGCCGCGCTTCAATGCGTGCAGCGCAGGCGCGGCCGAGGCCGCGGCCCCGCCGCCCATCGAGGACTCTGTCCCGACGGAGGCGGCGCCCGCCGATGCGGGTGGTGACGCGTCGGTCGAGGCGATCGCCGACAGCCTGAAGGACCAGGGCCTCGACGACCGCGACTTCATGGCGACTCTGCTCAAGCACGCCGAGACGCACATTCCGAACTCGGAGGCCGTTCTTGGCGCTACCATCACCATTCCGGACTGCGCCTCCAACTGCTACTTTGCCAAGGGCAAGGTGCCCGACGGCAAGCATACGTCGGACTTCGTGGCGCCCGGTGCCGACGACAAGTGGGTGGTGCGGCCGAACCTCAATGCGGCTTCCAAGACGCTGTGCCGCATGCTCAGCGCGCATGCCGCGCTCGGCAAGTCGGTGCCGACGACGCGCCTGGCCGTCTTCGGCATGTTTGTCGAGTGGGAAACCAATCTGCTCAACGGCCTCATGAGCGGCAGCATCGACCCCACCAAGACGATGCTCGGCGCGATCAAGGAGTTTGCAAAGGTGCAGAAGTAGAACCGCGGACACGTAGCGAGCAGCGCTCGCTTTTAATTCTTTTAAAAATCATTTTAAAAAAACCACAGCTTTGTGATCCAGAAGGAATGCATCCGAGGGTGAAAGGCACAGCACAACCTCGCTATCGCGCTCGCATTCTTGCGCGCGTCTGAAACCGCACGCTCTCGCAAACCCCTACAACTCCGACCACCATGCCCGGCACCAAACGCCCGGCTCCTACCAAGGCGACCAAGGCCGCTTCGGACAAGGACGACTCCGACTCCGAGTCGGACGACTTTGGCATGCAGGCGGCGTTTGCCAAGTCGGCCTCCAAGCCAGTCGCGCGCCAGCGCACCCAAGGCGCCGGCGGCGGCATGGCGCGGGCGCGCGCCCAAGGCATGATCGTCGAGATCAAAGACGAGACGGTAGCCAAACGCAACGGTTCGGGCACCATTCCGAAGCGTCGCATGACGCTCGTGAATCCTAAGGTCATGGGCGACGGCGCCGACAACTACGTTGGCTCGAATTTTGCGTCCTTCCTCCTCCCGATGATCGAGAAGGACGACGGCGGGTCGGAGGACGGCACCGTCGGAGGCGGCGGCATGAACGAGCCACGTCAGCGCAAGGAGCGCTTCCTCACGTACCCGGACTCGTACAATACCCGCTGCCGCCGCATCGACGGCTCGATGGTGGTCAGCCTCTACCGCGAGTCCTTCTCGAAGGACAAGGAGTCGGACGTTGGCCGCATGAAGGTGGGCGACATCATCGAGGTGTGGTCGCTCGAGGCGGTGGTCGACATCAACCGCATCGGCGAGGAGACGCTCTTCCTCAACGCGGGCGGTGGCAAGATTGTCACCGAGGGGCCCCCGGTGTCGGAGGTGCCGCGTGCGATGATGTCCTACGCCATGGAGCGCCAGGAGCAGGCGCTCTTTACCGCTTCGACGGCCAAGTCGGGCTTCTTCGACGCCTCGGAGCTCCGCACCTTTAACGAGGAGCAGACGCGCCAGGCAAAGATCCTCCAGTCGCAGTGGAAGGACCACATCGAGAAGATTGGCCAGAACTTCCGCAACCTCTCCGTCGGCAAGGAGGCGCAGCTCTCGACCAACCTCGTCGACGCCGCCGACCGCCTCAAGGAGAAGGGGCCCGAGTACTTTGCCGCGGGTGGCGTCATCTGTCCGTACGAGGAGAAGTATGACATGCCCGTGGTACCGCTGATTCTCCTCGGCGACGCGCCCGCCCACCAGAAGCAGGCCAAGGGGCTGCCGGTCGTCCTTCAGCAGCTGAAGAAGGCGGTCAAGGACGACGAGGTGCGGTCGACGCTGCCGAAGTCGATGCTTGCGCCGGTGGTCAGCAACGTCGAGTTTTACAAGGAGGGCTCGAACGGCTTCGTCCTCACGATCACGGCGGTGGGCGTTCCCGACGTGGACGGCGCGGTGGAGGCGCTCAAGGAGAACAAGAAGGCCAACCCCGGCCTCCAGCTCGGCACGAGCATCCTCGTCGACCAAACGATCAAGAACTACCAACGCGAGACGTGCCGCGACAAGAACTTTGTCAAGATGTTTGTGGAGGAGGTGTTCACGGGGCAGATCACCGGCGCGCTGTTCGCCAAGATGGGCGAGGCCAAGGAGTCGGACACGGGGTGGAATGTCTACTCGCAATGGCCGATCGCCAGTGGCGTCAAGCTCATGCTCGACGCCACGCTCTCCAAGGGCGCTGTGCTCGTGTCCCGGGACTTTGTCGTCGAGAACCTGTGCGACGGCACGACGCAGTGCGTCGGCGAGCGCACGCTCGAGCAGGAGAATGCGCTGCCCTTGTCCGAAGACCAGGAGCCGGTGACGTTTGCCAAGCACGGCGTCCAGGAGCTGACGTCGGGTGCGTGGAAGCTCTCGCACCTCGACCCGGCCCGCTTCAAAGATGCGGCCGCTCCGGTCAAGACGGAGTTCCGCGTCCTCTTCTCCGGCGTGCGCAACCTGCTGGCCGACGATGACGAGCCGCGCACGGACGAGAAGGCGGGCGAGGCTGCGGTCGCCAAGATGGCCAAGGAGGCGGGCAAGTCCGTCAAGGAGTTTGTGTGCTGGAACACGCTCCTCTACGCTGTCGCCGTTCCGGAGGCGTGAGCTGCACGACAAAGCTCCGTGTCCCTTTCACCTCTCCGTTTCTTTCACACCCGAACCGCCCCACCGCCCAACCGCCCACCCACCCAACCGACCCCCGAGACACCCTGCGCCCCTCGCCCCTCTCCCGGACCCGTGAATGAATGAGACGTGCAACCCTTTGATTTTAAAAAACTGCTCCTGCATCACTACTCGTCTAAGACCTCCCATGGGTCCTCTACACTCAAATCCGCATCTTCATCGTCGTAGATCAGTCTTACAACGACGAGGAAGACGAGAAACATTGTCATTCCGAGCGTAGAGGTTTGCAAGAACCACTTTGCGACACTCGTCGTACGCCGGTAGTTGAATGTTCTGTTCATGTGATCGACCGTTGCAACGTACCGCAGCGTAGTGCACTCCTTGCCATTTTTCTTGATACCTACGCTAAAACCATGGACGGCAGCAAGGATGCCGTTGCCGTACTTGACAGTCGGGCACGCCACCACCGTGTCGTACGGCACGGCCACGTCGATCATCAATACGACCTGGGCTAGATCAAATTTGATCTCGCTCTTTGAAGTCACAAGGTGTTCGATTTCAAAGACTGTGTTCATGATGCTCACGGCTTGCATCGCACGCTCGTACGGCGAGGCCCATCGATTGCTTGCGATTGCATGTAAGTCTGCGTCTGTTTGCGTCAGGAATCTGAGCATGTTGGCCACTGTGCTCTTCTATGCGTATTTTTCAAGAGCGCGCTAGCGGCTGTACTCACAATTGCTTTTGTAAATTCTTCTGCCACGCCCGCGCGCGCCACATTTTCACAACCTCAGAGAGCGCCTCCAGGTTGACCTCGGCGTGGTCCAGCGACGTCAGCAGCAGCGCCAGCGCGAGGAGCCCGACGGCGGCGCGCGCATCCTCGCGGGCCGCCTCCAGGGCGCTGGCGCTCCGCGGCCAGACGACAAACAGCACGAGCCAGAAGAGCTGCAGGAAAGCGAGCGCTGGGCCGACGTAGCGGAAGCAAAGGCGCGTCGCCGTCCCGCGCACGCGCGCGTCGACAGTCGTCAGCCATCCACCCCCCACCACCTGCAGGCTCCGCCGCAGTACGGCCTTGTCAATCTTGACAAAGGCGAGGAACGCCAGGGCGAGCGACCATGCCATCAGGTACGAAAAGGTGGCCGAGAAGAGCGCATAGTCCACGACGGCCGTCGCGGCGATCGCGAGCGACGGCGCGAGCGTGCCGGTGGCTTCCGAAAACTTTGGCACAAGCAGGACGAGCGGTGCCAGCGCGCGGACTGCAAAGTGGAGCAGCAAGAAGCACCCCACGAGGAAACGGCCGCAGCCCCACCGCAGCGCCAAAAACAAGGCGCGATCACCCCACTGCGCCAACGACCAGCGGCTCGTCGCGTACGACTCGGCGACGAGCAGGATCGCGGCGGCATGGACGCAGAAGTCGCGGTAGTTGGGGCGTAGCTGGTCGACCGTGCGGCGGAGGCTGCGCAGCACGCGGTGCACGCGAAACTCGCGCAAGCGCTCCAGAGCGTCCTCGCGCGTCGCCCAGCCCGGGGGGCGATAGAGCACCGACATTTTCAATGTGTGGCGACACGCAGTTTTTTACACTTCCATTCCAAACGGATAAGAATGACTACTTTAGCGAGTCACATCCCTCCCTCCCACCTTCTCCTCCCTCCCGGCCCCAGGCCCACGTTGTCGTCTCAGTCCACGACGTTGGACGTCACCAGCTCGACGATGGCGGCAACAACATCCCCGCCGTGATGATCATAGTATTCCACCGCCGTGCTATAGGTAACGTTTGCCTGCGACATGATGCGCTGCAGATCGACTTCGCGAGCGCGCTCGGCGGCCGGGTGCCCGCGGTCGACCTCGAGCGCGGCAGACATCTCGGACTCGTACAGCTGTTCAAGTCGTTTGGCGAGCTGCTCGAGCATTGGCTCGAACCACGCGAGATCGTCGAGCCAACCGTGCGGGGGGGTGATTTCTTCGCGGACAGAATGGACCACTGCGTCGCGCGCCAAGCTGACCCCCACGTATGATGCGGAATTGAGGGGCAACTCAGGGTCCGGGTTCATGACCACGGACTCGGCCATTGCCCATTGCGCGCGCCGGAAGATGGCCGTTGTCTGAGCCGAACGGTAAGCCTCCCCCACCGCGGCGAAGACGGCAGATGCCGCCGACTCGCGCACCGGGGCGGGGCGTAACGGCGGCGGCGGCGGCGTGTACGGGTGCACGACTTGCGTCATTACCCCCGCCTCGACGAGCAGCAATTCCATGCGATGCCTGAGGAGCTGCCGTGCCCGCGCCAACCGATCGTCCCTGAGGACCTGCCGAGCCCACGTCATGTAAGACGGTTCCGACCGCTCCTCGGTGTGAGCGGGTGCGGGATTGTCGGCATTGTCGGCATTGTCGGCATTGTCGGCATCGTCGTTCTCGTCGGCATTGTCGACATTGTCGGCATTGTCGGCATTGTCGTCCTCGTCGGCATTGTCGGCATTGTCGGCAGCACGGTCATGTGACTCGTCGCGAACGCGAACAATCCGAACGGGTCGCCCACCCGCCGCGCTCGTGATGCGCGCCATGGCGCCCGAGGCCTCCAGTCGCCCGCGCGCAGCCTCGACCACCTCCTCCTCGCGGAAGAAGTCCCGCAAAAGGTTGGACGCCCGCAGCAAGTCACCCTCGGATACAATGTCCGGTCGAGCCTCCTGGACCGACTCGATCAAGTCACGCAGGAAGTGCAGGTCTTCCTTGCGCGTGGGCCCCGCCGGCGCGGGCGCGGGCGCGGGCGCGGACGCGGGCGCCTCAAGGTGTCCGACCATGCGGTGCACCCTCGGAGGGATGTCGGACGGCGGCGCCGCCGCCTCCGCCCGCCGCACTTGCGCAAAAACCTCCTCGTTCGCACCGCCACCATCTTCCCAGTCATCATCGTCATCATCATCATCATCATCATCATCATCATCGTTGGCATCGTCGTCGGCATGGTTTTCGGATGCGCCAAAAACCACGGCCTCGAAGTCGGCCCTCGACAGCTGACTAAGCTGCTGCGCGAATTCGGACATTCTGTACGGGTGCAACCTTTCCATCTCTGCGATGTGCCCCTGTGCTTCACGGAACATGGACCATAAATACGGGGGAGTGTCTAACCTCTGCGCCTCCGCGGTCACCTCCGTTGCCGACTCCAGGTTCGAATTCTCATCGGACATAGTAACCCCAACGTTGTCGTGCATGTGTGTGTGTTCAGCGTGTTGCGAACTCCCTGATCACGAAGCTCTACAAAAGCGAGCACTTTTTTTTACTCTCTTACTCGTTCTCCCTCTTCTCCCTTGTCGTTCCTCTATGCCGGACGCATTTGCATGCACATTTGCGACGGCTTTCGACAAATAGGGCACTTTGCGTTGTCGTTCATGATCGCGTCGCCACAGGACGCGCAGACACAAACATGCCCGCAGGGCACAAACGCGTGCGACCGCGGCATGTCATCCTTCTGGCAAATGATGCAACTGGTGTCGTCCTCGGAGGCGATCACCGGCGCGATCACCGGCGCGATCACCGGTGCGAACGCTGACGCCACCGCCAACGCCGTATCATTGCCACGGCCACCACGACCGCCACGACCGCCACGACCGCCACGACCGCCTCCACGACCCCCGCTGGGACCACCGCCGCTGCTCACGGCGGTCGCGGCCGTCGCTGCCACCGGCTCATGGTGTGACGCGGCGGCGGACGCCGACGGCGGCACCGGCACACCGGCGGCACGCTGCCACTCGAACGGGACCCAGACGTCCAACGTGAAGATTGCTTGCGAGCGCGTGCAGAGCGCCGAGCCGTCCAGGTCGGCCACCGCGCGTTTGGCGGCGTCTTCAGTCAAGTACCAGACGAACGCGTGGTCCCCATACCCCTGCCTATCCACAATCTTCAGGCGCTCGACCGTCCCCGCCTTCTCCATGTGCTCGACAAGCTCGTCCTCGTCAAGGAGGATGGCCTCAAACCCCTTTACTTTTACGGATAGCAAGCGGGCGTTGACCTCGGCGATGGACAGGTTGCCGGGGTAACACACCTGCTCTTGCTGCGGTTGCTGCGGTTGCTGCGGTTGCTGCGGTTGCGGCGGTTGCGATGTATTGCGGGGGTACACGCGCAGCGTGAACACCCTCCCCGAGTACGTGACGAGTTTCGAATAGTTGAGCCCAGCAATAGCACGCGGTGCGGCGTCGTCGTCAACGTAATCCACAAACGCGTGGTCGCGGCCGTCGCCTTCTTTGCGAACAATTTTTATGCCATCGACCTTTCCAAGTTTTGCAAAGTGCTCCACAAGTTGGTGCTCGCTCACCAAGTTGGCGTCAAAGCCGCGGACGAGGACGGTACGCTCGCGTCGGAGCGTGTCCTGGGGAGCTACTTGGAAGTAGCTTAGCATCTGGCACACCCTGCTTTGCCGTTTGCCAGGTTTTCCTGGATCACAAAGCTACAGGAAAAGCGAGCGCATTTTTTATGGTAAGATTTTAAAGCCCCCGCAACGCCTCCGCCACACCGCCGTCTGAGGACGAACCGGCGACCGCGCCGAGGTAGCCGTGGGACGTGCCCGACGGCATCAGACGGCTGCTGCCCGTCGAGCCAGTCGACAAAAAAGACAGGAGCGGGTCCACCATCGGAGCGGCCGGCGCCGACGGCGCCGACGGAGGCGCCGACGGCGCGTCCGTGGACGACGCACCCGCCTCGCGCGCCGACGCCTTGGAAAAGTCAAACTTCTCCGTGACGACGCCCACGCGAGCGAGCTCCGCCTGCAGCTTCTCCGCCGCCGCCTGCCGCTCGTCCGCCGGCGCCTCGAGCTCCGAAATGCGCGAGGCCTTGCCGTCGCGGTCGGCGGTGAGGTCGTCGATCTGCTTGTTAGCCGCCGCGAGCTGCTCCGCCACCTCGGACGTCTTGGAGAACTCGCTGCGGTCCCGCTTAAACTTGGAGGAGCTCAGGCAGATGACGCGCGCCAGCGGCATCGCCGAGTCCGGGTTCTCCGCCTCGCCCAGCGACTCTGCAAACTTGCGCATCGGGTCCACCTCGTGCTTCTGCTCCTCCGGGGCCAGCTCGTACGCCTCGTTGACAAACGACTGAACCTCAGCCTGCATGCCCTTCAGGGCCATGCGCTGCCGCTCCTTGTGCGCCGCCAACCCCGCGTTCGCGGTGGCCTCACGGGCCGTGGCCGCCTCGAGCTTGGCCTTCAGGTCATCCACGTAGCTCTTGGAGAAGGTCTCGCCTGCGTCAAGCGACGAGGGCGTCACGCCGGGCTCGGCAGGAGTGGCGGTGTCGGACATGATGTCCTAGGTCTAGTGTTGCTTGGGGGCGCCGAGAACTCCATTATCTCGTTAGCGCATGGAACCGAAGGCGAGGGGCGAGGGGCGAGGGGCGAGGGGCGAGGGGCGAGGGGCGAGGGGCGGCGCACCGGCACTGGCGCGGTGCGAGCGCAGCACGCGCTTGCCATCAATCTCATCGACGTAGCACCCGCCCCGTCGAGGCTCCACGCAGAGGGAAAGCTCGTCCTGCATGGCCATGACGCGCTCGCCCGCAACATCGCTGATCACCGACGAGCCGAGCGACAGCCCACGCGAATGCCCGCTCTTGACGCGCTCAATCATCTTCTCGTCGTGCACGATCCCTGACACGCGGAGCTCGCCGCGCGGTCCGCGCCACGATGACGTGACGTGGCCGACGCGCTCGCCGTGATCGTGCTCGTAGAGCAAGTCGGTGCCGCCGCGCCGGCCGAGGTTGGTCGTGCTGATTTCAGCCGAGCTTAGGTCGGCGTTGTGGTCGCGCTTGCCGTCTGCTCGCGCCGGCGGGTGCGCAACGCCCTTGAACGAAAGGCTCGGCATGGACGACGGCGCAGTTGCAGAGCGCACATATTGATTTTATCAATCTTAGCGGTCCTTGCGGCTTGCGCCATCGATCTGCTACGGCCCACTCCCCTGCTCCTCACGCCCTTGGCTGTCTACACCGTCAGCAGCGCGTGCATCCGGCGTTTCAGCCGCTTGTCCGTCTCGCGCATCGTCACGAGCGATGAGCCGAGCGCCGCGATACCCGACGGCAGCGGCCGGGGCCGAGGCGATGGCGCTGCTACCGCGGGCGCCGACGCGGGCGGCGACGCCGCGTTGGACGAACCTGCCGCCGTCGACGTGGGCACGCCTCTCATCAATTCCCCCGCCGCCGCCGCGCGACCGGCGGCGTTTGTAATCGCCGCCACAGCGTCGTTGAGCTTTTTCTCCGCGTTCTCGAGGCGTTGCACTGCCTCCGCCGCAACACTTTGAAGCACCTCTTGCGACTCTTTGCCTGCCGCAATCGAATTCTCAGCGAGCGTGCTTGTGTGCTCCGACACGGTCGCCGCCAGCTTTGACATTTTGCCCGCATTCTCCGACGCATCCTGCGCGCTCGCGAGCATCTTGCACACCTCGCTCCGCACGTCTGCGGGAATGCTGCCGTTGCAGGCGGCGCCGTTGCCGTCGCCGTCGCCGTCGCCGTCGTCGCGCTTGCGCTTTGTCGTCACCAGCGTCTTCACCTCTTCCATCTTCGCAAGCAGCCGGTCAAAGTCAATCTGCCCCACGTTGAGTGTCGGCGTGACCGGCGGCGGCGCGGGCGCTCCGATGCCCGGCGCCAGCTTCATGAGTCTCCGCGCCTCGCCGGACGCAGGAACCTGTCGCGAAATCCCACCGTGGCTTTGCACCAGATGCACAACCCAGGGAAATGTGCACAGGCGGGATAGCGAGTCGAGCTTGATCTTCATGCCGAGGACACCATTGCCACAGCACGTGGTCGACGCGATCAGCCCGCCTTCCAGCGTCGTGTACAGCAGCAGCTCGTCTGGATCGAGGAATTTGGCGATGGTGCGAAGGTCATCCTCCCACGTTTCGCACCCGGCCCGCACAAACTCACCTTCGAGAAAGGACGCCTGTGTCTCGCCAAAGATATGGTTGATTGCGTCGCGCGGGCGCGCCGAAGCGCCGTACGCCACCGCGTCCATTTTCACGCGCGCAAGGTCACCGAGCGTCGCAAGGTCGCAATCCTTGTACTTGCGCGTCGTCGAGCCCATCTTTCCATTGGCGTACTCGACCTCGCGCTCCGACAGGCCGGCAATGAAGCCCTTGAACAGCATCTGGTCATTTGTGAAATCGAGGTTGGACGACGCGCCGGCGGGGAGCGACTTGAGCAACAAGAAGTCCACCAGCGGTGCCAGAACAGGCGTCCGGACCAGATTGTCGAAACGCATGTCCGTGGGGGGATGTACGATGTCGCTCGACTGAAAGACCACCTGGAACTTGTACTGGCCTTCTTTGGTGGCCCGTGGCAAGTTTGCCAACGCGTCGGAGTTTAGCTTCAACGGGCCGGCGTTCAGCTTCGGCGGCAGCACCTTGCGCAGCAGCGTCACCTCCTCCTCTGTCTGCGCACGCCGCAGCTTTAGAAACGGCAGCACCGTGTTGCGGCAGAGGTGGTAGTCGCCGCCGAGCAAAAAGTGCGGAAACTTTGACAAGCCCGAGTGCGCGAGCACGTCGCGCGCGTCGTGCGTGCGGTGCGCATGCTCGACGTCGTGCAGGTCGCGTGCGCCGGGCGGGGAGAGAATGTACCGCTGTAGCGACGTGGGCTTCACCCTCTTGTCAAAGAGCTCGTGCTCGAGGCTGCCGAGCGGCACGTCTGCGCAAAAGAGCGTGATCGTCATCTCGGTGTCGGGCGTGCCCGACGCCAGCAGCGCCGCCGGCACCGGCGTCGCCAGCGGGCTGTTGACGTCGCACATTCCCAAGCCAAAGACCGTCGTGTCCGCCGGCGGGCGCCAAAGGCCCTTTTTGTACGCGACGTCGGCGTCCTGCGTGACCGTTGCGCCCCACAGAAGGTTTGCAGCGGCGACGCCCGTGCTCTTCCAGAGCGCCGGCGTGGACTCTTCGAATGCTTTAGGGCTCTGCGTCGCAATCTTGCGCACGTGAAAGAGCTCGTCGTCGTCGGCGCTCATCGGCGTGGTTTGTAGGAGCCGCTTGAGGACCTGACCGCCGTCGCCGAGCTCCTTCGCCAAGCGCATCGCCGGTGGCCCGTCGAGTGTCGCCGTACTCTCCATCGACATCGCGCCCCTCGCGTGCATGCTGGATTCGCGGCACTATCACTTCTGTATCACAAAGCTTAGGTGGCGCCGGCCACACATGCATGTTTTTAAATTCTGCTCGCCCTCCCGCCCCCCGCCTCCCCCTCCCATCAACCTCCCCTTTGCGCGTTCAGTCGTCCGACGACGCCCACGCCGGCAGCGTGGGCGGCTTGAGCGCCGCGACCTCCTCCTTGATCGCCGCGACGGTTGTCTTCAGCGCACGTAGCTCTGCCGTCAAGGTGTCGAGCTCCTCGCGCAGCGACGACGCGTCGTTGGCCGCGAGGCTCTCGGTCGCCGGGCGTTTGGCCGCCCGCTCGCGGTGGAGCTTCGTCAGCGTGCGGAACGGCTGCGAGGAAACCACGAGCTCCGGCGTGTCCGGTCCGAGCGCATGGCTCTTGCCGTCGAGGCGCGCCTCGATGCGAAAGCGCTGCTGCTGGCGGGTGCTCGAGAGCGCATGCACCTTTACGCGGAAGGACGCGATGCCGTTCTCGAGCATGGCTTGGCCGCCCGTAAGGACAGGAACCTCTCCAAGCTGTTCCACCGGCTTGCCCGACTCGTACAGGAGCGTCAGCGAAATGGTGCAGGGCTCGTGAGTCTTCACGCGCACCTCATCTTCGCAGAGCTCGACGCGAAAAATGAACTCCTTCAGCGTGGAGATGAGGTAGGAGTGCCCGTCGTCGTCGTCGTTGTCCGTCGGGTCCGACTTGTGGACGGTGTGCTCCACAATGCGCAGGCATTTTGTCCCAGCCGCGAGCGCAACATCCGACATTTTCGGACGCGGCCGTGCCACAGCAGTGCTACGACCTGGCGTCGTCCTGTTTTCCTGGATCACGAAGCTACGAGCTCACGCGAGATTTGATCTCTCGCGGCGCTCGCTTTTCCAAGTTTTGTGATCACGAGGGGAGAGCGGCGACGTGGAGGCTGCCACGACACGCGCTTCCATCAGCCTCGCACGCAGGATTTCATGAACAAGCGGGCTCTCGGAGCGGACCGGAGCTACCATCAGCAACACTCTCCGCCGCAACGCGGAGCCTACGAGCCGCGCGGCGGCGCGCAGCACCTCGGCGACGGACGCGGCGGCTTCGGCGGCGACGGCACGCCGGGGTCGCGCATG
>PAQM01000020.1 GCA_002709305.1 Crocinitomicaceae bacterium | reverse complement strand
ATGGTTTCTGTATACGATGGAACAGGAAGATTAATCGAAAGTAGATTAGTTGACCTACGTCAAGAAACAGAAGTTGAAATTGGAGAAGACTATAACCCTGGTTTCTACCAAGTAATTATCACACAAAGTCATAACAAGGTAACAACGAAAATTATAAAATTTTGATTAATTAACTATTAAAAATAACATTCACAATGAAAAAACTTTTATCGCTAACTATATTTATTATGTTATCTGTGATAACATTTGCACAAGCTACTACTCTATTTATATCTGAAATAGCTGAAGGTACTGGTAATAATAAATACCTAGAAATTTATAACGGAACAGGTGCTGATGTTGATTTATCTAATTATTCATTATCGTCCTGTTCTAATGGATGTAATACCTTTGGAGAATTTGATTATCCGGACAACATAACATTTCCTTTTGGTACTATCCTATCAGATGGTGAAGTATATATAGTTGGTCATCAATCTGCTGACCCAATTATTCAAGCTGTTACTAATCAAACATTTACATATCTTAGTAATGGTGATGATGTTTTTGCTCTTACTTTAGCTGGTGCAACTGCTTCAAACTATACTATTATTGATATTGTTGGTGATATGCAAGGTGATCCAGGTTCTGGATGGGCAGTTGCTGGTATAAGTAATGGTACTAAAGAACATACGTTAATTAGAAAATCATCTGTATGTTCTGGAAACCCAAATGAACTTGGTTCTTTTGGAACAGATGCAGCTTCAAGCGAATGGATTGTAGAATCTCAAAATTATTGGACTGATATTAACCAACATATAGATTCTTGTGGTACATCTTGTGATACCTATGCTTCAATTAATGAGATTACTTGTAATTCTTATAATTCACCAAGTGGAATATATACATGGACAGCAACTGGTACATATACGGATACAATTCCTAATTCTACAAATTGTGATAGTATTATTACAATTAACTTAACAATTAACTCTAATTATAATGAAGTAAGTAATGCAACAATTTGTAATGGAAGTACATATACATTTGGATCTCAATCATTAACTTCAGCTGGACAGTATACTGAAATATTTACTGCTACTAATGGATGCGATTCTACTGTTACTCTTGATTTAACTATAGTTAATTCTTATACTGAAAACACAACTACTTCAATTTGTGATGGTGAAATATATACATTTGGATCTCAATCATTAACTTCAGCTGGACAATATTCTGAAGTATTTACTTCTTCAACTGGATGTGATTCTACAGTTAACTTAACATTAATTGTTTTATCGCCTACTTCATCAAGTATAGTAGAAATTGCTTGTAATTCATATATTGCTCCTGATTCTTCAGTTTACAATACTAGTGGTTTTTATACAGCAATCATTCCTAATTTAGCAGGTTGTGATTCAACAATCACAATCGATTTAACTATAAACACTCCTAGTTATAATAGCGTAAATCAAACATCTTGTGATTCTTTCACAGCAAATAATATTACTTATACCACTTCCGGAACATATACACAAACAATTCCTAATGCAGTAGGTTGCGATAGTGTAATTACTTTTTTCATAAACATCACTCCTACTCCAAACCCTCCAATACTATCTGGAGATCAAACTATATGTGATGGAGATATGTTAAATGACATAATTGTTTATGGAACAGTTTATGACTCATTAATAATTAGTGGCGTTGTAGATGCAACTTTACCCGGCGGTCTACCTAAATGTATAGAATTTTATGCAGTATATGATATTCCAGATTTGAGCTCTTATGGTTTTGGATCGGCTAATAATGGGGGTGGTTCAGACGGTCAAGAATTCACGTTCCCTCCAATTCCTCTAACTGCTGGTTCAACATACACAGTAGCAACAGATACTTCTAACTTTATAAGCTTCTTTGGTCAATCTCCCAACAACACTGATCCTACAGCTGGTAATGTAAATGGTGATGATGCTATCGAGTTGTTCCACAATGGTGTTGTTATTGATGTATTTGGTGATATAAATACAGATGGTTCAGGTGAACCATGGGAATATCAAGATGGTTGGGCATATCGAAACAATTATTCATTAACAAATGGAGGAAATTTTGATATCGCACAATGGACATTCTCTGGAATAAATGCTTTAGATGGTGAAACAAATAATGCAACTGCAAATAATCCATTCCCTATTAATTCTTTTATTTCAACTCCTCCAGGCAGTCAAATAAATTGGTATTCAGACCCTGCATTAACTACAAATATTGGTAATGGAAGTACATTTACTCCTTCAAATATAATAGGTAGCACAAATTATTATGCTACAGAAACACTTTTTGGTGGATCAACTTGTGAAGGAAATTCATCAATAGTAACTATTACAATCAACCCACTACCTATAATTACTTTCAATACTTTAGATACTGTTTGTAATTATAATGATGCTTTTTCTTTAAATGCTAATCCAGCAGGCGGTTTGTTCTCTGGAAATGGTGTTATTGGTAACACTTTCGATCCAACTACTGTAGGGACTGGTGTTCATACTATAACATATAGTTATACTGATTCAAATATGTGTACAGCAACACAAACAGCAGATATAATAGTTAATGATTGTGCTTCAATTAATAATATGGAATTAGAAAATCTAACGATTTATCCAAACCCAACATCAAATGTTATCAATATTAAGTCTAAGTCTAACAAAGCAAAAATTTATATCTACTCTTTAGAAGGAAAAAAGATTTATTCTAATACTATTAATACATCTGAACAAATTAATGTGTCGAACATAGAGACAGGCATATACATTTTAAAAATTCAAATAAATAAAAATACTTATACTAAACGTTTAATAATTAAATAATATAAAAAAGGCTACTTAATAATCTGAGTAGCCTTTTTAATTTAATTCAGATAGTTCTAACCAACGATCTGTCTTTTTTTCTAATTCAGATATTACTTCAGATAAACGTCTAGCATAATTCATTAAATCATCACTAGATATATTAGGAATAGATAAAAGTTCAGTCAACTTAAACTTCTCAGCTTCTAAAGACTCAATATCTTTTTCTATTTTTTCAAATTCCATCTTTTCTTTAAAAGATAATTTTTGGTTATTTTTTTCTTTATTATTTTGAGATTGAGAAGATAATTTTAACTTTTTTTCTTGCTCCTTTTTCCTTAAAATAGAGTTACTTATTTGCTTTTCATTTCTATATACAGTATAGTTTCCAATAATATCTTTTACTTCACCTTTTCTTTGAAAAACAAATAAATGATCTACCATTTTATCCATAAAATAACGATCATGAGAAACAACTATTAAAGACCCTTTAAAATTTCTGAGATAATCTTCTAAAACACTCATCACAAAAATGTCAAGATCATTAGTTGGTTCATCAAGAATTAAAAAATTCGGGTTCTTCATTAAAACCGTCATTAACTTAAGCCTTCTTTTTTCACCTCCACTAAGCTTTTCAACAAAATTATGATGCATATTTCTAGGAAATAAAAATTTTTCTAAAAATTGAGCTGCAGACATTTCTCTACCTTTCTCTAATGGAATATAATCAGCTATATCACGAATAACGTCAATTACTTTTTTACCTTTCTCGACTTCTAATAATTTTTGACTATAATATCCAAAAACAACTGTTTCTCCTCTAACTATTTTTCCACTATCTGGTTTCTCAATTCCCATCAACATATTAAGAAAAGTACTTTTACCTGTACCATTATCTCCAACAATACCTAAACGTTCATTACGTTTAAAAGTATAAGTGAAATTCTTTATTATTTCAACATCATCAAATTCCTTGTTCAAACGATGACATTCAAGAATTTTAGTTCCTAAACGTTCCATTTTAACAGGTATCTCCAATTCATCATCATCAATATTTTGATTTGCTATTTTTTTTGTTTTATAAAAAGCTTCTATACGAGCTTTTTGTTTAGTTCCACGAGCCTTAGGTTGGCGTCTAATCCATTTTAATTCTTTCTTAAATTGATTTTTAGCCTTTCCTATTACAGAAGCTAATTGCTCTTGACGCTCTGATTTCTTTTCTAAATAATAACTAAAATTACCCTTATATTTAAATATTGTTTTTTCTTCAAGCTCTAAAATAGTATCACACACAACCTCTAGAAAATATCTATCGTGTGTCACCATTAAAATAGTAGATTTAGATTTCAATAAATAATCTTCTAACCATTCTATCATATCAAGATCTAAATGATTAGTAGGCTCATCCAAAATCAAAAAATCTGGTTCTGCAATAAGAACCTTAGCTAATGCAACACGTTTTTTCTGACCACCAGATAACTTATCAATAAACTTATTAAAGTCAGTAAATTTAAGAACAGAAAGAATTTGATTTACTCGCGTTTCTATATCCCAAGCATTTAATTCTGAAATAGCATCAAAAGCTGAAGATATAAGTTTTTCATCCTGTACCCTTGTAGCATAATTATAATCCTTCAATGCTTTAAACTCAGGTAAATCATAAGAATATATTTCCTCTAAAATTGTATTAGAACCTATTAGATTTTCTGACTGTTGCATAAATTCAACTCTTAGGTTTTTTCTAAAAACAATTCGACCATCATCTATTGATTCTTTTCCAGTAATACAGCGAAGTAAGGTAGTTTTACCTTGTCCATTTTTAGCTACTATAGCAACTTTTTGACCTTTATCTATCCCAAAAATTAAATTTTGAAAGATAGTTCTATCTCCAAAAGATTTAGTAAGATTTTCAACCGACAAATAATTCATGTAATAAACTAACGAAGTCTATCTAAAGAATCCAATAACTTCTTATCTCTTTTAATACCTGTATTTGCTAAAAAAGAAAAAGGGAAACCTGATACAAACAAGAAAAAACCCAATCCCATTTCTCTATGATTAATAGAAACATCCAATAATGAATCTCCAAAGATTGATAATATAATAACAGAAACCAATATGAAAAAATATATAAAGAAAACTAATCTGCCTAATTTGAATTGACGATCTAATTTCTTAAATGACATTAATGTCAAAAAACCCATCAATATTAAAGAAATTGTTGCAATAAAAAAAGGATAAAACTGTTCATCCAATATAACCCCACCATTAACAGAATACTCTATAATTCCATATGAACTAAACTCAAATCTTGATAAGTCATTTACAAAACTAAATAATGGGCTACCAAATGTCACAAAGGACAAAAATAATATCATTATAACTAAATATAAAGTTTGAACACGCTGTATCATATTATAAAAATTTAATATAAATATAATAGAAATTTTATGAGACAACATAAAGAAAAATCACTGTATTTTTACAGTTTTATTTCTTAAATAAAAATCTAAAATAGTAATAGCAGCCATAGACTCAACAATAGGAACAGCTCTAGGAACAACACAGGAATCATGCCTGCCCTTATTAATAATTTTTATTTTATCTCCTTTTTTGTTAATTGAATCTTGTTCCTGTAATATAGATGATACTGGTTTAAAAGCAATACGCATTTTAATAGGCATACCATTTGAAATTCCGCCTTGAATACCTCCAGAATTATTTGTTTTTGTAGTTCCATCAGATTGAAAAGAATCATTATGACTTGAACCATACATTTCAATACATTTAAATCCAGATCCGTATTCAAAACCTTTTACTGCATTAATAGATAACATTGCTTTTCCTAACTCAGCATGAAGCTTATCAAATACAGGTTCACCTAGACCAATAGGTACATTTTTTATTTCGCAACTTATACTCCCTCCAATAGTATCCCCCTTTTTCTTAACCTCTTTGATTAAAGATTCCATTTTCTTAGCTATATGAGCATTTGGACAACGAACATTATTTTGATCAATTTCATTATAATTAATATTATCTATTAATTTAATACTACCAACTTGATCTACATAAGCAACTATACTTATACCAATATGATTCAATATTTGTTTAGCAATTGCACCTGCGACTACACGTGATACAGTCTCTCTTGCAGAAGATCTCCCACCACCTTTATAATCACGATTGCCATATTTTTTTTCATATGTAAAATCAGCATGTGAAGGTCGAAATGAATCTTTCACATAACTATAATCATTAGAATCATAATCTTTATTCTTAACAAGAAAACCAATAGGAGTTCCTGTTGTCTTACCTTCAAAAATACCGGATAATATTTCAACTAAATCAGACTCTTTTCTCTCAGTTACAATTTTTGATTGACCTGGTTTCCTTCTATCTAATTCGTATTGAATTTCTTTAATGTTTATAGAAATGTTTGCAGGAACACCGTCTATCACACCACCAATAGCATATCCATGAGATTCACCAAAAGTGGTTATCTTAAAAATTTTACCAAATGATGATCCAGCCATAACTTAATTGCAAATTGTCTCTTCACATATACTTAAGATATCTCTAACCTCCTCTATAGTTGGTGCTTCAGCATAAGTTCTTAAAACTGGCTCCGTACCAGAAGGACGAATCATTAGCCAGCGATTTTCATCAAAAAAGAACTTAAATCCGTCAATAGTAGCAATATTCTTGACTTTATATTTACCAAATTCTTGATATTTACCAGCTTCACAATTAGATATAATATTTCTCTTTAACTCTTCTGTTATATGAAGATCGCTTCGTTCAAATTTAAATGGACCAACAATTTCATATACTTCATTTATTAAATCATCAAGGCATTTACCAGATTTAGCCATAAACTCCCAAATAATTAATCCCATCCAAATACCATCTCTCTCTGGAATATGACCTTTTGTTGCAATTCCACCTGATTCTTCACCGCCTACTAAAACATCTTCTTTTACCATTATATCGGCAATATATTTAAATCCTATTTTAACAACTTCACTAGGTAGTTCATAATAATCTGCCATTACCTTAACTCTTGGAGTAGTACTAAATGCAGTTGCAACTTTACCTGTTAAGCCTTTATATTTTTTCAAATAATGAATTAATAACAATATAATATGATGAGAATCAATAAACTCAGATTTACCATTATATAAACCAATACGATCAGCATCACCATCAGTAGCAAGAGCACAATCAATTGAACCGTTATTAGAAATAAAACTTTCTAAATCCTTCAAATTTTTAGCTATCGGTTCTGGAGATTGCCCTAAAAATGATGGATTCCAATCATCATGAATACAATGAATATTTGGAAGCAAACGTTTCATAACGTTTTGTCCAGCACCATACATAGAGTCATAAACTAAATTAAGTCCAGATTTTTCAATAGCTTCTAAATCAAAATGTTCCTTAACATGATCTACATACATTGTTTCTAAATCAATAATTTCAACTAAATCAGATTTCAAAGAAATTAATTCTAAATCAATAATATTTTTTTCTGGAATAATATCCTCAATTTCTTGAACTAATTTAGGAGACAAAGGTCCTCCATATTCAGATTTTAATTTAAAACCATTATAAGAAGGTGGATTATGACTTGCCGTAATAACAACACCTATAGAAGCATTCAATTTAACGGTACCTAAAGAAACCATAGGTGTTGAAACAAAACCAAGAGCCATTTTAACATTGATTCCTTCATTAACAAAAACCTTAACAGCAGTTTTCATAAAAAGATCACCTGCAAAACGACAATCATGTCCAATTACAATACTTGGATTATCGTAATTTGACTTAACCCACTTTGCTGTAGCCAGAGAAACACGAGCGACATTATCTACTGTATATTCTTGAGCTATAATTGCTCTCCATCCATCTGTTCCAAATCTAATTTTACCCATACAATTTCTTTTATAGATTAAACTTTAATGAAATTCATTAATTGTTTTTTCAATAATATTAATACATTCTAACAGTTCTTTCTCTGTCATAACTAAAGGAGGTGCGAATCTAATGATATTTCCATGAGTTGGTTTAGCTAATAAACCATTATTTTTTAGCTGACAACACAAATTCCATGCTGTTTCACTCTCTTGTGTATCGTTAATTATAATAGCATTTAATAATCCTTTTCCCCTAACAGAACTAACTAACTCTGTACCTGCAATAATACGATTCATTTCTTTTCGAAATAAATTACCTAATGATTCAGCATTTTCAGACAATTTTTCATTCTTAATAACATCCAAAGCAGCCATAGCTACAACACATGCAAGTGGGTTACCACCAAAGGTTGAGCCATGTTCTCCAGGTTTAATACACATCATAATCTCATCATTGGCTAAGACAGCAGAAACTGGAAAAACCCCACCTGATAGGGCTTTCCCAAGAATTAAAATATCGGGTTTAACATTTTCATGATCACAAGCTAAAATCTTACCCGTTCTTCCAATTCCAGTTTGAACTTCATCAGCTATAAACAATACATTATATTTATCACAAAGCTTTCTAATTCCTTTCAAATATCCTTCGTCTGGAACAACTACACCAGCTTCACCTTGAATTGGTTCAACCATAAATGCACAAACATTTGGGTCTTTAAATTCATTTTCCAACGATGATAAATCATTATATGGAATTAAATCATATCCCGGCATATATGGACCAAATCCTTCATATGAGAGTGGATCATCAGAACTTGAAATTGCAGCTAATGTTCTACCCCAAAAATTTCCTTTAGCAAAAATTATTCTGGCCTTATTATCTTTGATATTTTTTTTCAAATAACCCCATTTCCTTGCTAATTTGTTGGCAGTTTCTCCTCCCTCTACTCCAGTATTCATAGGAAGAACCTTATCATAACCAAAATATTCTGTAATATATTTTTCATAAACACCTAAAATATTATTATAAAAAGCTCTCGAAGTAAGGGTTAAAACTTTTGATTGAGTATTTAATGCACTAATTATTTTAGGATGACAATGTCCTTGATTTACAGCAGAATAAGCCGATAAAAAGTCAAAATATTTATTTCCCTCAACATCCCAAACATAAACACCTTTTCCTTTTTCTAAAACAACTTCTAATGGATGATAATTATGGGCACCATGTTTTTCTTCTAAAGTAATTAAATCATTAGATGATAGTTTTTCAGTAATTGTATTCATATTATTCTTTTAAATGGAAATATTTAACAAAAAATCATTGATACACTTATGATAATCAATGTACATAGTAACTTATAATACAAAAATAACAGTTCAATAAGAAAAAGTCAAAAGAATAATTTCTAAAATAATTTAGTCTGGTCTGAATTTATATTAACATTAGGTTTAACATCCCATTCAACTGTATCTGACAAAACATCATCTTGAACTTGAATTTCAACTATTTCTTCAGATATATTTTCTTCTTCTGGCCATGGTTCACCACCATCAATTTCATGATCAAGTATAATTTCTTTTACTTTAAATTTTGTCAGTTGATTACCTTGAGATTTCATACCTTTTATATCAATAAATTCATCTACAGAAACTATCTTATCAGACATTTTTTTTGTAGCTTTTAATAACTTATTAAAAATAATTCGCACCTTAGGTTTATATGATGTAGAAACAATATTCATATATGAACCCTCTGCCTCCGAAATAAACATTACTTTTTTATCAGATGTCACTTCACATAAAAAACGCTTACAATAATGTTTATCTTTTTCTCCGTCATAATAAACAACAGATAATGGACGTTTAGGATACCACTTTTCAATATGTAATAAATCATCATCAAAATGTGTAGACAAATCAAAATTAGTTAACCTATATTCACCTGATTTATATAAAGTTAAAATTTTATCTTCACCTTTAAATTCACCAAGAAATTTACCTCTATTTTCATCATTTAAACGTCCAATAATAGAATCAAACCAAATTTTACGAGCAGCTAATGTTGAGCCTCCAACTTCTTTTTGGATAATTTTTGACACTAGTTCCTTTGTTACTCTATTCCCTTTAGCAGATCTACCTTTAATTATTAAGTCTCCTAAATCAATATCAAACCTTAAACGCTTTAGGTGAGGACGGGCTCTAAGAATAACTGTAACAACTTCTCTCTCACCATTAGGGTGGACACTAAAATATAAAAGCTTTGACCCCTTAGTTCCTTTTGTTAAATCGTATTCAGTATCACGTGTAATTGAATTAACATTAAAACGTTTCATCATTGCTGGACCAACTTTCCCATCCCTATATATTAAATGATAAACAGTACGTTTATCACTTTTTTTCCAAACATTACAATATACAATTCCTTTTCCTACAAACTTTTTATCTGAAATTTTAGTTACCATCATCTTTCCAGTATCAAAAAATAGAATAATATCATCTATCTCTGAACAATCTGTTATATAATCAGCCTTTTTAATACCATAACCGATAAAACCTTCAGTATAATCAACATACAATTTCTTGTTTGATATAATCACTTTAGAAGCATTTATAGAATCAAAAGTTTTTATTTCTGATTTCCTAGATCTACCCTCACCAAAACGCTTTTTTAAGTCTTTAAAATAATCTATTGAATATTGGATTAAATTAGATAGTTTAGATTTTACATCTACTATATCATTCTCAATCCTAGAAATCTTGTCATCAGCTTTATTAGAATCAAAACGAGTTATTCTAATCATTGGAATTTGGGTTAAACGATGTAAATCATCATCATTTATTTTACGAATTAATTTCTTTTGAAAAGGCTCAAAAGATTTATACAGATAATCATATAAATTTTGTTTATCATCATAATTCTTAAAATCAATGTACATTTCTTCATTAATAAATATTTTTTCCAAAGTAGAAAAATGCCACTGAAGTTGTAATTCATCTAAACGAATTTCAAGTTCTTTTTTTAATAAATTAACAGTATTATCTGTATTAACTTTTAATATTTCTGAAACACCAATAAATCGAGGTTTTTCTGAATCAATCACAGATGAATTAGGTGAAATAGAAACCTCGCAATCAGTAAATGCATATAAAGCATCTATTGATTTATCTGGAGAAACACCAGATGCAAGATGAATAACAACTTCTGCTGTTGCAGCAGTATTGTCTTCTACCTTCTTAATTTTAATTTTACCCTTATCATTAGCCTTTAAAATAGAATCAATCAATGATGTAGTCGTACCATAAGGTACTTCTGTAACTAACAAAGTCTTATTATCTTTTTTACTTAATTTAGCTCTAACACGAATTTTACCCCCTCTTAAGCCATCATTATAGTTTGATACATCTATCATACCTCCATTAGGAAAATCAGGATATATTGTAACTTTCTTACCTCTTAAATGATTTATAGACTGCTCTATTAGTTCAATGAAATTATGAGGCATAATCTTACAAGCCATACCAACAGCAATACCTTCAGCTCCATGAGCGAGTAATAAAGGAAATTTAACCGGTAATTTATCAGGTTCATTATTACGCCCATCATAACTTTTAATCCAATTAGTTGTTTTAGGATTAAAAACAATATGTGCAGCAAGCTTCGAAATCCTAGCTTCAATATAACGTGGAGCAGCAGCTCCATCTCCAGTCAATGTATTACCCCAATTACCTTGACAGTCTATTAAAATATCTTTTTGGCCCAAATGGACTAAAGCATCTCCAATAGAAGCATCTCCATGAGGATGATATTTCATAGTATTTCCTATAATATTTGCTACTTTATTGTAACGTCCATCATCCATCTCTTTCATAGAGTGTAATATTCTCCTCTGCACTGGTTTCAAACCATCATATAACGAAGGTACAGCACGCTCAAGGATTACATATGAAGCATAATCTAAAAACCAATTTTCATACAATCCACTTACTGGAATTATATTATCACTAACTGAATCTGAATTAAATTCATTTCCATCTAATTCTTCATTTTCATCCGTCATATCTATGATGCTTTATCTAAATTTTCTATTTGGTCGTCGTTTAAATCTTCTTCTACTCGTAAATTATCAATAATAAATTCTTGTCTTTCTTGAGTATTTTTACCCATAAAATAGGATAATATAGAATCAATTGATGCTTCCTTTGATAAAATTACTGGCTCTAAACGAATATCATCGCCAATAAAATATTTAAACTCATTTGGTGAAATTTCCCCCAAACCTTTAAAACGAGTGATTTCTGGATTTTTTCCTAACTCATTTATTGCTTTTATTCGTTCTTGATTAGAATAGCAATATATCGTCTTATCCTTATTTCTAACTCTAAATAAAGGCGTCTCTAAAACATAAACATGTCCTCGTTTTATCAAATCAGGAAAAAACTGTAAAAAGAATGTAAGC
Organism: Crocinitomicaceae bacterium; assembly: GCA_002709305.1. Taxonomy (GTDB): domain Bacteria; phylum Bacteroidota; class Bacteroidia; order Flavobacteriales_D; family Crocinitomicaceae; genus UBA4466. The sequence goes on along the minus strand of PAQM01000020.1, from coordinate 42,046 downwards.
AATAATAACCTTATATGCATTCCATCAACATCAGCATCTGTTGCTATTACAATTTTATTATAACGTAAATCATCTAAACCTTCCTCTATATCTAAAGCTGCTTGAATTAAATTAAACTCTTCATTTTCATAAACTACTTTCTTTGTTAGTCCATAACTATTAAGAGGTTTTCCTTTTAAAGAAAAAACAGCCTGAGTATTAATATTTCGAGATTTAGTAATTGAACCACTTGCAGAGTCTCCCTCTGTAATAAATAACATTGTGTCTTCTCGTTCTTCTTTTTTCAAATCTGTTAAATGAATCCTGCAATCTCTTAATTTTTTATTATGAAGATTTGCTTTCTTAGCTCTTTCTCTAGCTATTTTTCTAATACCAGAAAGCTCTTTTCTTTCTTTTTCAGATTGTTTAATTTTCTTTTCAAGAATCTCAACTATTTCTGGATTCCTATGCAAAAAATTATCTAATTTTTCTTTTAAAAAATCATTGACAAATGCACGCATAGATTTACCTCCAGGTTCTATCTCTAATGAACCAAGCTTAGTCTTAGTTTGAGATTCAAATACAGGCTCAATTACTTTGACTGAAACAGCAGCAACAATAGACTGTCGAATATCAGAAGACTCATAATTCTTACCATAAAAATCTTTAATAACTTTAGCTACAGATTCTCTAAAAGCACTCTGATGTGTTCCACCTTGTGTTGTATGCTGACCATTTACAAAAGAATAATAATCTTCACCGTATGTCTTACCGTGAGTAAAAGCTATCTCAATGTCATCTCCTTCTAAATGAATAATAGGATATAAAGGATCCCCATCCATATTATCTTCTAATAAATCTTTCAATCCATTTTTAGATAAAAATCTTTCACCATTCAGCTTTATAGTCAAACCTCTATTTAGATAACAATAATTCCATATCATCTTTTCGAGATAAGCTTTTTTATAATTATACTTCTTAAAAACCATCTCATCTGCAATAAACTCAACATATGTTCCATTATTTTCATCAGTCTTTTCAACTTTAGAATCATCAATTAGAACACCTCTCTCAAATGTTGCAGATTTCTTTTCACCATCACGAACAGCATAAACCATAAAATAAGAAGACAATGCATTTACAGCTTTAGAACCAACTCCATTTAAACCAACAGATTTTTTAAACGCTTTAGAATCATATTTACCTCCAGTATTAATTTTGGAAACTACATCTATGACCTTACCTAGAGGAATACCTCGACCATAATCTCTTACTGAAACAATACCATCTTTAATTTTAACATCAATAATTTTACCATTCCCCATGACAAACTCATCAATACAATTATCAATAATTTCTTTAACTAAAATATATATTCCATCATCAGCAGAGGATCCTGAACCTAACTTACCAATATACATTCCAGGCCTTAGTCGTATATGTTCTTTCCAATCTAGAGAACGAATATTCTCTTCAGTATATTGATTTTGTTCCATTTTAGATAGAATTATTGGATAACTTCCAAATATAATCAACAAACAAAATGGATTTAATTAAAAAAAGTAGAACTTATTCACTTTTTTCAGTTAAAAACTGTGACTATACAGAATAGGTTACACCGTCTTCAACTACTTCGCAATTTTCAAAAATAGTTTTAGCCTCTAAAACATGTAAATCTCCTGTATTATAACGTGCACTTAAATGCCCCATTAACAATCTATTAACTTTAGCTTTTTTTGCAATCATAGCTGCCTGAATTGCTGTTGAATGAAAGGTAGATTTAGCCCTATCAACAAACTCTTCCGTAAAAGTAGCTTCATGATAAAGTGTAGATGAATTAGTAATAAAAGGTATAATATCCTCATAATAATTAGTATCCGAACAAAAAGCATAAGATCTTGGTTCTATAGGCGGATTAGTATATTTCTTAAATGATATAACATTTCCATTTTCATCAATAACATCCCTACCTTTTTTTAGAGTGTTCATGTATTCTATTTTAACACCATCAGAAACTGCAAGTTCTTTCTTTATATTTCGATTTCTTTTTTTTTCTTTTATTAAATACCCAATAGTTGGAACAGTATGACAAAGCGGAAAATGATATATACTTAAAATATTATCTTCAAAAAAACAACCATTAGACTTAGCATCCAAAACAAAAAAGTGTAATTCAAATCCTAAAGTAGATTTAGCATAATTTAACTGAATTTCTATAATCTCCTTCAACCCTTTAGGCCCATATACACTAATAGGTTTAATTCTTCCCAATAAATGCATTGAACTAAGAAGGCCTATCAAACCAAAATAATGATCACCATGTAAATGAGAAATTAATATATAATCAATACGTTGTAATTTAACCCCAAACTTACGAATCTGAAGTTGAGTACCCTCACCGCAATCTATGAGGATATGCCTACCATTACACTCTACATATTGTGATGTCGGATTCCTTCTTTTAGTTGGTAAAGCTGAACCACTTCCTAAAATAGTTACTGAAAAATGCACAAAATTATATCTTAGCTAATGCATCTTCCTGATTAGGTGAAATTTTTAAAACTCTATCTAATTGAGCAATTTCAATTAACTTTTGAACATTTGGCATTAATCCACATAAATAAAATTGACCACCATTATCTTTACACATTCGATTAGCAATAAGTATAGCACTCAAACCAGAAGAATCACAATATTTAGTAAAAGACATATCAATTACAATTTTATTAAAATTTTCTTTACCTAAAAGAACTAATTCAGCTTTTAAAGAAGAAGAGTTAGAAGTATTCAACTTTTCAACTTTTGTTGTAATAATCGCTATATCATTATTTTTACTGACTATAAAATCCATTATTAATGATTTTAACTCAAATTTAATTAAAAATACTCTACTCCCTATTAATTTTAGAAGCTAATAAATAAATTACAGACATTCGAATTGCAACACCATTTTCAACTTGATCCAAGATAATTGCTTGTTGAGAATCTGCCACATCAGTTGTTATTTCAACTCCTCTATTAATTGGACCAGGATGCATTATTACAATTTCTTTAGAAAGATTATCAATCATTGATTTTGTTAAACAATATTGCATAGAATATTCACGAAGTGATGGGAAATATTTAATATCTTGACGTTCCAGTTGAATTCTCAAAACATTTGCAACATCACACCACCCTAGAGCCTTTTGCAAACTATTCTCAACTTTAACACCCAATTTATCAATATATTTTGGAATTAATGTTGTTGGACCACAAACCATAACTTCGGCCCCAAGTTTTTGAAGACAATAAATGTTAGATAAAGCAACCCTAGAATGAATAATATCACCAATAATAACAACCTTTTTACCCTTAACTGAACCTAATCTTTCTCGAATTGAATATGCATCCAATAGTGCTTGAGTGGGATGTTCATGAGTGCCATCACCTGCATTAATAATCTTAGCATCAACACGTTCAGATAAAAATTTAGCAGCACCAGGAACAGGGTGTCTCATTACTACCATATCAATTTTCATTGCAAGAATATTATTCACTGTATCAATAAGTGTTTCACCCTTTTTTAAAGAGCTACTTGAAGCAGAAAAATTGACTATATCTGCTGACATTCTTTTTTCAGCTAACTCAAAAGACAATCTAGTTCTAGTAGAATTCTCAAAAAATAAATTAGCAATAGTTATATCTCTTAATGATGGTACTTTTTTAATTGGTCGATTAATAACTTCCTTAAAAGCATCTGCAGTTTTAAAAATAATTTCAATATCTTTTTTAGTTAGGTCTTCTATACCCACTAAATGTTCTACGCTTAAACTATCCATCTAAATCAGGTGTAAAAAGTACTACTTTATCTTCTCCTTCTATTTCCTCCCATTCAACTGCTACACGTTCAGAAACTAATGTATCTACAGTTTTTCCTACATAATCTGCTTGAATAGGCAAGTCTCTTGTAAATCTTCGATCAACTAATGTTAATAATTCAACTTTTTTTGGTCGCCCAAACGCTAACATAGCATCTAAACCTGAACGAATTGTTCTACCAGTATATAAAACATCATCCATTAGAACAACATTTTTGCTTTCAATTACAAAATCAATATTTGTAGTACTTGGTATAAGTGTTGATTCTCTACGTCTAAAGTCATCTCTATAAAAAGTGATATCTAATTTTCCACAAACAACCTTTTTTTCTAAAATTTTTTCTAAACGTTTTTTAACACGAGTTAAAAGATTAACACCTCTTGGTTGTAAACCAATTAATACAGTATTAGAAAAATCATTGTGAATCTCAATGAGTTGGTAGCAAAGGCGATTAATCGTCAGTTCAAAGTGCTTTGAATTAAGAATCACTTGGCGTTCCATTAGGGTAAAGATAAAAGTATTTCTGTTCTCTTAGAAAATTATAGAGTAAAAAATTACACATTAATTATTTTATCTACCTCCTTTTTTCTTAACATTAAACCCTTGTTTTATTAAAAAATCAAATACTTTTTCTTTAAAATTACCTTGAAGAAATATATCACCATTCTTAAATCCACCTCCAACTCCAAAACTACTTTTAAGTAATTTTGATAAATCTTTTAATTGATTATTAGAACCAATAAAACCTTCAATTAAAGTGACCTCTTTTCCAGCGCGTCCTTTTCTATCTATAGAGACATATAAACACTGTTTATTATATGGTACATCTTCTACTTCACATCCATTATCTTCATATGAATAATCAAAATTTGGATTTGTAGAAAATACGATATTTATTTTCTTTTTCTTCTTCATAATAGATTAATTATCAATCCAACATAACACTAAAAGTAAATAACATCTTATTTTTATTTAATTCATAAAAATTATACTCCAAAGGATTATCTGACTTCATTCGAGTTGTTATAAAACCTAGCCCTGAACGCTCTTCTTTACTTAAAAATTCTGTAGAAAGAATAGAAATATAAGTATCTCTAATCTTTTCTTCTGAATATGAATTAATTAACTCTATATAATCTTCTATCTTATTTTTTTCAGAAGAATTAATAATATTAGCCATTATTATTTCATACTGATTTTGATTAAAAGCAAGAATAAAATAACCTAATTGACGATCTAATTCATCTCTAATTCCATGAATTCTAATATTATTAAGACCTTCTAACAAAATTGAGAAAACACGTTTTACAATCTTTTTATCCTCACCTCTATCTATTAAAAATTGCTCAGCTGTTAAAGAAATCTTGGAAATTAAATTTTGAGGGAATAAACCAAAATGAGACATTAAAATTTGAAAATCTTGACTATTTATTTTACTATCATATTGATTTTGAAAAATCTCTCTAACATTAATACTCGATGAACTTTTAATATTTTTTGCCATTATTTAGGCTTATTTTAATCAAAGAAGAATTATAGAGATAGTACCTGTTCTTCTATCTGAAGATCCATCATTGAAATCAATTATAAAATAATATGATCCAACTGGAAGGAGATTACCTTTATAAGTTCCATCCCAACGATTTGAATTATATGGTTGTAAAGCGCTAGAATTGTGCTGAAATATTATATCTCCCCACCTATTAAAAACTTTAACTTTGTTATTTGGATACTTAAAATCTAACTCTAAAATTTCCCACGTATCATTATCACCGTCATTATCGGGAGTAAATGCAGTTGGTATAACCAAAACAGTACAATCATCAGATGTAAATGTTTCAATAGAACTAGCAGGACAAGTGCCATTGGTTATATATAAAACTTGATAAGTAACACTCGGTGATCCACCAGTAACATTTCCAGTTGAGGGATCTATAGACGCAGTATCACTTGGTACATTATTAAATGTAAAAGTACCACCTTGAGTTCCTAAAATAGATGCATTAGCTCCATCACAGGTTGGTGTCATCATAAATGATGGATCATCTGTAATTAAAATATTTAAAGTTTGAGTAGAGGTGTCAGGACAACTTCCATTAGTAGTATATATTACGTCATACGATGCTCCTGATGTTCCATTTGTGACTGTACCAGTAATAGAATCAAGAATAGCTGAATCACTAGGTGAATTAAGAAATGTAAATATTCCACCAGTTGTTCCAGATATTAATGCTGTACCACCACTACATCCTGAAACAAAACTAAATGAAGCATCATCAGCATCAAGAGCAGTAAAAGAACTTATAGAATCTGCAGTACAAGCACCATTTGTAGTATATAAAATATTATAAGTATTTCCATTAGTAACATTTGTAACTGTACCTGTTATTGGGTCAATAATGGCACCATCACCTGGAGGTATAGCAAAAGAAAATGTACCACCAATTGTTCCAGAAATATTTGCTATTCCACCATCACAATTTGCTGTCATAATAAATGATGGATCATCGACAGTTAAAACAGTTAAATTTTCTGTAAGGCTATCAGGACATGTACCATTAGTTGTATAAATAATATCATATGAAGCCCCAAAACTCCCACCCGAAACTATACCTGAAATAGGATCAATAACTGCAGCATCAATTGGAGGTACAGCAAAAGCAAATATACCTCCGGTTGTTCCAATTACATTAGCTATTCCACCATCACAATTTGGAGTCATTGTAAATGTGGGATCATCTTGATTTAATGCTGTAAGAGATTGCACACTGTCACCAGGACAAATACCCGAAGTAGTGTATAAAATATCGTAAGTATTTCCAAAAGTACCGCCTGAAACTGTTCCTGTAATAGGATCAATAATTGCAGCATCAATTGGAGGTATAGCAAAGGAGAAAGTTCCTCCTATAACACCAGTAATATTAGCAGTACCACCATCACAAGTAGATGTTAACACAAAAGATGCATCATCAGTAATTAATACAGTTAAAGTATCGACAGAAGATGCAGGACAAGTTCCATTTGTTGTATATAAAATATTATAAGATGCTCCTGATGTTCCACTTGTTACTGTGCCAGTTATTGGATCAATAACTGCCAAATCACTTGGAGGAGTATCAAAAGAGAATGTTCCTCCTGTTACACCAATTACATTAGCTGTACCTCCATCACATGTTGATATCATATCAAATGATGCATCATCAGTAATTAGGACTATTAAAGTTTCATCAGAATTAGCAGGACATGTCCCATTTGTAACATAAACAATATCATAAGATGCTCCTGATGTTCCATTTGTAACTGTACCTGTTATTGGGTCAATAACTGCAGCATCAATTGGAGGGGTATCAAAAGAGAATGTTCCTCCTATTAAACCTTCTACAAGGGCTGTACCTCCATCACAGGTTGGTGTCATTAAAAAAGATGCATCATCAACATCTAGAACTGTTAAAGTATCGATGGAAAATGCTGGACAAGCTCCATTTGTTGTATATGATATTAAATATGATGCTCCAGGCCCACCATTTGATACACTACCTGAAATTGGATCAATAACTGCAGCATCAATTGGAGGAGTATCAAAATCAAATATACCCCCAATGGTTCCAGTTACATTAGCTGTTCCACCATCACACCCCGATATAAGTGTAAAAGAAGGATCATCTGTAGTTAAAGAAATAACTGATTGAACACTAAAACTTGGACAAATACCTGAAGTAGTATATAAAACATCATATGTGTTATTTGATGAACCTCCTGTTATTTCACCAGTTATTGAATTGATAGAAGCAGTATCAGAAGGAGGAATATCAAAACTAAAAGTACCACCTTGCGTCCCTAAAATAGAAGCAACTGCACCATCACAGGTTGGTGTCATTACAAAAGAAGGATCATCAGTTATTAATACAGTAATAGATTCCACTGAACTTAAAGAACAAACGCCACCAGGTGTTGTATAAATAATATCATATGTTGAACCAGATGTACCACCTGTAACTGTTCCAGTGATGGAATCAATAACTGCAGTATCACCAGGAGGAACAGCGAAATCAAATGTACCGCCTGTTGTTCCAGAAATATTTGCTATCCCTCCATCACAATTTGCTGTCATTGTAAATGTCGCATCATTTAATTGAACAGATGTTACTGAAACAATAGAGGATGATGGACAGGGGCCATTAGTAGTATATAGTACATCATAAGAATTGCCTAGTGTACCACCTGTAACATCACCAGTTAATGGGTCAATTACTGCTGCATCATTTGGAGGAGTATTAAAAGAAAATGTACCACCAATTGTTCCAGTTACATTAGCTGTTCCACCATCACAAGTTGCTGTCATTGTAAATGTTGGATCATCTTCAAGAAGAACATTCAATGTGTCTGTTGAAAATGTAGAACAAACACCTGATGTAGTATAAATTATATCATATGATGCTCCTGATGTTCCATTTGAAACTGTACCAGTTATTGGATTGATAACTGCAGCATCATTTGGAGGATTATTAAAAAAGAAAATACCACCTTGTGATCCAGTAACATTAGAGGTACCTCCATCACAGGTTGGTGTCATTGTAAATGATGGGTCATCTAAAGAATTAACTGTAACAAGAACTGGCTGAACGTTTACACAACCAAAACCAGCATCTAATTGAATATAATATGTTCCTGAATCAGCTACTGTAGGTGTAACAAAAGGAATCGTAGTAATTGAATCAATCCAATAAGTAATTAAACCAGGATCACTACCAGCAGTAACTAATGGTGATGTAATATCAATAGTCGATGGATCACAAACTGGATTTGGATTAGTTATAACTAAATTATCATTCACGATAGTTACCGTTAAAGGAACTCTAAAAGTACCTGCTCCAATTCCACAAACACCAATATAGTATGTTGTAGTAGCAGAAATTGTAACACTAGAGTAATTTGAACCAGAATTTACAGAAGCACCTCCAAATTCTTGAGTATACCATTCAATTGTTGTACCATTTGGAATAGTTCCCAAAGTTGTAACACTTAAATCTGTTGTTGTTGTTCCACAAAAGAGAGTATCTGAAGCAACTAAATCATAATATCCAGAACTCAATCCTAGAACACCATCTTCAGCCGAAGTTGCACCATTTGCAGGAAATGCAGACATTTGATTAGATGTTGTCACTCCATTAGAACCTCCAATAGAAGATTCTGTGGGTGTTCCTGATGTATATGAAATATAGCCTCCTGTTCCACCTCCACCTGGACCTGCAGCTTCTAAAGAAGTAAAAGGTAAAACTGTAAGAGATTGATTTCCACCAGCTCCACCATCAGTAATCAAAGATATACTCGAGGGTATTGGAGATGCGCACTCAATATAAATAGCTCCTCCTGCTCCTCCTCCACCAGCTCCATCATTTCCCTTTTTAGGTTCTTGAAAAGTTACTTGTTCATTATTAGGATTTGTATTTTGACCAGGTTCCCCTCTAGAAGTTATACCTGAAAATGGAATACCAGGTGCTCCTCCACCTATAATATTTCCATAATTTTGAATATAAACAAGACCTCCGCCATTACCTCCTTTACCACCTTGGTTACTATCTTGATCTCCGGCTCCACCTCCTCCTCCAAAAAATAACCTTTTTGAATCATATGTTAAAGGGTGACCACCTAGACCACCATTGGTTTTTCTTGCATCTCCAGCCCAAGATGTAAGATTTGGACCATTTACTACTGGATCTTGAGTTGTATAAGACAGTGCATAACCACCACGCCCTCCACCAGGAGAAACAGAAGATGAGAAGCCAGGTGACTCTAAGTCAAAACAAACATTTCCATTAGGGATACCTTTACCAGTATAACCTGTTACAGAGCTAGAAACATTTGATCCACCGCCACCGCCACAGTTTTGGTAACCACCGCCACCGCCACCATTCGCCGCAGCACCAATTCCATATCTTGAGTCAATATTATCATATTCATTATGATAACCAAAAATACCCTCCCCCTTCTCAGAACCTTCCGAAGCAATAGGTGTACCAAGGTATCTAATTTCATTTGGATTATTTGGATTTCCAGATTGACCAGAAGGATCTAATTCACCACCTCTAAAACCTGCATAATCAGCACTAATAGAAGAACCTGAATTTATAGTCAAAACACTATCAACTTCCAAAGCCACAACACCTCCAGACTGACCATCCCAAGGACTAGGAACTATAGAATTATATCCTCCTGAAACTGTTAAATTCTTTAACCTAGGTATTCTTATTACTTGAACATTTTTTGCATGAGCAAATATATAATTCAAACCACATTGCAACTCAATTGTATTAGATCCTGAAACACCAGCGACCTCTATTGTCTGATAGTATCCAGCAGATTTATAGTTTGTAATCGCACCAAAATCTTCCATAGCTAACCACCAATCATATAAATTTGCTGAAGGAGCAGTGTGAATTCCTCCAGCAAGTACAGGGAAATTATTTATATCAACAGAAGCTCCTTGCATCTGCAAAATCATAATCAAATCTCCAGCTGCCAAATTCGAATTAAATATACCCCCATTCATTAAATTACTCTCTACTGTAATTGTTGTTGATCCAGGAGGAGAAGTAGATGTAAGATATGTATATGAATTTAAAACTGTGTTTGCAACGCTAACATCTAAATCACCATCTTTACCTCTTTGTGAAAAAGTTGAAAATGAAAAAAGAAGAATGAAAAATATTGTTTGTAGTAAGATTTTCTTAATAAGTTTCATAGTTAAAGGCAAATAAACAGTTAAAGAGTAAATTTATGAAAAAAAAAACGTTTTTTTAAATTAACGTAATATAGCTTAAATAGTTGCGTAAACTTTACGTGAAAAAACAAAATTATTTACCTCTTAATTCCATCGAATAAAGAGTATTAATCATTAATGATGCTATAGTCATTGGACCAACACCACCTGGTACAGGTGTTATGTATGAACATTTTTGAGCGACATTATTAAAATCTACGTCTCCCTTAAGGGACCATCCATTTTTCTTTGAATCGTCTTTCACTCTTGTCGTACCTACATCAATTACCACGGCATCTTTTTTAACCATATCAGCTGTAACAAATCCAGGCACACCTATTGCAGCAATTATAATATCAGAATTTAATACCTTTTGTTTTAAATTTTTTGTTCTACTATGAGCTAAAGTAACAGTACAATTACCTGGATTATTATTTCTCCCTAACATAATACTCAAAGGCATTCCAACAATATTACTTCTACCAATGACGATACAATCTTTACCAGAAGTATTAATATTATTTCTTTTTAAAAGTTGTAGTATTCCAGCTGGTGTTGCAGGCAAAAAACCAGGTAAATTTAAAACCATTTTTCCTAGATTTTCAGGATGAAAACCATCAACATCTTTTAATGGATCTATTGCTTGTGTAACTTTTAACTCATCAATATGAGAAGGTAATGGTAACTGAACAATAAAGCCATCGATATTATTATCATTATTCAATTCATTCACCTTTTCTAATAAATCTTTCTCTGTAACTGTATCATCATACTTAATAAGCGAACTATGAAAACCAATTTGATCACATGCTTTTACTTTTGCATTAACATAAGTTAGTGATCCACCATCACTACCCACTAAAACAGCTGCTAGATGTGGAATTTTTTGTCCTCCCTCTTTCCTTCTATCAACAGCAACCTTTAATTCTTCTCGAATTTTTTGAGCTGTAGCTTTACCATCTAATAATTGCATTTATTCTCAGTTTTTTTCAAAGATAAAAGAAGTCCTTACTTTATCTTACATTTTGTCAATGAAAAATAAATTTTGATATTTGTTTAATAAAAAAAAAAAAAATGAAAACAATATTAATTTCTTTTTTCTCAATATTAATTTCTTTACCTATATACTGCCAATCACTTAATGGAACTGAGTTAGGTATAGATGCATCTTTTAATTCAAGAACAGGTCAAGTTAGAAGTGGTAATTTCGGTCTAGGTATAAAATATGGATTTAAATTTGGAGAGACTATTATATTAGGACCTTCAATCCGCTATCAAAGAACTTGGAGCGACGATGGCGCAACAGGAAATAAATTTTCTCGTAATTCATGGGGAGGTGGTGCATTTATTCATGCTCGATTCAGCAATGTCGCTTTTATAGGAGTTCAAGCGGAGTTTATTCAATCACCATTCACATCAAATGGTTTAATGTCACTAGATGGTTCATCCTGGGTTGCAACTTGTTTAATCGGTGCAGGTTTAGATTATGGCTTTGAAAATAATTGGAGAATAAATGCAGGTGTATACTATGACATCTTAGATATTCCTAATCCAAATAATCCAGAAAACAATAACCCTAATAGTCCTTTTCAACCATACTTAGCTAGGAATAAACAAAATCAAGTTATACCGATTGTATATAGAATATCCTTATTTATTCCAATTACGGAATAAAGTAGTTTGAATATTTAAAAAGATTATTTTATTTCTAAAAGTTCAACATCAAATATTAATGCCATATAAGGCTCAATTGGGCTATTTGGATGAGGTGATGCACCATAAGCTAACTCTTGAGGAATATACAATCTATACTTAGACCCTTTGGACATTAATTGTAAAGCTTCTGTCCACCCCTTAATAACTTGATTAACACCAAAACTTGCAGGTTCACCCCTATCTATAGAACTATCAAAAACAGTTCCGTCAATTAAGGTACCATGATAATGAACTGTTACAGTACTGGTTAATGAAGGTTTATCACCTGACCCTTCCTTTATAATCTCATACTGAAGACCAGAAGAGGTAACTTTAACTCCATCTTTCTTTAAATTTTCTTCTAAAAACTCTTTGCTTTTAGTTTTATTTAAACCGTATTCTTGTTCAATTTTTTTTCCGAAAAAATCTTGAACCATTTTCATTTTTTCAGCTTGATCTATTAAGGTATCTGACTTATATACACCTTGCTTAAAAGCAAATTTGAGCATCTCCATACTAATTTCATCTTCAGCCCCCCTACAAATTTGATAAAAACTATTGGCAATCATTCGGCCTAAACAAGTCGAACCAGCATCAATTTTAGTAAGATCAAAGTCTTGACCATATGGTCCAAATAATGCCATCATAACACTATCACAATCTCTACAATCTTTATCACTTAGATTACTATTAAATCCATCAATCAATAGCTCTTTATTTAATTTATTCCTGTTTTCTCCAAATTGAGATAGTTCTCCGGCTGCTAATGATCCTAATGCATATCCTATTCTATTTGAATAATCATCAAGATTTATATTTTCATTATCACTTACACTTTTATCTTGTGCACAAGAAAATAATAGACTTAAGGAAATTATATATATTTTTTTTTTCATTATTTTATTTCTAAAAGTTCAACATCAAATATTAATGCCATATAAGGCTCAATTGGGCCACCTGGATGAGGTGATGCACCATAAGCTAATTCTTGAGGAATAAATAGTCTATATTTAGATCCTTTTGACATCAATTGCAAAGCTTCTGTCCATCCCTTAATAACCTGATTAACAGGGAAACTTGCAGGCTCACCCCTATCTACAGAACTATCAAAAACAGTTCCGTCAATTAAGGTACCATGATAATGAACTGTTACAGTACTAGTTAATGTAGGTTTATCCCCTGATCCTTCCTTTATAATCTCATACTGAAGACCAGAAGAAGTGACTTTAACTCCATTTTTCTTTAAATTTTTATCTAAAAACTCTTTGCTTTTAGTTTTATTTAGACCAAATTTTTGTTCATTTTCTTTCTTGAGAAAATCTTGAATTATCCGATTTGCTTCCTCTTGTGTATATTTCAATTCTTTCGAATCAAATTGATCTTGAATAGCTTCAGCCAAAATCTTAGGTGATATACCTCCTAAATTTTGTTGCAACAAACTACCTCCCAAACTCATGCCTACACAATAACTTACTGCTTTTAATTCCTCGCTCATATAAATTAATTTTCAACAAAGATAACCTTTATATTATGAAAAGAAATTAATAACTAAGAGAATAAAAATAAATACTAATTTAGACTCTAAAAGAACAATTATATGTTTGATACTAATTTTTCTTTACATCAAATATTACCTCTAAGTATTAGTGGATTAATACTAATTCTATCTATCATTTTTTTCTTTTCAAAAAAAGAAAAAATAGCATTATTCTTTCTTTTTGTAGGAGCAATAGGAATTGGTTTCTTTTCTGCAAGCTTAAATGAATTTCTTGAAATTTGGGATGAACAATTCCATGCTTTAGTTGCAAAGAATATGACTAAAGCCCCCTTGTTACCGACACTATTTCCCGATAATATTTTGCCATACGATTATAAAAATTGGGCAGGAAATTACATATGGCTCCATAAACAGCCACTTTTTTTATGGCAAATGGCTTTAAGTATAAAGATTTTTGGAACTACTGAACTAGCAGTCAGAATTCCAAGTATTTTACTACATGCAATAATACCATTATTTGTTTATCGTATTGGCCAAATAACAATTAATAAAAATGTCGGTTTTATAGCTGCAATATTAATAACAGTAGCCTACTTTCCATTAGAATTAATTAGCGGAAAATATGCAACTGATCACAATGATATTGCTTTTCTTTTTTATGTTACTGGTAGTTTTTGGTGTTGGTTTGAATACAACAGATCAAAAAAAATTAAATACTTAATTTTAATAGGTTTATTCTCAGGCTCTGCTGTTTTAGTAAAATGGTTAATGGGTCTAATTGTTTATGTCATTTGGTTTATAACAAACTGCATATATTATCGAATATCCTGTTTCCACAAACAACATCTGTTCCCTATAATAAAATCTTTTTTAATTAGTCTATTAATATTCTTGCCTTGGCAAATTTATATTCATACAAATTTTCCAAAAGAAGCATCTTATGAATTAGCTTTAAATGGAAGACATTTTTTTGAAGCTATCGAAGACCACTCTGGGAGATTTGATTTCCATTTCACAAAGGGCCTTTCAACACTTTATGGATCTGGTGATGCAATTCCTTTTCTAATAATAATTGGATTAATTATTATGATACAAAAATCGAACGAAATAAAGCAACGCTTATTTATTATGATAGCCATAATATTTACATACTTATTCTTTAGTATAGCAGCAACAAAAATGATTGGATTCACAATTATTATGATGCCATTTGTATACTTGGGACTATCTACATTAATCTATTATACGATTGATTTCATAGCCCTTAAACTACAAAAGAAATTTATTTCATCTATTATGAATCCATCATTAACAATATTATTTGCATTTATTGCTCTTAATATAAATAGCCTTGAAAAAAACCATACAAATTCGTATGAAGACCAAACAAATTATTGGCAAAGCAAAAAATCAGAAAAACATTTAATCTTAAGTCTAAATAGAAAACTGAAAAAAGAACAATATGTAATATTTAATTGTAATCTTACCCTATTTTCTAATATTCCAATTATGTTCTACACAAATCATATAGCTTATTTAAAGATTCCTTCTGAAGAAGAAATACAAATCTTAAAAAATAAGGACAAAAAAATAGCGATTTTCACACTTGGCAAATTACCTAAATATATTACAGAAGACAAAACAATTGAAAAAATAAGTATTGAGGATAGTTTATTTTCAGTTTACTAGTAATGTATAGTAAACATTAATTTAATTACATTTAATCTATGAAAATAAATAAGGTAACTTCCTGGCTTGTAACTTTAACAATTATATTATTTGGTTTAATCTATGGTCAAATGATAATAATCCCCTTTATTATATCTGTTCTAATATGGTTTATAGTAAAAAAAACAAGAAACTTATTAGATAAAAATAAGTTAATCAAAAAATATATTCCTACCTGGTTTAAAACAATTTTAGCATCATTTGTTATATTCTCAACTATTTTCGCAATAGGTAAAGTTTTATCCTCTAACATTGAAAACATAGCACAATCCTACTCTTTATACAACAACAACATCAACTTAATTTCCCTAAAGATTAATGAATTATTAAATATAGAATTAAGCAGTGAATTAACTAATTGGATTAATCAAATAGATATTACAAGTCACCTTGAAGATTTTTTCAACTCTATATCTGAATTACTAAGTAATATGGTTATGATTATTTTCTATGTAACTTTTATTTTTATTGAAGAATCATTAATTGAAGAAAAAATCAAACTTATTTTTAAAAATGAAAAAGAATATATAAGTGTTAAATCTACGCTAAAAAAAATAGACAAATCAATGTCTAGTTATATAAGTTTAAAATCACTCATTAGCTTACTTTCTGCCTCAATCAGTTACTTTATACTTTTGATAGTTGGTATTGATTCACCTTTATTTTGGGCTTTTTTAATATTCATGTTTAACTTCATACCTTCTGTTGGACCAATAATAGGAACTTTATTACCATCATTATTTTCACTCATTCAATTTGGAGAATTTATTCCATTTTTAATAATATTTTTTGGAGTTGGAATAGTTGCTATGATTATTGGAAGTTTTATTGAACCTAAATTAATGGGAAACACACTCAATATAAGTGCTCTAATAGCAATTTTATCTCTAGCTTTTTGGGGATTTATATGGGGAATCACAGGTATGTTCCTTAGTGTACCAATAACAGTAGCTATTATTATTATATTATCTCAATTTTCATCAACAAGACCAATAGCTATATTACTATCAGAGAAAGGAAGATTGTGAAACTTATTCTGAATAAAAATACTTCTCAAATTCTTCAGAAATATAATCTCCTATAGCTAAAGATGCAGTTGCAGCAGGTGAAGGTGCATTTAATACATGAATAGCATTATCATGATATTCTACCCTGAAATCATCTCTAGTATCACCTTCTTCACTTAATAATAAAGCTCTCACGCCAGACCTTCCAGGTTTTATATCATCCATAGTTAACGAAGGAATCATTCGCTGAAGAGTTTTTAAAAATAATTTCTTAGAAAAGGCCCTTCTATATTCATCAATACCAAATTTCATGTTTTTAAAAAATAACTTCCATGTTCCCTTGTAAGTTAAAGCATCAAAGGTATCTTTCAATGAAAAATCCGTTTTTCTATAGCCCTCACGTTTAAATGTAAAAACAGCATTTGGTCCACATTCAATTTCTCCATTAGTCATTCGTGTAAAATGAACACCTAAAAATGGAAAATCAGGGTTTGGAACTGGATATATTAAATGTTTTACCTTATGCATTCCTTGTTTGGTCAACTCATAATAATCACCTCTAAATCCGACTACTTTTTCTTTTAATTTCACACCATCTTTCTTGGCAAGACGATCCGCTTGAAGACCAGCGCAAAATACTATATGTTTTGTTTTAAAATCATTCTGATTGGTAACAATAGTAGATGAATCATCACTCTTAATAATATCCTTAACCTCACATCCTAACACCATTTTACTTAAAGGTTGAGCTTCTAATGCTAATTCTGCCATTTTATTTGTTGCAGCAACAAAATCAATAATACCTGTACATGGAACAAGCAGCCCAGCTATTCCATCAACATGAGGTTCATATTCTTTTATTTCTTTACTAGTTATTTTCTTTAAGCCTTCAATTTTATTTTGTAATCCTGTTTGATATATTTTTTCTAAATTATCTAACTCCTTTTCATGTGTTGCAACAACAATTTTACCGCAAACATCATGTGGTATATCGTATTTTTTTGCAAAAGCAACTAACTCATGCCTACCTTTAATGCAATTTTCAGCTTTTAATGATCCTGGCTTGTAATAAAGTCCTGAATGAATAACACCTGAATTATTGCCAGTTTGATGACCTGCTAGCTTCATCTCTTTCTCAATCAGTACAATTCTTTTGTTTGGATTTTTATTTTGAAGCTTATAAAAAGTAGCAGCTCCTACAATCCCTCCTCCAATAATTGCAATATCATATTTCATGGTATGCTTATTTTACCTTAATTTGGGGTAAAATTAATGATTCATAAGTTTGGAAAAGAAAAAAACCAATAATTTATCAATTCCCTTTTATAATAATTTAAATGGTTTAAGATTTATTGGAGCACTTTTAGTATTTATATTTCATAGCTTCACTTTAAATAGAGAAATATGGGGAACCTTTTTTTCTAATGAAATCTTCTTAAAGATATTTAAAATTGCAAGTAAAGGACACTACGGAGTATCACTATTTTTTGTGCTTAGTGGTTTTTTAATAACATCCCTACTTATAAACGAAGCAAAACAAAAAGAAAAAATTAATCCTTATAATTTTTTCATGAGAAGATTACTTAGAATTTGGCCATTATACTTCATTATTATAATATTTGGTTTTTTTATATTTCCAGTTTTACCAACTGGATTCGAGACTCAAAACTCATTACTAAATTATTCACTTTTTATTTCAAATTTTGAAGAATTATGGATAGGCTGGCAAGATTCATTGAACTTTTTAACCATTACTTGGTCTGTTAGTATTGAAGAACAATTTTATATTACTTGGGTAGCTTTAATAATACTTATACCAGCATTTAAAAAAGGAAAAAACTACCATTTTTATTTTATTATCTTAATTATAATTAGTGTCATATTTAGACTATTAAATTATAGTGATGAACGTGTAATTTATTATCATACTCTTTCTGTAATGAGCGACTTTGCAATTGGAGGATTATTAAGTTATTTAACAATTAATAAAAAATGGTTATTAGCATTATGTAAAATTTCAAAAACCAAAATATTAATTACATATATCCTTGGAGGTACCCTAATTATATTTTCAAAAAATATTTTTGAAAATCATCTTATATGTATCAAACAATTATTTATAGGACTATATTTCGGATTTATAATTTTTGAACAAATTTATTGTGAAAATTCATTTTATAAAGCAGATAATATTTATGGATTTTTTAAGTTAGGAAATATTAGCTATGGTATATATATGTATCACTGTATAATTATCTATTTTGTTCAACAAATAATAATCAATTACAATATTCAAAACTCAATATTTGGATTTTTATTATTTATCCTATTATCTGGTTACATCACAATAATAATAAGTAGATTAAGCTATAGATACATAGAAAAACCTATATTAGATTTAAAGAAAAACTTTAGATGAGAAATAAATTTCAACTCTAAATTATTGCTTTATAAGTTCCTCTATATAAATACCATTATCTGTTTTAACCTTAACAATATAATGACCATCTGGAGATTTTGACAGATCAATTAATGATGTTGAAAAATTAGCCTTAACATCCATTTTTTCTGATACAATTCTCCTACCCATTAAATCAAATATCTCTAATTGAACATTATCTAAAAAATCTCCTTTAAAATCAACATAAAAAAGTCCACTATTTGGATTTGGAAAAATTGAGATACTACCAATTTTATCTTTTTCATCTATATCTAAAGCATAACCAACTGAGAAATTAAACTTAATATAATTTCCAAAATCACGTTCTAAAGTTTTCACAATTGGACCGCCAACATTCTTAATTCTGAATGTACCATTTGTTTCACCCTCTACTTGAGCTGAATACCAAAATCCTATTCCATCACTATCAGTATCTTCTAAAGTAATACTGTAACAGCCTGGAGCTAAATCAAAAGTGTCCTTGTAATTCGTATTATTAGCTAACGCGTTAAGATTACCACGTTCGAAAATAATATTACCATCAGCATCTTCTAATCTCCAATTATTCTCCATAGCTTTATTATTAGTTGTGAACCACACTAAAAATGGGCCTGAAATATAGGTTGGTGCTTCAAAAGATTTAGCAACCTCATTATTATTTGGATATTCATCCATACCTGGTGTTCCTTGAACATTCATTACAAGAGCTCTAAAAGTTTGCTGACCTGTATAATCTGCCCACCAACTATCATCTTCTATTGGTATTTCAACTATTTCTTTCTCTAAAAATTTTAGATTACCATTCCATTCATAATCAATAAAATCTCCGTAGCTTATCCAAATTCTAATGGTACAAGATGTTAATTCTTGCTCTCCTGTATTTTGCAAAATAACTCTAGGATTTGAACAACTAGGATTCCATTTTCTATAATACTCCCAACTATTTGGGTTCAAAACATCTATAATTGCAGCATCATGTTGAAAATTAGGCGATGAATAAGATATTAAATCCATTGCTACCACATAATTACCATTACCCTGAGCTTCATCACCGAAAGGAATATCTTCTATATCATAATCAAAAGATACTGAAGTACCAGGAGTCACATAAGGTGTAAGTTCATGATCATATTCTTTAACTAAATCGCCTGGACACCATCCCTCTCTAGCATAAGGCCATGTTCCACCTTGAGAAATATTTGGATTATCACCACAAGCTGTTTCTTCCCATATTTCCCAATTAAAACGTTCAATTCCATTAACAGAAATCATATGATCTTTTGAATCCCACTCACAACAATTAACTGAACCATGATGTCCATGACCAGTTAAACGAGTTTTGATCTTAAACATTGACGAAGTATCAGGAAGAGTAACACTGGTTGATTGGAGATTTAAATCATTATCTAAACTAGAGTATGAATAACTTCTAAAATCACTCCATATTGGTTTTCGTGAATGAACATCACGAGGTGGAATACCCTCAATAAATGCAAACTTCAAATCAATTAATTCTTGAGTATTATGAGCTGCTAAATCAACTAAGTCTTTAAAATACATTTGATAATCAGTAACATCATATATCCATGTAAATCCATTTGGTCCTAAATCAAATTGAATACCATATGGAGTAATAAAACGACCTATCTCCACATCATGAATAATTTCAAAAGGTTCTTGATAATAAGTAATAACTTCATTTGAAAGGACATTAGATCCAATGAATGGAGTAATTGAGACTACTGTATTTGAAGAATCATAAACAACCTCATTTCCACTTGGTAAAGCTATAAAAGCATTACTTATAGCAAAATGTCTATTTACAGACTCATATTCAAATACTACCTCTGGTTCTTTCAATTTATAGTATGGTATAGTCTTATTAGAAATTTGTCCTGTAACAGATCCTTGACCAAAACTAATGATTGGTCTATCAGATTCAATAACACCAGCTAAAGGTATATAAGAAAAATCAAACATACCCTGTTCAGATGGCATTAAGAGAAAATCATTTTGAGACATATCTTTTGCCCATTCTTCATTATCAAAGTCATAATAAACTAATAAATCAGACCAATTAGGATGAGTATTATCAATTTTCTTTTTATACCAATTTTGAATTGTTGCCTGATCAACTGGTGCTGAATAAATTTGAAATTCATCAATACTTCCCTTCCAATTATTGGTTCTATTTTTATTCGAACCAAGGATTAATCTATGCATCATTCCAACAGATCGAGTTAAACCAGATCCACTTAACCAAAGACTACCATCTTTAAATATCTTCATCTCACCTGAAGATTGATCCTTGACAAATGCCCAATGGTGCCAATCATTGTCAATTTCATTCGCTATCATTGAGCTATAAATACGATCATAACCTACTCCTTCTCCACAATCCCAATACAAATTATTATTACTCCAAGGCATATGGATGTTAATAATTCTTGTATTATTTGTATCAATTGCTTCTAAAATAGATGTATTAATCCCATTATTTCCGTTACCCTTTGCCCAAAAAGCAATTGTAATATCATCTCCCATATCGAAATCTGATAATTCTAAAGAAGCATAATTAGATCCTGAGAAATTTAAAACTCCATTTTTTGATGGGAAATTTACTGCCATATTAGATAAAGATGTTTCTTTTAAAAAAGAAATATTATTTAACGCTGGCATAGAACGTTGAAAATTAAAATCAATAATGATATTATCTATACCATTCCAATAAAAAGGCTGATAGAATTCTAACTCATTTTCACCAATTGAAAGTTCAGATGTAGAACCCAATATTGATCTAGACAAATTATATACTTCAGTAAATCCTGTTGTATGGAATGCTATTATTGAAGAATCACTCGTTGGTTTAATAGAAATTGAAGGATAAAGTAATTCACCATTTACATTAATATTATTTACATAGAGAGCAAGTGATTGAATATCACCTGCGATTACCCCAGCCGACATTAACTCTGAAGCTTTAACTAACATCTGAAATCGGCCACCTTTATTCGTCAAATCAAAAGGTGCACTAGAATTCCCTGTTGACAACTGATTTATAGAACTCAATGATGTTGTAAAACCATCTCTATATTTTTCATTGAGTATATATGTGTCAGCATATGAATACCCCCAATTATCGTAAGTATAATTTATTGGACTATTAAAATTATTCATATAACGTACCGAGTCGATTTTTACGGAATCCATTATACCTGTGTGATCAAATATTCTAGTATATGCTAAATAATCCCATTCACCACAAGCATAACTGTCCCAAGGTGTTTGTGGGTCACATTTAAGTTTATAATACATTAGAACCTTCTCAAAACGCTTATCTTGTAATTCTAAAGGGAAATTAAATTCTGCTCTTCGTGTTGATATAGAGTCAAATGTGAAAGTTTGAACCCACGTTGTATCTTGAGAAAACAGTGATAAATTAATTAAGAAAAAAGACGCTAATAATAATTTTAATTTCATAACAAACTATTTTTAATTATACGAATATACATTGCATATTCTGATGAAGCAATAACTATCCTCCAAAAATTCATTGATAAATAACGATTACTCATCAAATAGAAAGATAGTTATATAAAAGCTAACATAAAATAATTAATTTTAAATTATGCGTATAGATATACTAACAATTTTACCAGAATTATTAAAAAGCCCATTTTCTGATTCTATAATGAAAAGAGCACAAGAAAAAGGACATTTAAAATTAAAAATTCATAACATACGAGATTATTCTTCTAACAAACATAACAAAGTTGATGATTATCAATATGGTGGTGGTGCTGGAATGGTTATGAGTATTGAACCAATAGCAACTATTATTGAAAAATTAAAATCTGAAAGAGATTACGATGAGATTATTTTTATGACTCCAGATGGTGAATTACTCAGTCAATCAAAATGTAATGATTTAAGTTTAAAAAATAATATTATGGTTCTATGTGGCCATTACAAAGGTATTGATGAACGTATTCGAGAATATTTGATAACGAAGGAAATTTCTATAGGATCCTATGTGTTATCTGGTGGTGAATTAAGTGCAGCTGTTCTTGTTGATAGCATAGTTAGATTAATACCTGGAGTTTTAAATGATGAAACATCAGCTTTAACTGATAGTTTCCAAGATGGTTTGTTATCTCCGCCTGTATATACTAGACCCGCTGAATATAATGGCATGAAAGTACCAGAAATATTACTCTCAGGAGATTCTGGAGAAATAGATAGATGGAGAGAAGATAAGGCAATTGAACGAACAAAAAAACGAAGACCAGATTTATTAAAATAATATGCTTGAAGCAATTGAAACTTTAAAAAATGGAGGTGTTATTTTATACCCCACTGATACAATATGGGGTCTAGGTTGTGATGCCACAAATGACTCAGCTTGCAAAAAAATATTAGATATAAAAAACCGCCCTAAAAATAAAAGTTTCATTGTACTAGTAGACAACTTCGCTATGCTTGAAAAATTTGTACCTGAATTTAATGAAATTTGTTATGATTTAGCTGACTTATCAATTAAGCCGATTACAATTATTTATCCAAAAGCCAAAGGATTAGCCTCATCTATAATTGCATTGGATGGTTCTGTTGGAATTAGAATTACAAAGGACCCAATTTGTTTAAATCTTATCAAAAAATTAAAAAAACCTATAGTAAGTACATCAGCAAATATATCTGGAGAACAAAGCCCAATAGATTTTAATAGTATTTCCGTTCAAATAAAAAATAATGTCGATTATATAATAAAGAAAAGACTAAATGAAAAAATGGATACACCATCACAAATAGTTAAAATAGAACTCAATGGTGATATACAGATAATACGAAAATAAACTACGCTTTATTTAAAAAATTTAAAACAATTTCATTAAACTTATCGGTTTGAGTAATATTAGGCATGTGTGTACCTTTTTTTATTAATGTGAATTTTGCATTATTACCAATGTGATTTTTTAATAAAAGAGCTTTGTCTGTAGAAGTTATTTTATCATTTCCTCCATATATCATTAAAGTTGGTGTATCAAAGCTATAATTTACTTTAGTAAAGTGGTTGATTCTATCAACAGAATGACTTATTAAATGACGCTTTTCATTAAAATTATTTATATATAAATTCTTATAAAATGGCTTAAGGAAAAAGGAGGGTAAAATCCATTTCTTGCCTAAAGCCAAATAAAATATTTTCTTTAAATCTTTATAATTATGCGGAACAAATAAATCTTGAAGGTTTGAAACATCAAAAGATTCACAAATCTCCTCAACATCTTTAATATTATAAAATTTAATTGGAGAATTTACAATTACTAAACTCTTTACAATTTGAGGATATTTTTTTGTGAAATCTATAGCTATCTGTCCACCATATGAAATACCAAAAAAAATAATTGAATCTAAATTCAAATGTTTTGATAATAAATTAATAAATTCTACTTGATCTTCTATTCTAAATTTTTTAGAAATAGAATTACTTCGACCAAAGTAAAATAAATTTGGAATAATTATACGATAATCCTTACTTAACACATTTACTTGTTTGTACCATTGATATTCAGCAGAGGTACCAAAACCATGAACTAAAAAAATAGCTGGTTTGCTTGCATTATTATCCCAATATTCAAAACTATCTCCATTTATTTTTATAAAATTGATTTCTAATTTTGCTTTAATCATTTTTTTATCGATATGCCTTTTAACTATTCGATAAAAATTATTTGAAATAAAAGAAACTATTAATTTGATCATAGATTTTTAATACAGTATGCCAATTTATCTAAAATACGATTATTATTACTATTAATTTAGTGGATAAATCAATATTAATTTTGATTAAATTAACTTTGTAGATATTATGTTAAATAATTTTAGTCAACATATAACAAACCCTGCTTTTAAGGTTATTTCAGAAATTATTTCAGAAAAAAATCTTGAAGCATATGTTATTGGTGGTTATGTCCGTGACTTATTTTTAAATCGTAAATCAAAAGACATAGATGTTGTTGTCGTTGGAAATGGATTAGATTTAGCTACATTATGTGCAAAAAAACTAAATGTAAATAAAGTATCGCTATTTAAAAATTTCGGAACAGCTCAATTTACCTATAAAGATTTTAATATTGAATTTGTAGGTGCTCGAAAAGAGTCTTATCAAAAAAAATCTAGAAAACCTATTATTGAAAATGGAACAATAAAAGATGATCAAAACAGAAGGGACTTCACAATAAATACACTTGCGATAAATCTTAATAAAAAAAAATTTGGTGAACTTATAGATCCTTTTAATGGTATTAAGGATATTGAAAATAAAATAATTCGAACACCTTTAGAACCTAATAAAACATATTCTGATGACCCCCTTCGAATGATGCGAGCAGTAAGGTTTGCTTCAGAATTAAACTTTACAATAAAGAGAGATAGCATAGAGTCTATTAAAGAAAATTCAAACCGATTAAGTATTATTTCAAAAGAGCGAATAATAGATGAACTAAATAAAATAATCCTCAGTAAAAACCCTTCAAAAGGATTCAATTTACTATTTCAAACAAAACTACTGCATCAATTTTTTCCAGAAATGGTATCACTTCATGGTGTTGAAACAATTATGAAAAAATCGCATAAAGATAATTTTAATCATACATTAGAAGTACTAGAAAATATTAGCAAAAAAAGTGAAAATATTTGGTTAAGGTGGGCCGCTATAATGCATGACATTGGAAAACCGAAAACAAAAAGATTTAATGATAAAACTGGATGGACATTTCATGGACACGAAGAGTTAGGTGCTCGTATGGTTCCAAAAATATTTAAAAGGTTAAAATTACCTATGGATAGAAAAATGAAATATGTTCAAAAACTCGTTCGGTTACACTTAAGACCAATAGCTCTTGTTAAAGGTCATGTTACTGATTCAGCTATTAGAAGGTTATTATCAGATGCAGAAGATGATATTGATGATTTGATGATATTATGTAACGCGGATATAACATCTAAAAATGAAATGAAAGTTAAAAAATATAAGGAGAACTTTAAGCTAGTAGAAAAAAAATTATTAATTGTTGAAGAAAAAGACCGTATACGTAACTTTCAACCTCCGATTGATGGTATTACAATTATGAAAACATTTAGTCTACATCCTTGTCAAGAGATAGGAACTATTAAATCAAAAATAAAAGAGGCAATACTAGATGGAAAAATTAAAAATGATAGTAAAGAAGCCTATGACTTAATGATTAAAATCGGGCTTGAAATGGGCTTGAAACATTAAACTAAATTTAGCGTAATTTTAAAACAATTAATATCTAGAAATGGCAGGTTTAAAATTTAGGATTTTACTAGATTCAAAAAATAAAGATGAAATATTTCGCGATATAATAATCAGCGATAAAGATAACTTCGAATCTTTCTATAAAATAATTTTAAAAGCTTATAACTTTTCAAATAATCAAATGGCATCTTTTTATATGTCAAATGAAAATTGGGATAAAGGTTATGAGATAAGTTTATTTGATATGTCTTTTGGAGAAGACAATAGTCAGATAATGCCTGGAGTGATGAAAACATGTATAATTTCAGATTTTATTCAAGAATCAGACCAAAAAATAATTTTAGTTCATGATTTTTTAAATATGTGGATGTTTCTAATAGAACTAATAGAATATAAAAAAGAAGCTCCTAAATCTCCTGAAATAGTATTATCTATTGGAAAATCCCCAGATGAAAACTCAAAAATCAATGAACAAAATTCACTTCAATTCAAAACAGAATTTGAATCTCAAGAAGATGAAGATGAATTTGGATTTAATGATTTCGAAGACCAATATGAATATTAATAATGGTTCTTAAAAATGATCCTATAGGCCAAGCAATTATTGATTTCAAAAAAAATGGAATTAATCAAAATATAATTGTATCATCAGATTTATGTGAAGATGATGTTCTAAGCTCTGCCTATTTATTTAGATCGTTTGATGATATGCCAGAAATAGAAAAAATTGCTCTGTCAAGATGTTCTGGTAAAATTTTAGATGTTGGTGCTGGTGCAGGTCCTCATGCAAATTATCTAAATAAAAAAGGAATGAATGTTTCATGTATTGATATAAGTCCACTTGCAATCGTGCATTTAAAAAACAATAAACTAAATGCTAGATTGATAAACTTCTTTAATATTAAAAATGAAAAATATGATACTATCCTTATGCTTATGAATGGAATTGGAATTGCTGGTAAACTTACTAATTTAGAATACACTTTAATGAAAGCAAAAAGTTTGTTAAATAAAGGAGGTAAAATCCTTTGTGATTCATCAGATATAAAATACCTATATAAAGATGAAGACAATGGACAATGGGTTAATCTAAATTCAATGTATTACGGTGATTTTAAATTTCAAATGAAATATAAAAATCATAAATCTGAATGGTTTGATTGGCTTTATGTTGATTTCTTGAATCTGAAAAATATTGCAAAAAAAGTCGGCTTTTTAGCAGAAAAAATAATAGATTATAATAATCAATATTTAGTAGAATTAATAAAAAAGTAACAATCGTTGCTGAAACAAATACAAGTTTTTATTTTTGCGAAACAATTTTTGAAAAAATTTCGATAAATAAAACATAAAAAGATGAGTGTACTAGTAAATAAAAATTCAAGAGTCATAGTTCAAGGATTTACTGGAAGTGAAGGAACTTTCCATGCAAATCAAATGATTGAATATGGAACTAACATTGTAGGAGGTGTAACTCCAGGAAAAGGTGGTCAAAATCATTTAAATCTTCCTGTATTCAATACTGTTTCAGATGCTGTTGAAAAAAAAGATGCTGATACATCTATAATCTTTGTGCCACCCGCATTTGCAGCAGATGCAATTATGGAAGCTGCATCAGCAGGTATAAAAGTAATCGTTTGTATAACTGAAGGGATTCCAGTAAAAGATATGGTTACTGCTAAAGAATATATCTCAAAATATGATTGTACTTTAATCGGTCCTAACTGTCCCGGAGTTATTACTGCTGATGAAGCTAAAGTTGGAATTATGCCAGGATTTGTTTTCAAAAAAGGATCTATTGGTATAGTTTCTAAATCTGGAACTTTAACATACGAAGCAGCAGATCAAGTTTGTAAAGCTGGTCTAGGAATTACATCTGCTATAGGAATAGGTGGGGATCCTATTATTGGAACAACCACAAAAAAAGCAATTCAACTATTCATGGATGATTCTGATACCGAAGGCATTGTAATGATTGGTGAAATTGGAGGTAACCTTGAAGCAGAGGCTGCAAAATGGATTAAAAATAATTCTAAAAAACCAGTAGTAGGATTTATTGCTGGTGAAACAGCACCTAAAGGAAGAACAATGGGTCATGCAGGTGCAATCGTTGGTGGTGATGATGATACTGCAGAAGCTAAGAAAAAAATAATGCGAGAATGTGGAATACATGTAGTTGACTCACCAGCTGAAATTGGAAAAAAAATGGCTGAAGTTTTAGGTGTAATAGTCTAATTAAACTTAATTATATAAAAAAAGGGAAGATTTATTCTTCCCTTTTTTTATTATCATTTAAATAAAAATATTAATTCTGTTTTAAAATAGATACACCAGAACCAAACACATTAGATTCTCCATATGGCGATCCAATACCATCCCACTTCTCCCATTTCTTAAGCTCAATGTACTGAGGATTTTTCGCAATTTGAGCGGCCTCTAAAGCAATAGCTTCAGCTTTATACTTAGCGGAGACAATTAAAGATGAATCTCCTCTTGCTCTTTCTATTTTAGCATTTGCTAAATATTCCTCCTCTTTTTCTTTTTCTTTAGCAGTTAAGTTTCGCTGTTTTTGAGTTTCTTTATTTGTTATTTCCTGAGCAATATTTGGTGGTAAATTTACGTCAGCTATCTCAACATAATGAAGGGTAATATAATTACCTTTAAAATCACTTTGAAGAATAGATTCTATTTCACCTTCCAAAATTTCTCTTTTAGAACTATACACCTGTTCATAAGTATATCTACCTATTACATCCTTAATTGCACCTTTTGCTTTATCATCAATAAAAGATATATAGCCAGGTCCATGTTTCAAATGTAAATCAGCTGTTTTTGAAGATTTTGCAGCATAATTAACAGCAACTTTAACAATGATATCTGTTCCATTAATATCCATAACTTCAGATGAATAATTCTTTGATTGTTGACGTGTATTATATGTAATCATTTCATTCCAAGGTGCAATAAAAAAAGTC
This sequence comes from Crocinitomicaceae bacterium, assembly GCA_002709305.1. Classification (GTDB taxonomy): domain Bacteria; phylum Bacteroidota; class Bacteroidia; order Flavobacteriales_D; family Crocinitomicaceae; genus UBA4466. The sequence continues at coordinate 12,821 of PAQM01000020.1, read as the reverse complement.
CCTTCTTTATACGATCTTTGTTTATCTACTCCTTTACCATAAGGTCTAAATACAAAACCTTCCTCTCCTGGATTAACATCTGTCCAAGACATAAAAAATAATACTACTAAAATCAGTACCATTACTCCTATCGTAACATACTTGCCAATCTTTTTTGGATCAATATCAAATTGTGGCATTTGTTGATTAAAATTATTCATTTTTGTTCTCTTTACTTTTTTTAATTAAATGATCTATTACTAAATAAGAAACACCCGCTACTAAACCGATGGCCATAACTTTAATGAATGGAGGTCCCTTTAATAAATAACGGAACGATAAAAAAACTGTAGCGCCTATAATAATTACACCAATAAATATTCTAAAATTAAACGCTGATTTCTTATCCATTTTAACTTATTTAATATTTATATTATAAACATAATAAATAATACTCTCATAGTCTATATTTTTTTAAATTTAAAATTGTTTTGATTTATACTATTATTGACATAGAAACTACTGGTGGGAGTCCAAAAAAAAGTAAAATAACAGAAATAGCTATATATAAACATGATGGAAAAAAAATCATTGACAAATTCATAACATTAGTTAATCCTGAAAGAAATATCCCTCCTTTTATTGTTAACCTTACTGGAATAACTAATAGCATGGTAGTAAATGCTCCTAGATTTTTTGAAATTGCAAAAAAAATTCATGAGATTACAGATAACTGTGTCTTTGTTGCACATAATGTAAAATTTGACTATAAAGTTATTAAATCTGAATTTGAATCACTTGGATTTAATTATAAAAGACCCAATTTATGTACAGTTCGTAGTTCTAAAAAAATTATACCTGGATATAAATCATATAGTTTAGGCAAACTAACTAAAAGTCTTGGAATTAATCTAAATGATAGGCATAGAGCAAGTGGAGATGCACTTGCGACAACAAAGTTATTCGAATTACTATATAAAAAAAATAAAGAATACCTTGAAACATTAATTCAATAATATAACTCTTATTATATTAAAGAATAGAACTACATTTTTGCTTCATGAGCTTCTTTTTCTGCTTTTTCTGCAGCTAGAGATGCTGCTTTAGCTTTAGCTACTTTAGCATCTTCAGTTAATCTGTTATTAGAAAAATCAATTAAAATTGGTGTAGCAATAAACAAAGAAGAATATGTACCTACAATAACACCAATCATTAAAGCAAAAATGAACCCTTTAATTGCAGCACCGCCAAACAAGAATATAATAAGTAATACAATGAATGTAGTCATAGATGTATTAATTGTTCTAGATAATGTAGAATTCAATGCGATGTTTATTTGTTGATTTTCATCAGATGATTTATGTAATCTTAAATTCTCACGTATTCTATCAAATACAACAACAGTATCATTTATAGAATATCCTATGACTGTAAGAATAGCTGCAATAAAAGCTTGGTCTACATCTAAATTAAAAGGTAGAATACCATGTAAAATAGCAAAAGCAGCTAAAACTATTGTGACATCATGAAGCATAGCTATTATGGCGCCTGTTGAATATTGCCACCTTCCAAAACGCATTAATATATATGCAAAAACAGCTAATAAAGATAAAATAATAGCCCACAAAGAAGAAGATATTAATTCTTTAGAAACAGTTGCAGAAACAGATCTTGATTCCATAATTTTTGCTTTACCAACCTTAGGCTCTGATTTTACTAATCCTTTAAGTAATTTTTCCTTAACTTTTAAATTAGCGTTCTCATCAGCTAACATATAATTTGTTGTAATATCTAAGAAAAAATTATTACCCTTAGTCTTTAACTCTAAAGAAGATTTTTTACCATTTTCATCAATTAGAACAGAGTTAAGATTAGTTCTGATATAATCTAGATTATCACCCGCATTTTTTTCGAACTTTACACCAAAAGTTCGCCCTCCAGAAAATTCAACACTAGGATTTAATCCTTTAGTTAAGAGTGAAATAATTCCACCAACAACTAGAATACTAGAAATGATATAATATTTTTTACGATTACCAACAAAATTAATAGTAAAATTTTTAAATGCCCCTTTAGTCATTTTAGTTTCAAATGAAATAATCCTACCAGATTTAATCCACCAATTAATGGACAAACGAGTAATCACCAAAGCAGCAAATACAGAAGTAAAAATACCTATAATCAATGTAGTAGCAAAAGATTCTATTGGACCAGAACCAAAGGTTTTTAATATAATAGCTGTTAACAGTGTTGTAATATTTGCATCAAGTATTGAGGAAAGTGCCTTTTTGAACCCTGTATCAATTGACGATTTTTGATCTTTACCAGCGGTCTGTTCTTCACGAATTCTTTCGAAGATAAGAACATTAGCATCAACAGCCATACCAATGGTTAAAACAATACCTGCTATACCAGCTAAAGTTAATACAGCTCCAAAAGAAGCTAATGAACCAAAAATGAATAAAATATTAGCAAATAAAGCAATATCAGCTATAATACCTGACTTACCATAATAAAAAACCATATATATAAAAACAAGTATAAAGGCAATCATAAATGAAATCAAACCAGCAGAAGCATTTTCAGCACCAATAGTTGGTCCAACTTTTGTTTGTTCTTTAATCACACATGGGGCCGGTAATGCACCACCATTAAGCAACCCAGATAAATCTTTTGCCTCATTAATAGAAAAGCTACCTGAAATTTGAGTACGGCCTCCTGTTATAGGCTCATTTACTCTAGGAGCACTGTAAACTACATTATCCATTGTTATAGAAATAACTCGACCTGTATTCTCTTGGGTCATTTGAGCCCATTTATCACCTCCTTCTTCTGTCATTTGAAGATCAACAGTTATTTTACCCTCATTTTGATCATAACCAGTAGAAGCATTTTTAATATCTCTACCACCCACTTTTGCTTTACCATCTTGTGGAACCCTAACTGCATATAAAAAATAACCTAACTCCTTAGTATCAATATTAATGATTTCTAAATCTGAAGACCACATAAACTTAACATCTTCAGGAAAAAGGGATAAAATATCATTTCGTTTTAAAATAATATCAACAGAATTTTTATTTTCAGGAGTACAATATCCCATTGAAAATGGACCAGCAGGACTAATTAAATCAGCTAATCCTTTCTTTGCTTCATCATTTAACGTAGTTAAATCTAAAATTTCAGAACTATCAATGTCTATATTTGAAGAGTCAGATGAAACACCAGTTTCTTCAATGTCCAATGAAGCTGTTGCAGAAAGAGCAGTAGCTTGCTGCCATTGAGCACCAATCTCTTGAATAGAATATGTTTCAAAAAATTGAAGGTTAGCAGTAGATTGAAGCTTATCAGCAACTGTCGCTTCGTCCTGTACACCAGGTAACTCAATGTATAGTCTATTATTTGTAGGATCTTTTTGGATGTTTGGCTGCGCAACACCAAACTGATTAATACGACGATTCATAATCTCTTCAACCCCATCCATTGAGCTAGATTCTTTATCACGAAGAAAATTTTCGACATCAAGATCTGTTGAATTTTTTCCTAATTCATCTATATCAGCAATATCAAATAAACGAATTAAAGGGGTGTTAGGATTTAATTTATTATGATTTTGTATGAAAATTGATATAAAATCTCCACCATTATTACCATATTCTTTTTTTGCGCTATCAAACGCTTTTTTAAACTTAATATCTCTTTCATTTCGAATATAATTTTTCAAAAGTTCAGGTACTGAAACTTCTAATGTTACACTCATTCCTCCAACAAGATCTAATCCAAAAGCTAGACTTCTTGTCTTTACATCCTTAAAGGTTGAACCAAAAATTGGATAAACTGGTGTTTCCGATTTTTCTTTTAAAATTTGATTAATAAATGCCGAATTCGCTAATTCTTCAGCTTCAGGATCATTAAAATTAACTTTTGTATTATTTGGAAGATAAGCAATCATATTATTATCCTTTGCTTCTTTTTTAAGTTGATCTACTCGATTTTGAGCTTCCTTCTCTGCTTTCTTTTCTACACTACTTGAAACAAATGTAAATGACAGTTGATAAATACAAATGACTGATAATATCGTTGTCATTAACCAAAAAAATCCTTTATTACGCATTTTCGTGAAATATTTTTATGTAATTAATAGCCTGCAAATATAGGTTTTACCTTTATTAAAATCAATATAATTAGGATTATTATATTGAATAAATTTGATTCAAAAGAAATTATTAATGATTTGGATTAATACCCTTCGATTTCATATAATCCATTAATTCTTCCAAACGTTTACCTTTAATTAATTCTCCTAAATAATAATATTTTCTACTAACCTCATTTCCATTTACATCATATCCTAAACACCAACCATGGCGTCTACCATTTTTATATCTTACTAAACTACTTTTTTTACCATTAGCTTGAAAACTTGTCCAAACACCTTCTTTTTTGTTGTTTTTATATGTTCCTACTAGTTTAATTGATAAATCACGAAAATACTCTGTAATCTTCCCTTCTAGAAGATTATGTTTATATGTATATATTACAGATGGAATTTGAGATTTATCATCAATATTATCTGGTATATAATAAATTATCTTTTTACCATTTAATTTGCCATTCAAATATGTTTCAGAACTACTTATACGCTGAGATGGAGTATAATTTATCCAAATACTATCTTTTAATTGATTTTTAAAAATACCATAACTCATAAGAGTGCCATTCTCATGATAATAATAAGCTTCTGAACGAGAAGAATTTTCTTTATGATTAATGACCGCTTTTAACTTAGATGATTTGTAATAATAATAAAACTTTCCAATTGGTTTGTCATCCTTAAATGTTCCTCTATACTTGTATACACGTGTACCATCATATAACTTAGCCCATTCACCTTGTTTTAATCCTTTATCATCAATCATATTAACTTGACTAAAAGAAATTAAAAAAAATGAGCTAAAAAAAAGTAATAACCTATACTTCATAAAAAAAAATTTTTGATAATTCAAATAGACTTGATACAGTTAAATCCGCTTCTATACCTATTGGTTCTTCTGTTTTTATTCTTACTGTCCTCATCCCAAGGTTTTTACCAAATTCAATATCAGTATCAGTATCACCAACCATTAGAGAACGTTCAAAATTAACTTTAGGAAACTCGAATTTTGCTAGCTCTCCCATTTTTGGTTTTGGTTTTCTAAAATCATTTTCATCACCTATTAAATTAGAAGCAAAAAAACACTTATTTATCATACCCCCATTCTTAACAATTTCATTGCACATATAAGTATGAATATCTAAAAGGTTACCTTCAGTCATAATTCCTTTTCCAATTCCTTGTTGATTTGTAACCACAAATGTTAATCCAAAAAAATTAGACAATGTAGCAATTGCTTGAACAGAATTTTCCAAAAAAACAAACTCTGAAATTTTAGTTACATATCCTCCGAAAATACGTTCATTTATTACACCATCTCTATCTAAGAATAAAGTCCATGTATTATCAATGCCCCATTTATTAATCAACATCTAATAATTTCTCTACAAGATAAGTATTACGTTGAGAAGAATTTCTTCCAATAAGCTCAGCAAGAAAACCAGCTAAGAAAAATTGAACCCCCATAATCATAGCAGAAAGAGCAATATAGAATTCTGTACGACTTGATATTAATTTCCCCATTTTATCGATGAAAAGTTTATCAATTATCAAATAAAATGAAAAACCAAAACCTATTAAAAACATAAACATTCCTATAGCTCCAAATAAATGCATTGGTTTTTTAGAAAATTTACCCATAAATGCAACCGAAAGTAAATCTAAAGGACCATTAATAAATCTATTTAAACCAAATTTTGTTGTACCATATTTACGTGGGTTGTGTTTGACTACCTTTTCACCAATTTTATTAAAACCAGAATACTTTGCTAAAGCAGGAATATAACGATGCATATCACCATAAACCTCTATACTCTTGACAACAACATTCTTATATGCTTTCAAACCACAATTAAAATCATGAAGATAAATACCAGTTATCCTCCTAGCTGCCCAATTATAAAATTTAGTTGGTATTGTCTTTGAAATAGGATCATAACGTTTCTTTTTCCAACCAGACACAAGATCGAAATCTTTTTTCATCACCATGTCGTATAATTCAGGAATTTCATCAGCAGAGTCCTGTAAATCAGCATCCATAGTAATTACAACTTCTCCAAGAGCGATTTCAAAACCTTTTTGAAGAGCTGCAGACTTCCCATAATTACGCTGAAATTTTATTCCTTTAACATTGGGGGATTTTTTGTGTATTTTCTCAACAATATCCCAAGAACCATCTCGACTACCATCATCAATAAAAACTACCTCAAATGAAAAATTATTTTCTTCCATAACACGATTTATCCATGAAAAAAGTTCGGATAAAGACTCTTCCTCATTAAAGAAAGGAATGATTACAGAAATATCATATTTTAATTCCAAAATTGAGTATAATTATTGATAACAAATATAGCTAATCGTTGACCAATTAAGTATAATATTATATTATTTTATTTTCATAATCTTAAATACCTGGGAAGATAACTTTAAATAATATATACCTTGTTTCAAGTAAGAAAGATCAATAATATTATCAAGATTAGATATATTCCCATAACCAACTTTTGCTCCATTAATATTAATAATCTCATATTTTACTTTTGAATCTAACCCTTCAATTTTTATAATATCACTAAATGGATTAGGATAAACAAAAATTTCATTGTGCAATGAATTTAAGCCAAGATCTTCGGCATCCGCAATAAAAAAATGATCTATTCCCGCTTCTGTAATATTAATTTGAGGGCTTATATCAGATGTTTTAAAGAAAAATTGCATAGTTGATGTTAATGAATCAATATAATCTTTAATGCGAATACTTACCTCATGCCAATTGAAGAAATGAAGTGAATCACTACCAATTTTCTCAATAGAATTTATGGTTAAACCATTACTTACTAAAACCTCCAAAGTATCATCAGGAGGAGTAATTGGACCATGGAAATTATAAAACCAACGTTCATAATTAACATAAGGATCAACATAACTTGTTAAGTCGATAACAGGAGAAGTAAGCAAAACAGCGCCATTATCAACGTCATCAAAATCTGGATCAATAGAACCAGCATTGCCTGTTACATATGCAAAAGTATTGCAATCATTATTTGAATCTATACCTGGTGCTGAATTTCCATCAGTAATATTTGGAATGTCTCTTTCCCAAAGACCTGTTGTTGCATTACCAGAAGTACTCCAACCAAAATCAAATGTAAAATCATCGTATATGCCTTTAGTTAAGAATATATCAATACTTCCTAATAAACTATCAATATTTAGCTGATTACAATAGGTTACATATCCCCATTTACCAACGCTGAGATTACAATTACCCTCATAATATAAAGCTAAAACTTCTTCACCAAGTGCATTTGTTTCGCCTTCTGAAGTTAACAAAGACATTTCTAATCTAATATCTGCAGCATCAATAGGATCTAACGAAGCTGAATCATAAACATTAATAGTAAAATCATATGGTGTAATTGGAACAAGTTGAATGTCCTGGGTAGTAATAATTCCGGAATTAATTGTTGTACTAATCGTTTGTGGAAAATAACCCACTTTGAAATAAGTAACATCATAAACTCCTGAATCAAATATTCCTGTTGCATAAAAACCATTAGACTGAGTATAGTTTGATTGATTACTATTAGAAATGGTAATTTCAACATCATCAATAGGGCTAGATGTTACTGAGTTTGTAACAACCCCCTCCAAATATGCAGCCTGAATATAATCAGGATCAAGTACATATAAACCTTCTGATCTATCTGTAGCTAAAATCAAACCTGAAGGTAAGTATGGGAATGCTCCCCAACACCCATCATAATCAGTTGTTTGATCAAAATAAGTGTCATAATTACCAACTTCTATAAGATTGTAGGGATATGTTACATCATGAATAACTATACCATCTGAATAATAACTCGTGATTATAAAATTATTTAGAACATGTGTATTATGAGGGATAACACCTAATCCAGGTGAACTCTGAATACGATCAACTTCAAAAATATTTGTCGGATCTGAAACATCATAAGCAGTTATGTAACCTCCTGACACTTCATCTGTAGTAAATGCAAAATTACCATCATCTTTTGTCCATATATTATGAGAAAATGTTGAGGGAGTAAAAGAAGTTCCTAAAAGAATTGGGTTAGCTTTATCTGTCACATCAACCATACTTATAAATCCTTCATCTATATGAGCTAGATACATAGTATCTCTTAAAACATAACCATCATGAACATACCAATCATCAAAAAATCCAACTTCAATTGGATTCATTGGATTTGTATGCACATCTAAAATAATAACTCCTCCATTCCCTCTATTTGCTCCAAAAATATATGCATATCCAGAGGAATCAATATATAAATTATGTGCCGATTCCCATTCATTGTTTGATGGACCATAATAGTAATTTGTTGTAAGATTTGAAGATGATGGCAAAGGAGATAAATCTATTATCAATAAACCATTTTCTGCTTCGGTAGTGATATATGCATAATCATCCCAAGTTTTTAAATCTCTCCATACAGATTCAATTCCAGGTTCCCAAAATATCTCAGTGGGATTTGTTGGAGTTGACAAATCAACTACAGATGTTCCTTTCTCAGTTCCTACAAGACCGTATTCATTATTATTTTCATCAACATACCCCCAGACATCATTTATCATTGTAGCATGTTCTGAGATGTAATCTATATGACCTATTGAGTCTATATTTAATTGAGAAAAAGAAATAAAAAAAGAAAAGGAAAAAATAAATAATAATCTAATTTTAAGCATAGTAAAAAAAGTTTTAAGCTAATATAATGGTATTAAGAGATTTGTTGTTTTTTTCTAAATTAAATTAACAAAAAATTAAGATCTTTTCGGTATTATTTTACTTTTAAATAAAATCTCAATTTGTTATCTTCGCGTATCGATAATATCGATGGTGAATCTATGAATAAGAAATCTACATCAGAAACTGTTGAATCAATTGATTTTGAATCATTCAAGAAAGAAGTTATTGATGACTTTAAATTAGCTTGCTTGTCGAGAGAAGCATCTTTATTAGGAAGACGTGAAGTTTTAAGTGGAAAAGCTAAATTTGGAATTTTTGGAGATGGAAAAGAACTAGCACAAATCGCTTTATCAAAACAATTTAAAAATGGTGATTTTAGATCAGGATATTATCGTGATCAAACTATAATGATGGCTATTGGACAATTAAATGTTCAACAATATTTTGCAGGTTTGTATGCACATACTGATATTGAAAAAGAACCTCAATCTGCAGGTAGACAAATGGGCGGACATTTTGCGACTAGAAATTTAGATTTAAAAGGAAATTGGAAGAATTTAATGAAGCAAAAAAATAGTTCAGCTGACATTTCTCCAACTGCTGGTCAAATGCCTAGACTATTAGGGTTAGCTCAAGCATCTAAATTTTACAGAAATAACTCTAGTTTATCAAATAAAAAAGAATTCAAAAAATTCACTAATAATGGAAATGAAATAGCCTTTGGTACAATAGGAGATGCGTCAACATCTGAAGGACCTTTTTGGGAAACAATAAACGCTGCAGGTGTATTACAAGTTCCTATGGTAATGTCTATTTGGGATGATGGGTATGGAATTTCAGTTCCAAGAGAATACCAAACAACTAAAAATAGTATTTCAGAAGCTCTATCTGGAATGCAAAGAACAAAAGATAAACCCGGATATGAAATCTTTACAACGAAAGGATGGGATTATGCTAACTTATGCAACACCTACCAAGAAGCTGTAAAGATTTCAAGAGAGGAACATATTCCTGTTATAGTTCATGTTCAAGAGGTAAATCAACCTCAAGGACACTCAACTAGTGGATCACACGAACGATATAAAGATGAAGCTAGAATGGAATGGGAAGTAGAATTCGATTGTATCACAAAATTTCAAGAGTGGATTATTAATTTTAATGCTAATGGATTAAAAATTGCAACTAAACCAGAACTTGAAAAAATTCGTGAAGAAGCTAAAGAAAGAGTTCGTGACGATAAAAACAGAGCTTGGAAAGAATATACAGATTCACTAAAAGAAAGTCTTAACAATTTAATTCCATTACTAAAGTCAGTTTCTAAAGAAAGCACAAATAGCAAACCTATACAAGAAATAATCGAGAACCTAGAAAAATCAATTAATCCAATACAAAAAGAAATTTTAGGTAATGCTAGAAAAGCACTAAGAATAGTCAATAAAGAAAATATAAATTCAAAATCCAAACTTTCTTCTTGGATAGAAAGTGAAATGAAAGATAATTTCAATAAATATAGTTCCCACCTCCATTCAGAATCTGATTTTTCTGCTATGAATATTGACACAATTCTTCCAGAATATGAGTCTGATATAAAAATGGAAGATGGTAGAATTATACTAAGAGATAACTTTGAAAATATATTACAAAAACACCCCGAAGCACTCATCTTTGGAGAAGATGCTGGTAAAATTGGTGGAGTAAATCAGACCCTAGAAGGATTACAAGAAAAATTTGGAATAGACCGTGTTTCGGATACTGGAATACGTGAATGTACAATTATTGGTCAAGGTATAGGAATGGCTATGCGTGGACTTAGACCTATTGCAGAAATTCAATATTTAGATTATTTATTATATGCTCTCCAAACTATTTCTGATGATTTATCAACTATTCAATACAGAACAAAAGGGGGACAAAAAGCACCATTAATTATCAGTACACGTGGACATAGACTTGAAGGTATTTGGCATAGTGGTTCACCAATGGGGATGATTATTAATGCTGTACGTGGAATATATGTTTGTGTTCCTCGTAATATGACAAAAGCTGCAAGCTTCTACAATACTCTTATTAAATCAGATGAACCAGCATTAGTTATAGAGCCATTAAATGGATATAGAACAAAAGAAAGGAGACCTAAAAATATAGGTGAATTTCAAGAGGCACTTGGTATACCTGAAATTGTTAAATCAGGAAATGATATAACGATTGTTTCTTATGGTTCAACATTTAATTTATGTGAGCTAGCTGAAAAAGAATTAGCTGAATTAAATATATCAATTGAATTAATTGATATTCAAACTTTACTTCCTTTTGATATAAAACACTTAATATCAAAATCAATAAAAAAAACAAATCGATTACTAATTGTTGACGAAGATGTAAGTAGTGGAGCAACAGCATATATACTTGACAAAGTATTAGTTGAACAAAAAGGATATTACCATTTAGATTCTGCACCAGAAACAATTAGTGCTAAAGACCATAGACCAGCATATGGATCTGATGGCGACTATTTTTCTAAACCAAATGTTGATGACATTATTGAAAAAGCATATGATATTATGCACGAAGTGAATCCCAAAGATTATCCACCTATTTATTAAAAATAATATTAACCTAAGTTTTTAAAATAAAACTGTTTAGTTAAATAAATATACTCTTTAGTGTAATTATTAAATCTATCTCTAATAGTTAATTCACGAATAATACTAGTATTATCTTTCTTAGAAAAACTTAAAATAGATCGAATAAAACCTCTACCTTCCTTTCCTCTAATATTAGTTTGATGATTTAAATTTAAATTATTTTTAGTTGCTTCATTAATCCATTCTTGAACATACTGATATGGAACAATAATCCAAAAATGACCTTGATTTAATAATAAAGAAGCTATTTTTTCTATAAAAATATTTTTAGGTAAACTTTTTTGATGACGAGCATTAGATTTACGCTCATCATGATTTCCCATGTTTGATTCAAAAAATGGTGGGTTAGAGATAATTAAATCGTATTTTTTATCTGTATTAAAACTCAAAAAATTTTTATGAATTGAATTAAACTCATTGGGAAAATTAGATTTATCAAAATTATATCTACATTCTTTGGAGGCTTTTTTATCTAACTCAATCGCATCGATTTTTAGATTTATATTTTTTTGAGCACACATCAAAGAAAGAACACCTGACCCAGCTCCAATATCTAATGCAAAAAATTTCCCAGATGTATCAATTATAGAACCTAAAACCATTGTATCCGTACCAACTTTCATTGGGACATCAATTTGTTTTATTTCAAAAAATTTAAATTTAAAAATACTCACTATTGTAAATAAAGATCTATAAGTCCTTCTGGAGCTTTGATATATAATTCATTATTAATCCTATCGATTTTTTTAACTAATCCTTTAATTAAAGGAATTAGAATTTCTTTGTCGTTGTGGACTATTTGTAATAAAGGATTCAATTTTAAATCAATGACAGATTTAAGCTCTCCAATATAGCCCTCCCTTTGATCAAATACATTAAAACCAATAACTTCATGGTCATAAAAATTTACGCCTTCTAATTTTGGCAAAAATTTCATTGACAAATAAACTTCCTTACGTAATAGACTTCGAGCCTTAAATTCATCATCAACGTCTTTTAATTTAATAGTTGCGAAACCTTTATTTTTAATTCTTATAGTTTCTACAAAAAAGGGTGTTAAACTATTATCGATATCAATAAAAATAGCATCAATTGACTTGTAGTCTTCTGGATTAGTAACATCTAAAAACAACGAAACTTCACCTTTAAATCCGTGAAGTTTCGAAATATGTCCTAAATAAAAGCAATCTGCTTTATTCATTTAAAATTTAGTTAGTCTTTCTTAGAAGCTTCTGCTGCTGGTGCTTCTTCCGATGCTGGTGCTTCTTCCGATGCTGGTGCTGCTTCTGCTGCTGGTGCTTCTTCCGATGCTGGT
>PAQM01000019.1 GCA_002709305.1 Crocinitomicaceae bacterium | reverse complement strand
CCATTACCATGACCATCTAATCTCTTAATTTTTGGACCTGATCCATAAGATACCATCTGTATTGTACCATCTAACTCCGGTGATGGATTATGGGGGATAGCAGAAACAGATTTAATCGCTCCACCATCAAATCCTAAACGAGATGCAATGTAAGGCATTTTCTGACCATCTAGACCTAATGGGTCATTAGGATCGTATGTTTTATAATTATTATGGGCATATGCAAGTGCTATATAATAATATTCTTTGTGGTTTACTAATGCTTTATCACCTTGAGCAAATTCATCTTGAGTTATTAAATAAGAATGCTGAATACCTGTATTTTCAGCCTCTACTTTTTGAACAGGTATTGAAAATCCTAAATCTTCATCAAATTCAAAATTTACTAAATCAACTATATCATTTTCTATATCACATTGAGCGACTAATCTAGCCTTAGTACTTGTAGGATCAAAAATATCTGATACAGATGACTCTGCATCTTCCATTTGATAAATTTGATATCCTTCAAAAGTATAAAATCGGTCTACATTAGGATCAACAATATTAATTTTATCTTCCTCATAATAACTTTCATCAACATTATTTGATGTTGGTGGGTTAGATAGAGTCAAGACTAATTGATTTTCTAACTCTTGTATATCTAATTTTGGAGCATAAGGTGGTTCAAGTATTCTAAAACATGCATCAAATAAAGCTTGTGCCTTAGTATCAGCTTGTCTCATTCTTTCAACAGATGCAAAAGCATTACCATCAGATCCTCTACCATATACTATACCAACAGTAATATTATTAAGCGCGCCAGGCTCAAGCACGAATGGCCCCGCAGATTGAACAAAACGTCTATCACCTACTGGATTAGTTTCTGTAACTTCACTCCAATCACCATTTAAAATAGCTCCTTCTGTAGCCCAACCTAATGGATCTGAATCCGATGGGAACATATAGTCAGTAACTTGAGTACCAGTAAAACCTTGACCACCGTAATACATTTCTGAACCATCTTGCCAAAAACCACTCATATAATTATAAAACTCAGCAGCTGAATTTGGATCATTATGAGGATAACCACCACCATTCGTATAATATGTGAATCTTCTCATCCCGTAACGTTCATTATCAATAATTCCGTCAGAATAACCAACTCCGATACCACTGTAAACAATTCCATCACCTGCAATTGCATCTGCAACAGTAGGGGTAACTTCAACTTGTAAAACAGTGTCAAAATATGGCCCAACATTATCTATACCATCTGCATCTTGATAAGGTCCCTCAAAGAAGTCACACCCAATAGCTGGTGGATTATCTCCATAACCTAAATTACCTCCATCATTTTCATCAAAATTATCTCCATTATAAACATAGCCTAAACCACGGGAAACGTCACATCCAGTATAATCATCTGCGGCATAACCTACATCAGCATCTATATACTGAGAAAAATAAGTGTCTTGTAATGTTTGAGTACCACGGTTTATCATCTCATAGTTATAGAATGTCATTCTATTAACTTCATCATTTGTCGCAAAAGCAAAAGCCTGAGCACGAATCTCCATTCCAATAGGATCACCATTAGATTCACCGTGAATATTTCCTTTATCATTAAATACCCACCAATGCGTTTCGTCTCCAAACAAAGAAACCCTTCTATCAACACCACACTCAATATCATCTCTGTTTAAAATATCATCATACCAAGGATGATCGCCATCTTCTACGTTATAAGTTCCATCTAAACCATTAAATGGATTATCATAAAAAGGTGCTAAATAATAATCTTGGCCTCTAGAAATATCACCATGAGCTGGCCAAGAAATTAATCGATTCATTGTTTCATTTGAAGGTGCCTCAACATCAGCGCAATCTTCTGGGCTTTGAATCCCATTTTCGCAATCAAACCAAGCATTAAAAGCTATTACCTCAGCTTTTGTAATAGTGAAAAACTTGTCATAAGCAGCACATTGATCTGCATCAATGTTTGCTTCTCCAAAATCTCTAACTGCTCCAGCAGCAGAAGGTGCTGAAGGATCATAATCTCCTGAGCCAATTGTTACAGTTAAAGGACCTGGCCAAAAATCATTAGCAGAACGAAATGTTAAAGCAGCTAATTTTAATTGACCATTAACATCAGTACCACCCATCCAAAGAGCTCCTGCATAAATAACACGAAGCCCCGAACCTGCAGGAACTTCATAAGCAGCAGTAGTAGTTGCACGGTTAGTCCATAGACTACCTCCCTGCTCAATGAGCGCACTTACATCATTAAATGACATTATTATTTTAGCTGTTGCAGGTGCACAATTTGCTCCCTTAGCCTGAGATTGGTTTTGAGAATTATTGGTCGCCCCAGGGTTATCATTAACCGTATGGTAACTAAAAGTAAAGTTTGAAAAGAACATTGAAGATGTTCCTAATACTATTGCTATTATTTGTTTTTTCATAATACTATAATAATTATGACATTAAAAATCGAATTTAATACCTAAACGTATAGTTCTTGGTGCACTTATATTAAAAGGGTTTTGAATTTTCATCGTATAATAATCTCTAAATGCTTGCTCATCTGCTTGATTTTGAATTGAAGTTTGGCTAATAGCTGCAGCTAAGTAACCATCATCATCCCAATTTCCAGTTGCTCTATATACATTTAAAACATTGAATTGATTAAAGAGATTAGTGACACGTAAATAAACATTTAAGAATGTTAATTTTTTCTTGTCCTCTTTTCCAAACTCAATGTTAAATGTACGATCTAATTGAAGATCTAAAGTATATGCCCAAGGAAGTCTAGAACCATTTAATGTACCATCAAGACCAGCTGATCCTGGTGGGCTAAATAAGCCTTCTCCTGTTATTTGAGTTTGATCAGAGTATGGTGATCCAGAATTAATAATTGATACAATATTTAAACCTGTGTTTTCCAAAAGATTAAAACTACCAATCACCGGACCATTATAATCTCTTCCTTGGCCATAACGATAATCAAGAGTAATAGCAAATCTGTGTCTCTGATCATAATCAAATGGTTGAATAGTTCTTAAATTAGGTAAACCTGCATTAATAATTCCAATTGCTGAAGCAGCATTTGATCCAGTACCATCGGCAAATTGTAAAGTATAATTTGCAGTAATACGAATATTTCCTGTTCTACGCATGTCGTATGCTACAGTTAAACCTTTAACAGTACCAAAATCACGATTACCGAAAGTTCTATATTGTCTAGGATAAGCTCCTGTAACATTTATCAATTGAACCATATCTCTTTGTTCTCTATAAAAGGCAGAAATTTTTAAAGAGGACGTTTTAGTTAAAACTTGTTGAAAACCTACTTCATAATCGATTGTTTTTTCCGGTCTCAAATTTGAATTATTAATAATAGCACTTCTCTCATTAATATATTGATATTGAAAAGGATCAAAGCGAGTTCCTGAAGTTGGCCTCTTTGTTAACACATCATAATGAGCGAAGAAAGATGCTTCATCTGAAATCGGAAAAGCAAATGAAATACGAGGCATAATATTAATTTGAGCTTTATAATCTTCAAATGCATCTTTAGTAGGGCTACTTTGACCAGGTTCTCTTAAGTATGGTAAAATTCCAGTTGAACTTTCTATAGAAGTCGGATCTTCCACTTCTATTCCATCAGCATTATACCATGTATCACCACTCCTATATCCTAAAATCGCACTTGGATCAAATTCATCATTTACGTATACAGTATAATCATCACCTATAGATTGAGGAACAACTGCCCATGAAGAAGTACCATCTGTATATTCTTGTCTTGCTTCCCCTGCAGTCTTAGCTTCATAAATTAAATAAGGATCCTTTAATACGGGTTGATTTGCATCAAAAACGTCAACACGAACACCTACATTAAATACAATATCACGGAAAGCAAATTTATCCATAATATAACCAGCAATATATGTTGGTTGGTAGGCTCCTACAAAACGCTTATAATTACCATTCTCGTCAGTTTCTGCAAAATAGTTTGTAATATCTGTTTGACCTCTAACTTTTTTACCTGTATGATCATAACCCCACCAAGAAACAAAAGAATTACCACTATTAGCTAATTCATCTGGTGAAAACATATCTAATGAAAAAATATTTGGATCATACTGATCAATATTTAGATATTCATTTCCTGCGCCACCTTGACTAATAAGTCCTTGCTCAAATAAATACTCTCTTAGGTTATAATCAAAAAAAGATTGATTATCATTATTAGCTTGACCTCCATAAGAGCCATTTCCTAATCCAGCAGCATAGCCAGTATTCAATGGATCATATGAGGTATAAACTACTCCTAGAGAATCAAATGTTGTTGGAGAATTTTTATCAATCTCTGAGATGTGTGCATTTGTCAATTGACGTGCAAGGGTCCAAAGCCCCATAGGACCATTTGTTCCTCCACCTGTAGTTGTACCAGATGTCCAACCTCTATCGTAACGTTGCTCATATTCAAATCCTAATGAAACAGAGTGGTCACCAATTACAACAGCACCAGCACCAGTCGCACGAATTTGATCAGCTTCTGTTTTGCCAAAATAATTATAAGGTGAACCAATATTACTCCATATATCATATACACTCTGAGGAGCATCACCATTCCTTAAGCCATTTCCTTGTTGAACTTGAAATAAATTTCTGTAGTTGAATTCTGTTTGCCATGTTGGAGCATAATCATAAAGATTAAAATATTGCTCTGTTTGAGCTGCCAACATAGGATTAGTTTCTGAAGGAGTAAACTGAACATTAACATCAGCAGGAATAGTAGTTTGTTCTGGACCATTAGTTATAGGTGATATACCAGTATAAGTAACTCTTCTTTCAACTAAAAAAGTACCAACATGCCCATAATTAAATAAATTATACCCATGTTTATCATCAAAATTATCTCTAGTTGATTTAGAGTAGTCTACCATCAAAGAATAAAATGCACTTTTTATCTTCGAAGAACTTCCTTCTGTATTATTTGCAAAACGCTGTGTCAAACGACCATAAACCCTCCAATCCAAACTATTATAAGAACCAAAATTTGAAAAATTAAACAAAGACCCAGTCCTTGAATAAATTGAGCCAGAACCATAATTCATTGAACCACCAAAAGTTAAATTAACTGATGGTCCAGTATTAACATCTATTTTACCTTGAGCTGAAAATGAACGTGTTCTTGCATTCATTCTAAAAGGAGTTTTCTCAAAATCAGATTCTCTAAGAAAATTTGTGCTATAAAAAGCTCCTTGGCCTGTACCTGTTGTTGTCAAAGGAGCTTCAAGTATCTCGTCTCTTACATCTTTTTTAATTCTATAACTACCACCAGCTAAAGGACGGCTATCTACTTGGTCTGTATAATTTCCCGACAATAAAAATCCTAATCTTGGTTTTGTTTTATTTCCCAATGAATCTTTTTGCATCCATAATGGACCAGAGAACATTCCCTCAACGAGATTGTATCCAAATTTATCTAAACCATAAACATTTCCATCATATCCATCTTTATCTTGTCCTTTAATGTAAATACCAGATGTAACACCCTCAATACTACCAAAATATTTTGAGGATGGTCCTCTAGTAGTAATTGATATAATACCACCTGTTGCATCACCATAGTTTGCAGGAAGACCTCCAGTAATTACTGAAACTTCCTCAATAGCAGATTTAGGAAGTGCGGAAGAACCACGAACTTTTATACCATCAATATAAAAATATGTCCCATCAGAACGGGAACCCCTAACACTAATACTACCAGATCCTTCAGATTTATTAACACCACCTACTGTTCCGGCCACATCTGCAGCTGAACGAACAGGAAGTCTTGCAATGTCCTCTCTTGTAACAGTTGCACCAGAAGCACCACCATCTCTATCAATTAAAGGAACCTTATATGCAACAACTATCATTTCATCAACCTCCTGAACATCTTTTGCTTTTCCAATTTCAAGATCGTATAAAAAAGTAATTTTATCAGCACTAACTACAACACCAGTCAATGCTTGGGGCTGATATCCTTCAACTTCATTTCTTACTTCAATATCATAAGATCCGGCGGGGATTGAATTAATCTGAAAATTACCATCAAAATCAGTATTATCTCCACCCTTAACCTGGCCACCTTTCAAAAGGACAACTTTTGTAAAAGGTATAGGCTGTTTAGTATCAGCATCATTCACAGTACCTTTTATCGTACCTAAACCTACCTGAGAGAATCCACAAAATAGGGTAAGGACTAGACTTACAAATAATAAGTTAAATTTAAGTAACATGTCTACAATTTATTTATTTAAACTAGTTGCTATATAATAAAGCTTGTAAATATAGAAAAAATACATTTTATAAATAACTGTTAAATTAAATTAATTACATAAAAATGTATTATTTTTTAAAAAATGAAACCTTAAAAACTAGATTTTGCTTTTAAAGACATGTCTAAGCTCTTAAAACTATGTGTTAAAGAGCCAACAGATATAAAATCAACACCAGTCTCCGCAAATGATCTAATGTTATCAATAGTTATTCCACCAGAAGCCTCGACCTCTATATGGTTAGGAATTAACTTTAAAACTTTAATTATAAGATTTGGAGAAAAATTATCTAACATTATTCTATCAATTTGTCCAACAGCAATAGCTTCCTTTAACTCTTTTTCACTTCGAACTTCTACTTCAATTTTCAAGTTAAGATTATTTTCCTTCAAATACTTATTCGCAAAATAAATAGCTTGCTTAACTCCACCTGCATAATCTATATGATTATCTTTTAAAAGAACCATATCATCTAGTCCAAATCTATGATTATAACCACCGCCTATTTTCACAGCCATTTTTTCTATCTCACGTAATCCTGGAGTAGTTTTTCTAGTATCTAATAAATTCACACCAGTTCCTTCAACAAGCTTAACAATTTTATTTGTTTGAGTTGCAATACCACTCATACGCTGCATAAAATTCAAAACTAATCTCTCTGTACTCAATATAGACCTTCGACTGCCACTTACCTCAAATGCAATATCACCTATTTTAATGTTATCACCATCCTTGTGGAAAATATCTAATTCTAAATTTGAGTCATACAATTGGAAAATCCGTTTAGCTATATCTATACCAGCTATTACACCTTCCTCTTTAACTAACAATTGAGCAACTCCAACTGCTTTTTCGGAGATACAAGATAAGGTAGAATAATCACCATCTCCAATATCTTCATTTAAGGCATTTTTAATTATTTTATCAATCATAATGTATAAATGTTTAAGAAGAAATCTAGGAAAGTTCGATAATTAAGCTCTCTATTTTAAACTCATTACTCATTTTCTTTAAATGAATAGTAACCCTAAATTCAGAATTTTTACTCTTGTAATTTCCAATTGCAAATGATCCATCTGGTAACTGTTTAGTCTTTTTAACAGTATCTTGCCCCTTAAAAAAGAATTTAAAGCTTGATCCTGGTTTACGTTTAAAAAAGTCTTTCAAAACTAAATTTGCTTGTGACTGACTGTAAACATTTTCTTTACCCATAATGTTAATAAGGACCTTATCCTTGCACATAAGAGCAATTTTCTTTGAGTCATTTAACTCAAAAGCTTGTTTGATTTTTTCATAAGGAAAATCACTTTTAAGAAATAATGGAAATATAAAAAATAATGTAAATAAAAATTTCATGTTTTACTTTTACAGTTAACAATATTACAAACATCATATAGAAAAACAAGCTACTACGAACATTTTTTTTTAATCAATTTACATTATCTTACTAAAATGAAAATAAAACTAATTTGTATTGGAAAAACAAGTAAATCATTTTTAAAAGAGGGAGAAGAATTATACTTAAAAAGAATTAGCCATTACTGCAATATTGAAAAAATAGAAATCTCTGAGCTAAAAAACACTAAAAAACTTAGTATAAAAGAAATAAAGCAAAAAGAAGGAAAACTAATTTTAAAACACATTAATAAAGAAGACAATATTATACTTCTTGATGAAAGTGGAAAAGAATTCAAATCACTTGACTTTAGCATATACTTAAATAAAAAAATCAATTTAACTAGAAAAAACCTTTCTTTTATAATTGGGGGATCATATGGCTTTTCAAATGAAATTTATAGACGAGCTGATGAGCAAGTTAGTTTATCAAAGATGACGTTTTCACACCAAATGATACGCTTATTTTTCTTAGAGCAAATTTATAGATGTTATACAATCATAAATGGTAAACCTTACCATAATGAATGAAATTTAATCAAAAATAATTTTAAATTCTACTCGACGGTTCTCTGCTCTACCTGCCGCTGTTTGATTTGATTCAATAGGCATTGTTTCTCCATATCCTTCAGAACGCATTCTTGACGGATCTATTCCTTTCGCAATTAAATAATCCATACAGGCTCTAGCTCTATATTTAGAAAGCCTCAAATTTGAATCATCATTACCAACATTATCAGTATGACCTTCAATTCTAAGATTATACTGAGGAAAATCTTGCATAACACTTACAACCTCATCTAAGTATATAAATGACCTTTGCAGGATAATAGATTTATTTGTCTCAAATTTAACACCTCGAAGTGCTCTTTTCATAATTTCCTTAATATCATCATTAACATCATCTTCAACCTCTACTTGCTTAACAGGTTCTTGAACAACTGGTTTATTAGATTTTGGACATCCATTTTCTGAAAATAATCCTGGAATAAGTGGACATGCATCAAACTTATCTTGTATTCCATCTCCATCTGAATCAATAATTGCAATTCCTTGAGAATTAACGATAGAACCTGGCAGACTATTTGGTTCTAAATCTCTTGAATCTTCTATACCATCTTTATCACTATCAATAACTGATACACCATTTGAATTAACTATTGCACCTTTTGGACTATTTGGTTCTAAATCTCTTGAATCTTCAACTCCATCTAAATCAGAATCAATGACTGAAACACCTTTAGAGTTTACAATAGCTCCTGGTAGACTATTTGGTTCTTGATCTTTGGCATTAATGACACCATCACCATCATCATCCTGAAGCTGACCTTGCAATTCTTTAATATGCGAAAGCAACTCAGTATTATCAAAAACAACAGCATATATTGTTGGTGTCCAATCAGCATGAGTTTTCTTCTTACCAATATAGTATGTAAGACCAACTGATAGATTAAATAAATATCCATCCATACCACCCCTTATATTTTCAGGAATATTGTCTTGTCTCCAATCCCATGTTTTAGACTGCCTATTATGACATGTAAATTGAACATTTGCATTCAAAGAAAAATGATTGTTAAGTTTTATTTGAGGAGTCAAGCCAAAAGTATAGTTTACCATGTCATCCACACCATCAAATAAAGGATCATCTTGAACTTGTTGAGTTGTTCTAGAATCTTCCTTTAGCCACATATGAGACATTCCAAATCCTGCATGAAAAAGTAAACCAAATCTATTTGTCCATGTATCAAAACGAAGAGCATCTCCAAGATTAAGAACACCTTGAATTGAAGAACGCCAATAATTAGTCTTAATCGAAACCTTACTAAAATTCATTAAATCATATCCAAAATCTAACTTTATACCAACTCGATTATTGAACATATATCTCGTTTCAAAACCATAATGATTAAAATGATGAATCTTAGTTACAGCTTGAGTAGGATGCATCCCATCATGTGATCCAAAAGAAATACCAAGGGACCACTTATTATAAACATTAAAATCATTAAGATCCGTTTGTGAAGAAACAGAACAGCAAAGAGAGGTCAAAAAGACTGTAAATAAAAAAACTATTTTAAACACCTACAAAAACTTAAAAACTTTAACGAATTTAATCAAATAATACGGTTTTTCATAAAACCAATGACTATATGAGAAATTTGACTGAAAATATTCCCAATTCTGTTTATCAGAATAATTTAATTCTTTTTTACAAACAAATAAATATTCATCAATGCTTCACTTTTAAACATTCATTAGGATATAACCTTTTTTATAAAAAACCGTAATTGTATCTTTATTGTAAATTGAATTAAAAAAGCAGTTTTTCTATGAGTAGTATAAATGACAGTAATCAATACATGCGTAATCTCATTGAGAAATTCCCAGAAAATTTAACTGAAGCTATTGATATTTCTTATCAATATCGACTTAAGAAAGAATATCAAACATTTAGAAATGTGGTTATTTGTGGCATGGGAGGTTCTGGAATTGGTGGCAAATTAGTAAGCTCATGGATACAAAATGATATTGATATTCCAATAAATTTTTGTCAAGACTATACCTTACCAAAATATGTAAATAATAACACATTAATAATCGCCTCATCAAACTCAGGTAATACAGAAGAAACAATCTCTGCAATGTTAGAAGCTGATGAAAAAGGTGCAACAATTATAGCTGTATGTTCTGGAGGTAAATTACAATCTTTGTGTGAAAAATTAAATTACGAATATATAATAGTTCCAGGAGGCAATCCTCCTCGTACTGCATTAGGTTTTTCAATTGTCTTATTAACATCTATTTTCGGACAACTTAATTTAATTAGTAAAGAAAAATTAAAAGAATTTGAACAAGCAAAAGACATCATCATTTCAAATAAAAATGAAATACATTTAGAAGCAAAAGAACTGGCAGATTTTATAAACAATAAAGAATTAATAATCTACAGTGAATCTAAATATGAAGCAGTTGCAATTCGTGCAAGGCAACAATTCAATGAAAATAGTAAAATACTATGTAATCATCACACTATACCTGAAATGAATCACAACGAATTAGTGGGTTGGTATGGAGGGGCTGATCATTATGCTGTATTATTTTTAGAGACAGATGATTGGCACGAAAAAAATAAAAAAAGATTAGATTTTTCCATTGATACAATAAGGAATAAAACAACTAATATTAAATCTATATACTCAAAAGGAGAAACTATTTTAATTAAATCCTTATACCTAATTAACATAATTGATTGGACCTCGTTATATTTAGCGAAAAAAAACAATATAGATTCAGTATACATCGCTGTAATTGACAACTTAAAAAACACTTTAAAAAATTAAGAATATAGATATGATTACTAAGAAAAGATTAACACATTTAAAACAACTTGAAGCAGAATCAGTTCATATTCTAAGGGAAGTTGCTGCGGAATTCACCAATCCCGTAATGATGTATTCTGTTGGAAAAGATTCCTCTGTCATGCTCCATATAGCTATAAAAGCGTTCGCACCTTCTAAACCACCATTTCCACTATTACATGTTGATACAACATGGAAATTCAAAGAAATGATAAAATTTAGAGATCAAAGAGCAATAGATTTAGGTTTTGATTTATTAGTTCACTCCAATCCTGAAGGAATAAAAATGGGTATGTCACCATTTAAACATGGTTCTAAAGTACATACAGATATTATGAAAACACAGGCATTAAAGCAGGCATTAAATGCAGGAAAATACGATGCTGTAATTGGTGGAGCAAGAAGAGATGAAGAAAAATCTCGAGCAAAAGAACGTATTTTTTCATTCCGTGATAAAAATCATAGATGGGACCCAAAAAATCAACGTCCTGAGCTTTGGAATGTATATAATACAGGGATTCAAAAAGGTGAAAGTGTTCGTGTATTTCCAATTTCTAATTGGACAGAATTAGATGTTTGGCAATATATATACTTAGAAAAAATCCCTATACCATCTCTTTATTTTTCAAAAGAAAGAGAAGTTGTTGAGTATGAAGGAACTAAAATCTTAGTAGATGATGAGCGTATGCCAAAAGAATTAAGGGAAAAAGCAAAAAAAGAAATGGTCCGATTTAGAACATTAGGTTGTTATCCTTTAACAGGGGCAATTAATTCAAAAGCTACAACTCTTCCACAAATAATTAAAGAAATGTTACTATCTACTAGCTCAGAACGTGAAGGCCGCATTATTGACAAAGATCAAGAGGGAGCTATGGAACAAAAGAAAATTGAAGGATATTTTTAAAAAATATGGAAAATCAAAATAATAAAATAGCAAAAGATATAGAAGGGTATCTAAAAGAACATGAGAATAAAGACATGCTTCGTTTTTTAACCTGTGGTTCAGTTGATGATGGTAAAAGTACTCTTATTGGTAGGATGCTATATGATTCAAAAATGGTCTTTGATGATCAATTAGCTGCTGTTGAAGGTGAAAGTAAAAAATACGGAACAACAGGAGAAAAAATTGATATGGCATTATTAGTCGATGGACTTCAAAGTGAAAGAGAACAAGGTATTACTATTGATGTTGCATATCGTTTTTTTGCAACAGAAAAACGTAAATATATTATTGCTGATACACCTGGACATGAACAATACACTAGAAATATGGTTACTGGTGCATCGACTGCTGATGTAGCGATAATTCTAATTGACGCTAGAAAAGGTATTCTTACTCAAACAAAAAGACATAGTTTCATAGTAAGTCTATTAGGTATAGAGCACGTAATAGTTGCAATCAACAAAATGGACCTAGTTGATTTTAGCGAAAGTGTTTTTAAAGAAATTTCTAAATCATACACAGAATTAGCAAATGAACTGAACATTAAGAATACATATTATATGCCAGTTTCAGCTCTTGACGGAGATAATGTTGTAGAAAAAAGTAAAAAAACAACTTGGTATAAAGGAAAGACTTTGCTTAATCTTCTTGATTCTATTGACATCTCAAAAAAAGAAAAACATGAAGACTTCAGATTCCCTGTTCAATATGTTAATAGACCTAATTTAGACTTTAGAGGTTTCTGCGGTACAATTGCTGCAGGAAAAGTAAGTGTAGGTGACGAAATTACAGTATTACCATCTGGTAAAACAACGGTAATAAAAAGTATAATTGATTCTGGAGATATTATTGAAGAAAATTTCCATGTTACATGTAAAAATGCCTATGCACCAATGGCTGTAACACTTACAACAAAAGATGAAATAGATATTTCTCGTGGTGATATGATTGTTCATTCAAAAAATGTTCCAAGAGTTTCAAATTCGCTAAAAGTAATGCTTGTTTGGATGGATGAGAAATCAATGGAATTAAATCAAAATTATGATATTAAGAGAGGTACTTCAGTGGTTCCAGGTTCTTTTGAACATATAAACTATAAAGTTGATATTAACACTTTTGAGAGAAAACAAGTTCATAAATTAGATGTAAATGATATTGCTTCTTGTAAAATGATTTTAAATCAACCAATTGCAGCAGATTCTTACACTAAAAATCGTTATACTGGATCTTTTGTTGTAATAGACCGAATTACAAACAATACTGTTGGAGCAGGTATGATTTTAGGAGTTAGTCGTAGAGAAAATGATTTAAGTAAAATCCATTCTAAAGAATATACTGACTCTGAAAAAGCATTAAATAAATTTATTCGCGAAAATTTCCCTGAATGGGATTGCAAAAAAATATAAATAATGTTTAGAGACACTAACATAAGATCTATTATTAAAGCTATTACTTGGCGTGCTATAGCTCTTATGACTACAATGTTAATTGTTTATCTATTTACTCGTCAAATAGATATAGCAGTTAAAGCTGGTGTAATAGAAACAGGGTTTAAGTTGTTTTTTTATTGGTTGCATGAACGATTATGGTTTAAAATAAGATGGGGTAGAAAAAAAATTGAACCATTTAACCTTTGGTTTACTGGATTACCTCTTTCAGGAAAAACAACAATAGCAGATTTAGTATACAAAGAATTAGAAAAATTACAGATTCCTATCGAACGTATTGACTCAAATAATATTCGTGAAATAATACCAAATATAGGTTTTTCTAGAGATGATAGAAATCGTCATATGCACAGAATAGGCTACTTAATCCAAAAACTTCAAAAAAATTCAGTTTCTACTGTTGTTTCATTTGTATCTCCTTATAAGGAATCTAGAAAAGCAATCCGTGAAATGGTAAAACAAAATATTGTTGTTTACATTAAAGCAAATATTGATACATGTAAAAAAAGGGATTACAAAGGTGTGTATAAAAAAGCTATTGATGGAGAAATACAAAACTTCACAGGAATAAGTGATGTATATGAAGAACCTAAACATGCTGAAATAATAATAGATACAGATAAAATGACAGCTAATTCTGCTTCAAAAAAGATTGTTAAATACATAAAAAAACATTATGTCAAATAATAATATCGTATGGCATAAACATAATGTAACTAAAAAAGAAAGATCTAAAATAAAAGATCAAAAACCATGTCTTTTATGGTTTACTGGACTAAGTGGGTCTGGAAAATCAACAATTGCAAATGCGCTTGAAGTTAAATTAAACGAATTAAATAAGCATACATATTTATTAGATGGAGATAATATTCGTTTAGGTTTAAATAAAGGATTATCATTTTCGGATATTGATAGAATTGAAAACATAAGACGTATTGGAGAAGTTTCAAAATTATTTGTAGATGCAGGAATCATAGTACTAACAGCATTTATATCTCCATTTAGAGATGATAGAAATCAAATCCGAGACCTAATAAATAAAGGTGAATTTATAGAAATTTTCATTGATACACCTATAGAAATTTGCGAATCTAGAGATCCTAAAGGTCTATATAAAAAAGCTCGAATGGGTGAAATTCCAAATTTTACAGGAATATCTTCACCTTACGAAGTTCCAAAAAAACCTGAAATTCATATAAAATCAGGAGATACTTCAATTGAAGGATGTGTAAATGAGATATTAAATTATTTAAAGCTAAATAATTATTTAAATGAATAACAAAGAATTATTATCTATTGCCATAGAAGCAAGTATTAAAGCTGGAAAAGCAATTATAGAAGTGTACGAATCAGATGATTTTGGAATAGAAGTTAAGGGAGATAAATCACCACTAACAAAAGCTGACATAGCTGCAGATAAGATAATCCGATTTTTTTTAGCACGAACAGATATTCCTATTCTTTCTGAAGAAGGAAAAGATATTCCATACGAAACACGTAAAAATTGGGATTATTTATGGATTGTTGATCCCATTGATGGAACAAAAGAATTCATAAATAAAAATGGTGAATTTACTGTAAATATAGCTCTTATTAAAAATCAAAAAACAGTTCTTGGTGTAGTATATGCGCCAGCAATAAATGAATTATACTTTTCTTCAGAAGATAATGGATCATTTAAGGCAAATGATGTATCTAATTTGGCCTTAGATGAAATTTACAAATCTGCTAAATCGCTTCCAATTAAATCTAAAAAAAATAAATATACTGTTGTTGCTAGCCGTTCACATATGTCCCCTGAAACTGAAACATATATATCAGATTTACGTAAAGAACATGGTGAAGTTGAACTTATCTCAAAAGGAAGTTCACTAAAAATTGTCATGGTTGCTGAAGGAATTGCGGATTGTTATCCTAGATTTGCTCCTACAATGGAGTGGGATACTGCAGCTGGTCAAGCTATTTGTGAGCATGCAGGATTTAATGTTATTGATTGGGATACAAAAGAAACAATGAAATATAATCGAAAAGAATTATTAAACAGCTGGTTTTTAGTAAAAAAATAACTTAATGTACATTATATGAATCTATTAATAACAGGAGGTGCTGGATTTATTGGTTCACACGTAATAAGAAGATTTATAAAAAATTACCCAAATTATAATGTATATAATCTTGATGCATTAACATATGCTGGTAATTTAGAGAACCTTAAAGACATTGAAAATTATTCAAATTATTCTTTTATAAAAGGTGATATAACAAATGAAAATTTTATCAATCAACTTTTTAAAAAATATCGATTTGATGGAGTAATTCATCTAGCTGCTGAGTCACATGTTGATCGTTCTATAAGTGATCCTTTAGCTTTCGCTAAAACTAACATATTAGGTACAATGTCTCTATTAAATGCTTTTAAAGAAACATGGAAAGAAAATTGCAGTGATAAATTATTTTATCATGTTTCTACAGATGAAGTATATGGTTCTTTAGGAGAATCTGGGTTATTTAAAGAAACGACACCATATGACCCTAACTCTCCTTACTCGGCTAGTAAAGCTAGTTCGGATCATTTTGTTAGAGCTTATGGAGAGACATACAATTTACCCTACTTAATAAGTAACTGTTCAAATAATTATGGTCCAAATCAATTTCCAGAAAAATTAATTCCCTTATTCATAAACAATATATTAACAAATAAAAAATTACCTGTTTATGGAGATGGAAATTATACTAGAGATTGGTTATATGTTATAGACCATGCTATTGCTATTGATTTAATCTTTCATAAAGGAAAAATAAAAGAAACATACAATATAGGAGGATTTAATGAATGGAAAAATATTAATTTGGTGAAAGTATTATGCAATCAAATGGATGAAAAGTTAAATCGAAGTAAATCTTCAGAAGAATTAATCGAATACGTAAAAGACCGTCCAGGGCATGATTTAAGATACGCAATTGATGCTTCAAAAATAAATAAAGAACTAGGTTGGAAACCTTCCGTTACATTTGAACAAGGATTGTCGATTACAATTGAT
This sequence comes from Crocinitomicaceae bacterium, assembly GCA_002709305.1. Taxonomy (GTDB): domain Bacteria; phylum Bacteroidota; class Bacteroidia; order Flavobacteriales_D; family Crocinitomicaceae; genus UBA4466. The sequence continues at coordinate 22,271 of PAQM01000019.1, read as the reverse complement.
TGGTATCTTAATAACAAACCTTGGTTAAAAAATATAACTTCGGGACAATATCAAAACTATTACAATAAACAATATTCATAACATGAAAGGTATAGTATTAGCAGGAGGATCAGGTACAAGACTTCACCCTATAACTAAGGGGGTGTCAAAACAAATGTTAGCTATTTATGATAAACCTATGATTTATTATCCAATTTCTGTTTTAATGCAAGCAGGAATTAAAGAGATATTAATCATATCAACACCCGATGATCTTCCTAACTTTCAAAAACTATTAGGAGATGGTTCTGATTTAGGTATATCATTTAAATATAAAGTACAACCAAATCCTGATGGACTAGCACAAGCATTTATTTTAGGTGAAGATTTCATTGGAAAAGATGACGTTTGTTTAGTCCTAGGTGATAATATTTTTTACGGACAAGATCTGACTAAAATTTTAAAATCAGCACTTAATAATATAGAGACAGAGAACAAATCAACTGTTTTTGGATATTATGTAGATGATCCCGAACGATATGGTGTGGCTGAATTTGATGATAAAGGAACTGTTATTTCAATAGAAGAAAAACCAAAATATCCAAAATCTAATTTTGCTGTTGTTGGGCTTTATTTTTATACAAATAAAGTTATTGAAATCGCTAAAAACATAAAGCCATCAGAACGTGGGGAATTAGAGATTACTAGCGTAAACGAAGAATTCATGAATAAAAATGAATTAAAAGTAGAACTATTAGGACCTGGTTTTGCATGGTTAGATACAGGAACTCATGAGTCATTGTTAGATGCTGGAATATTTATTGAAACAATTGAAAAAAGACAAGGAATCAAAGTTGCATGTCTAGAAGAGATTGCATATGAACAAAATTTTATTTCCGCAGAAAAAGTTACAGAATTAGCAAGACCATTAGCAAAAACACGTTATGGACAATACTTGCTTCAGCGAATAAATAAGAAATGAAAATAACTAAGACTCCAATCAATGAATTGATTATACTTGAGCCTAAAATATTTGGAGATGATCGTGGATATTTTATCGAATCTTTTCAAGAAAAATGGTTTATTGAAAATATATCAAATACTAAATTCATTCAAGATAATGAATCAAAATCATCAAAAGGTGTTTTAAGAGGACTACATTTTCAAATACCTCCATTTGAGCAAGCAAAATTGGTTCGAGTAATTGAAGGAGAGGTTTTAGACGTGGCAGTCGATTTAAGAAAAAACTCTAAAACTTACGGTAAGCACTATTCTGTAATATTAAATTCTACAAATAAAAAACAATTTTTTGTTCCAAGAGGGTTTGCTCATGGTTTCATAGTGTTAAGTAATACAGCTATTTTTAGTTACAAAGTTGACAATCTATATTCTCCATCTCATGATTCCGGATTAGCTTGGAATGATGAAGACTTAAAAATAGATTGGAAAATAAATTCTTCTTTAATCAAACTATCTGAAAAAGATAAAATTCAAAGTAAATTTAAAGATTTTGTAACCCCATTCTCATGAAAATATTAGTGACTGGAAAAAATGGCCAACTAGGTTCTGAAATTGAATCAATTATACATCAATTTAAAGAATTTGAGTTTTTGTTTACAGATTCTAAAGAATTAGATATATCTAATAAATTAGAGGTTGAAACGTTTTTTAAAAAAAATAAATTTAACGCTGTTATAAATTGTGCAGCATATACTGCTGTAGATCTAGCCGAAAATGAATTTGAAAAAGCAAATTCTATAAATCACCTAGGAACTCAATATATTTCAAGAATGTGTCAAAAATATAACTGCAAATTAATTCATATTTCAACTGATTATGTTTTTGATGGAACAAATTTTATTCCCTATAAAGAAAAAGACAAACCAAATCCACAATCGATATATGGTAAAACAAAATTGGATGGTGAAAATATATTAAAAACAATAAACCCAAAAAACTCTATCATTATTCGCACCTCATGGGTATATTCTAACTACGGAAAAAACTTTGTCAAGACAATGATTCAGTTAGGAAAAGAAAAAAAAGAATTAGGGGTTATTATTGATCAAATAGGTACACCAACATACGCAAAAGATCTAGCTAAAGTAATTTTACAAATAATTCCAAAAATAAAAAATAAGAATGTAGAATTGTACCATTTTTCAAATCAAGGAGTTTGTAGTTGGTATGATTTTGCTAAAACTATATTTGAATTATTAGATATAAAAGTAAAAGTAAATCCTATTGAATCTTCTCAATATCCAACTGCTGCAAAAAGACCTCAATACAGTGTGTTAAATAAAAAGAAAATCAAAAATACATTCCAAATAGAAGTTCCTTATTGGAAAGATTCACTTATTGATTGCCTTCAACAATATATAGAAAATTAAGATAATTACTTAATAGTTAGAAAATAATGATTACAAAATTATTATCGAAGTTAGATGTTCATACCCTTGAAGTAGTGAAAAAATCTTTTTCATCTATAATTGTTAAGGTATTAGGTGTTTTAATTGTTATAGGATTGAGTGTTTTTTTGGCCAGAACTATTGGAGCCGAAGGATTAGGTATCATTAACTTAAGCCATAGAATTGTAGCTATTTTACTTATAGTTGGATTATTTGGAATGACTAAAGTAATTATAAAAGAGGTTGCAATAGCACTTAATAAGAATGAATTACAACATATAGGAAATGTAATGCATACATCTTATTGGTTAAATGGATCTATCACCATTTTACTATCAGCCCTTCTTATTTTATCCTCACCTTGGTTAGCAAATAATATTTTTCAGGAACCAAAACTTACCTACCCTCTCATTATAAGTTTTGTAGTAATGACTCCTCAAGTATTTTCACGTATTTTCTCTTCTGGGTTAATTGGATACAGAAAAATATGGCAAAGTAATCTTGTAGAGCAGACACTAAGTGCTTTTTTAACAGGATTATTCTTGTTATTATATTGGCTCTTTTTAGGGGAATTAAATGTAAACATTGTTGCTGTTTTTTATGCAATTGGTAGAATAGGAGTTACAATATGTGTTGGCTTATATTGGAAAAAATTGTATTTAAATAATGGTCAGAATAAAAAAATTTTCAATCAACTACTAAAAACGGCAAAGCCTCTATTTCTTGTCTCTATTGCCGGGGTAATAATTAATAGTTCTGATATTATAATATTAGGTCTATTTTCTAGCGCAAAAGAAGTTGGAATATATTTAGTAGCTGCTAGGATTTCCTTACTAACCAATATGTTACTTTTAGTTACAAATAGTGCTATTTCTCCTAAAATAGCTACTTTATATGCTGATAAAGATACTAGAAGTATGGAGAATATGTTAAAAAAAATCACCAAAGGATTATTTATTATTGGATTATTTGTTTACTTTATTTTCATAACTTTTGGAGATTGGATATTGGCAATTTGGGGTCCTGAATTTAGAGAAGCATATCCAATTTTATTAATATTAGGATTTGGACAATTAATCAACCTTGGAACAGGAGCTGTTGGAATGGTATTAACAATGACTGGGCATGAGAAAATACAGAGAAACATCTCTATTACTTTTATGGTCATTTTTTTAACATTAAGTTTCTTTTTAGCTTCAAAATATGGTATATTAGGTTCAGCAATTGCCTCAGCAATAACAATATCAGGAATCAATCTTGCAAAATTATTCTACGTAAAAAAACATATCAAGATTAATATATATAGGAAATAATGGAACAAATATATTTTCACATTGGTTTTCATAAAACAGGTACTACTTGGTTACAAAATAAATTGTTTTTAAATACAGAACACTTTAATTTAATTAATAATCATACTCATCCATGGAACGATGAATTAATGAAATATATAATAACAACCCATACAAATGATTTTGAAAAGGATAAACTTTTAGAACTCATAAAACCTAAGATTAAAAAAGATAAAATAAATATTATATCTGCTGAAAGATTATCTGGGCACCCATACTCTGCTGGAAATGATATTAAATTAATAGCTGAGAAAATTTATAAAACTTTTCCAAGTGCAAAAATAATAATTGTAACTAGAGATTATGATTCTTTTATTATTTCAACATTTAAACAAATAGTTAAAGAAGGATACCCTGGTAGTTTCCAACAATACATTAATAGAAATCAATGGTTTTTCCCCACTACTCCTAAGCACTATTTTGATCATAAAAATACAGTACAGTTATATAAAGATTTATTTAATGATCAGAATATTTTAGAATTGAATTTCAACACTTTTAAATCTGATAAAAAGATTTTTTTAAAGTCAATATCAAAATTCATAGAAAAAGAACTAAATATTAATATTACGGAGCATAATCATATTGTTAATAAAACATACTCAAATAATAGAATTCGAGCAATAAAATTTTTAAATAAATTTCGAAAATCAGAATATAATCAATATCCAATAATTATTTTGAACCCAAAACTGATTAGAAGAATTTCTATCTTAATATCACCTTTTTTTTCAAATAAAAAATTTATTCTAGATGATACTTAGCAAAATAATTAATAAAGTAATACCGATCTTAAACATATAGATTTAATAAACTTAATATGAAGTTAGATTTTGTTTGTATAGGTGCTCAAAAAGCTGGAACAACTAAGCTGCATGATATTTTTAAAAATCATGATTCTGTTTTTTTACCAGAAGAAAAAGAAGCTCATTTTTTTGAGATTGAAGAACTCTACAAAAAAGGTATAAATTATTTTTTCAACACTTTCTACAATAAACATATTATTAATAAACAAATAGCTGGACTATTTGATCCTAATCTACAATTAGATAAATTGTATATAAAAAGAATAATAGATGAATTCCCGAAAATTAAAATATTATTTGTTTTAAGAGACCCTGTAACAAGAGCTTACTCTCATTATAAAATGTCGAAATTAAGGGGGTTTGAAACTAATGATTTTTTACCTGCAGTAGAGCTTGAAGACAGTAGATTAAAAAATCCCAAGGAATATCACCAAGGATATAAGACAAAAACTAAGGGTCATTTTGAAAAGAATCATTTTGGATATGTTTCAAGAGGTCTATACTATGAATTATTAAGCTTTTTAAAAGAAAACATGAAAAAAAGTAATTATAAAATAATTTTATTTGAAGATCTAATATACAACCTAGACGAAATATCGAACTCTATTTGTGACTTCCTAAATATTCCAAATTTTGAATATAAAATAGATAGAAAAAAGTCGAATGAATCTAGAGATTTAAGATATAAATGGGTCAATTCTTTCATAAAAGAATCTACGTTTTCAAAAATAGTGAAAGCATTCACTTCAAAAAAAATCCGATCGAAACTCAAAAAAATTATAACTAAATTAAACTCAAAAAAATCAATAAATAAAACAGATTTAGATTACAATACAAAAAAATTAATTTTTGACAAATACTTCAAAAATGAAATAAATAAAATTGAATTAGATTTTAATCTTGATCTTAAAAATTGGAAATATTAAAAATATGATAATTAGCCATAAACATAAATATATTTTTGTAGGACTCCCTTTTTCTGGATCATCAGCAATTTCTAAAGAACTAATAGAAAAGTATGATGGAGAATCAATTTTCACAAAACATTCTAATATACAATCGGTCATTAAACATAAAACTATCAACATTAAAGACTATTTTGTTTTTGCTGTATACAGAGACCCTATTGAAATTAATAAATCTATTTACTCTAAATACATCAATAATACTAAAGGGGTATTTACAGATAAAAAATATCTAATAAAAAATGGCGGACATATTTCAAAAAAATCAGTTAATCTTTACCATTACATTAAATCTAATAATACAACCTTTCTAGAATTTATAAAATTAAATAATAACCGATTTTTACCCTATGATAATGTATTTAGCATCAATGAAAAATACCTCGATTTTGTCATTAATTTTAAGAATATTAGTGATGATTTTGAAATAGCCTTAAATAAAATCGGTATAAAATCTCTTAGGCCTCTTCCAATTTATAACAAAACAAAAGATAAGATTTTTATTAAGAATCCAGATAATATTGATTTATTTTACCCTTATTATAATAGAAAAAATAGCTTATTTATAAATGTTAAATTGTCTAAATTGAATCTTTTTATGCTACAAGTAATATATCACTTAGTACATCCTATAAGAAAACTAAAATGGTTAAAGATGGACCGAAAAAGAACTGACAAAAGAGATGAGTATTTTTCTAAATTTACTAGCGAAAAATGATAAGAAAAGCCTTTATAAATGAAATAATAGATATCTTGTTTTATAGAAAAACTTATAATCTGAAAAATAGTATAATAGTTTATCGAAATCAAACATAAATACACCTTATGTTAAAAAGAAAAAATTTATACTTATTACTTATATCTATATTAATAATATTACTTTTCAATGTTTTTAAATTAACTCCTTTATCTAAAATATCAACCTATCTATCATTTGCTATAAGTTCATTCGGTCATATTCTCTTTTATAGAAAAAAACACCTATTTCCAAAAAAAATAAAATATTGGTACTATTTAGGATTAACAACAATGTTTATTTCAATGATAGTTGGTTATCTAATTTATCAACAATCTTTTATTTCTGGTATAGTAGCAAATATTAATTTTTACAACATAGGAAGTGTTATTGTCTTTTTTTACTTTTTTTTAAAAAAAGAAATTTCATTTATTCGCTTATTCTCTATAATGAAATACATCTCTTGGTTTTTAGTTGTATTTATAGCCCTGATGGTTATTATGGATTTTAAGTTTATAAATCAGTCAGAATTAACTGGTAACATTGTTATTGTCAACGCAGGTAAATTATCAAAAGACTTGACTAACTTTTTTGGTGTATACTGGTTATCACTATTTTTAATTAAAAATAATTATAAATATCTATTATTTTCACTTTTGTTTTTTGGAGCAAATCATTTCTATGAAATACAAAGATTTGTTCTTCTAGTTGATATATTATTAATATTTATTTCAATATTAATAATAAGAAAATCTAACAGAGCTATTAAAGTTATAGTTCCAGCATTATTTTCTTTAGGATTTATATATATTTTCCTTTCTAGTTCTTCTACAGGCCAAGCTATTATTGATAGATTTGTTGAAGCAACTAAATTATTCACAGAAGATTCTAACTCTATAACAGATACTTCTTCAGCTGCCAGAGTATATGAAATAGACCTAGCAATAAATAAATTTAGGGAATCACCATTATTTGGCAACGGCTTCTACAGAGCAAGTGATGCAAATAAAGTGATTGGTGAAGAAGCTTATTTCCATGTTAGTGATGTTGGAATTTTTGGTGTTTTATTTTCTTTAGGAATTTTTGGTGTTATTTTATTTCTCCAACAATATAGACTTATTTGGAAAGAATTAAAAATTAAGTCGAAAAATCATTATCAACTTTGCCTAACTTTGTCATTAGTGTTCTTGATGCTATACTCTCTTTTAACTGCAAGAAGTATCAATAATTACACTTATTTTTTCTTCTTATTTTCTTTTTATCAAATGTCGTTAATTTGTAACACACCTAACATAATAAAACAAGATGATAAAGAAAAATAGAATTACTATTATACTTGTTAACTATAACAATACAAATGATACAATAGAATGTGTGAAATCTATTCAAGATTCAAAAGATATTGAATTGCCATTTATTATTATTGTTGATAATTGCTCAAATATTAAAATAATAAGTGATGACTTTTTATTCTATCCTAATTTGAAAATTATTTATAACAAAAAAAATATAGGATTTGGTAGAGCTAATAACGTAGGAATAGAATGGGTTAAAAAAAATTTAGATTTTGAATATTTATTATTATTAAACAATGATACTATTATAGAGCCTGAGACTATAAAGGCCTTAACATTACCTTTTTCTAAAGATAAAAGTATTGGTATAACAACATCTAAGACTTATTATGAAAACAATAGAAATATTATTTGGTATGGAGGAGGAGAAATAAATTACAAAAGAGGTTGGCCCAAAATTACAGATTTTAATAAATCAGCATCTAAAAATGGAGCTAATACATCTAGATATGTAACCTTTATCTCTGGATGCACAATGATGTTCTCAAGAGAATCTATTATAAAACTCAGAGGATTTGATAATAATTTTTTTATGTATTGTGAAGATCTTGAGCTATGTATTAGAGCCAAAAAAAATAATCTAAATCTCTATTATGAAGCGTCAAGTATTGTTTACCATAAAGTTCAAAATAGTATAAAAGATAATTTGGGTTCTAAAATATCAGGGTTGAAAAAAAATAATCCTAACTTAGGATTTCTATTCTATAATATGAAAACAAATCAATATGCAACTATGAAAAAACACTTTAAAGGATACGATTTTTTTATATTTTGTTTACTTTATTGGATAGAATTTTTCTTTAAGATTTTTTACTTTGTTTTAAATGGAAGATTTGATATGATTAAGGTCGGGCTTAAAACAATTAAAAAAAACATTCATGAATAAACCAAACCTTTTCATTGTTGGTTCTCCAAAATGTGGCACTACCTTTTTTTGCGAAAAATTAAAAGAACATCCTGATTTATTCTTTCCAAAAATAAAAGAGTTAAATTATTTCTCATACAATGAACTTAATAATGAATCCTATTATAGAGATTATAAAGTTAATTCTTTAGAAAAATATCTTGAGTTTTATAAAAACGTTAAAAACGAAAAATATATTATCGATGCTAGTGTGTCTTATTTTACTTTTGAAAATATACCATCTAAAATTAAAACATTTAACCCCGAATCAAAAATTATTATATTAGTTAGAAATCCATATAAAAGATCCTACTCTCACTATATTATGGATAAAAGAATGGGGTATGCAAACAAATCTTTACAAGAGTACTTATATGATAAAAAATCTTTTCATTACAGACAGTACATAATAAATAGCAAATATTTCGAACAAGTGAAAAAATATCAAAAACACTTTAAATCTGAGAATATTTTAATACTTGAATTAGAAAAATTTAAAAGTAAATTTAAAGATGTATTTAAATTTCTTGAAATTAAACCAATACATATTGATTTTGATAGTAAAATCAATGAAAACAAAATCCCTGCAAATAATATTGGTAGATTTGTCCAAAAAAATAGAGGTTTCATAGAACGTTTAAAATTAACTATTCCCAAAGAAGTAATTGAAATCTTAAAAAAGTTTATCTACAATAAAGCTCCAAAAGCTAAAATCCCTCAAAAAGATTTAAATTTATTAAAAACTAATCTAAGTTCTGATTATAAAAAATTTGAAACTCTAATAAACAATGAAAGTTAGTTTAATTGACCCTATTGGAGGTCATGGTGGGATGGATTATTACGATTATGGTTTAGCATATGGTTTAGGTCATAATGATATTATTGTTTATTATTACACATGTAGTAAAACTAAAGAACGTTTTTATAAAAATGTTAATACCAAAAACATATTCAAAAATGTTTGGAAAAAAAATAAATTATTTAAATTATTCTTTTTTTGTAATTCTTATTTAAAGGCTTTTAAAAGCTCTAAAAAAGAAGGAACAGAAATATTTCATTTTCAATTTTTTAGCTTAGGAATACTTAATCTTTTAGTTCTTATTTTAGCCTCCTTTTTTAAGCAAAAAAAAATAATCACTCTTCATGATATCGAATCATTTCATAAAAGTAGCTCCAAAATAGTTTCGAGTATTTGCTTAAAATTAATAGATGGAGTTATTATTCATAATCAATATTCTAAATCTGAATTCGAAAAAAAATTCAGTTTTAACGGCCATATATCAATTATCCCCCATGGTAACTATTTACCTTTTATAAAAACACAAGCTCTGAATACTAATACAGATGAAATAAATCTTTTATTCTTTGGCCAAATAAAGCAAGTAAAAGGATTAGGTATTTTACTAGAAGCAATGTCTATAGTTGTAAAAAAAAGCACTAAATATAAACTTACAATAGCCGGGAGACCATGGAAAACAGGAGTTGAATATTATAAAAATAAAATCAGAGAACTAAAATTATCAGAATATGTTACCACACATTTTGAATATATTAAAGAAGAAGAAATCTCTGAATTATATAAAAATGCATCAATAATAGTAATGCCGTATAAGAAAATATATCAAAGTGGTGTACTTTTGTTATCATTTTCATACGGACGAACAGTAATAACTTCAGATTTACCAGCATTCAAAGAGATTATTTCTGATGGAAAAAATGGATTTATGTTCGAGTCTGAAAATAGCTTAAGTTTAGCAAATACAATTTTAAAATTAGATAATAAATTAATATCAAAAGTTACCAAAAACACTAATAATTTAATTTCTAACAAATATGATTGGAAAACTATTGGAAGAGCAACTCTAAACTTCTATGAAAAAATAATATAATTGTAATTGGACTTATATAATAGCTTAATCTCTTGGAACAAGAAATTAAATGAAGCATAAAAAAAATATTGCAGTTATTGGAACTGTAGGTCTCCCTGCTAAATACGGTGGCTTTGAAACCTTAGCAGAATATCTAGTAAAACATTTAGCAAGAAAACATAATATGACTGTATATTGTAGTGGACAAAGCTATCATTATAAACCGTCAACTTATAAAAATGCTAATTTAAAATATATTAACTTAAAAGCTAATGGAATACAAAGTATACCATATGATATTATTTCAATATTTAAAGCAAATCGTACATCAGAGGTATTGTTAATTCTTGGTGTCTCTGGCTGCATAATATTACCCTTTCTAAAATTATTTAGTAAAAAAAAAATAATTGTACATATAGATGGTTTAGAATGGAAAAGGGATAAATGGAGTAATTATGCAAAATGGTTTTTAAAATTTTCAGAAAAATTAGCTGTTAAAACTGCTGATATAATTATTTCTGATAATAAGGTTATCCAAGATTATGTAAAAAAAAAATATAAAAAAAATAGTGAACTTATAGCTTATGGGTCTGATCACTGTAACAATGAAGAAATGACTAAGAAAATGATTTCCGAAAATCCCTTTTTAAATGAAAAATATGCTTTAAAAGTATCTAGAATTGAACCAGAAAATAACATTCACACTGTACTAAACGCATTCTCTAGAATTGAAAACCTTAATCTTGTCGTGATTGGGAATTGGAATAATAGTAATTATGGCAAAAAGTTGAAATTAAAATTTGAATCATATAAAAATATCCATTTAATGGAACCAATTTACGATCAAAATATTCTAAATCAAATAAGATCTAACTGTTATATTTATATTCATGGTCATGGCGCTGGTGGGACTAATCCCTCTCTAGTTGAAGCAATGTATTTAAACCTTCCAATCATTGCATTTGGAATAAATTATAATATCGAAACTACTGGAAATAAAGCTAAATACTTCAATAATGAAAATGATCTAATTAACATAATAAATAAGATTACTCTTAAAGAGGTAAATAGTATTGCTATAAACTTAAAAGAAATTGCAAGCACAAAATATACTTGGAAAATAATATCAGAAAAATATGACAAATTATTTTGCAATATATAATACACTTATTTAATTATTCTAACATACAGATATTAATTTAAATAATAAAAACATTACATTTAAACATTACAATATATCACAGTAAGTCTTTATCATACAATAATGATTAACTATAACATAGATATTATATACGCTTTAGAATTATTATTATGTTGCTTTTTAGCATCTGCTTACCTTGTTCCTAATGTTAAACACATTGTTTATTCAAAACGTTTAATGGACAAACCTAATGAAAGAAGTTCCCACACCCATTCTACTCCTAGTCTAGGAGGAATTGCTTTTTATATAACTTTTATTTTTGCGCTTTTCTTCAATGATAAATACGATACTTCGAATACTTTAATATCTCTTCTACCAGGATTAACACTTATGTTTTTTATGGGTTTAAAAGATGATCTAGTTGGCTCTAGTCCTAAAATTAAATTTATCAGTCAAATTTTAGCTTCTTTATTTATAATAGAAAATCCATGTTTTCAACTTGAAACTCTTCATGGACTATTTGGAATAGATATAATACCAATATGGATAAGCGCTCCATTATCAGTTTTAATAATGATTACTATTATAAATGCCTATAACCTTATAGATGGAATCGATGGACTTGCTGCTTCAATAAGTACAGTGGCATTATCATTTTTTGCTGTTTTATTCTTCTACATTGGAGATAATTTCTTAGCATTAACAGCTATTGCAATGATAGGAACTTTATTAGGATTTTTATTTTTCAATTTATCTGAACAAAGAAAAATATTTATGGGAGATACTGGTTCGCTTATTATTGGATTTCTAATTGCAGTAATGAGCATTCGTATGTTAACAATAAATGAAAATGAGACATTAAATCTAATTCCTTTTAAACAGGAATACATACCAATACTAATGGGTACTTTTATCCTGATACCAATTTTTGATGTAGTACGCCTTTTTATAATAAGAATACTTCAAAATAGAAATCCTCTTTCTGCAGATAGATATCACTTTCATCATATTATGGTTGATAAACTTAATTGGTCACATAGAAGAACAGCATTTGCTATTTGTTGCATGAATTTTACAATAATTATTTTATCTCTTACGTTATGTCTTAAAGATTTTGGGATTATTAACTTAATAATTTTATTAGCTGTAATTATACTTTTTATGGTTTTTATCTTAACAAGATGGAGTAAAGAAATTGAATCAAATAAGGAAAACCCTAATTTAAATTAATAAATGCTAAAATTACTATTTAACATATTGCTATTTAGTTTGATACTATCAATAACATTAATATCATGTCAAACACATAAAAAACTCGTTTATTTCCAAAATGAAATTAGTGGAAAAGCATACACCAACTTCACTCCAACACTTAAAACAGATGATTTTATTTCTATAACTATTTCAGGTGAAGATCCAGAGGCAGTTGCAGTTTTCAACCTCCCTCCTGTTTCTGGATTGACAAATAATGGGAATAACGGATATATCCAAGGAAATCAAGAAAAAAATGGATACCTAATTGATGAAAATGGAAATATACAACTACCAGTAATAGGAAGAATTAAGCTCGCTGGTCTGAATCGTATGGATGCTACAAATTTAGTTAAAGAGAAAGTAAGTTCATATATCAATAACCCTGTTGTTAATATCCAAATTCTAAATTTTAAAGTAACCGTTTTAGGAGAAGTTAAAAATCCTGGAACTTTTAAAATACCTAATGAACGAGTAACAATATTAGAAGCAATTGGTTTAGCTGGCGATTTAAAAATAACAGGATTGCGTAAAAATATTTTAGTTATACGAGATAATAATGGAGAAAAAAGAGAGTTTCGTGTAGATTTAACTGATAATAAATTATTTAGCTCACCAGTATATTACTTACAACAAAATGATGTTTTATATGTTGAACCTAATACAGCATCTAGAGTACAATCAACAGTCCTTAAAACAACCGGAGGTGTACTAATTTCATTATCATCTTTAATTATTACAACAATTGCCTTAATCACTCAATAAATGTCGGAAAATAATAATACATCAATTTTTAATGAAAAAAATGAAGAAGAGATAAGTATACTCGATATTGTAAATCGTTATCTATCTAATTGGCAATGGATGGCAATATCTATATTCATTTGTACCCTAATAGCTTTCTTATATTTAAGAAGCACTACTCCAAAATATAGGTCTAATGCTAAAGTACTAATAAAAGATGAAGACAATCAAGGATTATCTTCAAGTATAGATATTCTTGAAGATCTTGGTTTATCTAATAGAAATGTCAATCTTCAAAATGAAATTGAATTATTTAAGTCTTTAACATTAATGAAGCAGGTATCAAATAAATTAAATCTATGCACTCGAATAAAAGTTAAAGATGATATTATTAATACTAGATATGGTAAGGAACCAATATCTCTAAATAGCTGTTCAAATGACAGTTTACTATATAATAAAGATGCAAGTTGGAACTTAATAATTAAAAATGACAAAAAATTTGTATTAGTAAATCAAAAAGATGACACTAAATTTGGAACTTTTACTTTCGATAAACCATTTAACTCTCCAATCGGTGAGATTATAATTAAAAAAACCGATTTTTTTTTTAAAACAGATAACCTAAAAAAATATTCTGTCAGATTAATACCACTTCAACAACAAGCTCTTCAACTAAAAGAATCGATTACAATTGTTCCTGTAAATGAAGATGCATCAGTTTTAAGAATATCCATGGAAGGTACTAGTATTAAAAAAAATAATGCTATTATTAATTCATTAATTCAATTACATGAGCAAAATGTAATTGACGATAAAAGAGAAATCACAAAGACTACTAGTGATTTTATTAACGATAGAATAAAAGTTATTACTCAAGAGCTTTCATTGGTAGAAGAGGAGGGACAAAACTATAAGACAGACAAAAACTTAACGAATCTTCAATCAGATGGGCTATTATTTTCAGAAAAAAATAAAGAACTGGAAGTTAAGATTATGCGGACTGCAATTGAAAAAGAACTTGCAGAGTATATGAACTCTTATCTAGATGAGCACAATGGATATGACACCTTACTTCCTTCAAATTTAGGTTTCACAGATGCTTCTATAGCATCGACTATTTCACAATACAACCTAAATGTATTAAAAAGAAATCGATTACTTAAAACATCTAATACAACTAATCCATTAGTAATAGCAATAGAAGGACAAATAAGTGATATTAAAACAAGCTTAAAATCTAGTCTAGAAAATATGCTCACAAGTCTAAAAATTAAATTAAATAAATTATACTCAGAACAACGTCAAAATAAATCCAAAATATCTTCTATACCTGAATATGAAAGAGAATATAGATCCATTGTACGCCAACAACAAATTAAAGAAAACTTGTATCTATACCTTTTACAAAAACGTGAAGAAAATGAAATAGCTATGGCTGCTACACTTGGTAATACAATTATAATTGATGAGCCTTATTCTAGCGGTATACCAGTATCTCCAAATAAAAAAATTATTTTTCTAAGTGCATTTTTAATAGGCTTAATGTTCCCAATAGGTATTATATATTTTAATGATTTATTAGATAACAAAATTAGGAGTGTCAAAGATCTAGAAAATATTCCAATACCATTAGCTGGAGATATTCCAACAAAAACAGAAAAAGGTTATCTAGTAGTTAGTACATCTATACGTTCTTCAATATCAGAAGCTTTTAGAATGCTTCGTACCAACATAAACTTTTTACTTCATGAAAAAACAAATAATGGTCGGGTTATTCTAGTAACATCTGCAATTAAAGGTGAAGGAAAAACATTTATTGCCTATAACCTAGCTAATTCTTTAAGTTTAACTAAGAAAAAAGTATTAATAATGGGAATGGATTTAAGAGCACCAAAATTAACCTCACTATTTAAATCTAATAATTCAATTGGTATTACAAATTATCTTATTGATCATAAACTTAAATATGAGGATATAGTTCAAATAAATGATGATGAAAATAAATTAAATTATATTACTTCTGGTCCTGTCCCTCCTAACCCAAGTGAATTATTGCACTCTGCACGGATGATTGAGCTAATTGATGCTGTTCGAAAAGATTATGATTACATAATAGTTGATACTGCTCCTATAGGAATTGTAGCAGATACACAGTTAATTGCACCTTTTGCAGATCTAACTTTATTTGTAGCTCGTGCAAACTATGCTGATAAAAGATTAATGGAAATACCAAAAGCCTTATATAGGGCTAAAAAAATAAAAAACGTTGCTTTAATCTTAAATGATATTAAACAACAAAATAGACGTAGCTACTATGGTTATGGGTATGGTGGTTATGGGTATGGTTATGGGTATGGAGAAGATGAAATTAAAGAAAAGAAAAAAAGATCATTCTTAAATCGATTCAAAAGAGAAAAAAATAACAAACTAAAATAATCTTATTTAAGAACAGTGAAACTACTATTTGCAACAAAAAATTTAAATAAAGCCAATGAAATTAAAGATATTCTTCCAAAACAAATTCAAATTATTACATTAAAAGATATAGGTTTAGAAGAAGATATTCCTGAAACATCTAAAACTATAAGAGGTAATGCTTTACAAAAAGTCAATTTCATTAAAAATCATTTTAAAATTAATTGTTTTGCAGAAGATAGTGGTTTAGAAATTGACTCCTTAAATGGTGAACCTGGAGTAGATTCAGCTATATATGCAGGTAAACACAGAGACGATAATGATAATATCAATTTAGTCTTGAAGAAGCTTAAATCAAAAGCTAATAGAAAAGCACAATTTAAAACAATTATTGCCCTAAAAATTAATGAGAACATTTTTGAATTTGAAGGTGTTGTAAATGGTACGATTTTATTAAATAGAAGAGGGAAAAATGGATTTGGATATGATTCTATATTTGAACCTGAAAATTGTTGTAAAACATTTGCAGAGATGAATATACATGAAAAAAATTATTATAGCCACCGTTCAAAAGCAGCTAATAAAATGATTACTTTTTTAGAAAAAACTATAAATCTATCTAATACGTAAAATAATATAACAACTGTTAATATTGACTTTCTATAAAGCAAGCATTAATTTTGAAAAAACTAAATTAAAAAACTAAGATTTAATAGATAATTATAAAACCCATATGTCGAAAATTATTTATACCAAAACAGATGAAGCGCCAGCTCTGGCAACAGCTTCATTACTGCCAATTATCAAATCTTTTGTCAAAAAATCAGGGATTAAAATTGAAACTAAAGACATTTCACTAGCAGGAAGAATTATTTCTAGATTCCCTGAGTACATTGACAAAGAAAAAAAAATGACAGATCAATTATCTGAGTTAGGTGAATTAGTTAAGAAACCTGAAGCTAATATCATTAAACTTCCAAATATTAGTGCCTCTATCCCACAATTAAAAGCAGCTATAAAAGAGCTACAAAAATGTGGTTATAATATTCCAAATTATCCAGAAGAACCTTCTAATGATAAAGAACATGAAATTAAAATACGATATGACAAAATAAAAGGTTCTGCAGTTAATCCAGTTCTTAGGGAAGGCAATTCCGATAGAAGAGCACCTAAATCTGTAAAAGAATATGCTAGAAAAAACCCTCATTCAATGGGTCCTTGGGATTCAAATTCTAAAACACATATTTCTACAATGTCATATGGTGATTTTAAAGCAAATGAAAAATCTATTACTTTATCAAAAGAAGGTACAATAAAAATTCAACATAAAAATCATCAAGGTGAAATAACTGTTCTAAAAGATGGAATAAATGTATTAAAAGATGAAATTATTGATGGTACATTTATGAGTAAGCAAGAACTTATTAAGTTTTTAAATTCAGAAATTGAAAATGCTAAAAAAAATGATCTTTTATTTTCATTACATATGAAAGCTACAATGATGAAAATTTCTGATCCTATTATTTTTGGTCATGCAGTTCGCTGCTTTTTTAAAGACTTATTCAATAAACATAAAAAAACTATAGAAAAAATTGGTGTTGATGTAAATAATGGATTTGGCAACTTTTTAAATAATTTAAAAAAGTTGACTAAAATTGAAGAATCAAAGATTCTCAAAGATATTGAGGAAGCATATAAAAATGGTCCTAAATTAGCAATGGTTGATTCTGAAAAAGGGATTACAAACCTACACGTACCTAGTGATATAATTATTGATGCATCAATGCCAGCTATGATTCGTTCATCTGGTAAAATGTGGAATGATAAGGGTAAACTTCAAGATACAAAAGCTGTCATTCCTGACAGTAGCTATGCAAGAATATACGAAGCAACAATAGATTTCTGTAAAAAAAATGGTGCATTTAACCCAAGTACAATGGGAACTGTGTCTAATATCGGATTAATGGCAAAGAAAGCTGAAGAATATGGCTCTCATGATAAGACATTTGAAATTGACTCAAATGGTACTGTTGAAATTATTGATAAAAATGGAAATATTTTAATATCTCATAATGTTGAAAAAGGAGATATTTGGAGAATGTGTCAAGTAAAACATGAACCTATTAAAAATTGGATTGAACTTGCTATTGAAAGAGGAAAAACAACAAAAAATCCAATAGTTTTTTGGCTAGATAAAGATCGTGCACATGATTTTGAATTAATTAAAAAAGTCAAAAATATTTTACCAAAATACAATACAAAAGAATTAAATATTCAAATCCTTTCCCCATTTAATGCAACAAATTTTACACTCAATAGAATTAAAGAAGGAAAAGATACTATTTCTGTAACTGGTAATGTCCTAAGAGATTACTTAACCGATTTATTCCCAATTTTAGAGTTGGGTACATCAGCAAAAATGTTATCTATAGTGCCTTTAATGAATGGAGGAGGTTTATTTGAGACAGGGGCTGGCGGATCTGCTCCTAAACATGTTCAACAATTTAATAAGGAAGGACACCTTCGATGGGATTCTTTAGGTGAATTTTTAGCTTTAACTGTTTCACTTGAACACATTAGTAAATCAACAAATAACAAGAAAGCCTCTATACTATCCAAAGCACTTGAAGATGCTACTGTAAAACTTTTATTAAATGATAAATCACCATCAAGAAAAGTTGGTGAATTAGATAATAGAGGCTCTCACTTCTATATAGCTAAGTATTGGGCCGAATCGTTAGCTAATCAATTTGAAGATACTGAATTAAAAAATATATTTTCTAAAATATCTTTTGATTTAAATAACAATGAAAATATAATTATAAATGAATTAAATAACACCCAAGGCAAACCAATTAATCTAGATGGATACTATTTCCCTAATCCTGAAAAAGTTTCTAGAGCAATGCGTTCAAGTATGACTTTCAATAATATCCTTGAAAAAATTAAATAACTGTAAACTAATTAAAAATAGATTCTATATAATCGACTGCACAAACACCAAAATTATCATTAGACCATTTAAAAATCTTATTTTTTTGAACTAAAGCAAAAGACGGAAATCTACCTGAAGCAAGTCTTGAAATCATCTCAGAGTTTTCAGCTAATCTAACATTAATATAATCTCCTAGTAATTTAATATTTGGTATTTGATCTTGGTAAGGTCTTAAAGTTTCAGGGTCGTTGCTACATACAACATATTCAATTTCAATATTTGGAATACGTTTTTTAATTTTAATCATTTTATCGATAGTGTTAAAGCAATGTGGGCAACCAGGAATGGATAACACAAAGAATTTACCTGACACTAATTCTTTTTCATCTTCACTTTTTAAAATCTCCACTGAATTATTTGAAAAGTCTCCCTTATATATAGGTGAGTATGCAAAATATATACTGAAAGGAATTAATATTAAAATAAATTGTAGAAAAAAATTAAGTGATAGTGTTACTGTTTTTTTTCTATAAAGAAAATATGTTCGTGAAATATTTTTCAGTCTACTAGAAAAAAATTTAGAGTAAAAAAGAACTAGTATTATCCCAACTACTATACTAAATAAATAGGGAAATAATTTACTAAATGTCCATGAAAAACCTAAATCAAGAAAAAATAATTCTACTGAATTCATTAAATGAAGTAATTAAACAAAAAATGGAAGCAAAGCCTCCATTTTCAAACAATTAAAATTGTACTAAAATTACGCAGGAACACACGTCTTAATTGGTATAAGAGTTGTTGCATCATTACATGCATCAACAGCATCTGAACCTTTGTGAGTTTCTGTAGTTTGATTACCCGAGGCATCTAAACAAGTGCAAGTGTACTCCTTACCACAAGAAGAGGCAATAGACATTCCTCCTAAAATTAAACCAATCACAATAAACTTTTTCATACTTATTTTTTTAGAATTATTAAATAATATATAACAATATTAACTAAAATATCTTAAGTGTCTATTAAATTGTTAATATATCTTTTTCTTTTAATACAATAGCATCGTCAATTCTCTTTGAAAAACCATTCGTGATTGTTTGTATTTCAAGTTCGGCATCTTTTGCTAAATCTTCAGATAATCCATCAGACTTTAATAACTTTATTAAACCCAAAGATTCTTTGCGATTATTTCTAATTCCTATCTTAGCCTTTTCTCCTTCTGATTTTGATATTTTAACTAACTCTTTCCTCCTATCTTCAGTTAATGTTGGTAGAGATATTAGAATTGATTCACCATTATTTTGAGGAGCAAATCCTAAATTAGCATCAATAATTCCTTTCATTATAGGATCAACCATTATTTTTTCCCATGGTTGAACAGTTAATGTTCTTGAATCCATAGTATTAATATTTGCAACCTGAGAAAGAGCTGTTGGTACTCCATAATAATCTACCATAACAGTTTGAAGCATTCTAGGAGAAGCTTTTCCAGCCCTAATTTTTGATAATTCAACTTCAAAATGGCTTAATGTTTTATCATTAGCTTTCTTTAAATCATCATAAATCATATTTAATTCTTCAGTCATTTTTTGAATTTTAATTACTAATCACATACAGTTGTTCCTACTTTTTCACCAAGTAATACTTTATTTAAATTGCCAGGTGTATCCATATCAAAAACAACAATTGGTAAACGGTTTTCTTTACATAAAGTAAAAGCTGTCATATCCATAACATTTAAACCTTTTTTATAAACATCATCAAAACTAATGACATCAAATTTAGTCGCATTTGGATTCTTTTCAGGATCTTCAGTATAAATTCCATCTACACGTGTTCCTTTTAAAATAACTTCAGCATTAATTTCAATAGCTCTTAATGAAGCAGCTGAATCAGTTGTAAAATATGGATTACCTGTACCTGCACCAAAAATAATAACCCTACCCTTTTCAAGATGACGTAATGCCTTTCTTCTAATATAAGGCTCAGCTATTTCTTTCATCTCTATTGCAGATTGTAATCTAGATTGAATACCTTTTGATTCTAGTGAAGCTTGTAAAGCCATTGCGTTAATCATAGTAGCCAACATACCCATGTAGTCACCATGTGTTCTATCCATTCCTCCTTGCTCAGCTTGAACACCTCTAAAAATATTCCCTCCTCCTATGACAATAGCTATTTGAACTCCTTTATCATGAACTAACTTAATTTGATCAGCATACTCACTCAAGCGATTATTATCAATTCCAAATAACTTATCCCCCATAAGGGATTCTCCGCTTAATTTTAAGAGAATTCTTTTATACTTCATCGTACTTATTTAAGATTTCATAAATATAACGATTTTGGTATATTTTTATATTATTTTGATACTAGATTGAATATAAAAACAAAGCCTCAACAAATATTTAAACAATATTAGTTCAAACAAAACCTCTTAAATTCTATAACTGTTAAACCAGAATCTGAAGTATTTAAAAACTGTTCAACTGTTATTTTATTATCCTTGATAAAGGATTGAGATAATAATGTATTTTCTTTAAAAAATTTACCTAAACGACCTTGCGCAATCTTCTCTGCCATTTCAGCAGGTTTTCCCTCTTGAATAGCTAACTCTTTTCCTATTTCTAGTTCCCTTGAAATTATAGCATCATCAATACCTTCTTTAGTAAGAGCTATTGGATTCATAGCTGCAACCTGCATTGCAATTTGTTTACCTACATCAGCAGCAATATCGGAACTATTATTTAATGCAACTATTGTAGCTAATTGATTGCCTGGATGATTATATGAAACGACTGTTGGACCTTCAACCTTAGCAAAATTAGAGATTTCAAGTTTTTCTCCAATAACTCCAATTTGTTCAGTTAATTTTTCTGAAATAGTTAATTTATCATTATAACTAATTTGCATAAGATCTTCTAATGAACTTACTTCTTTATCCATAGCAACTTGCATTATTGATTTAACCATAGACTGAAAATCAGGGTTTTTTGCTACAAAATCTGTTTCACAATTTAATTGGAGTATATAACCTACTCCTTGTTGAACTTCTGCAAAAATTACTCCCTCTTTAGCCTCATTGTCTCCTCTTTTCGCTGCTACTTTTTGACCTTTTTTACGAAGTACATCAACAGCAGATTCAAAATCTCCATTAGTTTCAACAAGAGCATTTTTACAATCCATCATGCCCGCACCTGTTTGCTTTCTTAATTTATTTACATCTGAAGCTGTAATTGCCATAATTCTTCTTTTATTTAATAATTTTATTCTAACTCCTAGCCCTCTTTCTTTGTAGCTGCAGCTTTCTTTGTAGCTGTAGCTTTTTTTGTAGCTGTAGCTTTCTTTGTAGCTGTAGCTTTCTTTGTAGCTGTAGCTTTCTTTGTAGCTGTAGCTTTCTTTGTAGCTG
>PAQM01000018.1 GCA_002709305.1 Crocinitomicaceae bacterium | reverse complement strand
TATAAACATTGAAGTAGAATATAATTCTCCTAGTTTAATAAATGACGAAATAAAAAAAGATACAAAGGCTTTAAAGAAAATTAAAAAAAGAGATCTTAAAAAAGGTTTAAAAACTGACAGAGAAGGTATTGTTGCTTTTATTCTTTGCATTCTTGGAATAATCTTACTTCTTGCTTCACCATTATTAAATGGTCCAATTCTTTTTTTCTTCTCTTTTGGTTTTAGCTTAGCTGGATTTATAATAGGAATAATATCTGTTATTAAAAATAAAAGAGAAAAAAATAAAAATACTGTTTGGAGTGTTTTATCAATAGTTTTTGGTGGTCTTTTCATGCTACTTGGGCTAGCTATTATTATTATTTTGATTTCAAGAATTATTGGGTTTATTGAGGGATTATTTGGTGATTTTGGCGATGCTATTATGGATTTTTTCTTTGATTAAAATACTAAAGCCTTCCAATCGGAGGGCTTTTTATTCCCTCAAAAATAATTATTAGTTTAGCTGAAAATAAAATCCATATTATGCCACAAGAAAACACAAACCCACTAGGATTAGAAGATAAACTATATACTGTAGAAGAGTTTGCTTTTGCCTTAAGAAATAAATTTGGAGGTGACAATACCATTTCTGATGTAATTTTAACAGAAATGTTTCTTGCCAAGTACCCTATGTATTCTTGTAAAATTATAAAGTCTCAAAATCAATCCGGTCAAAAAAGTTGCAGTTGTTGTTGATTAAAAAATGAAAAAAACAGATCTATTTCAAAAAGTATTTTTTACCATAACATTTGCTGGAAGCATTGGTTTTAGTATTATAGTATTCGAAAAAACAGAAGATCTATTTACTTCAATTATTTCGCCAATTATATTTATTGGACTTATGTTTATTCTAAAAAAAATAATTAATGTTTCTTAATTTTAACTTTATATAAATAAATTAAAATGAAATTAATATACGCCATAAGCATATTTGCTTCATCAATAGTAATAGGTTTTGCTATATACTTAAGTAGTAATAATGGTAAATTTGAATTCAATGCCTATAACAACGGTAAACATGAAACACCTGTTATTATTAACACTAGAACAGGAGATGTTATAAAAGTACAATTTAATGAATTAGGCTTCTTTAAAAACAAAACTTCCAAGGCACAAGAGTTAGGTCTTATTAAAGACTTTACAAAATAAAGAATCAAGATTTTATACCTTTCAATGTAATTTTTCTAAATAGGATCGCATAACTGGATTAATCACAGTCGACTTTTTGCTTTTATTGTTGTATCCAACAAGAACAGAAGAACATTTACAACACAAAACATCATTTACAGTAAGAAGATGTTCTAGTGTAAAACTCTTATTACCAATAGATTTAACTAACACCTGTATCTCGACACTATCATACAAGTGGACTGGTTTTATATATTCAATTTCATTCTTTAATAAAATAATACCATTTGTATTCCAATCCCAATCTGATCCTACCATAGATTTTAAATAATGCATTCTTGCATTTTCAAAATAACTCAAATAAACTGCATTATTTACATGCCCCATAATATCTATATCAGAAAACCTGACTTGAATTTTTGCTGGTTCTATTTTCATTGATCTAACTTTTCATAAGTTGAATTATTACTAATAAATTCTGGAACAATTTGTTTCATTTGTAATACAATCTGTTCATTATTTTGAGTACCAAAAAGATTAATTAACTCATTAAT
Source organism: Crocinitomicaceae bacterium (assembly GCA_002709305.1). Taxonomy (GTDB): domain Bacteria; phylum Bacteroidota; class Bacteroidia; order Flavobacteriales_D; family Crocinitomicaceae; genus UBA4466. The sequence continues at coordinate 31,117 of PAQM01000018.1, read as the reverse complement.
ATTTTTTATTTGTTCAGCTGGTTCTTCACTTATTTTAGCTTTATAAATTTGAGGATGATGAGTTTTCAATATATTCTCTTTATCCGACAGTATTTCTTCATATAGCTTCTCTCCTGGTCTTAAACCTGTAATTTTAATTTGAATGTCTTTATCTAATTCAAGCCCACTTAGCTTAATCATTTTTTTAGCTAAATCAATAATTTTTATTGACTCTCCCATATCAAAAACAAAAATTTCTCCACCTTTACCCATCGTTCCGGCTTCAAGAACTAATTGACATGCTTCTGGAATAGTCATAAAGAAACGTGTAACGCGATCATCTGTAACTGTAATTGGTCCTCCCTGTTCAATTTGACGTTTAAATAAAGGTATCACTGAACCATTAGAACCTAAAACATTACCAAAACGGGTGGTAACGAATTTTGTGTTTCCTTTTGAATTCGATGATTGTGCATAAATTTCTGCAATACGCTTTGAAGCGCCCATAACGTTTGTTGGATTAACCGCCTTATCCGTACTAATCATTACAAATTTATGTACGATATTATCAATAGCTAAATCAACCAAATTTTTAGTGCCACGGATATTTGTCAATAAAGCTTCTGACGGATTATCCTCCATTAGTGGAACGTGTTTATAAGCTGCAGCATGAAAAACATATTTAGGTTTAAATGAAGTAAATAAATTTTTCATACGATCAAAACTTCTGATATCTCCTATTACTATTTCAAAATTTAAATCACTAAACTCAGTGATTAATTGATTTTGTAATTCATATAAAGGTGACTCTGCTTGGTCTAGTAAAATCAACTTTAATGGTTTATACTTTGCAATCTGATATACTAGTCCACTACCAATAGAACCTGCAGCACCTGTTACAAGAATAACTTCACCTGCTAATTCATTTTTTATATTTTTTTCATCTAAATGAATGGGTTTTCTTCCTAGAAGATCATCAATTTTAATTTTTGCAATTTGTTTTGAAGAAAACTCACCATTAATCCAACTCTTAGGACTTGGAACCTTTTGGATATCAACATTATTTGCTAAACAAACTTCAACAACTTTCTTTTTATTATAATTATCTGGATTCTGAATAGCAATAATTAATAAGCTAACACCTTCCTCCTTGATTAAAGATTCTAATCGAGAAGTATTATAAATATTTAATCCTTCTAAACGATTTCCAGATAATTTTTTACTATCATCAATAAAACCAATTATTTTTTGTTTACTTAAAATATCTTTTTCAATTGTTCTTTTAGTAATTAAACCACTGATACCTGCACCATAGATAAGAACTCTATCTTCAATTTCTTTACTCTTGATAGATTCGATATAAATCAACTTAACAGCAAACCTAGATCCTAATAACAATAGGACTGAAGCCAAAAATTCGATTAACAATACAGATGTTGGAAATAAAAAATATCCATCGAAAAAATTAGCTCTTATAAATCCAAAAATTGCAAAAGTTATTGATGATACAAATGATGCTAAAACAATCCTCCTTAAATCTTCAGTGGAAGTATGACGTATTAAACCTTTATGAATTCTAAAAAAATAAAATACTATAAACTTCACTATAATATATAAAGCAATAGATTTTGATAGTATATTCCACTCTTCACGAATCAATGTTTCATCTGCCTTTAAATCAAAACGTATTATATAAGCAAATAAAAGGGCTAAAAGAGATAATAATAGGTCTAAAGCTATAATAACCCAACGTGGAAGAGATAAATTAGATAAAATCATACAGGATACAAGATACAAATTACTATCAATACTACGAATAAAGACCTCCGTTAAGGTTTATAGTTTGGCCGGTAACATAATTCGCTTCTTTTGATATAAGCCATTGAATTGTTTTGAAAACAGTTTCAGGATTACCTAAACTATCTGCTGGAATAGATTCAATAATTTTTTCTTTTAAAGCATCCGGAACATCTTCAATCATACCTACATTAAAATACCCTAAGGCCAGAGCATTTACAGTTATACCATAGCTAATTAACTCTTTAGATAATGTTTTAGTTAAACCTATCAACCCTGACTTAGAAGCACTATAAGCAGCTGTCCCAACGAATCCAGTTTGCGCAACAATAGAGGTAACATTGATAATATTACCTGTACTTCGAGATCTAAAGTGTGGAATAATGTGTTTTGATAAAAAAAATGGGGCATCTAAATTTATAGCCATTGTTTTCCTCCACAAAGATGCATCAGTCTTCCAAGAAATAGCGCTATTGGAAATTCCAGCATTATTAATTAAAACATCAATTCTCCCAAACCTTTCCAAAACTGAGTCAATCAATCTCACGACCTCTTTTTCATGGGTTAAATCAGCTTTAAAATGTGCTATATCATCAGATTCATCTAATTGAACTTTATTTGAATTATAATGTAATGCCAATTTTACATTTTCATTAGAAAATAATGTGGATATAGATCCTCCTATTCCACCAGATGCACCAGTAATTAAAATAACTTTTTGATCCATTTACGATTAATTGAGCGTGCTAATTTAAACCAAATCGGTGTATTATCGAAAGTATATTCAAAATAAGTAAAATCCTTTCCCCCAAGATTGTTGTTAAATTTTTTAACCCCATCAATCTTAGAACCACCAAAATCAAAGGTTTTACCTTCTTTAATTGCTTCATTTATTGCTCTATCCATACACATATACATCCCTCCCATTTTTTTATGAGAATTTATCAAAGCACCTTTTAAATAGAGAATAGTATTATTATGATTTACGCATACTATTCCTCCGAAATCTTTTATCTCATAAACCAAAATGTTATTTTCATTTTGGGCTTGTTTAAATAAATTAGATAATATCTTAATCGAAGATTTATTAATTCCACTAAATTTTCCTTTTAACTCTGATTTAATAATGGATTCAACACCAAAATAATTAATCGATTTTTCAATATTTAAATCCTTATTTATAGCTTTTTTTAAGGAACGATTTGCTTGCTTAGATATATTTCGATCCGTATTGAAAGGTATTTTTTGAAATGTACAAGACTTATAATTATCTCCCAATAAAGGTTGTTTTATTGAAATATGAATATTACTAAAATTACTTCTAATGATTTCATCAATAGATTTAAAATCAACCTCTATTCCCAGCCACTCTATATATCTTACAAATATTGGTGTGTGTAAAACTTTAACACCAAAATGAATAGTATATGGGAGAGCAATGCCCTTTGAATAATCTTCATTTACTAATACACACCAATTTTGAGCGGTAGAATCTAAATACCATGAATAGGAAAAAACACTAGAATCTGGAGTAATATCAACTAATTTATTCCATTTTATTATATCAATATTCGAACGTTCAATTATTTTCAAAGCTCTTTAAAAAACGAGGTAAATTTATGTTTGTTATGATTATTAGAAATAAATTCTCTTAGTTTATTCATAGAATAGATTGTATTGCCTTTTGGATGACCAATTACAACCATTTCATTAAATCCTAAATTTTCAACTTTTTTAAGTCCTGTAGATAGTTTCTTAGCATAATAACCATCTGTAGAAACATAAGCTGTCGTATGATTTGTTAAAGATGAAATTTTCTGAAAACCTTGACTAACATGTTCTCCATCTCCAACCATTTTATGTTTACTAGGAAATAATCTTCCTAGAATATATAGTTTCCAAAAAAATGATGGATTATATCTTAAAGAAGTAATTGGGTACTCATTGAATGAACCACCTTCATTTTCTTCGCATACATCCATTTCAAATCTATATTTTGATTTTAAAGGGGCATTACGAAAATCATAACGATAATTACTAGTAACTAAATATCCATTATGAAATACACTAGAATCATTTTTTAATCCAACTTCTTTAAAAATATTGTATAGATCTGAAAAAGGTTGAATACAAGAACCTCCAGCTCGAAAAGTAGTTACCTTTCTTCCAATTAATTTTTCTAGATATAATTTATATGTCTTAACTATTCTTAATTGATCTTCTTTATTAAAATCAGATAATTTATAAAAATTTATGACATTCATTTTCCATAAACCACCTAGATATTTAGCTTTTTCCCAATGTGGATGAATATGCAACTGAACGTCATGACCCAAATCTAACATCTTTGAAATCTGACTCTTAACCATATTCAACTCATTTGATAGTTCAGGGTATTTTTCAGCTTGAATCAAATAACCTACGTCTACAAAAAAAGTATATGACACATCTAATCCCTTAGCTATATTAAACAGCTCTTCAGTTGGCTCTAACATACACTTAGAAACCGTGCCTACGTGTTTACCAAAAAACAACTCATAGTCAAATGTCAAAAAAATATTCATCAACGCGAAGATAATTGAATTCATGATTTAATGTTAAATGAATATCGAATTAGTTATATTAGGAATAGAAAATTAAACAACATATTAATATGAAAGAAATTGAATATAAATATCTCGTTAATAAAAAATTATGGAATACAATTAAAAAACCAAAACCTGACTTTATTACTCAAGGCTATATATCAAAAAATAAAGATTGTACGTCTAGAATTAGAATCAACAACAATAGAGCTTTTATAACTATCAAAGGGAAAAACAAGGGTATTGTACGTCAAGAATTTCAATATGAAATACCATTAAATGAAGCTAATGTTATTTTAAAAGAATTAATTGATAAAAAAATTAAGAAACATAGATACAAAATAGAATTTTCTAATAGAATTTGGGAAGTAGATGAATTTCAAGGAAAGCTAGAAGGATTAATAATTGCTGAATTAGAAGTTAATAGTGAAGAAGAAAAATTTGAATTACCTTTTTGGGTTACCAAAGATGTATCTTTAGACCCTAACTATTATAACTCGGTTTTAATTGATAAAGCTTAATAATATGAAAAATCAAGAGCAACAAAAAATCTCTTATAATGTCGATAAGTCTAATTTTAAACGCTTATCATCTATAAAAGTATACCACCTTACTTTTGACCATCTTGACTGTTGAACCAGATAATTATGTGAAACGCCATTAACTCTATAATAAAATTCATCCCATAACTTAAAATCAAGATTATTTTTACCCTCAATAAAAATTAACGCAGAATCACTGATAAAAATCTTAAAAGGATCTTTTTGTAAATTCTTTTCCTCGCCAAAAAAAATACTTTTACAATTATCTCCAAAACAATTGATCCAATTAGTAAACGCATTCATAACTTTTGATGAATCTTCATAAACCCACTTAGAATAAAAAATTGTATCTACTGATTTAATTAAAATAAATTTATCTATTGATTTTGGTCCAAAGCGATCTAGAAACATAGGTTCATTTCTTAATTTTAAAGAGTCAATATTCAAACCATTATCCAAAAAAATATTTTTCAATATCAAAGTAGTATCTTGTTTCTGTTCCTCTACAGAAATAATTTCTTCTTTTTCATAACCTTGATTATGACCAGTTATTTCAGATAAATCAATTACATTATCCTCTTCTTGAATACAACTAGAAAGGAAAGTAATTAAAGAAAAAAATATAATAAATTTCAAAATCAAACTCTTATTTTATTTAGCACACTAATTGTTTTATCAATATCCAAACTAGATATATCAAGATGTGTAACAAAGCGCAACATACCTGGCCCAAAAGCAATAATCTTAACACCATGATTTTCCAATTCACTAATTAAATAGTCCCTACTTGAATAATCTTTAAGAATAACAACAACAATATTAGTTTCAACAGGCACTACAGATTCAACCCAATTCATTTTTTTCAAAGCACCCTCCAATTCCTTTGCGTGGTAATGGTCTTCTTTCAAACGACTTACATTGTTTTTTAAAGCGTACAATCCTCCTGCAGCAATAATACCAGCTTGTCTCATTCCTCCCCCAAAAACCTTACGAACACGCCTTGCCTTCTTTATAAAATCAGATCTACCAATAAGCAAAGACCCAACAGGTGCTCCTAATCCTTTTGATAAACATAAAGAAATAGAGTCAAAATGGGAAGCATAGTCTTTTATATCAATACCATTCTCAACAATAGCATTCATTAAACGTGCTCCATCAAGATGTAATGGTAATCCATTTAACTTACAAAAAGCACTTATTTTTTTTATCTCTTCAAAATCATAAATAGCACCCCCCCCCCTATTAGATGTATCTTCTAAACTTACAAGTTGGGTTATTGGATAATGAACATCATCTGGATTAATCCATTTTTCAACATCCTCTATAGTTAAACGACCTCTATTACCCTCAACTAATCTAACAGAAGCTCCAGAGTTTTTAGCAATTCCACCTCCCTCATATTTATAAATATGACTTTCTACACTAGTTATAACTTCACCACCAGGATTAAGATGTACATTAATTGCAATTTGATTCGTCTGTGTACCAGAAGAACAATACAATGACTTTTCCATTCCAAACATATCTGCTGCAAAAACCTCTAATTCATTCACTGAAGGGTCTTCACAAAACACATCATCACCAACTGGAGCTGAAAGCATCGCTTCTTTCATAGATTCAGTAGGTCTAGTAACAGTATCACTTCTAAAATCAATCATATTTATTTTTTATGTGAAAATACTCTTTGAAACTTTAAATTGAAACCTATTTTTTTCTTTTTTTTGTCAAATGGAATATTTTATTGTTTCTATAACTGTTCTATTTGGTGCAGGATTAACTTTCTTTTCTGGATTTGGTCTAGGCACACTTTTGCTTCCTGTATTTAGTCTTTTCTTTGATTTACCAATTGCAATTGGAGCAACAGCAATAGTCCACCTAGCTAACAACATATTTAAATTTATACTTGTTTCAAAGCATATTCACCTAGCTACTTTATTTAGATTCGGCATTCCAGCTTTAATATTTGCATTTTTAGGAAGTCTATTAATCACATCATTTAATCATTCAAATCCATTTTTGACCTATACATTATTTGGAGCATCATTTGAACTAAAACTAATCAATATTACCATTGGAACACTAATGATTTTTTTCGCATGGTTAGAATTAGATTCAAGATTTGACAAATTAAACTTCCAAAAAAAACATATTCCATTTGGCGGTATGTTAAGTGGATTTTTTGGAGGTATTTCTGGACACCAAGGAGCTTTTAGAGCTGCGTTTTTAGCTAAATCAGGTCTAAGTAAAGAAGAATTCATAGGTACATCGAACGCCGTATCTCTTATTGTCGACTTAACCAGATTATGGATTTACATATTTGGTTTTAACACAATTATCGAGAATGAATTAATTAATGTAATATCGGACGGACAGGAATTATTAATAATTGCAATATTATTCGCATTTATTGGAACATACTTTGGAAAAAAAATGATCTCAAAAACAACTATTAATTCTATTCGCCGTATTGTTGGAATTCTATTATTAACAATGGGATTATTAATATTCTTAGGGATAATTTAAATCATTATATACTATTTTTTTCTTACTACTAATAGTCCATCACGAATTGGTAACATAACTTCTTGAACCCGTTTATCCTCATGAACAATCTTATTTAATTCTACTAAAACTTTGGTATCTATATCATTCTTTTTAATTGGTTCAAGAACCTTCCCTGACCAAAGAACATTATCAATAATTATATAACCTCCACTAGAAACTTTATCAATAACCATGGTATAATAATTGATATAATTACTTTTATCAGCATCTATAAAAACTAAATCATATATCTCATTCAAATCCGGAACTATATCCATAGCATTTCCGATAACACAATTAATTTTATTCGCATAATCTGATTTAGATATAAATTCTTTTACTAAATCCTCTAATTCTTCATTTTTATCAATTGTTGTAATCTTACCATTCTCAGACAGACCTTCAGCAAAACATAGTGCAGAATACCCAGTATAAGTTCCTATTTCTAATACATTTTTCGGCCTAATCATATGTGAAAACATACTTAATACTCTACCTTGAAAATGACCACTCAACATGCGAGGGCGGAGAACATTAGTATTTGTTGTTCGATTCAACTCATATAATAAAGGTGACTCTATTTCTGTATGAGCATGAATATAATTATCTAGTTTTTTACTTATAAATTCCATAAGAAATAATATTGTTACAAATAAGTTTTTTTAATTTAAAGTCGTTACTAAAATAATTTTATTTTTGCTTAGACTCAATAAATAAAAACTAGAAATTCATCTTTTTAATTTAATTTTTTTAATTTTGTTTAACGAAAATAAAAAATAATTAAACAAAACACATTCTTTACTTTAAAAGGATAATTAAAATAGACAATTCCAATCTAATGAAACTAATATTTACGATCGTACTATTATCATTTTTCTGTTTATCGTCATACAGTCAAAAATTTACGCTAAGTGGAACAATAAGAGATAATTTTAATGGTGAAGATATATATGGCGCTACCGTTCGTGTAACTAACTTAAAGAATACTGGAACAAATACTAATGCTTATGGATTTTATTCATTAACTCTTGATTCAGGAAGTTACAAAATAGAATATAGGTTTAGTGGTTTTGAAACACAATTTTTTGATATTGAATTAAATAGTAACATCACAAAAAATATTGAATTAAAAATATCCTCTGACATTCAACAAATAGAAGAAGTTAAAGTAAATGCAATAAAAGAAAATAATAACATTACCTCTCCTTCAATGAACGTAACAAGGTTTGACCCTAAAAGTATAGAAACAATACCTGTTCTACTTGGTGAAAAAGATATCATGAAAACATTGCAATTAACTCCAGGTGTAAAAGGAGCTGGTGAAGGAAATGCGGGTTTTTTTGTTAGAGGAGGAGGCACAGACCAAAATTTAATTTTATTAGACGAAGCTCCTGTATATAATGCTTCTCATCTTCTTGGGTTTTTCTCTGTTTTCAATTCTGACGCCATCAAAGATGTTTCATTATATAAATCAGGAATCCCTGCAGAATATGGAGGCAGAGCCTCTTCTGTAATGGATGTAAAAATGCGTGATGGTAATTCCAAAAAATTTGGTGCATCTGGTGGTATTGGTATAATATCTTCAAGATTAACTATTGAAACCCCTATAGTTAAAGAAAAAAGTGCTATTATATTATCTGGAAGGAGGAGTTATGCAGATTTATTTCTAAAAACACAACAAGATCCAAATTTAAAAGACACCAAACTATATTTCTATGATCTTAATATAAAAGCAAACTACAGAATAAGTGAAAAAGATAGAATTTTCTTATCTGGATATTTTGGTAGAGATAATTTTTCATTAGCTGATCAATTTGGAGTAAATTGGGGTAATGCAACAGCAACACTAAGATGGAATCATTTATTTTCAAAAAAATTATTTTCAAATACTACATTAGTATACAGTGACTTTGATTATGCATTCAATATTGGTTCTGGAGATGAAGGATTTGGAATAAGTTCTTCAATTCAAGATTGGAATTTAAAACAAGATTTTTCATACTTCTTAAATAGCAAAAACACAATTAAATTTGGTGTCAATGGAATATATCATACATTCAAACCTGGATCTCTTACAGGTGAAAATGACTCTTTTAATGAATTTATACTACCAGAACGTTACGCACTAGAATTAGGTGCATACATTCAAAATGAAATGAAAATTGGAAGTCGTTTTAATATTATGTATGGATTACGTTATTCAGGATTTAATTTAATGGGTTCCGGAACAGCCTATGAATTTGATAACTTAGGGAATAAAACAAATACATTATCGTATCAATCTGGTGAATCAATTCAGTACTACCAAGGGATAGAACCAAGAATATCTATGAGTTATATCATATCAGAAAATAATTCAATAAAACTTGGTTACAACAAAAATTACCAATATATACATCAGCTATCAAATTCTACTACTAGTAGCCCTACCGACAACTGGGTCCCAAGTTCTAATAACGTTAAACCTCAAATAGCAGATCAAATTGCAATGGGATATTATCAAAATTTAAACAAAAATATGTATAGAATATCTGGTGAAATTTACTACAAATTATTAGCTAATCAGATTGACTACAGAAATGGTGCGGAATTAATCCTAAATGAAGAAGTCGAAGGTGACCTAGTATATGGATCTGGAAGAGCATATGGATTTGAATTACAAATTGAAAAAAAGAAAGGTAAATTAACAGGTTGGATAAGCTATACATTATCTAGATCGCTCAGGAAATTTGACGAAATAAACAATGGAGAAGAATTTTCTGCTCGCCAAGATAGAATCCATGACATTTCAATAGTAACAATGTATAGAATAAATAAAGCAATTGCTTTATCTGCTAGCTGGATTTATTACACTGGAGATGCCGTAACATTTCCTTCTGGTAAATATGAAATCGGGGGAACAACAATACCATTGTACACAGAAAGAAATGGTTATAGAATGCCTGATTACCATAGGTTAGATTTTGGTTTCACCTGGTATATGAAAGATCGCAAAAAATTTAAGCATAACTTAAATATTTCAATATATAACCTTTATGCTAGAGAAAACCCTTATACAATTACATTTGAAGAAGATCAAACTGATCCTTCGAGAACTCTCGCTGTTCAAACTACACTATTTAAATTAATCCCATCAATTACTTATAACTTTAATCTTAAATAAAATGAATAAACTATTTTACTTTTTATTTACTATTTCAATATTAATATCTTGTCAAAAAGTTATTAATGTTGATCTAAACGAAGCTAATCCAAATATTGTTATAGAAGGTATATATACTACAGAAGATAGTACAGTAAGAGTGAAAATAAGCTTAACCTCTAGTTACTTTAACTCAAGTGCATCTACAATAGTAGATGGAGCAGATGTAAGTATCACTGATTTTTCAGGATTAACAACTAATATTCCTTATATAGGAAATGGAATTTATGAAATTGAAAACTACATTCCAATTTTTAACAGTACATATACATTAAATGTTACTAATGATGGGGTAACATATTCAGCTCAATGTGATTTAACAGATATAGTTCCATTAAATGATATAACATACGAATTATTTCCTGGTTTTTTTGGTGAAGATGGAGGATACGTTGTATATCTTAACTTTAATGACCCAATTAATATTACCAATCATTATCAAATTGTTCTTTCTCTTAATGGTGAAGAATTTAGTGATTTAAATGAAACTTTTACTCAAGATGACATATTCACTGATGGAAACCCAGTATCAAGACCTCTATTTTTAAATGATTTCTTTCAAGAAAATGACACTATTGGAATGGAATTAAGATCTATAGACAAGGATATATATTATTACTTAAATGAAGCAATTTCTATTGTTGGCGCAAATGGAGCTTCAGCTGCTGCACCAGCAAACCCAAATTCGAATTGGAACAACAATGCACTTGGATATTTCTCAGCATATGGGAATTCTAGAAAAGAAACAATAATTATACCATAAAAATCTGTTTATAATATAGATAAATATTACCCAAACCAAATATCATTTATCATCTTATAACCTGCTTTTTTATTTATTCTATCTATTATTATTTGTTTACCATGAGATAATTCATCTCTCATTACAGCTGAATCTAATTTTAAATATAATGTCTGGGCTTTTATTCTAATTTCACTTGTTCTATTTGCAACTGCTACTCCCATTATTTCGGGCCAAGCATTAATAACATCAAACTCCTTCATTTTATTATCTAAACGATATGCCTTAAGCCATCGATTTATAATATCTTTTAATGGAGCACCAGATGCTCTCCTCTTTGTTTCATTATATATCTCACTTTTTTTCATGAACAGCTCTTTCTTCTTGATATTTCGTTATCTTTCCATCAGCAACAAGAAAAATTCTACTATCTAAACTACTTTTTGAAAAAATATCCTGAATACGTTCCAAATCAGTATCCGTAACTAAAACTTGACCAAAAAAATTATTTGCAACCAAATTAATCAACTTTTTAACACGGGATTGATCTAATTTATCAAAAATATCATCTAACAATAATATCGGAGGCACTCCTAAATGAGTCTTTAACCATTCGTACTGTGCTAATCTTAAAGCAATAATAAATGATTTTTGCTGCCCTTGTGAACCAAATTTTTTAACAGGATGATTTTTAATTTGAAACAATAAATCATCTTTATGAACTCCAGCATTAGAGAAAGATGTTATTAAATCTTTCTTTTGAAATTCTAATAGTAAATCTTCAAAAGTATTTTCATTCAATTGAGACTTATAAATTATTCTAACATTTTCTTTCTCGGAACCGATAGAATCATAATGCTTCTGAAATACAGGAATAAATTCTTCTAAAAAAACTTTTCTTTTTTCATAAATCTGATTTCCTAATCTAACTAATTCAACATCCCATATATCTATAGATTCTTGATCAAAAAGACGATTTATATTCATATCTTTCAACACAGCATTTCGCTGAGCTAATACTTTTGAATATCTTTGAAGAGCCTCTAAATAATTTCTGTCAAATTGAGAAATAATACCATCCATCCATTTTCGACGTAAATTACTACCCTCTAAAATTAAATCACGATCATATGGAGAAATCATAACAGCTGGAAATTGACCTATGTGATTAGCTAACTTCTCATATTCTTTTTTATTTTTTCTAAATACTTTTTTTGCACCAACTTTAACAGCACAATTAATATCGATTTTTTTCTTGTTCTTAGACCAAACACCCTGTATTACAAAAAAAGATTGTTCAAAACGAATATTTTGACGATCTATAGAATTCATATAAGACTTACATACACTGAGATAATGAACTGCATCAAGGATATTTGTCTTACCTACACCATTAATACCAACAAAGCAATTTATACGATTAGAAAGCAACACTTCCGCATCTATATAGTTTTTAAAATTTACAAGATGAAGGCTTTCTAAATACATTAGGGAAAATATAGTTGAATTTAAGCAAATTCTTTCTATTATTTTATCAAAAAAAAAACTATTTTTACTTCGCTAAAAGTAAGAAAAATGTTAGAAGATATTTCAGGAGAAAAAATTAAAGAACAATTTCGATCAAATAAAACTGTACGTTTGATCACTTTAATTATGAGTATATTAATAATCTTAACTCTAGGTTACTTTTTATACCGCCAATTTATATTTATTCCAGCAGAGGAAAAATCAAACAAAAATTATTGGGTTGGATTAAATTATGCATCTAAAGATTCTACCGATTTAGCGATAGAAGAATTAAAATTGCAAGTAAATAAATATGATGGTAAAAAAGGAGGGGAAATATCTCAATTTGTATACGCCAGACAGCTTATGAATCAAGGTTTGTTTGAAGAAGCGCTAAAAGAACTTAAAAAGGTAGATATTTCAAATACTTTTTTATCAGCTATGACCGAAGGTCTTCAAGCTGATTGTATGTCGGAGCTAGAAAATTATGAAGAAGCATATACAAAATACATCAATGCCGCTAAAATTTCTAATAATGAATTCACAACTCCAATGTATTTAATGAAAGCTGGTTTATGTGCCGAAGAAACTAAAAACTTTGATAAAGCTACTGAAGCGTACGAAGAAATTAAAAATAATTATACTGCATTTGGCTCTCAAAAATCAATTGAAAAATATATCGCAAGAGCAAAAAATAAAACAACGAATTAATTAAACATCTATTATGGCTACTGCGAAACGCAACTTGTCAGAATACAATAAGGAAATTATTCCAAACTGTGCCGATTTTAAAATCGGCATTGTTGTTTCTGAATGGAATAAAGAAATAACTTTAAATCTTTTAGAAGGAGCGAAAGAAGTTTTATTAAAATCTGGTGTTAAAGAAAATAACATAGATATAAAATTTGTCCCTGGATCTTTTGAACTTCCTCTAGGTTGTCAGTTCTTATGCGAAAAGAAAGAAGTAGATGGTATTATTGCTATTGGCGTAATAATAGAAGGTGAAACTCAACATTTCCATTTCGTATGTGACGGAGTTACACAAGGAATTAAAGATGTTAATTTGAAGTATAACCTACCTGTAATGTTTTGTGTATTAACAGATAAAAATAAACAACAATCTATAGAAAGATCAGGTGGTATCCATGGAAATAAAGGTATAGAATGTGCAATTGCTTGTTTAAAGATGATTGAACTAAAAAAATCATTATAATGACACTAATTAAATCAATATCAGGAATTAGAGGGACTATTGGTGGTAAAATAAATAATGCTCTAACACCATTAGATACTGTTAAATTCGCTTCTGCATACGGTACTTGGTTATATGAAAAAAACAAAGGAAAAAAATTAAAAGTTGTAATTGGTAGAGATGCAAGAATATCAGGTGAAATGATTTCAAGTCTTGTCTCCTCTTCCCTAATAGGTTTAGGTATTGATGTAATAGACCTAGGTCTTTCAACAACTCCAACTGTTGAAATTGCAGTGCCTCTTGAAAATGCTCAAGGAGGTATTATTTTAACAGCTAGTCACAATCCAAAACAGTGGAATGCACTCAAATTATTAAACAATAAAGGTGAATTTATTTCTAACAAAGATGGAATTGAAGTTATAGCTATTTCAGAGAATGAATCTTTCCATTATGCTGACGTTGATAATCTAGGTAAATTATCAAAGGATAATTCATACTTAAAAAAACACATCGACTTAATTTTAAATTTACCTCTGGTAAATAAAAAAGCTATTAAAGAAGCAAACTTCTCCGTTGTTATCGATGCTGTAAATTCAAGTGGGGGTATATTTGTACCTGCTCTTCTAGAATCACTTGGAATAGAAAAAATAAAAAAAATAAACTGTGATCCTACAGGTCACTTTGCTCATAATCCAGAACCTTTACCCGAAAACTTAGAAGATTTATCTAAAAAAATAAAAGAACTCAATTATGAAATAGGTATTACAGTTGATCCAGATGTAGATCGTCTTGCTTTTGTTTGTGAAGATGGAACAATGTTTGGCGAAGAATACACATTAGTTGCTGTAGCTGATTATGTAATCTCTAAAACACCTGGGTCTACTGTTTCCAATCTTTCATCAACTCGAGCATTAAGAGATGTAACAGAAAATATCGGACAAAAGTACTATACTTCAGCAGTTGGTGAAGTAAATGTTGTAAAAAAAATGAAAGAGAAAAATGCAGTTATTGGTGGCGAAGGGAATGGAGGTATTATTTATCCTAAACTTCACTATGGAAGAGATTCATTAGTTGGAATTGCTTTATTTCTATCTTTATTGGCTGAAAGAAAAACTACTCTATCTAAATTAAGAGATCATTATCCAAAATATGTTATTTCTAAAAATAAAATTGAATTAACCCCTGAAATTAATGTTGATAAAATATTAGAAAAAATAGCAGACAAATATTCAGATAAAGAATTAGATAAAACGGATGGTTTAAAAATTTACATAGCAAATGAATGGGTTCATCTTCGTAAAAGTAATACAGAACCAATTATACGTATTTATTCTGAAAGCACTTCTTTAAAATTAGCAAAAGCTCTCTCAGAAAGAATAATCAATGAAATTAAAAGTGTTTTATAATTTCACTCATAGAATAATTTATAAAAATTACGTTTTTCTTATTTTTATCTCTAATGAAAAAATTCAATATACCCGAATATTATAAATCCGAAATTATTAGCAGGGTAAAGGCTAAACGAAAATTAGAAGACCCTAGAAAAAAAGATTTCTCTCCCACTATACTTAAATTTGGAGATGTAGAATTCATAATTAGTAGGCACTTTGGATTTTGTTATGGTGTTGAAAATGCAATTGAACGATCCTATCTAGCTATTGAGGAAAACCCAAATAAACGTATATTCTTAATTAGTCAAATGATACATAATCCAGATGTAAATCAAGATCTTTTAGATCAAGGGGTTAAGTTTATTCAAGACACTGATGGAACACAACTAATTCCATGGAAAGATATAACACCGGAAGATATTGTTATAATACCTGCATTTGGTACAACAAAAAGAATACACAACCTATTATTAGAAAAAGGAGTTGATGTTAAAACATACAACACGACTTGTCCATTTGTTGAAAAAGTTTGGAACAGATCAAAAAAACTTGGTAAGAATAAACACACTATTATTATTCATGGAAAATATAATCATGAAGAAACTAAAGCAACTTTTTCACATAGTAGAGAAAATTCACCTTCACTTATTGTGAAAAATATGGAGGAAACAAAATTTCTTACAGAATACATTTTAGGCAAACATTCAACTGAAAAATTCAAAAAATATTTCGAAAATAAATATTCAGATAACTTTAATCCAGAAAAAAACTTAAACACAATTGGAGTAGTAAATCAAACTACTATGTTAGCTTCAGAAACCCAAGAAATATCCGATATTATACGTAGTACAATGATTAAAAAATTCGGGGAAGAAAATATTAAAAATCATTTTGCTGATACTAGAGACACCTTATGTTATGCAACAAATGACAATCAATCAGCAACTTTAGAATTATTGAACTTAAAAGCAGATTTAGCCATTGTTGTAGGAGGATATAATAGCAGTAACACTTCGCATTTAGTTGAATTATTAGAAGAGAAATTTAAAACATTTTTCATTAAAAATGAAAAAGAAATATTAGATAAAAATCTGATTAATTCATTTGATATTCACTCTAAAAAAAATATAACATCAAATAATTTCCTTGGAGATAATGATAAATTAAAAATTATAATTACCTCAGGCGCATCATGTCCAGATGCTATTGTAGACAACGTAATAAAAAAAATATTACATCTTATGAAAGTTGACTATGATATAAATAAATTCAATTTATAGATAAATGGAAAAATTCATCAATATACTAATCATTCAACCAGAAGAAATTATTCGTATTGGATTAAAAGAAATTCTTTCTGGTGGAGGCAATAATATATTGATGACACATACTCTAAAAAACGCAATAGAAATAATAAAAAAAAAAGATATCGGAATCATCATACTTGATATCGAATGTACAATCAATGAAAAAAACGTTATTAATGAATTAAAAGACAAAAGTAAACTAAGAAACAACTATGTAATATTAATATCTAATAGAAATACAACTAATTCTAAAATATATAAAGGAATGAAACTTGGAGCGGTTGATTACATTCCTTTCCCTTTCAATCCAAATTTAATTAAAAGTAAAATTGAGGTTTTTAAAAAGCTTTACTACAAAGACAAGCGTATCGGAGAACTGTTAAGTAATATTTTTCCTGAAACAATATTAAACGAACTATCTTCGGGCGGAAAATTTTCACCAAAAAGAGTAGAAAAAGGTATAATATTATTTACTGATTTTGTAGACTTTTCTCAAAAAGCTAAATCCTCTAAACCACTAACTTTAATTCAGCAGTTAGAAAAATACTTTTCTAAATTTGACGAAATAATGTTAAAATATAACCTCGAAAAGATTAAAACAATTGGAGATGCATATATGGCTCTATCAGGTGTAACAGAAAATAAGCCTAAACCAGCAGTTAGAGCTTGTTTAGCAGCTATTGAGATTCGAGACTTTATGAGGAATGAAAAAGACGTTGCGATTTCTTTAAGACGTGATTTCTGGGAAATAAGGATTGGGCTTCATATGGGACCATTGGTTGCTGGAATTATTGGCTCTACCAAATATAGCTTTGACGTTTGGGGAGATACTGTAAATATAGCTTCTAGAGCAGAATCAGTAACAAAAAATGGAAATATTAGTATAACAAAATCTATTCATGAACAAATAGACCAATATTTCTTAACTAAACCTAGAGGTAAAATTGATTTACAAAAAAGAGGAGGATCTGTAGAAATGTTCTATTTGAATTCAATTAAACCAGAATATTCAATATATAATGAAGGTTTTACACCTAATTCTAAACTGAGAATTACTTGTGGATTAGAATCAATGGATTTTGACCTTATGCGCAATTGGATTTTAAATCAATTAAAATCTTTACTACCAGAAAATATGCTATATCATGATATACCACATACATTAAATGTTGAAAATTCGGCAATCAGATATGGCAAACTAGAAGGTATTACAAAAGAAGAAATGTACCTTATCAGAACTGCTGCTCTATATCATGATGCAGGATTCATTTTAAAATATAATAAAAATGAAGATTTTGCTATATCTATGGCCAAATCTACTCTACCAAAATTTGGATATTCTGACAAACAAATTAAAATAATATCCAATTGCATTAGCGTCACAAAAGCCAATATTATACCAAAGACATTACTTGAGCAAATAATGGTGGATGCAGATTATGATTACTTAGGTAGACCCGATTACCATATAATTGTTAAAAAATTAAGACAAGAACTTTCTGACTATGGTCATAAAATGTCAGAAAAAGAATGGTTAAAATATCAATTATATTTTTTGGAGAAAACTCATAAATATTTTACCGTATCTGCAAAAAATTTAAGAAATTATGGTAAATCTGTACGAATAAATGATTTAAAACAAAAATTAAAAAATCTAAAATCTAAATAATGAAAATATATACAAAAAAAGGAGATACTGGAACCACACAGCTAATTGGTGGAACTCGCATTCCCAAAAACTCTTTACGTATTGAATCCTATGGTACAATAGATGAATTAAATTCATACATAGGATTAATTAGAGATCAAAATATTAATCAAAAATACACTAATCAATTGATTGAAACACAAGATCGATTGTTTACACTAGGATCATTACTTGCTGTGGATACTAAAAAATCAAAAAGACAACTTCCACAAATACACAAAGAAGATATAACCAATCTTGAAAATTGGATTGATGAAATGCAAACAGAATTAGAACCCATGACAAACTTTATTCTTCCTGGCGGACATACAACTGTTTCTTATACACATATTGCACGTTCTATTTGCAGAAGATCTGAAAGAATCATTAATGAACTAAATTCAACTGAAATAATTCCACAAATAATTCTGCCATATATAAATAGATTAAGTGATTACCTTTTTGTGTTAAGTCGTAAATTATCGAAAGATTTAAAAATAAAAGAAGAACTTTGGAAACCAAGAATGTAAAGAAAAAAATTAAATTTATTAATAGTTAAATCTTTATCTAATAAAATTTGGAATGTTTTAAATTAAAATTAAATTTGCGCCAAATAAGGACTAATTTTAAAAAAAATCATATGTACTGGACACTAGAACTAGCATCTTATTTAGAAGACGCTCCATGGCCAGCAGCGAAAGATGAATTAGTAGATTTCGCAATAAGAACTGGCGCCCCATTAGAGGTTGTTGAAAATCTTCAAGCTTTAGAAGATGAAGGTGAAACATATGAAAATATAGAAGAAATATGGCCAGATTATCCTTCTAGAGAAGATTTTCTTTTTAATGAAGATGAATATTAAAAGTCTCCAACAATAAGTTTTATCTTAAGAATTAATTAAACCTACCATATTAAAAAAAATCAAACATTTAATTGTAATAGAAGGTCCTACAGCAAGTGGAAAAACATCACTTAGTATAGAATTAGCTAAACATTTCAACACTTCAATTCTATCAGCAGATTCTAGACAATTTTATAAAGAATTAAATATAGGAACAGCTAAACCTGATTTAGAAGAACAAGATGGTATTAAGCATTATTTTGTTGATTCACATTCAGTAATAGATGAAGTTACTTCTGCTAAATTTGAAAAAGATGGCTTAATAGTTTTAAATCAAATTTTTAAATCTAATGATGTTGCTATTTTAGTTGGAGGTTCAGGTATGTTTATTAATGCATTATGTTATGGTCTAGATGATATACCAACAGATTCTAATATCAAATCACAAATAATATCAGAACATGAAAAATATGGTACCTTGCCATTATTAAACGAATTAAAAGAAAAAGACATCAAATACTATCAAGAAGTTGATCGAAATAATCCTATGCGTATAATACGTGCGATTGAAGTTATTCGAATTACAGGAAAAAAATATTCAGAATTAAGAAAATCAAAAACTAAAGCTGCTAATAATCGCACATTTAAAATTCATAAGTATATAATTAATCATAATCGAACACAATTATATAATAGAATTAATTTGAGAGTCGATAAAATGATTGAAAAAGGATTAATTAAAGAAGTGAAATCTTTAATTAAATATAGAAAACTTAATTCATTAAAAACAGTCGGATATAAAGAAATATTTAATTATTTAGATGGCTATAACTCTTTAGAATCTACTATAATTAAAATAAAACAAAACACAAGAAGATATGCAAAACGTCAATTAACTTGGTTTAGAAAAGATAAAAGTGCTAATTGGATTAATTTTGATACAAATAAAAAAATGAAAGAAATAATATTAAGTGATTTAGCATCTAAATTTCAATAAAAAATTGGAATGATTATTGACATTAATAATAATTAAAATCAATTATTGAAAAATAAAAATTTAAACTATTTAATCAATATTAAAGCATCTAAAAACAGAACGTTAACGTTATAACAAAAACACAATTAAAAAAATAAAATATTATGAAAAGGCTATTACTAGTAACATTAATATTCTTATCAACTACAGTATCTTTTAGTCAAAAAATTAAATTTAAAATACATAATCAAGAAGACACAACTGTGAACCTTGTAAGATATTATGGTAAGAAGCTTTACTATGCTGATACTGCAAAAATGATCAATGGTACCGTTGAATTTAATGGTTCAAAACAAAAACCTGGAATTTTGGCTCTATTCTTACCAGATCAGAAAATTCTTGAATTTGTTTACAACAACGAAGACATAATAATTGAGTCCACTTACCCCGATTTATTAGTAAATGCTAAAGTGAAGAGATCCAATGAAAACAAAGCATTTATTCCATATATTAAATGGCTTAATAACCAACGAATAATTACAAATCAATTCGTAGAAGAACGCAAAAAATTTACTAGTAATTCAAATGAATATAAAAATCTCACAAAAAAAATTGATGAAAAAACTCAAAATGTAATTGATTATCAAAATGATATTATAAAAAATAATAAAAATAAATTAGTTGCTAAAATTGTGAAAATGTCAATGGATATTTCCATTCCAGAAACACCTAAAAATGAATTAGGGCAACCTATTGATTCAAATTTTAGATTTCTTTATTTCAGAGAACACTATTTTGACAATATAGACTTGCAAGATGAACGCTTAGTTAGAACACCTATATATGAAAATAAATTAGAAAATTATTTCAGTAAAAATATGATGGTCCAAAATTGGGATACAATTATTTTTCACGCATTTAAACTTTGTGATCAATTGAACCCTAAAAATGAAATGTTTCAATTTACAGTTACATGGATTACTAACTACTATGAAAAAAGTAAAATAATGGGAATGGATAAAGTATTTATAATGATGGCTGATCGTTACTACTGTAGAACAAATGAACAAGGTAACTCTTTAGCTCATTGGATGAAAAAAGAGAAATTAAAAACATTATGTGAAAGAGTTGAAACACAAAAAAATCTTGTAATTGGATCGATAGCACCTAACATAAAACTGAGAGATACTTCAGATAAAAATTGGAAGGATTTTTATAGTCTAAACAGTGAGTATACGATACTATATTTTTGGGATCCTAATTGTGGACATTGTAAAAAAATAACCCCAAAACTTCAAACTTTATATGAACGTAAATTTCGAAATAGAAATATTGAGATATTTGCTGTAGGGAAAGCAATTGGCAAAGAATTTAAAGAGTGGAAAGAATTTATCAAAAAAAATAATCTAGAATTCATAAATGTTGCTGTAACAGATAATCTTTTTAAAGAAGCTACAAAAGATGCCCGTCAATTTGTTCCAAGGTATACTACTTTAAAATCATTAAACTATCAACAAACATATGACATATATGCTACACCTAAAGTTTTTGTTTTAGACAAAGATAATCGAATAATAGCCAAAAGTTTAAGTGTATCACAACTTGAAGATTTAATGGATCGTCTTCAGAAGAAAAAAAATGTTGAAAAGATTTTCCCACCAGAAAAAATCCCAGAAGAAGAACAGATGCATTAGAAATAAAAAAAAGATTGTTTAAAACTTAAAATTAAGTTAACATAACACACAACCTATTGAACTAATTTAGCGTTGATAATTAGGAATTTAAAGAAAAAAAAACTAAATTAATAGTAATTATAAATACTTTAATTCAACGATGAAAAAAATACTACTCACATTATTTTATTTTCATTTATCAATATTACTTTTTGGTCAACAAACCTATGTGCCTGACGATAATTTTGAACAAGCTTTAATCAATTTAGGGTATGATAATACACTAGATGATTATGTTATTACTGCTAATATTAGTAATATAAACAGTCTTGATGTTAGTAATGAATCTATCTCTGATCTAACGGGAATTGAAGATTTTAATGATTTATCTGAATTACTATGCCACAATAACCAACTCACAACTTTAGATGTAAGTAATAATAATAGTCTCACTAAATTATACTGTTATTACAACCAAATAAATAGTATTAATATAAATAACAATCTAGTTACTTTGTTTTGTTATAATAATCAAATAACAAACCTTGATTTAAGCAACAATAATAATTTAACGGGATTGTTTTGTCACAACAATCAATTAACAAGTCTAGATTTAAGAAATGGGAATAATTCAATTATTTCAATGTTTTATGCCATAGGTAATTCAAATCTTTTCTGTATTGATGTTGATGATCCTTCATGGTCATCTTCTAATTGGTTCGGAATTGACTCCTGGACATCTTTTGGAATTAATTGCTCTCCAGGATCAGGGTATACATATGTGCCGGATGATAACTTTGAGCAAAAACTAATTAGCTTAGGTTATGATAATTTTATAGATGATTATGTCATTACAGCAAACATAAACACAATAACAAATTTAGATGTAAGTAACGAATCGATAGTTGATTTAACAGGAATTGAAGATTTTTTAGCTTTAAATACATTAGATTGCCAAAACAATCAAATCGTAAGTCTTGATTTAACAAACAATATCTCATTAACCGAATTATTATCTCAGAATAACACTCTGACAAGTCTCAATATAAAAAATGGTAATAATACTATTATAACTTCTTTTAATTCCACAGGTAATAATAATCTTTTCTGCATTAAAGTTGATGACCCTTCATGGTCAAATACTAATTGGCTAAATATTGATCCTCAATCTTCGTTTGATACAGATTGTAATCCTGACTGTACAGACCCATCAAATTTAAGCGCTATCAACGTTACAAATGCAGAAGCAGATTTATTATGGACAGATAATTCAAATTCCAATCTTAATAATATTGAGTATGGAATTGCTGGTTTTACACAAGGAAATGGTACTCTTGTAATTGGAACTTCAAACAATCCAGAAACAATATCTAATTTAAATACAGAAACAACATATGAATTTTATGTTCAATCTGACTGTAGTGTTAATCAAAGTCAATGGATTGGGCCTTTTTCATTTACAACTTTACCAACAACAAAACTAACAAATGCATTTTGTGATAGCTCAGTTAATTCATTAACAACTAACATAAAAGCTCTACCTGTCACAGGTGCTGAATCATACACATTCAGATTTACTGACCCTATATCAGGTGATATAATAATTTATGAATCACCTACAAGAACCGTTAGTTTATCAAATTTTTCGATCACTTATGATGTAACATATAATGTTGATGTTGCTGTTAAATTAAATGGTTTAATAGGGAATTATGGCCCAATATGTCAATTAACAACCCCTCCTGTACCAACTTCAAGACTAATAAATGCATTATGTGATGATACTGTTATTGGTCTAAATAGCACAATAAAAGCAATTGAAATTATTGGTGCTACTACATACATATTTAGGATTACAAATGGTAATGATGTTTATGTTTATGGTTCACCTACTAGAATAATTAATCTCTCTAATTTCCCATTAAGCAGTGATATAACTTATGATGTAGATGTTGCATTAGTTATTAACAATGTTCTAGGTCCATATGGTACAGTTTGTCAATTAACCGTTTTATCAATACCTACCACACAACTAACAAATGCATATTGTAATAACTCTGTTAACAGTTTAAACAGTGAAATAAAAGCAATAGCTGTTTCTGGAGCAGATTTATACACATTTAGACTGACGGAACCAAATACAGGTACAATTATGACTGATGATTCTCCTACTAGGATTATCAATTTATCAAATTTTGCAGTAGCTAATGATATAACATATGACGTTGATGTTGCTGTAACAATGAATGGAGTATTAGGAAGTTATGGTCCAATTTGTCAATTAACAATGCCCCCATCCCTTACTCAATCTCAACTAGAGCCAACATATTGTGGAAGCACTGCTCCATGGGAATTAAATACCACAATAAAAGCGCTTGCTATTCTTGGTGCAGAATCTTACACATTTAGATTTACAGACCCAACAGGTTCAATAATCACGTATGAATCACCCATAAGAACCGTTAACTTAAATAACTTTTCTCTTCAAAATGGTATAACATATGATGTTGATGTTGCTGTTACTCAAAATGGTATATTAGAACCTTACGGACCAATTTGTCAATTAACAACTCAAGCTCTTCCATTATCAAGGTTACAGAATGCATTCTGTGATGTTAACATTAGCTCAATGAATAGTATAATTAAAGCAATAGAAGTTACTGCGGCAACAAATTATACATTTAGAGTTATAGATCCTAATACTGGATGGAACATTATTTATCCATCTCCTATTAGAACTGTAAATATTTCGTCATTTGGATTAACTGAGGGTATCACATACGACATTGATGTTGCTATAACATTAAATGGTATTCTAGGAGCATACGGTCAAGTTTGTACAATCACAACTCCAGATTTACCCTTAACTAGATTAGTCTCTAGCGATTGTAATGATACAGCTAGTTCAATGAATGATGTTATCAAGGCAATACCAGTTGATGTATCACCATATATTGCTGAAGAATATAGATTTAGAATAACAGACCCAAATACAGGTTTAATAATGACTTACGATTCTCCTATTAGAACTGTAAATTTAAATAATTTCCCAGGGCTTGTAGAAGGAATAACATATAATGTAGATGTTGCAGTAAAACTAACTAGTGCCGGTGGTGGACCAGTAAGTGCTTGGGGTAATTATGGAATAGTTTGTACACACACCACCCCATCTCTTCCAACAACAAAATTAGTTAATAATCATTGTAATGCGACAGCTAATTCAATGACTAGTGTAATTAAAGCAATTCCAGTTGAAACTGCTCCTTACATTGCTGAAGAGTATAGATTTAGAATGACCGATCCAATTACAGGTACAGTAATAATCTATGATTCTCCTATTAGAACTGTAAACTTGCAAAACTTTATTGGCATATTACCCAATACAGTATACGATGTTGACATTGCTGTTAAACTAACTAGTGCCGGTGGTGGACCGGTAAGTGCTTGGGGTAATTATGGAATAGTTTGTACACACACCACTCCTTCAGGTTCTTCTATAAGTACTAATAATTTCTCAAAAAATTTAATTCAAGAAAACATAATAAATTTTGAAGTAAATATTTCTCCAAATCCTTTTCTTAATTCTACAATACTGCGAATCACTTCGGAAGATGTAAACACACCAGTTATTGTTTCTATATATGACGCAACAGGAAGATTAATTGACAAAAAATCAATTAATATAAAAGAAAAGAGAGAAATTGAAATTGGTCAAAAATATATTCCTGGTTTTTACCAAGTAATAACAACACAAAATAATAAAAGAAGTTTGTCTAAAATCATAAAACAATAAATTCTCATCTGTTTTAAATAAACTTCATAAATATTGATCTAAAGAACTCCTAAATATTTAGGAGTTCTTTTTTTATGTTAACAAATCAATAATTACTAAAATGTTAATAAATATAGATAACTCAAGTAGTTTCCTAAATAGTAATTAACATTAATTTAAAATTGATTGTTTTTTTTGTTAAAAAGTTGATGTTTTTTTAACACACAAAAAAATATAGAATCATTAGATTTATAAACTATAACTAATTCTTAACTACTAATTAAAATGAAAAAAATTTTATCCCTAACTATGTTTATCATGTTATCCATGATGACATTTTCACAAGCTACTACTCTATTTATATCTGAAATAGCTGAAGGTAGTAGTAATAATAAATACATAGAAATTTATAATGGAACAGGAGCTGATATTGATTTGTCTAATTATTCATTATCACGTTGCACTAATGGATGTAATACATTTGGAGAATTTGATTATCCTGATGCAGTTACATTTCCTTTAGGTACAATGATAATGGATGGTGGTACATATATTATAGCTCATGCATCTTCTGACCCTATAATCATAGCTGTTACTAATCAAACATATTCATCCTTAAGTAATGGTGATGATGTATATGCTCTTACTGTAGCTGGTGCAACTGCTTCAAACTATACTATCATTGACATTGTTGGTGATATGCAAGGTGACCCAGGTTCTGGATGGCCAGTTGCTGGGGTAAATAATGCCACTAAAGACCATACGTTAATTAGAAAATCATCTGTATGTTCAGGAAATCCAAATGAACTTGGTTCTTTTGGAACAGATGCAGGTTCAAGTGAGTGGATTGTAGAAGGTAAAAATTATTGGGATAATATTGCTCTACACACATCTTCTTGTACTTCAACACCAAGTTGTGATTCTTATTCAACAATTAATGAAACTACTTGTAATTCTTATAGTTCACCAAGTGGTCTTTATACATGGACAACAAGTGGCACATACACAGATACAATAACTAACTCTGCAAGTTGTGATAGTATCATCACTATTAACTTAATAGTTAATCTCACTTATAATGAAACTGCTACAGCTACAATTTGCAATGGTGATACATATACTTTTGGATCTCAATCATTAACTACAGCTGGTCAATACACAGAGCTATTTACCTCTGTAACAGGATGCGATTCAACAGTCACTCTTGATTTAACTACAGTTGATTCTTATACAGAAAATGTTACAGCTACAATCTGTAACACCGAAACATATACTTTAGGTAATCAAACATTAAGTACTCAAGGTCAATATATTGAATCATTCACCTCTATAACAGGATGTGATTCTACAGTCACTCTTGATTTAACAGTACTACCATCTTCAATAAATGATTTTACAGCTTCAATTTGTAATGGCGATACGTATACTTTTGGATCTCAATCATTAACTACAGCTGGTCAATATACTGAAATATTTACTTCATCTAATGGTTGTGACTCTACAGTCAACCTAACATTAAATAATTTGGAACCAACATATAGTACATTTACTGACACTGTTTGTGGTCCATACACATGGATTGATGGAAAAACATATACTACAGATATTACTCCTATTGTAAATACTAATCATATCATTGAAACGATGGGCATGAGTTTTAGTCCAAATTCTCTAAATATAAATTTAGGTGATACTGTTACCTTTATTAATACTGCAGGAAATCACAATGTAAATGGAACAACAGCAACATTTCCAAATAACCCTGAAAGTTTTGGAAATGATGTAGGTTCTGGATGGACCTTCACACATGTTTTTGAAACTCCTGGAAATTACAACTATTGGTGTGATCCTCACTCACCCTCTATGTCAGGTTCAATTACAGTTTCTTCATTTAATAACGTAACACATGTTATACCAAACACAGTTGGTTGTGATAGTACTATCACACTAAATCTAACAATAACTCCTACTCCAAACCCTCCAATACTATCTGGAAATCAAACTATATGTGATGGTGATACATTAAATAATTTAACCGCAATTGGAAATCGAAATGCATTAATTATTAGCGGTGTCGCTGATGCAACTTTATCAGGTGGATTACCCAAATGTATAGAATTCTATGCAATTGAAGATATCCCTGATTTAAGTGCTTACGGATTTGGTTCTGCTAATAATGGTGGCGGAACAGACGGAGAAGAATTTACATTTCCTGCAATATCTTTAAATGCTGGTGAAACATATACTGTTGCTACAGAACCAACAAAATTCTTAACTTTCTTTAACCAATCTCCTAATTCAATAGCTTCTTCTCCTGCTAATATTAACGGTGATGATGCTATTGAATTATTTCATAATGGTATTGTTATTGATGTATTTGGCGATATTAATACTGATGGTTCAGGTGAACCGTGGGATTATTTAGATGGTTGGGCATACAGAAAGAATTATTCTTTGCCTAATCAAGGAATTTTTAATATTACAGAATGGACATTTTCAGGAATAAATGCTTTAGATGGTGCAATGGATAATGCATCATCTGACTACCCATTCCCAATTGGATCTTTTAACTCAAGTTACCCATCTAGTAACCTAAACTGGTATACAGATGCTACATTATCTTCAAATATAGGTATGGGATCAACTTTTTCACCATCTTATAACCCAGGAAGTACTTTAACATACTATGTAACAGAAACTTTTACAGGTGAATCATCATGTGAAGGAAATTATGAAATTGTAACGATTACAATTAATCCTTTACCATCTTTGTCTTTTAATCCAATAACAACAAATCCTTGTGTCAGTGACTCTGCTTTCAGTTTAAATCCATCACCTGTTGGAGGAACTTTAACTGGAAGTGGTATTGTTTCCAACAATTTTGATCCTTCATCTGTAGGAGTTGGAACTCATACAATTACATACAACTATACTGATACAAATACTAATTGTTCAAATTCAATATCTATTGATATTATTGTGGATGCATGCTCTATTTGTCCAATTCCAAGTTCTTTGAATGTTTTGAATATCTCAAATAATTCAGCAGATTTTGAATGGAATGATAATTCAGGCTTTGGTATAGCTAATATTGAATGGGGGCCTTCAGGGTTTTCTCAAGGATCAGGTACATTAATATCAAGCACAACAAATAACCCAGTATCCATAAACGGACTGATAGCATCTACACCTTATGACATATATGTACAATCTGATTGTGGAACAGATGTAAGTCAATGGGCTGGACCAATTTCGTTCACTACAGATTATCCACCTTGTGTAGATATGTATAATTTAACTGCATCAAATATTTCAACAACCTCAGCTGACCTTTCATGGACTGATGGAGGCGCTGGTTTAGCAAATATTGAATATGGTGTTGCTGGATTTATTCTAGGTAATGGAACATCAATTTCGGGAATAACAAATACTACAGAAAATATTTCTGGATTAATGTCAGGAACTTCATACGAGTTCTATGTTCAATCTGATTGTGGCGTCAATCAAAGTGCATGGGTTGGGCCATTCCTATTCACTACCCTTTCAGGTTATACAGGTGGTGCTTCAACTCTATTCATTTCTGAAATAGCCGAAGGTACTAGCAGTAATAAATACATAGAAATTTATAACGGCACAGGGACTGATATTGATTTATCGAACTATTCATTATCATCTTGCTCTAATGGATGTAATACTTTTGGAGAATTCGATTATCCAGACAATATTACATTCCCAGATAGTACAATACTTGCAGATGGTGAAGTATACATAATTAGTCACCAATCTGCTGACTCAACTATCTCCGCTGTAAGTAATCAAACATTCACATATCTAAGTAATGGTGATGATGTTTTTGCTCTTACTTTAGCTGGTGCAACTGCTGCAAACTATACTATCATTGATATTGTTGGTGACATGCAAGGTGACCCAGGCTTTGGGTGGGAAGTTGCTGGTACCCCTGATGCAACAAAAGATCACACTTTAATTAGAAAATCAACTGTATGTTCTGGAAACCCAAATGAACTTGGTTCTTTTGGTACAGATTCAACTTCAAGTGAATGGATTGTAGCATCTATAAATGATTGGACAAACATTAATCAGCACTCTGCTAGTTGCTCGTTAACACCAATCTGTGTCAACACATATGACACAATAAATCAAACGTCATGTAATTCTTATAATTCACCAAGTGGAGTATATACATGGACAACAACTGGTACATATACGGATACAATTCCCAATTATACAAACTGTGATAGTATTATCACAATCAACCTAACAATTAATTATTCAGAGACATCCTATACAAATGTAACAGCTTGCGATAGTTATGATTGGAATGGTAACACTTATACTCAAAGTGGGATGTATACATATTATGGAGATAATGTTAATCCTCCTTTATTAACATTTGATGGATGTGATAGTATAGCAGTATTAAATCTAACTATAAATAATTCTACATCAAGCACAGATATAATTACAGCCTGTGATAGTTATACTTGGATAGATGGTAATACGTATACAACATCCAATAATACCGCAACATATACCACAACAAACGCTGCAGGATGTGATAGTGTTGTAACATTAGATTTAACAATTAATTACGCTAACACAGGAACGGATGTAGTTACAGCTTGTGATAGTTATACTTGGATAGATGGTAATACATATACATCTAGTACAAATAATTATGTTCCTACTTCACATGTTATTAATGCAGGTAATTTTTATTACTCTCCAAATTCTCTTACTATAAATACAGGAGACACAGTTAAATGGATCAATGATGGTGGGAATCATAATGTAAATTTTGATATTTCATCTATAACAGGAAATTCATACAATAATCCTGTTAGTTTCATTACCCAACCAACTACATCTTCAGATTTAGCAGTCCATATTTTTAATATACCAGGGACATATTACTACGATTGCGCTGTAGGAGCTCATGCAGTAAATGGAATGACAGGAACATTAATTGTATTGCCACCACCGCCAACATTTACAACAACAAATGCTGCAGGATGTGATTCTACAATTACTCTCGACTTAACTATAATTCCAATTCATACTGAAAATATTTCAGATTCAATATGTGATGGAGACACATATACATTTGGATCTCAATCATTAACTACAAGTGGTCAATATACCGAAATATTTACTACTACTAATGGTTGTGATTCTATTGTTAATCTTAATTTAAACACATATACTTGCGATATTCCAACTACACAGTTAACAAACAATTTCTGTGGAAGTAAAGTAGAGACATCGTCAAGTATTATTAAAGCGAACGCTGTACCTGGTGCAGATTCATATACGTTCAGATTAACTGATCCATTAACTGGAACAGTTATGACGTACACGAATCC
>PAQM01000017.1 GCA_002709305.1 Crocinitomicaceae bacterium | reverse complement strand
TAAATTACCAGCTATAGGTACATCACCTATACATTCTACAGTAGTATCCAATGGAACAGGATCAAAAACTGGTGCTTGTGTGTCTATTATCGTTATTATTTGGGATGCTGTTGTTGAATTATTTCCACAACCATCTGTATAAGTCCATGTGCGTGTTATTATCTCTGGACAACTACCTCCATCAGATACATCTATTCCTAGAACCGAACCTAAACCATCACAATTATCCGTATAGCCTAACATTAAAACAGGCAAATCTTCTATACATTCCACAGAAGTATCAGCAGGAATAGGGTCAAAAACTGGAGATATATCATCATTAATTATTATTGTCTGAACTACATCTATGTGATTAGCACACTCGTCAGTAACCCTATATGTTCGAGAAATAGTTTCAGGACATGATAAACCATCAGAAATATCACCTTGCCAAGTAACGACTGGAGAAGCTGTATAATCATCTGCTTCTGTTGTTACAACATCTGGATTAGGTGGAGGAATATCTGCAAAACATTGAACATTTATAGTGTTCGGATTTAATGCAGTTGGCGGTTGATCAACTTGAACAAGAACTTGATCTGTAGCAATACAACCACCATTATCAACTGTTACTTCGTAATTAGTACTTACTATCGGACTAACAGAAACTTGACCGTTATCTTGAATAGCACCTGTTAAATCTATAGTACCAGCTCCGGCACCATTATCCCAAGAGTAAGTAGCACCTTCAACATTAAAAACTGGATCAGCACCAATTAAAAAATTAGAGCCTAAACAAATTCTATTAGGAAAACCTGCATTTGCTGAAATATCAAGAACTGTTATTACAGTTTGATCCATAGCATCACATGGTGATACACCAATGTTATAATCTATAGTAAAAGTACCTGGTCCAGAAATTGATGGATCAAAAAGTCCTGTTGCACTAACCCCCGTACCACTCCAAGTTCCACCACCATCAGCGGCAATTAATTGAAAAGGTACATCGGTTACACATACATTAGCAACAGGAGTAATTGTTGGATCTGGAGGACCTGTTTGAGCACTACCTGGAGCATTACTTAACTCCAAAGTAAAAGTGGTTTGAACATCGCTCCAATCCTCTACTAATATCATGAGTACATCCCCAGCATTTACAACAGGTGAAGGAACTTCAGATGTGCATGGAAAATTTGAGCCAAACTCATTACAGCCATTCATATTATCAGCATAATTACAACCTATCTCTGTTGGAATTCCAAGTGATGCACAAGGATCAATAGCTGTAGTTATATCAAATATAGCAACATCTAAAAATCCATTAGGTTGATCTCCTTCAATAAGTAAATTCAAATTACCTCCTACTGTTATATATAAAATAATGTAAGCATAATTAGGAGCAGCTGCTCCATTAAAAAAATCAAGACATGAAGAAGGGTTAGGCGAAGCAGGAATAAAATTAAATGGGCCCGCAACTCCTGGTGTACAAATAGTTGTATTTGTATTACACTGCGAAAATGATTTTAACACAACAAATAAAGTGAAGAAAAAAAGAAAAAATATTTTCATAATCTACTTAATTTGAACAGTATAATTATTGACTCCAAACCTTCCCAAAATAGAATCTAAAGTTTCTAATTGATGATTCTCAGATAATACTATATATACAGTCTGATGATCTATATCAAACTCTATTTTAATTAGCTCATTATAAGATATTTTAAAACGATTTTCCCAAGCCTGTATACGTTCAGGAACTAATAATCTATTTGAAAAAAATCTATATGAAACATTATTATCAGGTAAAACTTTCTTTAAAATATCTGTCGATCTTTTTTGAATAGAATCTTCATAAATAATAGATCTAGAAGAAAGAGAAAAATTTGAGAAAAATCCAGTAAAAATAAAAACTAAAAAAAGAGGTAAAAAAAATTTCATAAGTAATAGTTGTTAATATACTAAAATAACGAAATTTAAAGTAAAAGGTTGCCAAACAAATTGAATATATTAAGCTAATGGTATTCAGCTGATTTAACCAATTCAAAATCTTCTTGTTCAATTAAGAAAATTTTGGAGTTTTCATAACCACCTCCCAATGTTACTTGCTTCATTTTAAAATCATTCCTTAACAATTCTTGTTGCTTTCTATCAAGAAAAAAATAAGAACAATAATATAAGACTACATCATATGCTTGCATTGCTAATCTAGACATATCTGTTTTGTATATTGATCTAAATGACTTATTCAAATTAATAGCTAAGTTAGAATAATAATTATCCATATTAGAACTAACAAAATGAAAATTATATTTGTTCTTATAAACATCATTAATCTCAGTAAATTCGAGCCATTCTTTTGTACCATACACAAATAAATCACTCGTTTTAGACCGAAAAGCAGAACGATTTAAGTTGACCATAAAATCCTTTGCATCACCACGATCTAGAGTAGGTAGTATAAACCTTGTTTTAACACCTCGCTTTATATAAGTATTAAAACCATCTATTTTAGTTTCAATTAAATTATAATGGTTTTCTTCCAAAGAATCGCTTGATAAAAATGTTTTACGAAAATCTTCATAAAGCGGTAAACTATTAACGTCATTAGGCTTAATCAAAATTATATTATCATCGCCATAATTATTCAACATATATAATGCTAACTGTTTCATTAATGTATTATTAGATGCAACACTAGCATAAACAAATTCATTATCTTTTAATAAACTTTGATCTGATAAAATAGGCAAAACCATTCTAATATTATTTTCTTTACAATACTTAGATACTAATTCTATATTATTCGGATTAAAAGGACCAATAACTAAATCCATACTAGAAAAAATATCATCTTTTAAAATATTTACAACTGATGTAGAATCTTTATTTGTATCAAAAAAATAAACTTTTGCATTCAAACCTTGAGAATCAAGAGAATCAAGAGCCATTCTAGCTCCCATATAAAAATGTGCTGATAGCGTTGATAAATATTTAGAATAATTAGAGGTAGAATCTAATTGAAAAGGTAAAAGAATAGCTATATTATACTCGTCTTTAACATCAAAAACAAAAAGAGTATCATTTTTAACAAAAGGTTGCTCATTAATAACACCAAAATCTACTTTCTCTAAATTCTCCGATTTGACATTGATTATCAAAACTTGACCTTCTGATAATACTGATGTAGAAAGATTATTAACATCTATTAAATCTTTTATTGGCATCATATATCTTTTAGAAATACTATAAAGTGTTTCGTGAGACATAACAGTATGTTGAATAGTAGAATCGCTAAACTGATTTCTAATATAGTTATCCACGGAATCTTCATTAATTCGATTTGTCACAAATGGATTGGGAGTTTCTAATTCTTTATCAGATGTATTTGCGTTTTCAAAAAAAATATTTTTTGGAACCTGAATTTTAGCCCCTTTTTTTAATCCCTCTAAAATTTTAGGGTTTAATTCAATTAATTGATTTTGAGAAATGCGGAATTTTCGAGAAAGACCATAAATAGTCTCTTTTTCTTGAACTATATAGTCTATTGTAATAACAGGTATCATAACAAATTGACCAATCTTTAAACTATCATCTATTGAGGATAAATTTTCATTTAGAATCAAATTAGAAGAAACATCATATTGTTTCTGAATTGAATA
The DNA here is from genome assembly GCA_002709305.1 of Crocinitomicaceae bacterium. Classification (GTDB taxonomy): domain Bacteria; phylum Bacteroidota; class Bacteroidia; order Flavobacteriales_D; family Crocinitomicaceae; genus UBA4466. The sequence continues at coordinate 50,464 of PAQM01000017.1, read as the reverse complement.
AAATGTATTACCAGAAACAACCTTATGTTTATAATAAAACAATTCATTTTTTTTCACAATTTCAGCATTTTCATGTTGACAGAAAGAAAAAAGTGGAATACTTATTATTAAAATTAAAATAAAGATATTACGCATAAGGTAAAATTACGGAATTGATTTTACAATCCTTGTGCCAAGATATATTATTCCCATTCAATAGTTGCGGGAGGTTTAGAACTAATATCATAAGTAACCCTATTTACACCTTTTACCTGGTTAATAATCTTATTAGATACTTTTGATAAAAAATCATAAGGTAAATGACACCAATCAGCAGTCATTCCGTCAGTTGATGTTACCGCCCTTAAAGCAACGGCATTCTCATACGTTCTTTCGTCTCCCATAACACCAACTGATTGAATTGGCAGAAAAATTGCTCCAGCCTGCCAAACATCATCATATAAACCATCTTCTTTTAATGCAGAAATAAAAATATGATCAACTTCTTGAAGAATGGCAACTTTTTCAGCTGTAACAGATCCTAATATACGTATACCTAGACCTGGGCCAGGAAAAGGATGTCTCCCTAAAATTTTCCAATCAATTTCTAAGGAATCACCTATCCTTCTGACTTCATCTTTAAATAATAAACGTAAAGGTTCAATAACTTTAAGCTTCATGTAATCTGGTAATCCTCCGACATTATGATGAGATTTAATTGTTGCACTAGGACCACCAGTAGCAGAAACCGATTCTATTACATCAGGATAAATAGTACCTTGACCAAGCCATTTCGCATTTTCAACTAACTTAGATTCTTGATCAAAAACATCAACAAATACTTTCCCAATTGCTTTTCTTTTGGATTCAGGATCGGAAATTCCTTTGAGTTCAGCATAAAACTTATCAGCTGCTTTTACACCTTTAACATTTAATCCCATACCTCTATATGAATCTAATACAGAAGAAAATTCATTTTTTCTTAAAAGTCCATTATCAACGAATATACAATGTAGGTTTTTTCCTATTGCTTTATGAAGTAAAACAGCTGCAACGGAAGAATCTACACCACCAGAAAGACCTAAAATTACTTTATCATCACCTATAGTATCTTTAATTTCTTGGACTGTTTCATCAATAAAAGCATTTGGAGTCCAATCTTGAGAACATTTACAAATATCAATTAAGAAGTTCTTTAACAAAATTGAACCCTCTAAAGAATGATAAACTTCGGGATGAAACTGTATTCCAAAAGTTTGTTCTCCTTTTATTTGATAACCTGCATATTTAACATCCTTAGTACTTGCTATTACTTTAAAAGTATCGGGAATACTTTTAATAGTATCTCCATGAGACATCCAAACTTGAGAGTTATTGGATATATCCTTCATTAAAATATTCGATTGATCAACAAAATCAAGGTTAGCTCGACCATACTCTCTAGTATTTGAAGACGAAACTTCTCCCCCAAAGCTATTAGCCATATACTGTGCTCCAAAACAGACTCCCAACAAGGGAAAACTTCCTTTAATACTCAATAAATTAGGTTTAGGAGAATCATTATCTCTCACAGAAAATGGACTTCCTGATAAAATTACACCTTTAACACTTTTATTTAATTGAGGACATTTATCCCATGGGTGAATTTCACAATATATATTTAATTCTCTAACTCTTCTTGCAATTAACTGAGTATATTGAGAACCAAAATCTAATATTAAAATCATTTCGTGCATATAACAAAGATAATGGGAATAGTCCAATCTAAGGAAGATTTATAAAACTATATTTACGTATTTTATTATTAAAGAATAATATAAATCTTAAAATCAAAAAATAATATATCTTACTTATATAATTAACTCTATTAATCTTTCTTAGGAAATAGAATTTATTAATTTTACAAGCACGTAATTTAGTATAGGAATAATGGCAATTAATTTTTTTCAAAAACTATTTGGAAGCAAGTCTAATAAAGACAGAAAAGAGTATCAACCTTCTATAGATAAAACAAATGAGTTTCAAACTTCATTTGAAAATATATCTGACGATGAATTAAGAGCTAAAACAATATATTTCAAATCTAAAATTAAAGATGGTATTTCAGAGCTAGAAGATGAATTAACTGAGCTTCAAGAAAAAACAAAAAGTACATCTATCTCAATTCAAGACAAAGAGTCTCTTTTCGAATCAATAGATAAAATGAGTCGAAAAATTGATGATAAAATTGAAGAAATTCTAGAAGAGATAAGACCCGAAGCATTTGCAGTTATTAAGGAAACTGCTAGACGTTGGAATGAAAAAGGTCAATTAATTGTAGATGCTCAGGATTTCGATAAAGAATTAGCAAATTCTAAAGATGGAATTATAATTAATGGAGATAAAGCTATTTGGTCCAATACTTGGACTGCTGCAGGGGCAGAAGTCTCCTGGAATATGGTTCACTATGATGTTCAATTAATGGGAGGCAGTGTTCTACACAAAGGAAATATTGCTGAAATGCAAACTGGTGAGGGAAAAACATTAGTAGCCACTCTACCAGTATATCTAAATGCATTATCAGGGAAGGGTGTACATGTTGTCACAGTAAATGATTATTTAGCTAAACGTGATTCCGAATGGATGGGACCAATGTATCAATTCCACGGATTATCAGTAGATTGTATTGATAAACACAAACCAAATTCAACAGAACGAAAAAAAGCATATTTAAGTGATATTACTTTTGGAACAAATAACGAATTTGGTTTTGATTATCTACGAGATAATATGGCAGGAAATCCAAATGACCTTGTTCAACAAAAACATCACTTTGCAATTATTGATGAAGTTGATTCTGTATTAATTGACGATGCGAGAACACCATTAATAATCTCTGGCCCTACACCACGAGGAGATGAACACGAATATCATCAACTAAAACCACGGGTAGAAAAAATTGTTGCAGCACAAAAAAAATATGTCACACAATGTATATCAGAAGCAAAGAAACTTCTTACAGTAATTAATAATGAAATTACTGATGCAAAACAGGCAAAACAAATGTTAGAAGATGGCGGAAAGGCTCTATTGAGAGCGTTCCGTGGTTTACCTAAAAATAAAGCATTAATAAAATACTTATCTGAGCCAGGGATAAAAGCTCATCTTCAAAAGACTGAAAATTTTTATATGCAAGAACAAGGTAAGCATATGAAGAAAATTGATGTTGAATTATTCTTTGTTATTGATGAAAAAAATAATACAATTGAATTAACTGACAAGGGAATTGATTTAATATCAGGCACTGATGATAAAGAATTCTTTATCATGCCAGATATTGGTTCCGAAATAGCTCAACTTGAAAAATTAGAACTTGAATCATCAGCATTTTTAGAAAAAAAAGATGCTTTAATTAGAGATTATAGTATTAAATCTGAACGTATTCATTCAATAAATCAATTATTAAAAGCATATACATTATTCGAAAAAGAAGTTGAATATGTTATCCTAGAAGGAAAAGTTAAAATTGTTGATGAACAAACCGGACGTATAATGGAAGGTAGACGTTATTCTGATGGACTTCATCAAGCAATTGAAGCGAAAGAAGATGTAAAAGTGGAAGCAGCGACCCAAACCTATGCGTCTATCACATTACAAAATTATTTTAGAATGTATCATAAATTATCTGGAATGACAGGTACAGCAGAAACTGAAGCCAAAGAATTCTGGGATATTTATAAACTAGATGTTGTTGTTATACCAACAAATAAACCTATACAACGTGACGATAGAAACGATTTTGTATTTAAAACTGCTCGAGAAAAATTCAATGCTGTAATCCAAGAAATAGAAAAATTAGTTCTCGAAAAACGTCCAGTTCTTGTTGGAACAACAACTGTTGAAATATCAGAAGTACTGGGTAGGATGCTTAAAATGAAGGGTATTAAACATCAAATATTAAATGCTAAATTACACCAAAAAGAAGCAGAAATTGTTGCTAATGCAGGTCTCGCCGGTGCAGTAACTATTGCAACAAATATGGCTGGTAGAGGGACAGATATTAAACTTGGACCTGGAGTTAAAGAAGCAGGTGGATTAGCAATTATTGCGACAGAACGTCATGATTCCCGTCGTGTAGACAGACAATTAAGAGGACGTTCTGGCCGTCAAGGAGACCCTGGGTCATCTCAGTTTTTTGTTTCCCTAGAAGATGATTTAATGAGAAAATTTGGATCCGAAAGAATTGCCAAATTAATGGATAGACTTGGTTTAAAAGAGGGTGAAGTAATTACTCATAGTATGGTTTCTAAATCTATTGAACGTGCTCAGAAGAAAGTAGAAGAAAATAATTTTGGTATTCGTAAAAGATTATTAGAATATGATGATGTAATGAATGCACAACGAAAGGCAATTTACAAAAAGCGTAAAAATGCTCTTTTTGGAGAACGACTAGATATAGATATTGATAATATGTTCTACGATGTAAGTGAAGAAATTACTCTAGGATATGATAAGACTCAATTTAAATCTTTTGAAGAAGAATTGTTAAGAATGGTAGGTGTTCAATCTCCTATTAGTGAAGAAGAATATGAATCAAAGGATGAAAATACAATTATCGATATTGTTTATTCCCAATTAAAAAATCAATACGAAAGAAAAAATAAAAAGATTACTACAGCCGCAATACCTCAAATAAAACATGTTTATGAGACAATGTCAGAAAAATATAAAAACATTGTATTTCCATTAACAGATGGTCGTAGAGAAATGCAACTTGTGGTCAATCTTCAAGAAGCATATGAAAGTGAGGGTAGTAATATTACAAATATGTTTGAGAAAAACATTATTCTAAGTATGATTGATAACGAATGGAAAGAACACCTTCGTGAAATGGATGATTTAAGATCAGCAGTTAGTAATGCACAATATGAACAAAAAGATCCTCTATTAGTATATAAACTTGAATCTTTTGAATTATTCAAAAAAATGTTAATTCGATTAAATTCAGAAACAATGGAATTATTAATGAAATTAGATATTCCTACATCACAAGAAATTCAAACGACAAATAAATCTATAGCAAATCAAAGTAACTACGAAAAAGCTCGAGAAAACAAACAAGAGAATCAACTAGGCAGCAGAGAAGGTTATCAAGAAGCAATAAGAAATTCTGCAAGTCAAAGACAAGAAAAGAACCAACCAGTTTTTGCTGCTCCAAAAATAAACCGAAATCAAATTGTCAAAATTTCGAATGGACAAGAAACAAAAGAGATAAAATATAAAAAAGCAAAGAGTTTAATAGAATCAGGTACTTGGCGGATTGTCGATTAGATAATAAATAAATCTTATTGTGAAAAATTCAATTGAAAAAATTTCAATTATTGGTAGCGGTAATGTTGCTTGGCATTTATCTACAAACTTTGTGAAAATTGGAATTAAGGTTACTCATATTTTTGGAAGGAATACAATCGATGTTCACTCTCTATGCAAAAAAGTAAATGCTATTCATTCTAAATCGATAAAAGATTTACCTAAAAATCAATTAGTAATTATTTGTACACCAGATGATGCTATATCAAATATTTGTAAATCTATCGATTCATCCTGTCCTATTGCATATACATCTGGCTCAGTTGAAATTCAATCTTTACCTTATCGTGAAAAAATTGGTGTTATATACCCACTACAGACGTTTTCAAAAAATATAAAAATCAAACTAAATAAAGTTCCTTTTTTCATCGAGTCAACAAACAATCTATTACAAAAACAACTATATAATCTTACTTTAAAAATATCGAATAATGTGAAAATTATAGATTCGATACAAAGAAAAAAAATTCATTTAGCTGCTGTATTTGTTAATAATTTTACAAATCATATTATTTATCAAGCACAAAATTATGCAAAAACTAATTCAATTAATTTTAAAGACCTTATGCCACTTTTAGAGGAAACATTTAATAAAATTAATATAGAATCTGCTTTTAAATCTCAAACAGGTCCTGCAAGAAGAGGAGATAATAATATAATCAAACAACACATAGAAATCCTAAAAGGAAATTCTAAAGAAATATATATGCTACTTAGTAAAAGTATAAAAGACACTTACAATGAAAAGTTATAAAAAAAGATTAAATGATATTACAACATTCATATTTGATGTTGATGGTGTTTTAACAGATGGAAGCATTTCTCTATTAAAAAATGAGATGGTAAGAACCTTTAATTCAAAAGATGGTTATGCAATCCAATATGCCTCTAAAATGGGGTATAGAGTCTTTATTATTACCGGAGGTAATTCAAAACAAGTAGAAAGCACATTGTCTAACCTTGGTGTGACTGAAATATTCATGAAATCATATAATAAGCTTAAAGTATACAATGACATTAAATCAAAATATAATATTAACGATAAAAATGTAGTCTATATGGGCGATGACATTCCTGACTATAAGGTAATGCAAGTTGTTGGGTTATCTGCTTGTCCGCAAGATGCTGCTACTGAAATTAAAGAAGTAAGCCACTATCAATCTCCTTTCAAAGGAGGTAGGAATTGTGTTAGAGATATTATAGAACAAGTATTAAGAGTTCAGAAAAATTGGTTTACCGAGAGTGCTTTTGAATGGTAGTCTAATTAATAACTAATTTTATTCTAACTGGAATAACTTTACTTCCAATTAATTCAATAAAATAAATGCCAATCTCTTCTAGAGAAAAATCAAGTTTCAAATTTTGATTAAAAATACCTGATTCAACAATATTACCTTTAGAACTTAAAATTCTAAATTTTTCATACATATTAGTTTCAGAAACCAAATTGACTTCTCCAGAACTAGGATTAGGATATAAAGTAACCAAATTAGATAAATCAATATTCTCTAAAATCACAACATTATTAATGGTATAATCATTGATATTATCAGGATATAAACTACTTGGTCCAATTTTAGCAATCATAATTTCATTCCCACCTGATATTACACCAGTTGTATAACCTACAACAATTGCACCACCGTCAGAAGTGCTAATTATATCTCCAACATAATCAGGATAAGGATGTGATAAAGGACAACCAGGGGGAACATATACCCAATTTGATTGACGTCTATGAATTTGAATATCCTCTCCATAAGGATAACCTGTACCAGTATTATCAACATATGAGATATAATAGTCTCCGTTGCTTCCAAAACTAGTTATTTCAGTATAATATTCATCACCTGGTTTCGATTCATGATAATCACCAATAAAAGACTGATTTGGAGCATCATCATAAATAAAATAATATGGTTCTATATCATTAGAACTTTTTCTCCCACCACCTACACCAACAACTTTAGATGAATTACTATTATCAATAACTATATCATTGACCCAATGTTCATTAGCAGTTGGAATAGTTTCTTGCCATATAATTGTACCATCATCCTTTAAATACATCATATAGCCTTTTACTTGTAGAGAATCTTCTAAATAATATTGACCACCAATAAAATAGGTAGAATCATCATAACTAGTAATACAATTAGCTTTATCATCACCACTACCTCCTATTGTCTTAGTCCAAAGAGTATCACCAAACTTGTTAGTTCGAACAATATAAATATCTAGATTGTTAGTTATATTAGAACTTGTTTCTCCTACTAATAACGTTCCGGTATCACTAGTTAATACCGCATCATTAATCCTCTCCCAACCATCACCTCCATATGTATTATCCCATTCAAGATTCATTAAAGTGTCTACTTTAGCTAAATAAAAGTCAAAATCTCCTAATAAATTAGAGTTTGAATATCCACAAATAAAATAACCAAAATCTTTCTTATATAGCACACGTCTACCTGATTCAGATTCTACACCACCATAACTCTTCGACCACAAATAATTACCCATACTATCTATCTGCATAAGAAATGCTTGAGATGGTCCATTACCAAAACTACTCGAAGAACCAGTCAAAACATAGCTGCTATCCTCTAATTGAATAATTCCTTGTCCAAAATCAGCTCCATTATTAGTATAAAAATTAAAAAAAGAAATCTGTCCAAGACAAATTGAATTAAAAATTAAACATATAATAACTATAACTAAATAACGCATCTTAACCTAATAAATAATGATTGACCACTAGATCTTCTTGTAAAAAAACCTAATATATTTTCCGAAGCTAATCCTAAAGAATAATTACCTAAATTAATATTAGTATAAATACCACTTCTAAATTTTGCGAAACCACCATAACCAACATTTAAGCCAAAGCCAATAAACTTAGATGGAGTATAATGTAAACCATAAAATAAATAAGGATTAAAAATTAATGATGGATAAAATCTAATCCCAAAAAATGATTGTAATTTCTTTTTTGTATTATTATTTACAATCTTACTTATCTGTAAATAACCAGGCAATAAAATAGCTCTATTTTTCTCTTTTGAAGAAATACCAATTGAATCTAAAACACTCAAAGAATCTGAAAAAATAGAATTATCTCCTAATAACTGATCAAATTCAAATCCATCAAATGAAATAGTAGTATCTACAGAAAAAATTTTTTGTTTTTGATACATATAACCAAAACCAACATTTCTAGCTTGAAATTGAATATATGATATTTCCTTATTAAACAAAGAAATAGGTAATTTAAAATCAAAGTCAAAGCCTAAACCTATACCCTGATTAAACTTTTCGCTATCCCTTAATTCAATATCTCCATCTAAAACAAATTCAATTTGATCACCATTTATATCTTGAGTAATTTCCCCTGTTCGAAAATTTGCATTAAATCGACTATTAATGTTATAAAGATTAATAGAAACAGAAGATTTAGACTTTACATCTGCCATTCCAAAACCTAACTTTTGATAACTCATAAAATTACAATTCAAACCTGAAAAATCAATTGTCTCTCCTTTATATTTATCATTACCATAAAACATGAATCCGAAAAAATCTTGAGAATAAGTAGCTCCCCCAAAAAAATCTGTTCCTACTCTAATTAAATAACCCCAATCTTTGTTCTTTAATAATTTCTTTTTATAATTTCTATATTCCAAATTGAAACCTCCATAAGTACCTGATGTATTGATATCAACATGACGATTATAAGAATTATCTATAGTTTGATTATCTATGTATCCACCACCATAGAAAAACTTACTACTTAAATCTCTTTGAATTGCAGTACTAGCAAAATCAATCCCAGTTTCAATAAATATTTCATTTTCTAAGGATAATGTATCATATGCCAAAGGAATAATCTGTCCAAACACATGGGATTGAAAAAATAAAAAAACGATCAATATTTTTAAAATTAACCTCATATTTTACAATGTATTTTCTGTAGTTAATTTAGTTTTAACCTTAATTGCAAAAAAAGCTCCTAAAGGAATTCCCATTGGCTCCACTATATTAGTTGAAGGATTAAGTGTATTAAATTCTGGTTCAACAATTAAGTACTTAATCAAATTAATATCATTTAAGATTGCTTGACCTAATATAAATCGTAGTTCTGAATCTGACACCATTAATCCTGCTTGTAAATCGAATAATCCAAATTGAGCAGACTCTATTTCACTTGTCCCATTTACTTGATGTAAAATATTACCTGATTCATCTAAAAAAAATAATTTTATGGCCGCTGAATAAGGAAAAGAGTTACTAGTTTCAACTAAGAGTTCTCCAGAATTAACAATAAAAACATTTCCATCCTGATTAAAATTTATATCAAATGTATCTCTTAAAATCAATTGATCAACACCTATCATCAATGGCATATCTGCATTTAAAGAAACAGATATTTTACTATCAGGAAACAATTCATCCCAACCACCTGTAACATTTCCCCATGGATTTAATTGAAAATTATAACCTAATTCATGTTTAAATCCTAAATTCTCTAAATATGATTCAATATTCGAATTAGAGCTATTAAAAAGAATCGTTTTTAAACTAGGATTAATCGTGTTCCAATTACCAGTTGCAGGATTAATATTAAAAGATGTACCAATTTGATCATTTAATAAATTAACAGTATTACCACTAGTGTTCTCATTACTGATATTTGTTAATGTACCTTCAGCACTTACTTTAATACCATTCTCTATTTCAAATCCAATAGACGTATTTGGCAAGTCAACTAAACCTGATGAAATATTGTTAAGTACTGGAACATCAAAAAGAATAGTATCAGAAAATGATTTGTTACCAAAATAACCACGAGCATAATCAATTTTAATATCTCTAAATGCTACATCTGCCTTAGTTATTTGATTTGGAGACATTGAAACTGAAGGACCTGTAGGGTCAGTAGAAACAGTAATTTGAGATTGTAACTTATTAAATTCACCGCCAGAAATACCTGTCAAATCAATTTGATAACCAGAAAGATTTATTGTCTCTTCTACGATTCCAGGATTTAAATTTGTACCGCTAGGAGCAAAATATTGATTTGAAAATGTTACACCATTTTTCGTAATACCAGGTAAAGTAATATTAAAAATTGTAATTGTACCTAGAGGATTAACAACCTTAACATCTAAATAAGCATTTTTTAAAACTACTGTTTTTAACTGTACATCTTCTATGTCTAAACTATACTCTTCAATTGAATTGACAAAACTAAATCCAGGTGATAAATTAATTGTAATATTTGAGTTAAACTCTTCAGAAATTATAGTATCTCGAATTTCAATTAATTCAGCTAAATCTAGATCAATTAATTTACGGTCTAAATTTAACTCATAAAAACCTCCTACTTCACTTAACGTTGAATCATTAGCTAAATGATTTAACGTTAAAGTATCATTAATTAAAGGTGAACTCCAATCCGTATACCAAACTGCTTTTTTCTTTTTACAAGAAATCATCAAAAATATAAGAAGTAAAACTAAAGAGCTTAATAAATAGAATATTTGTTTTTTTTTCATCTAAAATGAATTTACTGACGCTCTAGAATTGTAGCATATCCTTGACCTACACCAATACACATTGTTACTAAGGCGTATCTCTTTTTCTTCTTTTGCAATTCAAGGGCAGCTGAAAGTAGAATTCTTGCACCAGTTACACCAAGCGGATGACCTAACGCAATAGCACCCCCATTTGGATTAATACGGGGGTCATTATCATCTATTCCCATTTCTCTTGTACAAGCAAGAACTTGAGCAGCAAATGCTTCATTTAATTCTAAAATATCCATCTGATCTAAAGTCAAACCTGTTCTTTCTAATACTTTTTGTGAAGCATAAACAGGGCCTATGCCCATAATGCGAGGCTCAACACCTGCAACTGCAGAACCTACAATTCTAACCAACGGCTTTAATTTATGTTCATTAATTGCTCTATTAGATGCTATTAGTAATGCAGCAGCTCCATCATTTAATCCAGATGAGTTACCAGCAGTTACCGAACCATCTTTCTTAAAAGCTGGTCTTAAACTACCTAAAATATCAATAGTAGTATTTGGACGAATAAATTCATCTTTCTCAAAAAGAATAGGCTCTCCTTTTTTTTGAGGGATTAATACCGGAACAATTTCTTGAGAAAAACGACCTGATTCTATTGCCTTTTTTGCCTTCTGCTGAGACCAAAAACTAAAATTATCTTGATCTCTACGTTCAATCCCATATTTTTCAACCAAATTCTCAGCAGTCATGCCCATTCCATCTGTTCCGTATAATTCTTGCATTTTTGGATTAATAAATCGCCAACCAAATGAAGAATCAAACATCTCAGCATCTCTACCGTAAGGCTTAGAAACTTTTGAAATGACCCAAGGTCCTCTTGTCATATTCTCAACACCTCCTGATATATATATATCGCCTGCTCCATCCTTAATCGCTCGAGAAGCATTAATTGTAGAAGCCATACCTGAAGCACATAATCTATTTACTGTCTCCCCTCCTACTTGCCAAGGAAGACCAGCCAACAGTCCCGACATTCGAGCTACATTTCGATTATCTTCTCCAGCTTGATTAGCACAACCAAAAATAACATCTTCTATTGCTAATGGATTTATAGAAGAATTTCTAGATAATAATTCTTTTATTACAATCGCACCCAAGTCATCTGTTCTGACTGAACCTAAAGAACCACCAAAATTTCCAATCGGAGTTCTAATACCATCAACTATATATACTTCTTTTGACATAAACTTTCTTATTAAGAATACTAAATTAACAATTTTAGTATTTTTAAAGATTGAGACTAAATACTTTAAAAATAAAAATTCCAAAATATATGAAGTTGCATTTCTTACTTTCAATTTTCTGTTTATTAAACTTTCCTTCTTTTTCTCAAATAGAGGAATTAACTGATAAAGAAAAAGCTTATCGAGATTCTATTACAGCATTAAATATTAAGAATGAAAACATTGCAAAAAGTAAAGAGGCTTATAACCTTGGTATTAAATTATATTCAGAAAAAAAATACCTTAAGGCTATTGAAGAATTTAAAAAATCCATTAAACTTGATTCTAATTTTATAGCGGCATATTACAATAAAGGAGTAGCAGAAAATGAAAACCAAAACTATAACGATGCAATTAAAACAATGGATAAATTAATTGCATTAAAACCAAAACATTCAAGTGCATTTTTTCAAAGAGCTAGAGCATACCAAAAGCTAAATAACTATTTGAAATCAGAAGAAGATTATGAAAGAGCTATAGAGCTAGATAATACAAATTACAAATCATATTATAATTATGGTACACTTCGTTTTATACAAAAAGATTATGATGGAGCAATTTATTATTTCTCAAAAACAATTGAACTTGAAAATGAACTAGTTAATGCATATAATGATTTAGGTTCTTCGTATAGAATGAAAGGTGAATACGATAAGGCTATTTCTAACTATGAAATAGCAATTAGAAAAAATCCAAATTTAGCTTTTGTACTAAATAATATTGGCACAACAAAGTCAAAGATGAATGACTATAATGGGGCATTAGCCGCTTTCAATAGAGCAATTTCTATCGATGCTAATTTCCATTTAGCATACAATAACCGTGGAGTCCTTCAAAAAAATGAAGGGAGGCTTGATGATGCGATTAAAGATTTCAATAAAGCACTTAATATAGAAGTAAATTATTCACCTTCAGCATCTAATTTATCTGGAATTTATTTTATAAAAAAAGATTATGAAAAAGCATTAGAATTAGCTAATAAAGCTATAAAAATGGACACAGAAAATGCTGCAGCATATGTTAATCGAGGTATGGCAAAAGAAATGCTTCGCGATTTAAACGGAGCTTGTGATGATTGGAAAAAAGCAAGAGAATTAGGCTCTGAAACTGGTAAAAACTATTTTTCTGGAAACTGTTCAAACTAAAAAAACAATGATGACTAAATATCTATTAATTAATCTAAATCTACTCTTATTTTCTTTGGTCTATTCACAAAATATAGATTTCAAAAATTCAAATTTCAAAAACGATAAAGAAGGTTTAAAGCAAGCTATTAAAGCAATTAAAAATGGTGATGAATTTTTCAAAATAGCTAATGAAGCAATATTTCAAGTGAAAAATCCTGGTCTTAATTATGAATTAGCGCTAAATGAATATTTAAAAGCACAAGAATTCAATAATAACAATGCATTAAATAACTTCAAGATTGGAGTGTGTTATATTAATTCGACATATAGACATAAAGGAATTAGTTATTTATATAAAGCAGAAAAACTTGATCCAAATTGTAATCCATTTATGCAATATTATTTTGGAAGAGCACTACAATTAGACAATAAATTTAGTGACGCGATAAAAGCTTTTGAAACTTTTGAAGATAATTATAGAAAAGCAGATAATTTTAAAAAGTTTGTAAGTATGCATAAAAAAGAATGTAAATTAGCTAGAGGTGCGCTTCAAAATCCAATAAGAGCTTGGATTGATAATGTCATTGAGTTGAATAGTCCTCAAAACGATTATGCACCTTCTATATCTACAGATGGAGGAGAATTAATTTTCACATCTGACAGACCTAATAATCACGATACAAATATTACAGGAAGCTATGACAAAGACATTTATTATTCAACAAATATTAATCGTAAATGGAATTCACCAAAACAACTGCAAGGAGGTGTAAATACAGAGTCTGATGATGTCTCCAATAACATTAGTTATGATGGTACAAAGTTGTTGTTTCATAGAGAAGATGAAGGGCAATTTGATATTTACGAAACTACATTAGTAGGAGCAAGTTGGACAAATCCTAAAAAACTTCCGTTTCAAATATCATCTAAACGAGCAAATGAAGTTTACGCTGCATATAGTGATGATGGATGGAGTATATATTTTAATAGAGATAATGAAAATAGATCAAATGGATTCGAAGTAATGTATAGTAGTATGCAAAGTAAAATTAAAGAAAACTATATGGCAGCCCAAATGATTTCAACAGTGAACTCAAAGTTTAATGAAGGTCCAATATACATTACATTAGATGGATCCAAAATGTATATTGCTTCGGAAGGTGGTGATTCATATGGAGGTTATGACATTTTCATATCTGAAAGAGCGCAAGGTTCTTGGTCAAAACCTATAAACATGGGGTATCCTATTAATACACCCTATGATGATTTCTTTTTCTCTGAAACAGCAAATAGCAAATTTGCATATATAGCTTCCAATAGAAAAGGAGGTTTAGGTGGATATGATATTTATAAAGTTACTTTTTGGGGACCTGAAAAGACTCCTGTTACAATAGCTGAAAATTACTTATTAGCTTCTACTCTTAGCCCCATAAAAGATAACTCCATTGAGTCAACAGTTACTATCAACAAAAAATCATTTACAGTATTTAAAGGTCTTACGAAAGATGCCATGACAAAATTACCTGTTCAATCTTCAATTGAGATTACAGATAATACAACTGGAAAACTAATCGAAACATTTACAACAAATAGCTCAACAGGAAAATTCATTATTACATTACCATCAGGTAAAAACTATGGTATTGCAGTCAAAGCAGAAGGTTATTTGTTTCACTCTGAAAATTTTGATATACCTAATGGTAGTGTAGATAATTTAGTAAATAAAATTATAGAACTTAAAAACATAACTATAGGAAATAAAATAGCATTACGAAACATATTTTTTGATACTGGTAAATCAAATTTACGTCCAGAGTCTAACACAGAATTAGATAGGTTAGTTAAACTTATGAAAGATGTTCCTGAATTAAAGATTGAAATATCTGGACATACAGACAATACAGGCTCAGCAAAACTAAATAATTCACTATCACAAGATCGTGCTCAAGCTGTTGTTAATTACTTAAAGTCAAAATCTATTTCACCAAATAGAATGACTGCTAAAGGTTATGGCTCATCAATGCCTATTGCATCGAATAAAACTTCAGAGGGAAGACAAGAAAACAGAAGAACAGAATTCGAGATTAAAGAAAATTAAGATATTAATATGAAAAACATCTTAGAAGAAACTCATATTTCATTCTTTAAAAAACTTTTAGATGATAGGTGCTCTATAAAAAAAGAAGATTTATTTAAATATAGTCATGATGAAACAGAGGATATTTCTGTATTACCAGACTTAGTTCTAAAACCTAAAACAACAGAAGAGGTCTCCAAAATAATGAAATATTGTAATGAGAACAAGATACCTGTTACACCTTCTGGAGCAAGAACAGGACTAAGTGGAGGAGCTATACCATTGTATTCAGGTATTGTTATGTCAATGGAAAAATTTAATAAAATATTAGAAATAGATGAAAAAAATCATCAAATTACTACTGAACCAGGTGTAATTACCGAAGTACTTCAAGAAGAGGTGAAAAATAAAGGATTATTTTATCCACCCGATCCTGCAAGCAAAGGGAGTTGTTTTATTGGGGGAAATGTATCTGAAAATTCAGGTGGTCCAAAAGCTGTTAAATATGGCGTAACAAATGAATATGTATTAAATCTTGAAATTGTATTACCTACAGGTGAAATTATTTGGACTGGTGCTAATGTTCTAAAAAATGCAACAGGATATAACTTAACACAATTAATAACTGGCTCTGAAGGGACTCTAGCAATAATAACTAAAATTGTTTTAAAATTAATTCCTCACCCAACTCATGATTTATTAATGCTTGTTCCATTCTTTAATGCTGAAGAAGCATGTAAAGTAGTAGCTGAAATATTTAGAGAAGGTATAATTCCTAGTGGATTAGAATTTATGGAAAGAGAAGCTCTATTAATAACACAAAAATTTATTGGAGAAAATAGTATCGAAATAAAAAAAGAACATAAAGCCCATCTACTAATTGAAGTAGATGGATTCAACAAAGAGATATTAATGGACGAATGCACCAAAATAATGAGTGTTTTAGAAAAATTTAAAACAGATGAAATACTATTTGCTGAATCAAAATCTCAAAAAGATAAACTTTGGAAATTAAGGCGTTCAGTTGGCGAAGCAGTTAAAGCTCATTCGATATATAAAGAAGAAGATACTGTTGTGCCAAGATATAAATTACCTCAACTAATTTCATACATAAAAAAAATTGGAAATAAATACGGATTCAAATCTGTTTGCTATGGTCATGCTGGTGATGGGAACCTTCATGTAAATATTTTAAAAGAGAATTTAACGAAAGAGCAGTGGGAAAATGATATCCCAAAGGCTATTACTTCATTGTTTAAAAAAGTTGTAAAATTAGGAGGAACTATTTCTGGTGAACATGGAATTGGAATTGTTCAAAAACCTTATATGAAAATTGCATTTTCAGAAAAAAACATAGAACTAATGAAAGAAATTAAATCAGTATTTGATCCAAATGGCATTTTAAATCCTGGAAAAATCTTTTAACCCTTTAAAAAATCAGTTTCACCAGATTTCATTTTATGATATGACTTACTTAAATAAGCCAACATAATTCTCATCGAATCAAACGCATTCTCAGTCTCTGAGCTGATTTCTTTTTTTTGAATCTTAAGCAAAAACTTCATATACATCGCATGAAAAGCAATCTCAATATGGTTCTTGTCTTTTAAATCAGATTTAGTCTTAAATTCATCAATATAATTTACAGCTTGACTGTATAAACTAGAATATTTAATGTTTTTCATACCAATCATGGTATTATGCAAATAAGATAATTCAACCAATATATCCTGTAATGATAATAAATGTCCAACCTTTTCTATTTTTTGACTCTTCATCTGATTTATCAAATCTGAGTACCACTCTCTATACTTATTAACAAAAGAAGTATCTGGAAGTTGAGGCTGAACATAATTATATATAATAGAATCTAGATCAAATTTATATGCCCTTATAAGATCTTCTATTTGATACATATACAAGACATACTCTGCTATATTCTCACTTAACTTTTGTTGAGCAATTTGCATACGAAATTAATTTTCAATATCACCAGTTAGATTATCTTGATTTTTATTTAAATAATCTATAAAATCTTCTGTTACATCCATTGATGAATTAATAAACTTAAACTGACCACCCCTTCCATGAGACAATAACAAGTCAATATTATGTTCCTGAGCATATTTTGCAGCAAAAAACTCTATTTTATTACCAATAATTTCCATCTTATTATATGCTTCTTGCTCTAATTTAGCTCCTTTATTTTGTTGGTATTGTATAATAGCTTGTTCTTTATTCTGAGCAATTTGTTGCATTTGAAGTGCCTCATTTTGACTTAAAAGATTAGCCTTAGCTTTCTCTTCATACTTAAGAATATAATTTTGTAAATCTTTAGTTTTCCTCTGAAGCTCATTTTGATAAGCAAGTTGTTTCTTAGTAATTATTGAATCCTGCTCTCTAAAATACGTGAAATGAATTTGAAGACTATCTTGATTGTAAAAACTAATTTTCAGGCTATTATCATCTTTGATTATATCATTCGTTTTTGTGTTTTTTATATCAATCTCTTGCTTTTCTTTAGAATCACCACACGATTGCAAAAAAAATAAAGTCAACCCAATAAAAATTAAATATTTCATCTGCTATTTTTTTAAATTAAAACTATTAAACCAGTCTGTTCTCATTTCAACAAACCTTTTTAATGTATTCTGTAAAAGTTCTTTTGTTATCATATTTTCAACATCCCCTATTCCACTCACATCAGTTTCTGATATCTTAAATGACTGCTCAAACTGATCTAATTCAATTTTTAAAATAAATTTTTCATTATAATTAAAAATTTGGATCTTATATCTGTCGTGTGGAATTTCTTTTACTAATCTCACTTTTTTTATGCAAAAATAATACAATTAAGTCTTGATAATATCAGATTCTTGAAATTTAAATGGAGCCTTAACCATGAAATCAAAATCTTTACCGACTTCATACATTTCTTCATTTTCTTTTTTATATATCCATTCTACACATACATCAAAACCATTCTCTGAAATTTCTGTCAATTTATTCAATAAAAACAAAATTCTCTTTGAAGAAGAAATATCAAAATATTCAAGATTTATTTTAAAAGTTGTTTTGATTGCTGGTTTAATCAAATAAGATTCAAACCAATTTAAAATAGGGAACCAGAAATCATCTGCATTTTCGGGTATTGACCTACCCTGAATTTCCATAACACCGCTTAATGGGTTAAATGAAATTAAAGGTGTGATTGCTGTGCCAAGTATAGAGAGACCTTCCATTTAAATTTTAAAGATGCAATTTCAGAAAAATTAAATTAAAATACAATTTCATTAACAATTAACTCAATAGGACTCCTTACTATTTTATGCAATCTATAATTAAAATCAATAAAAACACTTCTTATAATTTCCTGATTGTAATACCCATAACTACCTATAACTGAAATTTTTTGAACATGATTTGAATCAACGTACTTTTGACAGAATAAATCTATATTTTTAGTGTGAAAATTCTTAAATAAAGAAGAATACTTTGACAATTTTAAACTTATTTCGCCAAGAATAAACTTATGTTTCTTTTTCTCAATCATTCCTTTAATAGAAGAAACATCTACAACTGATTCAAAAACCTTAAGTTGTTCAGAACTTAAACTACCTTCAACAAATGCATCAAAAACTAATTTTCCAAAATAGAAACCACTCCCCTCATCACCAATCAAATGTCCATATCCACCTTTAATATTTTGAACTTCATTTTGATTCCAAGTAAAAAATACCGAACCAGTACCTAATATAGCAATATGACCAATCTTGTTTCCATATAAAGCTAAGCCTGCTCCAAATAAATCAGATTTAACCTTTATATTTTTAAAACCTATAGAAAATAAAATGTGTTCAACTTGATTTTTCCCTTCAATATTCAAACAACCTGCACCAAAAAAAATAAGTTCTGAATCGAACATATGTTTATTGGATTCCCACTTTTTTTTCTGTTCATCAAGGAATAAATCATTAAAATTTGAAGGATGATAACTTTCTGTAGTAAAAAAAGTTTTTTTCTTATTGAAATCTATAAAACACCAATCTGTTTTTGAACCTCCACTATCTGCAATTAAATATTGTCGCACATAACTAATTTATAAATCTTTGTCAAACATTTTTTCATGTTACCAAATAAGATCTTTACGATACCCTATAGAACAACCAAATACTAATTGTCTCCATTGATTGTTATTATAAAGATTCGCAATTACTCCCTGAGTAGATTCTACTTGAATAAGTGAATAAAATAAGTCTAAATCACAATATATTGTTCCAAATCTTGGAAAAGAATACTTCACTCCACCTCCAAGACCAAAAGCAACAGAAAAAACTGAAGATTTAACATTAGTATTTAAAACTGTAGTTGGAGCATACTGCGTCATATCATAATTTGATTTAACATTATTAAAAATTAATTTAATTGTTGAACCACCATATGCAGCAAATCCATAATCAAATCCATTACCAAGATAATACCTCGTACCACCCTCTATAATATTATAATTCATTCTAGTTTGAAATTCATCATCAGGATTATTGTCAAAATTAATATAAGGCTTAGACTGACTAAATTGATGTGTGAATTTTCCATAAAATGAAACCGCATCATCACGAGGAACTTCAAGACCTAAATGTAAACCTACATATGGTGTACCCGTACCAAAAGGAAATGCGGAACTTGCCCCACCCAAAACACTAACTTGTGCGCAAACAGTATTTAACATAAATAAAACTAATACTAGTACTAAATTTTTCATTTTTCTTTCCATTTAGGTTTTAACTTTTCTATTTTTTTATAAACAGGGCAAGTTTCTTTGTGTGCTCCTGGTAAATACCCTATACTCATTAAAAACTCACTAACAATTTCTCTACCTACAAATTTAAAAGTCTTTTTAAATAATTTAACCCAATCATCTTTTTTTAAAGGGTGATTTAAATCTAACCATCTATTAAAACTACCATATTCATTTTTTATATCCAATAATTTTTGAGCATTATATATAACAGCATTTATCTTCAGTTTATTTCGAACAATTCCCTTATTAGATAACAATTTTTTTATATCAAAATCAGTATATGAAGCAACCGTTTCAATATCATATTTACTATATGCTAACTTGAAGTTATTTTCTTTATTTAAAATTGTTTCCCAAGATAAGCCAGCTTGATTAATTTCCAATATTAATCTGCCAAATAATTTATTATCATCATCAATTGGAAAACCATATTGACTATTATGATATTTAATATGAATATCTTTAGTATTTGGTTGCAAACAATAATCACAATAGTTCATATCTTAATAACGTAAAAATTAACTGTTTAGTTTGTTAAAAAATTAACAATAAACTTTTTTAAGTATAAAAAAACTTTGTGCTGTTAAACTTAAGATTGTTAATTTTACACATATCTAATGATAAATTTATGAGCGTTTATTCTTTTAATGGATTTGTACCTGTTATCAAAGAATCTAGTTTTATTCATCCAAAAGCTAGTGTAACTGGTAATGTAATAATTGGAGAGAACGTCTACATAGGACCAGGTGCAGCAATCCGAGGTGATTGGGGACAAATAATCATCGAAGATGGGTGTAATGTTCAAGAAAATTGTACTATTCACATGTTTCCCGGAACAACAGTTAAATTAAAGAATGATGCTCATATTGGACATGGAGCTGTAATACATGGAGCTACAATTGAAAAAAATTGCTTAATAGGTATGAATAGTGTAATTATGGATGATGTTATTATTGGAGAAGAATCAATCATAGGTGCATTATCTTTTGTTCCAGCCAAAACAGAAATTCCTAGAAGAAGTCTTGCAATTGGTAACCCAATTAAAATTATCAAAAAGGTTTCTGATAAAATGATTGATTGGAAGACAAAAGGAACTAAATTATACCAGTCCTTACCTCAAGAATGTTATTCAAGCTTAAAAGAAACTGACCCATTAAGAGAAATAGAAGAAAATAGACCAAGTCAAGAGCAAATGTATACAACTTGGAAATCAATAAATCAATAAATCATGAAATATTTATTACCGTTAATTATCCTTATTATAAGTTGTGTATCATTACAAAAAAGAAAAACTACAATTAGTGAAGTAGTAGAAGCAGCGTGTGGATTATGCTTTTTTGATATGACAACAGATGAATGTAGAATAGCCGTTAAAATAAATGACAAAAGCTACTTCGTTGAAAATACATCAATTAAAGAATATTGTGATCCTAATGAAAAAGAAAGTCTTTGTTCTGGAATTAAATCTGCTAATGTTATAGGTAAGATTAAACATGGTGTTTTTATTGATGATAAGTTCGAAATCATTAAAACTAAAGAACTAAAATAGATTTTATAAAATAGATTTTTTGTCATCCTATGAAAAAGATTTATGATATCACTATTTTAACAGATCAAAGATACGTCAACCCTTCAAGTGACAGTCAATATATAAAAAACATTCTCTTTGAAGATAATTCTTTAATTAAAGCATTGTCTAATAAAGGAATTAAGGTATATAGAACAAATTGGGACAATCCAGATTTTAATTGGAATGATACAGAATATATAATATTTAGGAGCACATGGGATTATTTTGATCGTTTCACTGAATTTTCAATTTGGTTAGAAAAAGTTAGTGCGATGACCAAATTAATTAATCCTAAATCACTAATATATTGGAATATTGATAAACACTATCTCCTTGATATACAAAAAAAAGGCATACGTATTCCCAATACTATATTTATTAAAAAGAAAGAACGTAAAAATTTAAAAGAAATTTGTTCAAATCTAAAGTGGGATGAATTCATATTAAAACCTGCTATTTCTGGTGCGGCTAGACATACATATAGATTTAAATTAACAGATATTAAAAAATACGAAAAAATATTCAAGTCTCTAATTTTAGAAGAAGCGATGATAATTCAAGAATTTGAAAGACAAATCATAACTAAAGGAGAAGTTTCATTTATGCTATTTAGTGGTAAGTATAGCCATGCTATTTTGAAGATGGCGAAAAAAGGAGATTTCAGAGTGCAAGATGATTTTGGTGGAACGATTGAGAATTATATACCAAATGATGAAGAGATTAAATTTATAGAAAAAGCAATAAAAGCATGTAAGCCGATTCCTGTGTATGCTAGAATTGATGTTATGTGGAATAATCAAAATGAAATGTGTGTCGGAGAGATAGAATTGATTGAACCAGAATTATGGTTTAGGATGGATCCTAATGCAGCAGAAAATTGCGCAACAGCAATTAAAAACTATATTTCAGGAAATTAGGATTTATATTTCCCTAAAGTATTCCAAAGAATATAAATCCCAACTAAAACAAAAGGAATACTTAGCATCTGCCCTGTATTTATGAAAAGATATTCATCTCTAGATGCTTGACCTAATTTAACAAATTCAATAAAAAATCTAGAACTAAATAATAAAATCAGAAATGTTCCAAACATTAAACCTGGTTTTTTCCAGGCATCTTTCTTCCAAAATAAAAAAAGTAAAATCGCAAAAATAAATATACAACAAATGGATTCATAAAGTTGCGCAGGGTGTCTTATTGGAATATTTTCAAGTCCATAATTATAGAGATCATTATAATTATGTAAAAATTTAAATCCCCATGGAACGTTAGTAATATCTCCAACAATTTCATGATTGACTAAGTTGCCTAAACGAATAAAAGCACCAGCTATTGCAACTGGAGCAACAATACGATCAAGAATCCACATAAATGGTTTTTGAATAACTTTTTTGGAATAAATTTTCAATGCAATTAAAATTGCTATTGCACCACCATGACTTGCTAATCCACCTTCCCAAACTTTTATAATATCTAGTGGGTTAGAAAAATAGCCTCGTTCTAGAACAATTCCTTCTGAAGAAACTTGATCAAAATATGGACCATAAAAAAACACGTGTCCAAGACGAGCACCAATAATTGTTGCTAAAACCATATAGAAAACTAATTTATCTAACTTATCATCCTCTATATTTTCAAATCTATAAATCCGTTTAATTACAAAATACCCTATAATTAAACCTGAAACAAACAACAAACCATATAGATTAGGTGTACTCCAACCTTCAATAAGCTGTGATGTTATGTCCCAATTAATAAATAATTTCACATTAATTATTTCTAATTTGTAAAGTGTAAAAATAACACAAATATAATTTTAGGATAATCCAACATCTAAAATCATCATAATAAGAAAACCTCCAATAAAACCTAAAACAGCAAGATCTGTATATTTATCTCGTTGAGTTTCAGGAATAACTTCTTCAACTACAACATAAATCATAGCTCCAGCTGCAAAAGATAAAGCAAAAGGTAGTATCGGTTCCATGTATAATACAGCGATTGCACCCAAAACAGCAAAAACAGGTTCAACAATTGCTGATAATTGACCATAATAGAAACTCTTCAATCGGCTTACTCCATGTCTTCGTAATGGCATTGCAACAGCAAAACCTTCTGGGAAATTTTGAATACCAATACCAATTGCCAATGCAACAGCACCTGCAATTGTTGCACCATCAATACCTAAGCCTGCAGCACCAAATAAGACACCAACCGCAAGCCCTTCAGGAATATTATGTAAAGTAATTGCTAAAACTAACAGTGTTGTTTTATGCCATTGTGTTTTCACACCTTCTTTTTCCGACTCTTTAAAATTTATATGCAAATGAGGTAGAAACTTATCTAACCCGAAAAGAAAAATGGCCCCTAAAAAAAAGCCGACAGCTGCTGGCATCCATGATATAGATGGATACATTTTTTCAGACATTTCAATTGCAGGATTTAATAAAGACCAAAAACTCGCTGCTACCATAACTCCACCAGTAAAACCTAACATAGCATCTAAAACTCCCCTATGCATAGTCTTAAAAAAGAAAACTAATCCTGCTCCAGCAGCAGTTAAAAACCAAGTAAAAATTGTAGCATAAAAAGCAGCTAATACTGGATCTATAGATTCAAAATAATCTATTATTGAATTCATCATAATTAAATAAATCAAATATTGGAAGACAAATCTAAATAATCTAATAGATAATTTATACTTATAATTATGTATAGATTTAAAAAAATTAAAATTTATATATATTTGCGCAAAAATATTTTAATAAAAAAACATGGCAAATAATAGAACTTTCACAATGCTAAAGCCTGATTCTATAGAAAATGGAAATATTGGAAACATTATAAGTATGATTACTGAAGCTGGATTTTCAATAAAGGCAATGAAATTCACAAGACTTTCTGAACAACAAGCAAAAGAATTTTATGCAGTTCACTCTGAGAGACCATTTTATAATGAATTAGTTGAATATATGACTTCTGGACCAATTATCGCTGCTATTTTGGAAAAAAACAATGCAGTAGAAGACTTTAGAACACTAATAGGAAATACTGATCCATCTCTTGCAGAAAAAAACACTATACGTGCTAAATATGCTGAATCTAAAGGAAGAAATGCAGTTCATGGTTCAGACTCTGATGAAAATGCTAGAATAGAGAGTGAATTCCACTTTTCATCAAGTGAAATATTCTAACCCGAGTATAAAAATAATTCACGAAATCATTAAGAAAGGCTTCTATCATTTAGAAGCCTTTCTTATATTTTAAATCACTAAATTTGAGTTAAATCATTATTTATATGAAAAATTATATCTCAACAGTAGAAAATAGATTTGTTAAATACGCAAAAATAGATACAACTGCAGATCCTAATTCAACTTCATTTCCTTCTTCTTCAATTCAAAAAGAATTAGGTCAATTATTAGTGAGTGAATTAAAATTAATGGGCATTAAAGATGCTGAAATGGATCAATGGGGATACGTGTTTGGTACTATACCTAATAATACTGAAAATTTAAATTTACCAACTATCTGTTTCTGTTCACATATGGATACAGCTCCAGATTGTAGTGGAACAAATGTTAAACCTATTATTCATAGAAATTATAATGGTGAACCTATAATACTTCCAGATGATAAGTCACAAGTAATTACAACAATAAAACATCCTTATTTAAAAGAGAAAATTGGAGATGACATCATTACTGCAAGTGGCTTAACATTACTTGGCGCTGATGATAAAGCAGGAATTGCAATTATCATGGATTTAGCCAATCATCTAATGACAAATCAAGATATTCCTCACCCTACAATTCGCATATTATTTACACCAGATGAAGAAGTAGGAAGAGGTGTAGAACATTTAGACATGAAAAAACTAAATGCTGATTTTGGATATACATTAGATGGAGGTGTCTTGGGTTCTCTAGAAGATGAAAGTTTCTCTGCTGATGCTGTTAAAATAACTTTAGAAGGTATACCTGCTCATCCTGGTTATGCTAAAGGAAAAATGGTTAATGCAATGAAAGTAATTTCTGAGTTCATTTCTACTTTACCAAAAGATAAGTGGTCTCCAGAAACAACAGAAAACCGCGAAGGATTTGTTCACCCTGTTTCAATAGAAGGAGGTATGGAATTTGCAAAAGTTAACTTTATAATCAGAGACCATATCACCAATAAATTAAAAGACCACGAAAAACAGTTAGAAAAATTATTGAAAAAAACACTTAAAAATTATCCTAAATTAAAATATACTTTCGAAATAAAAGAACAATATCGTAATATGAAGGAGGTGCTAGATACAGTTCCATTTGTTTCTGATTACGCTATTAAAGCAATGAAATTAGCCGGAATCAATCCAAAACCTAAAATTATTCGTGGGGGTACAGATGGCTCTCGTCTTTCTTTCATGGGATTACCTTGTCCAAATATCTTTACTGGTGAAATGGCTATTCATTCACGTCAAGAATTCGTTAGCATACAAGATATGGAAAAAGCAACTAGAACATTAGTAGAATTAGTTCAAATATGGACACAACACAATTAAATGAACTATAATAATATCATAAATGATATAAAGTCAAAGAAATTTGAAAAAATCTATTTTCTACATGGAGAAGAATCTTTTTATATTGATAAAATAACTAATGAAATTATAGAAAATGCTTTAGAAAAGCATGAAAGAGACTTCAATCAAACAATTCTATATGGTAAAGATTCTGAAGCTATAAATATTATTTCCATAGCCAAAGAATACCCTATGATGGCGGAAAGAAGACTAGTTATTCTTAAAGAAGCACAAGATTTAAAATCAATAGAAGAATTAACACCATATTTTGAAGATCCTTCTGAACAAACAATTTTAGTAATTAATTATAAGCACAAAAAATATGACTCAAGAAAGAAAGGATTAAAAGTCGCTTCAAAACATGGGGTTGTATTTAAATCTGATAAAGTCCCTGAATATAAATTAGTTCAATGGATTAACTCATTTGTTGAATCAAACAACTATAAAATAACTACTAAAGCAAGTGTTTTGTTATCTGAATTCTTAGGTAATGACTTAAACAAAATTGCTAATGAAATTGAAAAATTGAAAATCTTAGTTAATAATGAAACTAAAATTAACGAAACCCATATAGAAGAATGTATTGGTATATCAAAAGATTATAATATTTATGAATTAATAAATGCTATTAGTGTTCATGATGTTACAAAAGCAAATACTATTGTGAATTATTTTAATCACAATCCTAAAGCAGGAAATATAATACCTGTAATTGGAAGCCTATTCAGTCATTTTTCAAAGTTGATGAAAATCCACTTTATAGAAAACAAAGAGAAAAATAATATTTCTAGTAAATTACATGTACCTCCTTTTGTTGCGGGTAAATTAATTGATGCTACTAGATTATATACACCACAAAAAATTGCCGCAAATATTGAGTTACTTCATGAATATGATTTAAAAGCAAAAGGAGTTGGAAACTCATCTTTTAATTCAGGTGAATTAATGACAGAACTAATTTATAGATTGATGAACTAATGCGACTGTTTTACGATTCAAATATTAATAGTAAGTCACACAAACATCAGTTAAGTGAATCCGAATCAAAACATATCATTCGTGTTCTTAGGATGAAGAAAGGAAACAAAGTAGGTGTTCTAGATGGTAAAGGGAATTTATTTTACTGTGAAATTATTGAAGAAAACTCAAAATCATGCATCCTAAAAATTAATGAAACATTAAAATCAATTCAGCCAACTAATGAGATTCATATTGCCATATCTCCGCCAAAAAAAATGGATCGAGTAGAATGGTTCATTGAAAAAGCAACAGAAATTGGAATCACCGAAATTTCTTTAATTCAATGTGAAAATTCAGAACGAACTTCTATAAAGACTAATAGACTAGAAAAAAAAGCAATTTCAGCAATGAAACAATCAAATCAAAGATTTCTTCCAAGAATCAATTCAATAATGAATTTTGAAAAATTTATAACTAAAAATCCTAAAGGATTAATTGCAAATTGCCACGATTTAAATAAAGAAAAGTTTAGTGATGTTTTTGAATTAAAAGATTGCCCTATTTTAATTGGACCAGAAGGAGGTTTTAGTTTAGAAGAAATTAAATTCGCAAATAACAATGGATACAAAAACATAACTTTAGGCAAAAATATTCTAAGAACAGAAACAGCTGCAATATACAGCTGTATCGAAGCTAAAATTTTAATGAATGATTAAAAAAATATTTTTTATTGCATCTTTAGTAATCGCTCTAAACACTAAATTATTTGGACAAGGATACCAATTAGCCGTTTTAAAATATAATGGTGGAGGTGATTATTATGCTAACCCAACAGCATTGCCAAACTTAATATCATTTTGCAACGATAATTTAGGAACATCAATAAATGAAAAAGTGCCTTATGTAGAAGTTGGTAGTGCTGATTTATTTCAATTTCCTTTTATCCATATGACTGGACACGGAAATGTTGTTTTTTCTCAAATTGAAGCTGAGAATCTAAGGTCTTATTTAATAGGTGGAGGATTTCTTCATATCGATGATAATTATGGTATGGATGAATTTATCCGTATAGAATTGAAAAAAGTTTTTCCAGATAATCAATTAATAGAACTACCATTTAATCACAAAATATTTCATCAAAAATATGATTTTAATGGCCTACCAAAAATCCACGAACATGATGGAAAACGACCACAAGCATTTGGAATCATAATTGATGGCAGATTAGTTTGTCTATATACATATGAAACCGACTTAAGTGATGGCTGGGAAAATCCTGAAGTTCACAACGACTCTGAAAAAAAAAGAGCTCAAGCATTAAAGATGGGAGCCAATATTTTAATGTTCGCTTTCATGCAATAAAATATTGTTAAACTCAAACTTAACTGAGACGATTACAATTGAGACTGTTTTATCTTACGTTAACATTAATTTAATATTTTGATAATATATACTTATATTGTAGTGTGTTTAACTACTAAAATCAAGCTATGAAGAATATACTACTTGTGGTTGTATTTACAAGTCTATCATTTCTGTATAATGCTCAATATTGTATGAATGCTGGACCAAGCTCTACAGCAGACTCTAACATAGAGTCAGTATCATTGATTGGATCTTCAGGGTCAATATCATACACTGGTTGCCCTGGAAATACTGGAGTTGAAGAATTTCTATCTCAAACAGTTTTTTTGGATGCAGGGTCACTTTATTCTATTGATATTCAATTTGGAACATGCGGTGGGAATTATAACAGTAGTGGTCAAGCATGGATTGACTTTAATTTAGATGGTATCTTTGATCCTTCTGAATCAATTGGAACATGGGAAGGAACTCCACCTACACCAATGAGTACATTTATATTTTCAGTTCCAACAGGAGCGATATCTGGACAATCTAGAATGCGAATAACACAAGCAGAAAACGAATCGTTACCATTAGACCCTTGTGATAATTTCACATGGGGATCTACAACTGACTTCAGTGTTTATATCCAAAATGGAATAGATTGTTCTAGCTATGTTGGTGATTATATAAGTGAACCTCGAATTGTATCTTCTTTACCTTTCTTTGAAAGTCATGATAATTCTATATGTTATAGCAACCAAAACCCTGTCTATGCATCACCTGATGTTTATTATTTAGTTCTTTTAGATCCATCAACTATAGCTCTAAATATTTCTTTATGTGGGTCAAGTTTTGATACGTTCTTATCTGTTTTTGATACAGAAGGTAATGTATTGGGTGTAAATGATGACCATCCCGATTGCGGAGTATCATCAAAACTAACAGCTAATACTTTAGGAATCGATTCGGTTTATGTTATTGTTGATGGATGGTCTTTTAGCATGGGGCCTTATGATATATCCATTAACCCAGAAACATTAGAAATAAATGAACTAAATCAAAATAACTTTAAAGTCATACCAAATCCAGCAACAAATAATATTAAAGTCAAAAATTATAAAGGCCATATAAATATTATCGACTCACAAGGAAAATCTATTTTTTCTCAAGAATTAAAAATAAATCAACATATTGATGTTAGTTGGCTTTCATCTGGATTATACTTTATTGAACTTATATCAAACAATAAAAAAATAAGACAAAAACTCATAATAGAATAATGAAATTAAGTACATATTTTATAATTTTTATTTTTAGCAATACATTATTTGCAGGTGGATGGATTCAAAAAGCTGATTTTCCAGCAGACGCTCGTCACAGAACAGTTGGAATTGCAATATCAAATAAAGCTTATGTAGGATTAGGACATTATAATGGTGCTGGTATAAATGTTTTGTTCAATGACTGGTGGGAATACGATCCATCTACAAATTCATGGACTCAAAAAGCAGATTACCTTGGTGGACTATGTTATGATGCAGTTGGATTTACAATTGATAATTTTGGTTATGTTGGTACAGGTAGAACATCTTCTGTTGGAAGTGTTTTAGTTCAAGATTTTTTTAAATATAATCCCATAACAAATTCATGGGTAGCTATTGCTCCATTCACAGGAACTGGACGTCGAGGCGCTGTATCCTTTGTTATTAATGAAAAAGGATATGTCGGTACAGGTGAAACAAACCTAGGTCGTGTAAAAAGTTTCTACAAATATGATCCAAATATTGATTCTTGGACCCAAATTGCAGATATGGCTGGTAATAGCAGAACCGCATCAGTTGGATTTAGTATTGGTAATTATGGATATGTTGGTACTGGTGATTTATTCTCAGGCCCCTCAAATGATTTTTGGCAATATAACCCAAATACGGATTCATGGATCCAAAAATCTAATGTAGGTCCTTTGATGAGACAAGAAGCAACAGGATTTGAATTAGAAGGTAAAGGCTACATATTAACTGGACAAAATAATGACCTAGGAATAAATTATAGTGATATGTGGGAATATAATCCTAATACTGATTTGTGGTCAAAAATATCTGATTTTCAAGGAACAGCAAGAAGATATCTCACATCAATTGTACTTAACAATGATGTTTATGTTGGCCTAGGAACAAACGGTGTAAACTTTTCTGATTGGTGGGTATACGATAAGTATTTATCCACACTTGAACAAAATATTGAACAAAATAATATTAAAGTTTACCCTAATCCTACATCAGATTTTATTATTTGTGATTTTAATTTCGATGGTGATTTTGAAATTGAAAATACATACATAGAATTAACAAATTCATCGGGTAAATTAGTAAAAAGAAAAAAAATTAATCAAAGTCAAACAAAAATAGAAGTTATTGATTTACCTCCAGGCAGATATCAATATCATTTAAATTACAAAAACTACAATTTGAGAAAACAAAAATTAATTATTCTAAAATGAAATTGATTAAAATCATCCTATTATTTTTAGCTTTTTTCTATACAGAAAACATCATAGCTTCCTCATGGATTCAACGTGCTGATTTTGGATCTATTGGAAGACATCGCGCAATGGGTATTTCAATTGGCAATAAAGGTTATATAGGATTAGGGCATTACAATGGAACTGGCCAAAATATTGTTCTCAAAGATTGGTGGCAATATGATCCAAGCACTAATTCTTGGACTCAAAAAGCTGATTATATAGGAAACAATGGTAATGGAAATTATGGAGTTCTCTCCTTTGGGATGGAAAACTTTGGTTTTGTAGGAGGAGGTCAACAAGGTCCAGGGAATGAATTCTATAAATATGACCCTATAAATAACGTATGGACTTCTGTTGCAAATACACCAACTTCAACGATGAATAGAGAAGGTTTCGCAATTGGAAAAAAAGGTTATTATATGTCAGGAAATAATTTATATGAATACAACTCTGAGATAGATAACTGGACTGAAAAAAATTCTGCACCGTTTAACATTTCAGTTTGGAATACAACATTTACAATAGATGGTAAAGGTTATGTTAAAACCTCAAGTGGATTTTGGGAGTACAAACCTTCAATTGACCAATGGACAGCAAGAGCAAACTTCCCAGGTTTAACTACCTCTGGTGCTGTAGGCTTTAGTCAAAATAATAAAGGATATATTGTTAGCGGATACGCCGGTAGCCTTTCTAATGTGAATTCTGAAACTTGGGAATTCAATCCTGCTACAAATACCTGGCAGCCTCATACTGAATTCTTTGGCACTAGTAGAAGATTTGCTGTAAGACTTACTATTGGTAATAAAGCATACATTGGCACAGGAACTAACGGAACAAATTTTAATGATTTCTGGGAGTTTGATGCCCTTGCTAATCTTGAAGAAATGTTTGATCAAAAAAGATTCAAATGTTATCCAAACCCTGCTAAAGAATATATAAAATTTGAATCTGAAAACTTAAATCAATTTGATGTAATAATTTATGATATAAAAGGTAAAATGATTAATAAAAAATCAACCATAAATAACAAAATCAAATTTAATCGAGAAAATCTAAAAGCAGGAGTATACTTTTACTGTGTTGCTTTTAAAAATGAAATAGTTTATAAGGACAAATTTATTTTCAAATAAAATGAAGCATCTAATATTTTTATTTTTATTGATATCACATAGCTTAATTTATGCGCAGGCTAATAACACTTGGACTAAAAAGTCAGATTTTACAGGTTTAAAAAGAGAACGAGCTGTTTCTTTTACTATAAATAATTTTGGATATTTAGGTACTGGGGTTGATACTGCAGAGATAGTTCACAATGATTTTTGGAAATATGACCCTACACTAGACACATGGACTCAAATTGCTGATTTACCCGGATCTGTTAGAAGAAATGCTATCGCTTTTTCAATTAATGATAAAGGATATGTAGGAACTGGTATAGACTTAGTACAAGCTTCTACGCCAGGGGCTATGACTTTAAATGATTTTTGGGAGTACGATCCAACCACTAATTCCTGGGATCAAAAAGCTAATTATCCAGGAGGATTTGGTTTTGGAGTATATTTTGCAACCGGTTTTTCTATTGGATCTAAAGGATACGTATGTTGCGGGAAACTTGGTCCAAATAATTATATAGATCAATTATGGGAATACAAACCTTCAACAGATCAATGGGCTCAACTACCTGATTTTCCTGGTGGCGTTAGATACCAATTAAGTAGTTTTGTCATTGGTTATAATGCATATGTAGGATTAGGTACAGATCAAGATGCCTATCGCAAAGATATATGGGCTTTTAGTGCTGCGACTAACCAATGGACACAATGTACTGATTTACCAGGCAGTCAAAGATCAGCTGCATCAACATTCACTATAGGACAACGTGGATATGTATGTTTAGGTACTAATGGGGGATTATTAGATGATTTATGGGAATATAACCCATTCAATGATAGTTGGTCAAGTAAAGCAACATACGGAGGAACACCGAGAAAAGGTGCATGTGCATTTACAGCTAATGGTCGTGCCTATGTTGGAACAGGTAAAGGATACTCAGGTAAAAAAGCTAGTATTCATGAATATAATCCTTCACAAATAATTAATACAAAAGAATTAGATCATAATATTACTTGTTATCCAAACCCAACAAAAGAAAACATTTATTTAAAAACCAATTCTACCAAAATTAAAAAAATTGAAATCATTTCATTAAAAGGGTTAAAATTCCATGAAGAAGCATATAATTCAAAAATAAATTTACAACAAATACCATCGGGAACTTATCTACTAAATGGTTTAGATGGTAACAATAATATCATAGGACAACAAAAAATTATAATTCAATAAAAAATGAAATATTTATTATTCTCTATAAAAGTATTCTTTTTAATAAACCTATGGAGTCAAGATACTTGGACTATAGCTGATTCAATTAATGGAGCACCAAGGACTGTAGCCTCTACTTTTGTTCTAGAAGGAGAAGGATATACTATTGCGGGATTAGATCAAACAGGATTTCGCCGTAAAATGTATTCTTATTCATTTTTTCAAAATGATTGGGATGATGAGACATCACTTGGTGGAGAGAATGGAGGTGGTCTAAACCGTGGTTCGGCATCTTCTTTCTCTATTAACAATAGAGGATACATTTGTTTAGGGCAAGGTCAAACCAATCCATTTTTTCAAGATTTGTGGGAGTATAATCCTAATACTAAAACTTGGTCACAAAAAGCTGATTTTATTGGTTCTGCGAGAAGACAAGCTGTATCATTTGTTATTGAATCAATTGCATATGTAGGAACAGGCTACGATATATCGGGATATACAAAAGATATGTATAAGTACAACCCTACGACAAACTCATGGACACAAATTAATGACTTTGGAGGTACTGCTCGTAAAGAAGCTGTAGGTTTTTCTATAGGTGGACAAGGTTATATCGGAACAGGAGATGATGGTGTACTGAAAAATGATTTTTGGCAATATGAACCTTTAACAGATTCATGGACTGAAAAAGCATCTTTTCCTGGTAGTAAAAGAAAAGGAGCTACTGCGTGGGGAATTTTCCCTCAAGGATTTATATGTATGGGAGAAGATATTAATTCAAATTTTAAAAAAGATTTGTGGGAATATAATTACTTCTCAAATACTTGGGTACAAAGATCTGATTATGCTGGAGAAGGAAGGTCTGGTTCAACTAACTTCATATTAAATGGGATAGCTTTCGTAGGGTCAGGTTACAATGGGTTATTCAAAGATGATATGTATAGCTATCAAAAAACAGCTAGTCTTGATGACCACTTTTCAGCTGACAAAATCAATCCCTACCCTAATCCCTCAAAAAACTCCTTTAAAATAAATATTAATTCTAAAGATTTAGAACTAGAAATTTATTCTTCAGATGGAAATAAAATGACAGATAATTTTGCAATAAAAAAAACCAATGATGGATTTCAAGTATTAAAATTAAAATCACTATCAGGCAATTATTTTATAGCATATAAGCATAATAGCTTAGGCACTATATATACATCTAAAATTACAATCTTATAATTTTTATGAAAAAAATTTTAATATTTCTATTATTAATTAGTTCTTGTAATACCAAAGAATCAGAGCAAGAAAATATAATGTCAAAAATTGGAAGTCATTATTCTTCTACCATAGAATCTAAAAATGATTCTCTTAAAGAACCCTATTCAACTAATGAAGAATCTAATCTTTCTAAAGATACATATTCATTTGATGTTTTTGAAACTAAGAATGGTTGGGGATATCAAATAAATAAAAATGAGAATAGATATATTATTCAAAATCATATCCCATCAATTCCGGGCATAAAGGGTTTCACTACTAAAGAAAAAGCGGCTATTACTGCAAAATATATTTTAGAACAAGTTGAAAAAGGAAATTTTCCACCTACCGTAAATAGAAAAATATTAGATAGTTTAAAGGTGATTTAATTACCAATAATTGTAACTTTACTTTCAAAAATAAATAATGCATGATATAATTAGAGATCTAAATTGGAGATATGCAACCAAAAAATATGATTCTTCAAAAAAAATTAAAAAAAATGATCTTGAAATAATTAAAGAATCTTTACGTTTAGTTCCAAGTTCTTATGGGCTTCAACCACTAAAATTCATTATAGTAAATTCTACTGAATTAAGAGAAAAGTTAAAGCCTATTTCATACAACCAGTCACAAATAACAGATGCATCACACCTTATAATTATTTGTTCATACATAAATATTAACACATCACATGTGGATGACTATTTATCAAGTATTTTAAGAACACGAGATATTGCAATTAATGAAATTGAAGCTTTTGGGAATTCCATGAAAACAACTATTGATAAAATGAAAAATGAAGAAAAATATAAGTGGAATAAAAATCAAGCTTATATTGCACTAGGTCAATTAATACATACTTGTGCTAGTTTAAGAATCGATGCTACCCCAATGGAAGGGTTTAACGCAAAAGAATATGATAAACTTCTAAACCTAAGCGATCAAAACTTATCAGCATCACTAGTAGTTCCAATTGGGTACAGACATAAAGAAGATAAAGTACAATTCGCTAAAAAAGTGCGAAAATCACAAGATGATTTATTCATCACATTATAAATATCTGATTAACAGATGGGTTTTTCATCAAAAATATTATTAATAATACTCTTAATTTGTAACAAACTTTTATACTCTCAATTTGGATTTGAATTTGACGATTCAATTATGGTTATAAGAGGTTCAGATACTCTTAAAAATGCTTGGGGTGGTGGTTTAAACTATGCTCAATTTTCTGATTTTGATTATGATTTTGATGGAGATATAGATCTATTTGTATTTGATAGAAGTAAAAATAATATCCGTGTTTTTACACAAGAAAATAATGGTGAAACTTACTATAAATTAGCTTATAACTCAAAAAATAAATTCCCCGATAACATTAGATATCGAGCTTCATTGATAGATTACGATAACGATGGAAAAAAAGATTTATTTACACAAGGAATAGGAGGACTTAAAGTATATAAGAATACTGGAAATGCATCGATAGGTCTTCAATGGGAACTTAAAAAAGAATTAATTTTTTCGCAATATCCAAATGGATATTCCAACCTAATTGTTAATTCAAGTGATATTCCTGCAATTGTTGATGTTGATGGGGACTCTGATATTGATATTCTTACCTTTCATCAAGGAGGCACAAATTTGGAATACCATCAGAATCAAAGTATGGAGCTATATGGTATTCCTGACTCATTAATATTTATATTAAAGAATCAATGTTGGGGTAAATTTTCAGAAGATATAAATACAAATTCAATTACATTAAATGAAACAAATTACCCATGTCAAGGTGGTGAAATAGCAAATCCAGAGAATAATAAAAAAATAAATAGACATGCCGGATCAACTGTATTAGCTTTAGATTATGATAATTCAGGTGTACTAGATTTAATTATTGGTGATATTTCATTCACAAACCTTAATTTATTAATTAATGGTGGGACTACAGTTAATTCTGATTCACCTATGATTTCAATTGACAACTCTTTCCCTTCAAATACTAATCCTGTAAATATTCAATTATTCCCTGCAGCTTATTTATTAGATGTAGATTTTGATTTCGTAAAAGATTTAATAGTTTGTCCAAATGCTAAGAATATATCTTTTAATGAGAATAGTGTTTTCTTCTACAAGAATATTGGCTCTAATGAGAACCCTACTTTTATATTCAATTCAAATAATTTA
This sequence comes from Crocinitomicaceae bacterium, assembly GCA_002709305.1. Lineage (GTDB taxonomy): Bacteria > Bacteroidota > Bacteroidia > Flavobacteriales_D > Crocinitomicaceae > UBA4466. The sequence continues at coordinate 13,589 of PAQM01000017.1, read as the reverse complement.
CTTCAAAAAAATATGATTGAGCATGGAACTGGATCAATACCAATATTTACAGATATAAATGAGGATGGACTAAAAGATATGATAATTTCGAACTTTTATAGGTACAAACCTATTTTAGAAAAAGAAAGTACACTGGCATACTATCAAAATATTGGAACACTTTCAAATCCTGTTTTTAGCTATGTTGATTATGATTATTTAAATCTTAGTTCCAAAAACTATGGTCTAAGATCTGTACCAACTTTTGGTGATATTGATGGAGATAATGACAATGATATGATTATTGGGACAGAAATAGGTAAATTAATATATTATGAGAATATGAGTACAGGTAATGGAGCAGTTTACTCCAATGAAATATTTGATTACCAAGATTATTTAGGGACACCTATAAATGTTTCTGCATATGCTTATCCTCAACTTTTTGATCTAAATAATGATGGATTATTAGATTTAATTATCGGGAATAAAAATGGTAAAATTTTTTACTACGAAAATATAGGAACACTAACACAACCATCATTTCAACTTATTAATTCAATGCTTGGTAATATAGATATTTCCAATAATATACCAGATGGCTATGCCTCACCTCACTTCTTTCGTATAAATAATGAAACATACTTATTTATTGGTGGCGTTGATGGAAAATTAAGATATTATAATAATATTGATGGTAACCTAAATCAAGGACAGGATTTTACACTAATCTCTGATAATTACTTAAATATTAATGTAGAAGGCTATAGCTCTTTTGCAACTAACGATATTAATCAAGATGGAAATTTAAATCTTTTTGTTGGTCAAGATCTTGGTGGGGTTTTTCATTTTGAAGCAAATCCAAATAATAATGCTTCAATCATAAAACTAAAACAGAATGATTTAGTTCAAATATTCCCGAATCCAACAAATAAAATATTTACAATTATTTTTAAAGAAGTTAAGGGTAAAGAATACATTATAGAAAACGTTAATGGAGATAAAATAAAAAAATCTGAGATATTAAGTGAAAGAGTTAACGTAAATATCGATAATCTTCCAAAAGGAATATATTTTATTAAAATCAAACTTAAAAATGATATTATTGTCAACAAGAAAATAGTAAAATATTAAAGAACAAATATCTTTTCATATTTTTTGTCGAAGCTGAATTTAGGTTGTTTATTATACAATCCATATATAGTTGAACCACTCCCTGACATAGAAGCATAAATTGCACCCTCCATATATAACTTATTTTTAATTAATTCTATTTCTGGATAATTTTTAAAAGCAGAATATTCAAAGCTGTTTTTTAATTCTTTTTTCCATTTTTCAATAGGTTTATTTATCACTTTTTCAATCGAATAATTATTAAAATCATTGAGGCGATTGTATGCATCTTTTGTAGAAATATGAATTCTAGGATTAACTATTTTTAAAAATTTACCTTCTAAATCAATGTTTACATTTTTGAAAATTTCACCTCTTCCTGTTACAATTTTCGCTTCTTTTTCTATGAAAAATGGACAATCACTTCCTAATTCCATCGATAATGATCTCATATTATTAAGAGAAAGATTTAAATTAAATAAATCATTTAATCCTAAAATTACATATGCTGCATTTGATGACCCACCACCTAAACCTGCTCCCATAGGGATAGATTTAAATAAATGAATATAAACATTACCAATTGAAAAATTTGATTGCATCAATCTGAAAGCTTTGACTACAAGGTTTTCTTCTTCTTTACTATTAACTTTCAAACCAGATTGATAGAATTTAAAAGAATCACTTTTTATGATTTCTAATATATCATAAAATGGAATCTGATACATACAAGATTCCATTTCATGATAACCATCTTGTCGTTTAAATAGAACATTGAGTCCTAAATTAATCTTAGCCGGTGGAAATAATATCATAGTACAAAGTTAGAACAACTAAACAATTTTTGTAACTTTCGGCAATCAAATTAAACAATAAAAATGGCTACTTATTTAGATTTTGAAGAACCTATAAAAGAGTTAGAAGATCAAATTACTCAAACAAAGATAATTGGTGAAGAAACAGAGGTCGATATGACTGATAAAATCATAGAATTAGAAAGAAAATTAAAAACAAAAACAAAAGAAATATTTTCTTCTCTTACCCCTTGGCAACGAGTACAATTATCAAGACATGTAGACCGCCCTTACACTATGGAATATATTTTAGGTATCACAGAAGGTTTGTTTCAAGAATTACATGGAGATAGAAATGTAAAAGATGATAAAGCAATGGTTGGCGGATTTGGTTTATTAGATAATCAAACTGTTATGTTTATTGGTCAACAAAAGGGGGTTAATACAAAAATGCGGCAATATAGAAATTTTGGTATGCCTAATCCAGAAGGCTATAGAAAAGCTCTTAGATTAATGAAATTGGCAGAAAAATTTAATAAACCAATTGTCACTTTTATAGATACCCCAGGAGCATTTCCTGGATTAGAAGCTGAAGAAAGAGGACAAGGAGAAGCAATAGCTAGAAATATATACGAAATGATGCGTTTAAAAGTTCCCGTGATTTGCATTATTATTGGTGAAGGAGCTTCAGGTGGTGCCTTAGGTATTGGAGTTGGAGATAAAGTTGTTATGCTAGAGAACACTTGGTATTCTGTTATTTCACCAGAATCATGTTCTTCAATTTTATGGAGATCATGGGAATATAAAGAACAAGCAGCCGAAGCATTAAAATTAACATCTACAAATATGAAAAAGTTAGGTTTAATTGACGATATTATTAAAGAACCATCTTGTGGCGCTCATAGAGACCATAAAGGAACAATAAAAAGAGTGAAAAAATCTATAAAATCATATTTAACAGAATTAAAAAAAATAAAACCTGAAAAACGTATTGATAATCGTATTGAAACTTTCTCAAAAAGAGGAGTTTGGAAATAATTAAATCTAGCTTTAATTATTTAAATTAAATAATATAGAATATGAATAACAAAAAATATCTAATTATACTTTTATCATTAGTCATCGCTTTTGTTTTTATAAGTTCACAAAAAATATCTGAAAACAAAAAAGATAATTCTGGGAAATTGTATCCTAGAAATGTAATAGACTTTTCTCAAAACATGCTTGTTTATATCAAATCAGAACTACCATATAAATCATATATAGATACACTCGAAAATATTGATTTAAATAAATTATATCTTGAATTAAACAACCATGAAAAAAAATTAGCTTTTTGGCTAAACACATACAATTCCCTAGTTCAAATACGTTTAATTGAAAACCCTAGTCTATTTGAAGATAAAACAGCATTCTTTAAAAACAATGATATTATTATAGGCAATGAAAAATTATCTTTAGATGATATCGAAAATGGGATTTTGAGGTGTAAAAAGAATGTGTCTAACCAAAATTTCACCGAAAAATTCAAGTTAAATTCTATTGAAAATAGAATTCATTTCACATTAAATTGTGGAGCTACTTCATGCCCAGCAATTGCTTATTATAAACCCAATTTAATAGAAAAACAATTAGAAAATGCCACAAAATTTTATGTTGAAAATAATTGTGAATATAATTCGGATAAAAATGAAATCATTATTAGTGAACTTTTTTCATGGTTTAAAGAAGATTTCAATGGTGAAGTTGGTATTATAAATTTTCTTAAAAAATATAACTTGATTCCTAAAGAAGAAGTTAAATATGTGAAAATTATATATAAAGAATACGATTGGGGTTTAAAACCAGGGAATTTCAAAGAATAACATTAAATGAGAAAAATAATTTCAGTTGTTATTCCAGCCTTCAATGAAGAAAAATCAATTGGAAAAGTAATTTCAGAAATTGATAAAACAATAGTAAAACATATAATTGTTGTAAATAATAATTCAACTGACAAAACCCATGAAATAGCTAAAAAACATGGTGCAATTGTTGTTTTTGAAAAGAAAAAAGGATATGGTTATGCCTGTTTAAAAGGGATTGAAAAAACAAAAGAATTAAATACCGATATAATTGTATTTATGGACGGTGATTATTCTGACTTTCCAACAGAAATTAAAAAGATTATCACACCTATTTTAAATGAAAAAATAGATTTTGTTGTTGGATCTCGAATAAAAGGTAAAAGAGAAAAAGGTTCATTAACAATACCGCAAATTTTCGGCAATTGGTTAGCGACTCGATTAATTAAGCTTGTTTATAAAAAATCTTATACAGATTTAGGTCCTTTCAGAGCTATAAAAGCAACTGTTCTAGAAGACCTTAATATGAGAGATAAAACCTATGGTTGGACTATAGAAATGCAGATTAAAATCATTATAAAAAAATATAAGTTTAAAGAAATCTCAGTCAATTATAGAAACCGAATTGGAGTATCAAAAGTAAGTGGAACAATAAAAGGGACAATTTTTGCAGGAATAAAGATTATATTTGCTGTTTTTAGATACCGTTTTACATTTAAATAGAGTATCCAAGTAATATGAATTTAAATAAATATTATATAAGGTGTATTGCAATAATTTTCACGTTGTTATATACATGTATTACTAATAGCCAAGAATTAAAAAATATTTACGGAAGTATTGTAGATGAGAAAACTGAACGCTCAGTTGAGGATTTAAAAATAGAAATTAAACATATTAACTCAGATAAAATATTTTTAACAGAAACTAATCAAAATGGTGATTTTAATTTTTTAAATATTCCAATTGGAAAGTATAATTTATCAATACATAATAAAGATTATATAAAATCTCCTTTTTCATTTGAAGTAACAAAATCACATATTCCAAACTTAAATTTCAAAGTAAATAAGAAAGTCTCATGGATGTTTAATTGGGGTGATACTAGCAAAAAAGAACATTATTGGTCTCACGTAACAGCTAAAGTGATTATCATAGTATATTTTATAGGTTTAATACTAATTTTATTTTATAGTATACTTCAATTAAGTTTAGCAGTGGCTTATGTTAAAAACAAAAAGAAAAAAATCACAAGACCGATATTCAAACCTGAAAATGCAAAAAAAGTCACAATACAATTACCAATGTATAATGAATTATATGTTGCTGACCGCATTATAGAAAAATGTGCCAATTTTGATTATCCAATAGATAAATTTCAAATTCAAGTACTAGATGATTCAACTGATGAAACAAAGGATCTTATTGCTAAAAAAGTAGCAGAAGTTTCTGCAAGAGGTATAAATATACAACATATACATAGAACAAATCGAAAAGGTTATAAAGCTGGAGCTCTTGATTATGCAATGAATCAAGTTGAAGGAGAATTCATTGCTATATTTGATGCAGATTTCATCCCTGAAAAAGATTGGCTTCAAAAAACAATGCCAAATTTTGATAATAAAAATATTGGTGTTGTTCAAACACGTTGGGGCCATATAAATCAAAATTATTCTTTACTAACCCAACTTCAAGCTTTTGGACTTAATGGACATTTTGCAATAGAACAAGGTGGTAGAAATGCTTCAGGTCACTTCATAAACTTTAATGGAACAGGTGGAGTATGGAGAAAAAAGTGTATTGAAGATGCTGGAGGATGGGAGCATGACACTTTAACTGAAGACCTAGATCTAAGTTATAGAGCACAAATTAAAGGCTGGAAGTTTCGTTATCTTGAAGAAGTTATTGCCCCAGCTGAATTACCCATAACAATGTCTGCACTAAAAAGCCAACAACATAGATGGATGAAAGGTGGAGCAGAATGTTTTAGGAAAATGTGGAAAACAATTATTACTTCCAAAAATGTAAAGATATCTGACCGTATACATGGACTATCTCATCTTTTTAATTCATCAGTATTCATATTTATATTAATGATATCCATATTTAGTCTACCTATTCTTCATATAAAAGATAGTTTTACTGATCTAAATTATGTAATACGTTATGGTGTAATTTTTATAATTAGCACAATATTTTTAATGTATTATTATTGGCATTCATATAGAGATAAGACAAATAAAAAAATAAAATCTTTTATAACCTTTGTAGGAAAATTTTTCGTCTTTCTAATGGTTTCTATGGGACTAGCTTTAAACAACTCAGTGGCCGTTATAGAGGGTTATTTAGGTATTAAAAGTTCATTTGTTCGGACACCTAAATTCAATGTAAATGTTAAAAATGATGTCAAAAAAAACAAATATGACATAAAAAAATTGTCCATTTTAAATATTGGTGAAGGTTTACTAGCCTTATTATTTTTATTTACAGCAATTAATCGAAGTATTTATGGTGATTTAGGAATGGTTCCTTTTCATCTTATGCTTGGATTTGGGTATGGACTTGTTTTTTATCATTCAATTTACGAATTAAGGAATAAAATTTAAAATGTCTAAGCGTACCATTATCACGTTTAGCATAGTTGTATTTATTACATCAATTTCTCTTTTAAACTCAATAGAAAGGACAGAATTTACTCTAATTTCTTTTTTATATACATCATCATTTTTTTCTTATCTCTTTCTGATTAAATATCAAAGAAATATAAAATATCAACATCTCATATTTCTTTCAGGAATTGTCTATATAATTTCTATGATATATGAACCTTTACTCTCGGATGATTATTATCGATTTATTTGGGATGGAGAAATAACATGGGCTGGATTTAACCCATTCGATTTTAAACCAGAAGAATTATTACAACAAAAATGTATAAATAAAAATGCCTATTTATTAAATCTATATGACTTTATGAGCCCTTTATCACAGGCTAATTATTCTATTTATCCACCAATTAATCAGATTTATTTTATTATAGCAACAGCATTAAGTGATTCGATAAAAATTAACACATTTATTTTAAAATTATTAATTGTAACAACTGAAATTATTGGTGCTATTTACCTACGAAAACTATTAATCAACTTAAAAATTAAAACATCAAGAATGTGGCTATTATATCTAAACCCTCTTTGGATAATAGAAAGTGTGGGTAACTGCCATTTTGAAGGAGTCATGATTTCATATTTATTTATTGCAATTTACTTTCTAAGTAAATATAAAATGATTGTAGGATCAATGTTTTTTGCAATTGCAATTCAAATCAAATTAATTCCATTTATATTCCTTCCTTTTTTCTATCGCTTTTTAGGATTATGGAGGTCAACATTGTTTTATTCTATTACAATCATCATTGTTATGTTACTAGCTTTAATCCATTTGAATCTATTTAACATTGAAAACTTTTTCAATAGTATTAAATTATATTTTGAAGTTTTTGAGTTTAATTCATTTATTCTATATAATTATATTCAATATGGAATTGCAGAAACTGGATGGAATCTAACAAAAATATATGGCCCTCAATTATCCAAAATATCAATAGGTATAATTGTAATTCTTTCCCTTTATGGACAAATAGATAATTGGAAAAAATTATTTAACCGCATAACAATAGCCTTATTTTTATATCTACTATTTAGTAGTACAATACATCCATGGTATATACTAACAATGTTTGCAATGTCTATTTTCACAAACTATAGTTTCCCTATTTTTTGGACATTTATAATATTTTTCTCATACATATTCTATCATTTTAATGATAGTTCTGTTATAGAATTTAGACTATTTGTTAATCTTGAATACTTCTTAATAATTAGCCTATTTTTATATGAAATAATTAATAAAAAATCTCCAATAAAATTTTTACGACTTAATTAATTCTATTTTCTTGGATTAGGAACGGGGTCATGATTTTTACGCTTGGACCAAGGATGGCAAGATAAAAGTCTTTTTATACCAAGATATAAACCTTTTATAGGTCCCCATATTTTTAAAGACTCAACCATATAAGATGAACATGAAGGTGAATACCTACATGTTTTTGGAGAAATTGGACTGATGAAAATTTGATAAAACTTTACAATCAAAATTAATGGAAATATAAAAATCTGATTAAGAAATCTCATAATAACAAATTTATACTTTTTTAACCTATTACTGTTAATTATTTAACTCTTATAAACTATTGTATATTGCTTTATACCTTACCTTAAAGGGAAATTATTATATAGATTCAATGCGCTTATTTATAATTCTCATTTACTCTATTTCCCTTATTCAATTTGTTCAATGCCAAAGCCCATGGGATAAAGAAAAAATAGAAGTAAAAAAAAATCAAGAAAACAATACTATTATAAGTGCAAAATCAATATTTTCAGAAGGTTGGTCTGAATTACCTCAGACTATTTTTTGGAAAAAAATAATGAAATTATCAGAAGATTCTGTTCTCATAAATATTGCATCATCTAGAACTATAATAAAAAAAATAAAAAAAACAGAATGGAATAATCAACCAGAAGGAAAAAAAGAAGATTTTAAAGATAGTATTCGTGAAATTTATGGCCTAGATAAAAATGAAAAAATATATTGTACAAGTGGTAAAAAAAATTTCTACAGATTTGATATTATTTATCCATATATAAGTAGAGGAATAGAATCTTTTGAAAAATTTAATGTCGATCCTTGGTATTCACAGTCAATTCTTCTAATTGAGAGCCCAGGACAATTAACAAAATCTAAATCTGGAGCATATGGAGTCTTTCAACTCATGCCAAAAGTTGCAAGAGATCAAGGACTAACTGTAAATCAAGATATAGATGAACGATCTGATTTTGAGAGAAGCGCATATGCTGCTTCACAATTATTAAAAAAAACATGTATACCTCAAGCAAAAAAAATACTTGATTCAAAAAAAATAAAATATAAAGAAGATGACATTTGGTTTAGACTTTTTGTATTACATATATATCATGCTGGCGCAAAAAATGTAGCTGCTGTTTTCAATAAAATAGATCCTAAAAAAGGAGGTCAGTATCTAATCCAAGAAATGTGGCAAAATACTGCAGCTAATTTTAAAAATAATTCTCAAAATTATACCCAAGTAGCTTTAGCTGCACAAATAATTTTAGATGAATATATTCATTCTAATTATGATTATATTCTAGACTGTGTTTCAATGGATAATAATTAATTTCTTATAAATCTCATTGAAATTGAATTGACGCAATGTCTTGTGTTTTTTTTTGTAAATTCTTCCCCATTAAATACATGTCCTAAATGTCCATCACAATTAGCACATAATATTTCAACTCTCTTTCCATCAGCATCTTTTACCCTTTTAATTGCTCCACTTATTTCGTCATCAAATGATGGCCAACCACAACCAGAATGAAATTTATCTTTTGAGTGATATAGTGGGTTATCACATTGTCGACATATATATAATCCGTCTTCAAAATGATCTGTATACTTACCTGTAAAAGGAATTTCGGTCCCCTTATGAATTATAACATGTGCTTCTTCTTTATTTAATTTATTCATTACATTTTTTTGTTAAAATAAAATTAATAAAATGTATACTACAATAATAAATAAAAAGCTTATTTAATATCTTTATTACATGCATTTTGTAGAACCATTTTTTAATTGGCGTAATCTTTATATTGCATCAGATGACCAAGCTTCACCATTCTATAAAAAAGAGTATAGTGAATTTTTATTTCATAATAAGATCTATAATTTTTTCATTCACCCTCAATGGGATTCAATAGACTCACAAACATTATTTATTAAAATATTATTTATTGACTATGAAAAATCATACAGTATAATAGAAATGATTGGCGAATGGAATGATACAATAGAAAATGATATTATGAAATTAAAACGAGGAATTATTGACGAATTAACAAAAAATGGTATTGACAAATTTATCCTAATTGGAGAAAATATTTTAAATTTTCATTATTCTGATGACTGCTATTATGAAGAATGGTTAGATGACATAGAAAATGGTTGGGTTGCAACTATTAACTTCCATCAACATGTGATAGAAGAATTTAAAAAAATTGGAATAGATCAATACTTTATTATGGGAGGTGAAATGGAAATGATAGAATGGAGAAATTACTTACCGGAACAATTATACAAAAAAGTTAATAGTATAGCTAAAAAAAGACTTGAATAAAAGACTATTTCAAATAGTACCTATAAAATCAGTTTAATTATTTAACATTCCCTGAGAGATCCAACATTGAAAATGATTTATCACACTATCAGGAAGTTTAGGTGATCCATAAGGATAAGGCATTGGTAAAACACCAGGTTCATGTTTGATAACTGAAAGAATTATTGAAGCATTATCTGAAACACTTGCATGATTTGAAAGATCATAGCCATTAGCTCCACCTCCATGACAATAACTTGTAACACAACTTTGATTTAAAATTGGTTGAATTTGTTGAGAGTAAGAAATAATATTAGGACAATCAGTATTCTGTGTTTGATTAGAAATAGATACTTTATCTTTCTTACAAGAACATAATACAACTATTGATAAACATAATAACTTTAACAAATAATTTTTCATAATTTAAAATTTCTTGTAATACTAAAACCTAATCTAAATTCTCCATTTAACCAATTAGAATATGTTCCAGGTATAAATTGTGTCTCACTTAATCCTTTAGAATTAGTCAATACTATTTGAAACAAATGTCCATTAGTAACAAATTCAAAACCAGCTGATAAACTATTATAATTTTTATCACGTAACATATTGTTATGAAAAGTATGATAATATTCTAATATAATACCGATTGTTTTAGATACTTTCAAATTAAATGCAGAACCTAAAGCAAACAATCCATTCACATCATCTGCATTAACATAATTTCTATGAACATATGTTGGCATTAATGCTAAACTAAATCTTTCCCCAAATTTACGAGCCATATTTAGTTGAGTACTATAGGCAATTCTATGAGCAAATTCTGGATAAAATTGAATTTGTGTTTCATCAGAACTTGCTGAAGCATAAGTTAGTGTTGATGAACATATCAAAGTCATACTAAGTGGTTTTTTAGCAGATTTATTCTGTGTCATAAATCTATATTTTGCAAATCCATCAACTATAGATCTATATGGCCTACCAGTACCTTTAATTCTTCCTAAACCAATCATCAATTTATCTGTAATGCCATATTCAAAAGCAAAACGAATATCAGAAGCTTGATCAAAACCAAGCCAATTTTGTGTAATATTGGATGCATTCCACCCTGGAAGCATATCACCAAATCGATGTTCAACCCTAAATTGTAAGACATTCTTTTTTAATGTTTCAATAGAGTGTCCATTTAAAATTCTAGTACCACTAAATGTTTCTTGAATATCTTGTGCTTTTAAATTAAAAAATAAAAAAACTGATATAAACGTAAGTATAATTTTTTTCATCATTTATTTGAAAGTTTTTTGATATATGAAACCAAATCATTTATTTGATCATCACTCATTTTCTCTTTTGTATATAAAGGCATATACTGTTTTCTTCCTGCTTTAGGATATGTACCATAACGAATTATTTGATAAAGTGACTTATCGCTGTAATTTGTTAAATTTTTCTCAAACATTTTTGCTGAGAGCTTATCATTACCAAGATTTAAATATGTAACTCTACTATTAGCATGGCAATGAAGGCAACTTTTATTATAAATATATTTACCATTTTGAACATTTCCTCCTTCACCATACTTACGAATATTTATATCCATTGCAGGTAGAAATGTTGCACTATAAAATTGTCGATAAAAACTATTTACCTTATTTTTTAAATGATTTTTTTGATTAGAATCTAAATTAGCAATATTTTTTATATCTAATAAAATTTCATCATTTAAATCTAAGTCACTTATTTTGAGCTCATTCCCCTTAAAATAATGCATGATAGCTTCTAACTCCCATGCTTCTAAATAACGCCCTGAAGAACAATATTTTGCACATACTTGAATTGCTTCATTAAGATTATTAGATGCTTTATTAACTAAGTCTCCATATTTCTTAACATAATCATCATTATAAAATGATGTTCGATTATAAACACCATAAAATGTTGAACCTGGTAAATAAGGAATAAAGTTGTTTTTTGCAAAATTTAATCTATCTAAAGAACTTTCACTCTCTAATAAACTAAATTCTCTTCCAATATTATGACAATCAATACAAACAAAAAATGTAGAAATTCGTTTTGTTTTTTTACCCTTTATTATTGTTCTACCATTGTTTATAAGATCTTTACCTATATTATATTTTTCTTTATCATATTTTTTTAATGAGTGAGGATAATTACTATCACCTAACTGAACTAATAAATTCTCCAATGAAATATTTTCCATTCTAATAGATAAAGAATCATCTATTAATTTATAATTAGTAAATTGATTAATTTTTATATTTCTTCCAGATGAAAGAAAGAAAAATGTTGCTAACAAACAAAAAAATGATATGAAAAAAAATTTATTCAATTTTATCTTATGACAATTCTGTGACAATTTACGAAATAAAAATTATTTATTAAATCAATAAATTGTTATTAAATATTTATATTAAAGATTAATGATTAATGATTAATGATTAAAAAAGATTTAAGGTTAAAATATTTAGAATTAAGGAAAACAATTTCTCCTAAAGAATTAGAGATAATTTCCGAAAATATTTGTAATCTCATTTTTAGTAATTTTCAAGTAGAAAAAAAACGTATAAGTATTTTTTTACCAATAAAAAGATCTAAAGAAATAAATACTTATAAAATTTTAGATAAAGCAATCTCACTTAATGCAGAAGTTTCTATTCCAAAAATAAATAATAAAAATAACGAGCTTAAGCACGTTATATTTGAATCTAAAAATCAATTAGAAATAAATAAGTTTGGAATTCCAGAACCTATAAAAGGTAAAATAACAGCGGCAGAACATTTTGATTATGTATTTATTCCATTATTAACTATTGATTTTAATGGTAATAGAATTGGTTATGGAAAAGGTTATTATGATCGTTTCCTAAAACGTTGTAAACCTCGGTGTAAGTTTATTGGATTATATCATTTTGATGAATTAACTGAAAAAATATCAGATATAAATACTCTAGATGTTAAGTTACATGCTTGTATTACTCCTAATAAAATAATTCACTTTAAATAAACATATATAAAAACAATACCCCAAACACAATGTATTTGGGGTATCGTTAAAAGTGGCGTCGACTTACTCTCCCACCCTCAAAAAGGCAGTACCATCAGCGCTAGTAGGCTTAACTTCTCTGTTCGGAATGGGAAGAGGTGGACCTTACTGCTATAAACACCTAAAGCTTTAAATAAATTTTAAATCAATAAATGACTATCGGATGATTGAAGTAAAAATAATGTAAGAATTTAGAACTATAAGTCTACGGGTAATTAGTACTACTCAGCTTTGACATTACTGTCTTTACACTTGTAGCCTATCAACGTAGTAGTCTTCTACGGCCCTTAAAAGAAATCTCATCTTGAGGTGAGTTTCGTGCTTAGATGCTTTCAGCGCTTATCTCATCCGAACATAGCTACCCTGCGATGCAGCTGGCGCCACAACAGGTACACTAGAGGTTCGTCCACCTCGGTCCTCTCGTACTAGAGGCAGGTCCTCTCAAATTTCTAACGCCCACAACAGATAGGGACCGAACTGTCTCACGACGTTCTGAACCCAGCTCGCGTGCCACTTTAATGGGCGAACAGCCCAACCCTTGGGACCTTCTCCAGCCCCAG
>PAQM01000016.1 GCA_002709305.1 Crocinitomicaceae bacterium | reverse complement strand
TTCCTCAACGGCGGCGAGCCCCGCCCCGCCAAGAAGGTCGAGAAGGACGCGCCCGGGTACGAGGCGTTCCGGCGCCAGCGCGCGCGCATCCTGCACAACCTGCGCAAGATGTTCCTGGTCTTCCCCGAGTTCGTCGAGCCGCGCCTGGGCCCCAACGGCTGGCCGCTGCTGCCGCACCAGACGAGCGAGACGGTGATGAAGCCGATGCTTGGCTGCTTCGCGAGCATCGTCTCGGACAAGCGCGAGGGCGCGCCCGCGCGCCACGGCTCCATCTGCGGTTACCACGACCAGAGCCGGCTGCACATCTTGCCGCCGCGGCACATCGACAAGATCCGCCAGCTCGTCGCACGATTCGAGCTCGCCGACGAGCTGCCGCCCGTGTGGGACAACCTTGAGGACGGCCAGGCGCAGCTCGAGCTGCAGCGCGAGCGCCACGCGTTCAAGCTCAGGGCAAAGCACCCCGGCCTGAAGCCCGAGGAGGACACGTGGCGCATCCTGCACAGCAACCTGCCGTTTGCGAAGCCGTGGGTGCAGCGGTGCAACCTGAAGCACCCCGACGGCGAGAAGACGAGCGACGGGCAGCCGATGCTCGTGCCGCTCGTGCGCGGCGGCGCCGAGGAGCGCAACGGCGTGCCGTGGCTGTACCTCGACAAGGCCGACGACTCGGCGCACGCGCGGACGGTGCGCGACGCGCTGGTGCGGCTGTCGGGCCGCGAGCCCAAGCGCCACGTCACGGAGGCCGAGTTTGCGTGGAGCATCGTGGAGGTGCTCCAGCGCGAGCTCGCGGTGGCGGACGCGCAGCTCGCGCTTATATCCCCCGCCAAGCGGAGGCACAAGAAAGGGCGCGCTTTGCGCGCGCAGTCGCCGTCGCCATGTGGTGGCACTTTTGGGCGGTCATCCTGAGCATCCTCTTCCTCTCGATCGTCATGATCTGGAGCGTGGTCCTGTGCGCGATGCGGTGCTTCTACCCGCAGGGCACGCGCGGCCCCAAGGTGCGCACCTTCCTGCCTGGGACGGTCAAGGACCTGTCGGGCCGACCTGCCAACGAGCGCGACCGGTACATCATGAAGAATGGCGAGCTCTCGTGGCGCGAGGGCGAGCCGCCGCCGCGCGAGGTGTACCATGCGTAGTAGTCGGATAAGTCGTGTGTGGTCGTGATCCTATTAAGAAACGCGTGTTCATGCCGTCGCTTCCCCCGCTCGACCGGCTCACCCTGAGCGCGGGCGCGAGAACGGGGGTGACACTAAACCCCGACGGCACGGTCACGCTGTCGAAGGAGGAGTCGGAAGAGTACCTCAAATTGGCACGGAAGCGGGCCGTCTACAACGCCACGCTGGCCATTGCCATCGACCACTTCATCGACATGTTGAACGACACGTGGGGGGAAAACATGGGCGATCTGAGCGGGTACGGGCCGGAGGTCGAGTCGTGGAGCGGAACGAGGGAGCGGCGCGAGTTTCACAAACGCTTCCCGGTTGTGAAGCAACTTGAGAAGTGGCGGAGAAAGGCGCTGATGGAACGCGTCAGCATCCTGACGCAGACCCAATGCGATCCCATAGACGAAGCGTTTCTGCGCAGGGTAAGCGCAACCCTGGAGAAATACTGGGCTTCGGAGATTGTGGACTGGACGGACGAGGACGAGAAGAAGGTGTACGCAAAGCTGAAGGCGCAGGCGACGAAGATGGCGGCCCACGACCCCTACAGCAAAGCCGGCTAGTAGCAGACATAATGTGCGTGCCGGGGCGTGTGTATTAAAGCACCCGTTTTCATGTCGCTCCCCCCGCTCGACCGGCTCCGCTTGACCCGCACGGGCGAGTTTTACCCGCTCAGCCAGGAGCAGGTCGACGAGTTCAATCGCGAGGGCGCCGAGGAGCCGATCACGCAGCAGCCGTTCCGGCGCGACGCCGAGCCGCAAGAGGGGTGGCACACGTTTCGCGTCGAGATCTTGCAGCCGAACGGCTCGTTCAAGGACCAGTTCTACCGCGCCGAATCGCTGTGGGAGTGGTACCAAAGGAGCGCGGGCAGCGAGCGCCCTCCGACCGACCCGCTGACGCGCAAGCCGATCTGGTACGAGGACTGGTGGGCGCTGCACGAGCGGTTCGACCCGCAGGGCTTCGTGCCCGACTGGGCGCACGTCCTGACGCGCCTCGCGAGTGTAAAGAGGCACACAGAGCTGCAGGCGCGTGCTGCGGCGTGGCTGACTGAGGACGCAGAGCGGCGCGAGGCGCTTGACGAGGCCAGCGAGCAGAGCAACTTGCAGGCGCTTCAGGCGCAGCAGCCATACACGCAAGACCCCAACGACGCCGCCATCGTGTGGACCTTCTTCATCAAGGGAAGCGTTCCGGAGCAAGTGGTGGGCGGACGTAGCTTGGTGCACGAGATGCGCTGGCTCTTCAGCCAGGAAATGCAAAGGCGCTGGCGGCCCACCTTCGGCCCGGTCAATCACTGGTACGAGCGGCTGGAAATCAGCAAGGAGCGGCGCCACTACCCAGCGACCGACGCGCCGGAGTTTCTCATGCACGTCACGAGGTACAGGCTCAGGCTGCGGCTCCCCTACGAACAGGCGCGACAGTTTGGTGTGCTGGCGTCCGGTCTCGTGATCCGTGACTTCAGCAGCTACGAAAGGGGGATGTTCGAGCTGTTCGGAATCCACGAGGCCAGGCGGGCCGGCGTTTGGATGCACATCACCAGGATCGCCTCGTTCGTCCCGGCCGACCAGAACGAGCCTCTCAGGATGACTCGGGAGGAGTACGAGCAGTGGCACACGTGGTCGTATCGCTTGCACGACGACCCGCCCGCGCCGGCGCTCGCGCTCGGCCCTCCAGACCCCGCCGATCTTCTGACGGAGGAGCGGGCGGCGCGGGAGCAGGAAGTTACGAGCCACCGCAACATGTTGGAGCTTCTTGAGAACCACTGGTGGCAGAGGATCCAAAACGACAACTCCCCGCTCAGAAGCCTGCGGTGGATCCACAAGCAGCTCACGTACCACGAGCAGTACCTCTACGTCCAACTCGTGCGGTTGGCCGAACTCGCGGGCGGCGCGGACGAGGCGGCCAATCTTCGAGCCAGCCGTTGGCGGGACGAAACCGAAAACAGGAATGTGCTGCGACAGGAGCATCTCCAAGCCAAGAGGGGAGAGCAATCAAACATCCCCGCGGCGATGCAGGCGGCGCACACGGAAGCGCTTGATGAAATCGAGAGGATCCGGGAGCGGGAGCGGGAGCGGACCTACAGTAGACGGTATTAAAAACCTCATAAAAACTCCAAGAGACAGTCACACAAGCCCTCAAACCCGCTCAAGTTGCACAGCACGTGCGGCTTGTTCTTCTTGTCCGTCTTGTAGAGCACCCACCGCTTCTGCTCCACGAGCAGCGCGAGCCGCTTGACGCCGCTCGCGGGGGGCATTGTCTCGAAGAAGGGCAAGCTCACGCGGCCCACGAAGGCGTCCTGCTTGCGGATGGGGTCCTCGCCGCCCTTGGTGGTGAGCACCGCCGCGCCGGCAAGCAGCGCGCACGCGCGCTCGAGCGGGTCGGTGCCGTGCTGCCAGATGAACTCGCAGCCGGCCATCGCGACCGAGTGCGCCTGGTTGACCGCGTCGGCGTAGTCGACGCCCGCGGCCGTGCTCGCCGCGCGGCTGAGCAGCAGGTTGCGGCGCACGCCCACGATGCCGCTCGGCAGCAGGAACGAGAGCAGGATGTCGCGCAGCACCGACTGGCCCGCCTCCGACTCGCCCGCCTGCGCGATGCCCAGGAGCCGCTTCTCGCGCGGCACATCGTGGTCAGCCGTCGCCTTGAGCGACACAAAGTCGGTCGCGCCGTGCGCGAGCAGCAGGTTCTGCGCCATGCACGCGGCCGACGTGCGGAAGAACATGTCCGCCAGCCGCTCGTGCTCCGTCGACGCGCGGTCGCGCAGCGTGTGCGCCACGTACTGCAGGACGCTCATCGTGAGCGCGCCCGCGCTGGCCGTCGGCGGGGGCGGGGGCGGCGCCTCCTCGCCCTCGCCCTCGCCCTCCTCGCCCTCCCCCTCGCGCCCCTTGCGCTTGCGGCTCGCCGGCGCGCGCACCTCGAGCACGCGGGCGAGGGTCGCGCTGTTGGCCCGCTCCACCACCTCGCGCGCCGCCTCGATGTCGCTCGTGCCGCCGCCCCGCGCCTCGATGCACGCCAGGAGCACAAAGATGAGCACGCAGCTCCGCTTGATGAGCGCCATCGTCTCCTCGTAGTCCTCGCCCTCCTCGTCGCCCTTCTCGCCGACGGCGTGACGACGGTACATGGCGATGCCGCAGCACAGCAGCGTCTTGGCCGACCGGGCGGAGACGGGCTCGTCGTTGGTGATGGCGTCGCGCAGCTTGCACAGCGTGCGCCCGATCGAGAGGTGCGCCAGCAGCGGCAGCCGCTCGGCCAGCGTCTTGGCGCGCAGCCGCTCCACCAGCTCGTCGACCGAGCGCTTGCGTCCCGCCGCGCCCAGTTCGGAGGAGCTCTCGGACATGGCGCGCTAGCACGATATCCCACCTGTTGCATGCCTTGCCCGCAACGGCGCGCTAGCGCTGCCGATGCACCCGGTGGCCGTCTCGGCGGGCATCTTGGCGTTTTGCGCGCTGCTGTGCCGCGTGTTCCGGGGTTGCGCGCGCAGGCAGCGCGACGCCTTCCTCGACCACGAGCGCGCAACCTTTCAACTGGTGCCGTCGAGGCGGTTCTCGTATCAGCCGTTGCCCACGACGACCGTATAATGCGGCTGGATCTGCTGGAGGCCGCGGAGATCCGCAGCGCGGTCAACGAGCTGCAGGAGGACCTGTCCTGGTGGGCGCACCACACGCGCTCGGGCGTGCTGCGCGTGCGCACCCGCCTGGACCGCGGCGACGTCATCGTCGTCGACGTCGCGAAGCAGTTCTGCACGCCGGAGATCGACCGCTTCACGCTGGCCTACCCGGGCAACCAGCGCTCCGTGATCACCGCGACGGCGGGGACGCTCGGCCGCACGAGGCACACACAAACCTTCAAGTCCCAACGCGACGCGCGCGCCTGGATGCTCGCCACCTTGCAACTGGTAAGTGAGTAGCAACCGGGTAAGTTGCGTCATGTTTTTAATTGACCCCGCCGATCTCACGGTGTACTCGCTGCCCGAGAGCGAGCTCACCAACAACGAGGTCGCCGGCCAGTCCCTGAACCCGATCGCCTTCAAGGCATTCGAGGAGGCCGCGCAAAAGTCGTACAGCCACCTGATCCTGGCGGCGGCGCAGGGCTACCGGCCGTACATCCGCCCGAGCACCCTCGTCTTTGTGCGCCTCCGCCAGGAAGGCCGCCCCGCGTACGTGTGGGCCTCGCGCGTCTCCGTCAACCACGTCTACGACTACCCCATCCTGCACAACCCGTGCCTCGGCGAGGACTTTTTGCTCCTGTGGCCCTTCCCGATGGCCATCCACTCCTGGGTCGGCTTTAAGGAGCGCGCGCGCGTCTCCGGCGCCGGCCTCGACGCGCCGAGCCGCCTGGTGGTGGACCACCCGCAGAGCCTCTGCAGGCAGGACCTCTCCGACATTCCGCACGAGGGCCGCGTCGCGCTGCACAAGCTCACCATGGCGCAGCGCTTCTTCGTCGCCACGCTCCGGCCCAACCTGCCCCGCTTCGCGCTGCGCCAGCCGGGCGACGACTGGTGCGCGCGCCTCAACGAGATGTACACGGCGAGCGCGCCAAGCGCGCAGTTGCCGCCGCCGCGGACGCCCGCTCGCCCGCGCGCAAGCGCGCCGCTCGACCTGCCCGACGAGCTCATCGGCCGCGTCGTGTCGCTGCGCCTCGCCGAGGACCTCTACCGGATCGAGATGGCGGTCGCCGCCGTCGCGCAGCTCAGCCTCGTCTCGCGCCAGTTTTGCGCGTGCACGCGCGACACGGTGGCGCGCGTGCTCGCGCGCGCGAGCACGATGTGGAAGCAGCTGAACGGGCCGGAGCCCGTGCCGGTTTCGCACTTGCAGCTGAAGCTCTGGGCCCTGGGCCTCACTCTCCGCAGCACCTTTGCCATAGACTTGGGCAAGTGGCCGGTGTACGTGCGCGAGCGGCGCAAGCTCTTGCAGTACGAGCGCGGCAGGTGGCGCGAGCCCGACGACGCGGCCAAGCGGCACGCCCTCCTCTTCGAGTGAGGGGAAACAGGGATCCCTCATTTAGTTACTAGGGTCCCTGGTTTCTTTGTGGAACTTTGCAAATGTGTCCAGAACTGGTTGGTCGAATCGTCCAAGTTGTGGCGTTGAGTGATGACGATAACACGTTCTGCAAGCGCGCTTTAGTAAACGCGTGCACACGTCCATGGCGCCCTCTCGGCTTGTCCAAGTGCTGCGCGTTGGCTACGCGCGCGAGGTGGCCACCGGCATGCAAGCCGGCGCCGGCGCCGGCGCGCCCAACCCGGGGCTGTTGACCCCTGCCAGGCTCAAGCAGATACGCCTTGAGCTGGTCAACCAATTGCCCCTCATCCTGCGCGACGGCGACGTCCTCAGAATCCACGCCGAGCTCATGCAGAACATCGGCACAATGTCGGAGGGCGAGTTCCGTGCCAAGGTCAATGCGCTCAACGACGCCAACGTTGCGAGCATCCAAAAGGAGAAGACACGGTTGAACGCGCAGTACCTTTCCACGTACCAGAGCCTGTTGGGGTCCGCTGCCGCCGCGTCCACGCCCTCGTATATGGTCGCTCCGTATCAATGGCAGCTGCCAAACCGCTACGTCACCTTTGAGGAGTTTTGCAACGGCATGAACCTCTCCGCCGACATGTGCGCGCGGTGCCGCACCGCATGGCAGGAAGGAGGTGGGATAAAACAAGTTGCCAAGATGCTCGGGAACATCGTCGGAAAGGAGCGGCTCAAGGCGTTTCTCAAGACGCTCGACACCACCCACTACAACATGGTGTTGCTCCACCCCAACGATCCGCGCGGGCTCCAGATAGATCGGGACAATGAGGGTGCGAACTTGTTGCTTAGCTTGCAGGGTCCCTGATTTGAACGATACGCCCTCCTCAACGAGTGATGGATGCAGTGGTCCCTCATTTGGTTATTAGGGTCCCTGGTAAAGTTGCGTGGGCGCAACCTTTGTCCAAGGGCGTTTGCGACTCGTTCTCGGGCTGCGGCCCGCAACGTTTGCGCGCAACCGTCGCGATGAACATCTTTGTGCTCTCCTGTTGCGCGGCGACGGCCGCCGAGTTGCACTGCGACAAGCACTGCGTCAAGATGATCCTGGAGACGGCGCAGCTGCTGTACACGCACCTCGACGCCATCGGCGTCCGGCTGCCGGCCGTCGGCGACCTCAAGCCCTACAAGCCCACGCACAGGCACCACCCCTGCGCGCTGTGGCTGCACGGCGGGCGGGCGCACTTTTACTGGCTGCTCGAGCTCGGGCTGCGCCTCTGCGCCTCGTACACGAAGCGGTACGGCAAGGTGCACAAGACGGAGGCGCACCTGCGTCACATGGCCAAGCACGTGCGCCCCGCGCAGCTCGAGAGGACGTGCGGCAGCGCGGCGTGGCTGCGCCGCCTCGCCGCGCGCGGCGTCGCGCCCAAGCTGGTGCGCGCATGCGCGAGCAAGGTGGCGACCCACAAGCCGCCCAAGGGCTGCCGCTTCGGCGTGGCGTGCATCACCGACGGCACCGTGGCGCCCGAGCGCCACGCCGCGAGCGGGCAGATCGACCTGATCGGGTCCTACAAGAAGTTTTACGCGTTCAAGCGCGCGCACAAGTTTGCGATGACCTGGAACCGGACGCAAACCGTGCCGCGCGCGCTGCGGTGAGCGCGCGCAACCGGTTGCGCAAACAACTTTGCGTCTGGTGCCCGGCAGTCGGTAACGCCCCTTTGTGGCGCGCGCGATGTCCAAGAAGGCCGCCCCTTTGAGGCGGCCGCGCAGCGCGTTTGCCTCAGAGGACCCGCTCACCGCCCTGCCGCACGAGCTCAAGGTCCTGATCGTGGAGCAGGTGGGCAAGCCGCCCACGCACTACCACCGGATGGACACCTTCCTCGCCAAGGAGCTGTTCCGCCTTAGGGTGATGCAGGACGTGCGCCTGCTCCACCCCAGCTTCTCGCGCATGGCCGTGGCGAAGTCGTTACTGTACGACGCGACCTCGTCGGTCTGGGCGATCCAGGCGGCGAGGAAGATCAAGGACAACGTCAACCTGGATATACTGGAAACCTTTCTCGCGGACCGCCCCAGGAAGATGGAGGTGCTGCTGTACATGAAGGAGCGGGAGGCCTACTTTGCGGTCCGCGACGTTGCTGGACACAACACGAAGCTGATGAAGCAGTACCTCGAGCACTACAAGCGCCGTGTGCCCAAGGTGGACGCGCACCTCGCGGATCTGGGCATCTACGAGAAGACGGCGGAGGCGCAAACGGAGGAGGAGTAGGCGTGCGACTGGTGCGCGGGTGTGTTTGCGCGTTGTGATAAGTGCGGTTGCGCGTAGCAAATACTAAAGGCTCACACGGAAATGTCGGTACCGCCGTTGGAGCAGCTGAGTCTCAACGACCCCCACCGCGGCTGGGAGAAGCTGCCGTCGGAGCTGCGCAGCCAGGTGTGGAACAGCCTCAAGGGGAGCACGGACGGCTGCAAGGAGCTGCGGCGACTCTGCAAGCAGCCGGTGGACAAGGAGCACGCGGCGTGGTGCCGCGAGAACGCGACCTACCTGCGGGAGTGCGACCTGCTCAAGGTCCGCATCGACGCGCGCAGGCTCGTCATGTCCAACGAGGCGCGCTACGGCTGGATCGAGAATCCGGTGCACCGCCAGCGCCAGGTGGACCGCGACCGCGACGCCGCCGCGCGGCTGGCCGCGGATTCCCGGTACCGAGGGACTCTGTCCATCCCGACCGACCCCTTCCGCGCCATGAACTCCAGGCTGTTCACGAACGAGCAGGTCTCCCTGCTCGGCCTCAAGCGCATCGAGGGCAGGGAGTACGACCTGAGCAACGCGGTCTGGACGACGAGCGAGTTTGCGCCCGGCTGGAAGATCTGGCAGCGGTACCTCTATGAGGATGCGGCGCGATACACCCCGTCGGGGTTGGCCATGTTTGGCAATTACGAGACCAGGATCATGCTGTACGCGCAAAGGTTGTGAGCACGCAAATCCCGTAGCGCGCTCCGAGTTTGCAACTGTTGCGTAGAGGGGGAGCAATTGGTACCGCGCGTTTTTTTCGCCCACCCATGTCCGACTTTTTCGCCAACGTTGGCATCCTCGACAACCTGCTCTGCTCGCCGGACCTCACGCTCACGTCGAAGCGCGCGATGCTCTGCGTCAGCCGCCTGTTCCGCCACGCGACCCAGGCGCACCTGAGCCAGGGCGAGCTGCACGTGGACTGGATCGACTGCACCATCCACAATGCGCGCTTCATCCTCAACGTGCTCATCCCGCGCGTGCCGGGGCTGCTCGTGTGCGCGCGCGGCGAGTCCTTCGCACCCAAGATGGACCTCGCCGCGCTCGCCAAGCTCACCAACGTGCGCGTGATGACGAACACGTGCATGATGGGCGCGACGGCCGCCTACTTCCTGGGGCACGCGCTCGCGCACTCCGACGGCTTCGTGCGGCTCACGATAGGCCGGCGCAAGTCGCTCAAGGCGCTGCGCGAGCGCAAACGCATCTGGCTCGATGACTACGAGCAGTCGCACCCGATCGACTGCCTGCTCGTGAGCGGCGCGCTGCTGGCCAACGCGGAGGCGCGCATCAAGGAGTTTGACGGCCAGACCCTCGACCTCAACGCGCTGTACCTCTCGCGCACGGCTATGCGCTTCCTGTCCGACGCCCTGTACGAGGCCTTCGACGCGGCCCCGGGGCCGTACTTGCAGATCGGCCTCACCGACAACCCGGTCGGGTCGGCGGGCGTCGAGACCCTCGTGGACGCGCTGTGCAGCCGCCGGCGCTGCGACCCCGTCACCGTGAACTGCCTGGAGCTGCAGAAGACGGGGATCGGCGCTCGCGGCATCAAGAAGCTCGTCGCGCCCATGTGGTGCGGCGGCTTTCGGGTCATGAACCTCTACCTCAACGACTGCGGTCTCGACGACGACTCGGTGCAGACGCTGGTGCAGGCGCTGGGGCAGGCGTGGCTCGACAATGACCATCGGGGGTATCAGAACCCGTTGCGCAAGGACGGCATCCGGACGCTCGACCTCAGTGGCAACTCCTTTGGCGAGCGTGGCATGACGGCACTCTTTGACGCCCGGTGGTCGCAGCACCTCCGGGCCCTCTACGTGTGCTCGCTGCGCAGCGTGCCCAAGCGCTGCTACGTGGAGCTGTGCAGGCACGTGCGCGAAGGCATCTACCCGAAGATCGAGCTGATCATGGCCGACACGGGGACCTCGCGCTCCAAGCAGGCGCCAATCGAGGACGCCGTCTCCTACTGGGATTGGCAGCGCAAGCTGCGCGCGAACGCCGAGGAGTGGGAGCGCTACCAGAAGGAGTTCAAGGTGGAGGAGGCGCGCAAAAAGAAGATGCGCGAGGCCACGCGCGCGCGGGAAGCGCTGGCGGTGGTGGACTCGGTGGTTGGGTTCAACGTTGCGTCGCAGGTGTAGCAACTGTGTTTTGCGACTGGTGCTTTGCGTGGCCGTCGGTACCGCGCCTTTTTTTTGCGATGGTTGATTGGGTCAACGGGCTGCCCGACGAGACGTGGCGCGACGTTGCCTCCTTGCTGGGGCTGCAAGCGCTCTCGCTGCGGGGCGCGTGCACGCCCTTTCACAAGCGCGTGCTCGCCCTTGAGGAGTTGCCCGTCGCGACGCAGCTCGCGCGGCTGGCCGTGCAGTACTTGGACAAGCTCATGATTACTTGGTCAGCTTGGAATTCGCCGGACCCACATCGTTACACTCCTCAGCTTGAGCGCATGGAGGCAAAGGTGAAATCCAAGATGCGCGCCGCGAGGCACCGCGACCTGATTGGAATGCTCGACGCGCTCAACGTGGACGCGCGCACACCATACACCAAGCGGCCGCTTGCGACGATCATCGCACATCTGAAGCATCGCGACAGCTTGTGGGACGTGTTCAAGCTGCGCGCCAGGCGGGTCAGCAAGCTAGATCGGGAATGGAATGGCGACCACCTCTCGGACGACGAGCTCGTCTGGGTGATGCGGCACTTTGTGCGGCTGCAGCTGATCATTCCGGGCGTCCTATTTCACAAGGGCGACGTGAGCGACCCTCGCGAAAACTACAGCACCTACACGACGCTCTGGCACATCGCGGCGGAGCACGCCAACCTGAAGGTGCTCACGTTCCTCTACGCCGAGTGCTCGCAGCCGGTGCACGCGCGCACGCCGGGCGGCAACAACGCGCTCGCGCACGCGCGCTTGGCGCTGGAGCGCTGTCGCTTTTGCTTCGAGACGATCGGCGCGCCCGACAAGCTCGCAGAGGCGGAGGCGCAGTTCGCGCCGGTCTTCGCCTTCCTCCTGCGCCTGGGCCTCGACGACGTGCCCTTCAACCACGGCACTCCGGACAGCGACGAGAGCGACGACGACTCCGACTCGGAAGGCAGCGCGATGGACATGCTGGACACGGCGCTGGGTGCGCAGCTGTCGGCGGGGTGATGGGTGTTTTAAATTACAAAACAAATAGTTACGAAAGCTGGTCCAGCTCCGCTTGGAGGGCCTTGGCGGTGTCCTTAGGATTGCTCATCTGGAGATCCTCGTCGACTAACCGCGCGATCTCCTTGAGCAGCGCCTCGCCGCTTGGGAGGGGGTTCGGCAGCCTCCGCTGAAAGTAGTAGAGCTGCAACGCCACGTTGTAGAGCGTCGCCCACTCCACGTTCGTGCCGCCGTAGCCACCCCAATGCACGCGCGCCTGCTCCCGGCAGTGCAAGATCACCTCCGCGATGGCCTCGTCGGTCGGCGCGTCCGCAACGCCCTGCATGGACAGCTGGAACGTGACAAACTCGGAGGCCTGCTCGTACTCCTCGGGCTCCGCCGCCAGGGCTTTCCTCTTCTGCTCGCGGATGTACTCGAGGAGCTCCTCGTGGGTGAGGTCCGGCGACGGCAGGGGGGCCCCTTTTGGCAGCCCCATCGGCTCCAGGGAGGCCCGCAGCGCCTGCTCGAGCTCGTCCTGCTCGCTTGGGAACGGCGGAAAGTTGCTGCGCGGCGGCTTGGGCGGCTTGGGCGGCGGCGGATGTGGCGGCTGTGGCGGCTCGTTCTGCCATCCCTGCGTCTTCTTGGTCTCCAGAAAGTCGTAGTGCGAGTTGCGTTGGATGAGGGTCCATTGGACCGATTTCAAGTCCCTCTGCTCGGGGCACCGGCAGTCGGCCAAGCTGCGGGGGGTGATGTAGGCGAACATGAACGTCTCTTCCTCCCAAAAGAACTTGGGGTTTTGCGGGTCTTTGAACTCCTGAAAGATGACGGCGTTGACGCCAAAGAGGTTGCTGGCGATGTGGATCTCCAAGGGGCCCGAGTACTGCAGCTCGCGCCCCCTATCGAAGGGGAAGTTGTCCGGCGCGTCGGGCAGAGGGTTGCGGTCCACAATGGGCGCGTCGTTGGGGTAGCGCCGCATGATCTTGCGCGCGTAGGCCTCCCGGAGGTACTCGGGGTCGTCGAGTCGCGCGTCGGTGAGTCCGTTGGAATCGACAAAGCCCGCGTACCCACGCACCACGTCGCGGACCTCCTCGCGTATGAGCTGCCTGAAGTCCTTCTTCCCGACGTTGTACCTTTTGAGAGGCCCTGGCTTTCGGTTGACCTCCAGGCTTGGCTCCTCGTTGGACCAGTAGTACGGAAAGTACGTCTGGAAGAAGGCGGCAAAGATGGTGCGCAGCACCGACACCTCGTCGATTGGCACGTCGGTGGGCGGGTTGAGCACGTCAAACTGCGTGGCGTCCATAAAGTTGGCGATGCAACTCTCCACGGCCGTCTCCGGCAGGTCGGTGTGGTCCTGCGCGAAGCTTCTCAGGCGCTCCAGGTGCGCATTGCGCGCCTGGTAGCGCTCGCTCTGGAGCAGCCCGATGAAGCACAGGTAGAGGCAGTCGCCCTGGCCCTGGGTCTTTCGCTCGTGCATCTCCTCGGGTATCCGCACGTCGCGGAATGGCATTTCGGAGCTCTCGCCGTCCTGGACAAACCAAAACGTGGCTGTGCTGTCGCATGGGTGGTCATCGCAAAACGGCATCACGCCCGCGCGCTCCCGACACCCCTTACCACACCCTGTGTGCGCGCAAACGCGTCTTATTCTCAACGGGACACGTACGCCAACAACGACACGAACGCCGCACCCGAGCCGACCGGTGCCTCGGTGGACGTCGACGGGCCGGCATCGTCGTCGTCGGGGCGCTTCCGCTTATTGTCGTTGAACTGCTCCCTGAGCGCGTCCTGCTGCGGGTTCTGCAGCGAGGGGAACGCCAGCAGCTTCCGCGCAAAGTCGACCGCCTTCTGCAAGATCGCGCCGTACCGCTCGTCACGGCCCACGTGCTCGTTCTCGATGGCTTCGAGCACGGGCTCGTACTGCTCCTGCCGCTGCTTCAGCAGCGCGCGGTCGTCCGGCGAGAGGGGGCGAGTCGAGAGCAACTCCGCGTGCGCCTCGTTCAGCTTGTGCAGCAGCACGAGCGCCGCCACGGCGCTTGGGTACGGGTCGGACACGGCCGCCTGCGCGAGCACGTCGTCGTCGTTCAGCACACCGACCACGAGCGACCAGTCGCCTGCCCCCCAATCCTCCTCGTCTTGGTGCTTCTCGATCTCCTTTGAGATGGTGTTCCACAGCATGCCGTTGGCGGCCAGGCTCGCCAGCGCGTTCTTCCACGCGTCTTCCGGGCCCTTGTTGCCCTTGTACAGCTCGAGGGCAAACGGCTGGACGAGTTCGCGCATCGTTTCGTCGGGCAGTCGGACCATGCACACGCCCGTGAATGAGTGCTTGTTCTCCAGCATCACGGCAACCGTGCGCAACTTCCAGTTGGGTACAGATGGGAGGGGGTTCCGCTGGCCGTAGGACACGACGTCGTCGATGATGGTCTCCGCCCAGTAGTCGCCCCCATCCCGATTGGTGAACCGGTCCCACACTTGCCACGGCGTCGGCGCCTTGAGCGCGTAAGCAAGTATGTCGTACACCCTCTCCCGCCCTTTGCCAATATTCGCATCGGACGTCCTGCGCAGGAGGGTGTAACTGTCGTCCAACCTCAGGAGCATGTCCTTGAGCGGCCCGACTTGGGCCACGCCGTGCATGAGCTCCCAGATATTGTCGGTGTCTGGGCGCCAGTCGGTGCCCTGTGCCTGTTCCGCTTGAAGCCAGTGGGTGAACAGTCCCGGAAGCGCGGCCTGAAACCGCGCGATGGCGGCAGGAACCTCGACCCACAAGCACGCCTGCAGAAGACACTCGTTCACAATCCTTAGGATGCTTCCGCGCAGGTAGCTCGTGGGGGTGAGCCAATAGTACGCGCGCAAGAGCCGCTCTAAGCCGTTGTACTCAAAGAACGTGGTCACGGTTACCACGTCGCTGTACAGCAGGTCCTCGAGCACGCCGATCGCAAAGCTGCTTGCATCGATGCGAATCGATGCGTGCTCTAGGCCGTCCATCATCCTCATGTACTCGCACGTGGCAATCACCCTCTCAAGGGCGCCGTCGGTGCGCTTGATGGCCCTGCGCGCTTGCTCGTAGGGTTCGTAGATCTGGCCCTCTGGCGTGCGCATGCCGTCCTCCAAGCCGTAATACGAGCGGGCCCAGCCCACGTCGTCGACCTCGTTTTGCGAGGGGTTATCCCACGTCTTTGTAAAGCCGTTGCTGTCGTCGGCGAGGGTGAGCAGCAGCCACATTGCGTGCATCGTGTTGGTCATGGCCGTTTCCGTCTGCCACATCGTGTTCACGAACGAGCAGAGTATCGGCACGAGAGCGTTGGCCTTGTTTTCGGTTACCACAAGGACCAACCGCACGATGAGGTTGCCCGTCCAACGGGAGGTGAGGTCGTACAGCGTGGTGAGCACCTCGTAACGGAGGTCCTGCGCAAACTTCAGCACGTGATCGTTAAGACAGCCCAGCATGGCCTCGAGCACGTCGCGCTCGACCAGCTTCCTGGCAAGGTGCGACCGCGTCCCCTCGAGCGACCACATCTCGCGCAGCACCTGCAGCATAATCTCCTTGTCCGCAAACTCGGACTGAGCGTCCATGACGACGTCCGCCTCAACGGCGACTTGGCCGTTCGCGTCGGGCTGCTTCTCGGCGATGGCCGCGATCAGCTTGAGCTCTGCTGGACCCTCGTTGGCCAGCGACTCCTGTATGAGGTCCAGCTCGCTGTCCATGAAGTTGTCGTCGGACGTGCTCAGGGGCTCGCCGACCGCATACCTGCGGAACCGCCCCTTGAAGTACTGGACCCGCCGTTCCACCGCGCGCGGGCCCAGCACGACGCCCGTGGGCGCCACGGTGCGGCGCAGGTCCAGCGCCGCGAAACTGGGCAGCATCGTTTGCGTTTTCTTTACCGCTTACTTAGATCGTGTTATCAAAGGCAAACCGACTCTGGGACGCGGACGCGCGCACGCGACCCTTTTCCTACGATCGCGCGCCTAGCTCGAGAGGAAGTTGTAGGAGACGTCGACCGACGCGGAGAAGGTGTGCACCTCGTGGTCGATGGCGTGCTCAATGGCGCGCTCCTCCTGCTGGAAAGCCGCCTTGAGCTCGTCCAGGTTCTCGCCGCCCGCGGCCGCGAGCTCGGCCTCGACGCGCGCCTTGAAGCCCGACTTCGCCTCGGCCATGAGCTCCGTGCGCACGTCGTGCCACGACGAGTAGTCGGCCGGCGCGATGGAGACGCTCGTGTGCGAGAGGTCGCGGACCTTGATCTGCGACTCGACCTGCTGCTTGACCTGCGCGGCGAGGAAAAGAACGGGTGAGGTCTGCGACTGGTGCGCTAGGGTTCGAGTGAGCTGCGCGCCATCGGCAGGATCGTCTCATAGAGGCCCGAGGTAATCTTCACCAGCCCCTCCGGCCTGCAATGGGCGTAGTGTATGCTTTAACGTATCCAGACGGGATGCAGTATGTGGGCAAAGCAGTAAACTACAAGGTCCGCATGAACGAGCACGCACGGTGTGTGCGCACAGGGAAGAAGGCAAAGGAGTGGACTGAAAGGTACGGCTGGGATCAGGTAAAGACTGAGGTGCTGCTCACGGGACCTGATGACGAGCTGGCTAATGGGGAGCGGAGGATGATTCGCGAGATGGGCACGTTGTGGCCAGCTGGTCTGAATCTAACTGAGGGTGGGGATGGTGGCTGTGGCTGGGGCGTGGACCCTGAGCGCGATGCTAGGTTGCGGGCTGAGTGGGCAGCAAAGGTGAAGCCGGAGAGCGTGGCCAAGGCAAGGGCAAGGGTAGAGAAGCTGTCCAAGCTGCCAGACATTGAGTTCCACGCAAAGATGGCCGAGCTACGGCGCAGGGCAGAGAAGCGTGGCATGCCCCAGGACAAGCTGGAGCGGCTCTATCCGAATACGTTTACGCTGGCGCAGGTTCGCAAGTTGCAGGGCAAGAGCTGGGGCATCCCGGGGCCAAAGGGCACGAAGCGGCTAACAGAGGAGGAGAAGAAGGAGAAGAGGCGTGCACTAAATGCAAAGCGGCGCACATCATGCTGATTTCGCCCATCTGCAGCTTCTCCGCGTTCTCACTAATAGCGGAAACGAGCGGGTGGTCGGCGGCGACGAGGCAGAAGCGGCGAGCGGCAACTTCGTGGATGCCTTTGGTGTCCAAGTTCTCCGCGGTGTACCCCGCTGCGAGGGCAAGGCGCAGCGGCTCAGCGGGGCACGCGGCAGGCGGCGATTCGAGTGGCTGGGAACGAACGGAACTTGCGAGCGAACTCGTACGCGAGCTCCGTGTTGTCCTCCTGCAGCACGCGCGCGTTGTGCGAGTCGGCGTTGGGCATGGCGATCATCGAGTACGACTCGCCGGTCTGCGAGTAGCACGAGTCGTCGACGCCAGTCATGCGGATGCCGAGCGCGATCGGGAAGGTGGACTTGTGCGCGGCGAGGGTCATCTTGTGCAGGACCACGCTCTTCAGGTCGCCCTGGTTCTCAGCGGAGCCGCCCAGGTCCATGAACTTGCGCTGCGCACGCCGCCCGCACGTACACGGACGGTCGGCGCAGTGTGCGGCTCGGCGTGTGGGGTTGGTACTAGCTAATGAGGCTGCGCCTGTGCCTGCGGCGGGCCCTGTGTGGCCTGGGGACGGTGGGGGCGGTTCGAGCGGGCTCAGGGGAGGGCCTGCTGGAAGATGGACTTGGTGGCCTCGGCCGACGGCGGCGCCCAGGTGGCGGCCTGCGACTTGAGGCAGAGGTCGGCGAGCGAGGCGCGGATGTTGACGCACACGGTGCGCTCGAGCGGGTGGTGCTCGTTGGTGGTGTTGAAGGTGTTGGCCTCGTGGAGCTGCTGCTCGGCGGGCACCAGCTCGTTGCCGGCGGCGGGCGCGCTCACGGGGGCGGCCTGCTGGCCGGCGGCCTCGCGCATGACGTCGGCCGGGATGGTCAGCGTCTGCTGGAGCTGCTGGGAGATGTCGCGGGGCTCGGTGCGAACGGACATGGCTCGAAACTTTTTTCGGTTGTTACTTCTTGTGCGCGCGCCGTGGGTTATNATTTTTACCAAACACGTGCGCCACGCGCGACACCCTAAGAAGATATCCCCCCCTCTACCAAGTCCGGCGGCACATACGCGGGAATGACGCACCCGTTCTCCCGCGCCCAGTGGACCACCTTGCACTTGTCCCAGTTGCGAGGCACCCGCCAGGTGTGCTCCTTCATTGCGTCGCTGCCGTACCACTCGGGCTGGAACGGGAACCCGACCTCGATGAGCTTCTTCACCAACCGCAGGTCGTCGCGGAGCATGGCTTGCTGCATGGCGCGTCGTCCGATGGTCGCGTACCCGCGGTCCGAGAGCCACTCGACCAGCCGCATCGGGGCGTCGCCGTCCATCGTGCAGGCGCAGTGGTACTCGTCCTGATAGTGGTAGTCCTCGTCCTGCGCGAGTTTCCGGATGCCCTTGGAGTATAGGTAGTCCATGATCGCAAAGTTTCCGGTACTGTTGAACTGTTCGATCGCGCACGTCATGTACCAGGCGTCCAGCTCCATGCCCCTCTCCTCCACCAACCACTTGACCATCTCGAGGTCAGGCGCGCCTTCCATGCAGTGGTCGAAATTGATTTCGGGAAAGTGCTTTGGGTGGAGCCACTGGATCACGTTGAGGCGCCCGTGGTGGCATGCCGTGTCCATGACCTCGTCCGCCACGGCTTCGTTGCTCATGATTTCCGTAAGCATGGGCTCGAGAACGGCGAGCTGGCCGTACTCGGCGGCGGTGACCGCAACCGTTCCGACGTGGCTGTAGCCGTCCTGGGCCTCGGCCAGTTTCCTCAGCCGCGCTGTCAATGCGCATTGTCCCTTGCTCGCCGCGACCGCCATGAGGTCGTGAAAGTCGTAGATCGGTCGCCACTGCTTCGCGATGTCGATGAAGCAGCACACGTTCTCCCAGATCGGGTGCGCAAACGGAACTTGGTACGAGGTTTTCTCGCTCACCGGGAGGTAGCGCGTTTCGTAAATCCTCGACAACTCGAGGTGCCAGTCGACGATGTGGTAGTGGCCGTGCTGGAGCGCGACGTGGCACGTCTTCGAGCTCAGGTGCAGGCCGTTGGCCACGAGTATCTTGAGCGCGTCGAGGTGCCCCCACGTGCAGGCGACCTGGCACAGCCACTCGGATTCCCAAGCGGTCCGCCTGCCCGATCTGCAGCCTCCAACAAACTTTGAGGCGATCGCCCAGTCCTGCTGCAGAAGCCACGCCACCACGTGGGAGTTGCCGTGCGCGACGGCCGCGCGAAGAGTGCCAGGGGGGTAGGGCAATTTGAGCGTGCGCGCCATCTTGACCAGCGAGATGGAGGCACCAAAATGGGTCGCCCGCGACTCCCTGGGCTTGTCCGCCACGACGTCGCGCATCTCGCGGCACACGAGCCGCCAGACCAAGTCCGTGCCGTGGCAGCGGCGCACGTACCGCTTGTAGATCTTGCGCTGCACGTCCTGCGGGAGGATGTAAGGCCACATTTGCGCGCAAAAAAAATCCCCCGGTTCCGACCGCACCCAACCCCCAGCCAAAGGGGGGAGCAACTGCTCACACACACACGCGCGTACACCAGTCGCAAATTGCGCCTAATCGCTGTTGTGCCAGTCCCGACGCACGCGCCCCGGCGGCGGGTAGCTGCTGGCCTCGTCGTTCATCCACCGCTCCATGTTCTCGCGCCGCTTGCGGCCCGAGCGCTCGCGGTAAAAGATCTCCAGCGCGCGCGGCAGGCCCTGCCAGGTGACGGGGAAGGAGCAGGTGTTCAGCATGGGGAAGCGCTTATTGAGCACGGCGCGCGTGACGATCTTGTCCGACGCCACGCAGTGCTCCAAGGAAGTGATGTTGCCCAAGTCGAGCTGCTTCAGCTTTGGGAACCACTCCCGCTCCATGGGGCGCTCGAGCGGGGTGAGCCCCTCGAGCCCAAAGAGGTTGTGCGACAGGTCAAGCTCCCTGAGCATGCGCAGCTTGGGCAGCACGACCCACATGCGGCGCGCGTCCGCGTCGTCGATGTCCACGTTGGACAGGTGGAGCTTTTCGAGGTCGGGCATGCGCTTGTTCTCAATGGCGTCCATGAGGCACGAGAACCCAGAACCCAGCGTCGTGTTGGAAAGGGANAGCTTGACGAGGAAAATCCACAGGACGTCCTTGTTGCCAAAGAGCGCCCGAGCGCCGCGCGCGCCGATCGGGTTGTGGTCCAGCACCAACTCGGATATCCCGACGGCCCGCACGCTCTCGTGGATCGTCGGCGCGATCTTGCAGATGATCTCGCTGTCGAGGCCCATGGATTTAAAGACCAAGACGTCGTCTTCCGGGTCGGGCGGGAAGCGCGACGCCGTCTCGGCGATGCGCAGCATCGTCGCCTTCAGGACGGCCCGCTCCGCGTCGAGCGCGCCGTCCATCGTAAAGCGCCGGAACAGGCTGAGGTCGTCGGTCGTGGCAAGCGACACGCTCTTCAGACTGTTGACGGAGGAGACCTTGGGGTCGCACTCGAGGCAGTGGCCGACGAGCAGGTGCCCAAGAAAGAAGGCGGTGGCGTACCTCATGCGGCGCGCCTTGTCGTACGATTGCAGGAAGCAGTCTCGGCCCGGCTCCTCGCGCAACGCATCGACCATCTCGCCAAGCTGAAGCACGGGCATGAACGCGTCCTCCGGGTACGCCGCAACGCACAGCCAGTAGTTCTTCGGAAAGAGGTTGTGCAGCACAAAGCCGACGTTGTCCAGCGTGCAGTCGGTCAGGTGCACGTAGACGATGGAGAGCTCGCCGGAAAAGTGCGTGGTGACCGCGCCGCACACGGCGCGGTTCAGGACCGCCANCCGGCGCTTGGTCGTGAGCGGCACCGCGGGGCAGTCGAAAAAGGCATCGAGCACGGCGGGCTGGTCCATTTTGCGGGAGGTTCCAAAAAGGGGCGGTTTTGATCGCCGCGCAACTGGGCGGGGGAAAGGGGGAGCAACTGTAGCGTTGCGCCCACCAACACAAGTCGCAAAACACTTTACTTTTTAGCCGACGACGACGAGGCCTTGCTGCCGCTCGAGCTGCTGCTGCCACCGGCGGCGCCGGGGGTGGGGTGCGGCGCGGTGGCGTCGTGGTTGAGCTTCTTGGTCTCGGCCTTGGTCTTGGCCACCTGCTGCTCGACCACCTTGATCTCGGCCTGCGTCTTGCCCGTCTGCGCCGCCTTGAGCGCGACGTCGGCGTCGCCCACCTTGGCGGCGTTCTGCGCCTCCAGCAGCTTGGTGTCGGTGCCCGCCTGGTCGGCGAGCTTGCGCCGCTTGACGGCGCCCGCGATCTCGACGGCCGTGCACCCGAGCGAGTGGAGCGCCGCGGGCAGCGCNNNCTCGATGTCGATGACGCCCGCCTCGAAGAGCGACTGCAGCTCGGCCGTGGAGCANAGCGGCGCCGTGAGGAGCGTGAGCTCGTCNCCCTCGCGCGCGTCNNNGTAGACNGCGTGGTAGGTGGCNGTGAGCACCTTGTTGACCGAGATGGCGATGGACTGAATTGTACTGTTCAGCAGCTGCAGCTGCGACATGGAGTTGCTCGAGAATTTACCTGCGCGTCAAGAAGCGACCGTGAGAAGCAGGAAAGGCAGGGTTGTGATGTGCGCTGCGCGCACCCTCAAAGATCACGCTCGCGGGCACGCCCATCGCGGCCGCGATGTGGTCGTTGACCACGCGCATGAGGTCCACGAGGTCCGAGCGCGCCTCGGGCGGGCGCACGCCCGGCACGACCTGCTGCCGGTCGGGGCACGCGAACAAGTTGGGCGGCAGCGGCGGCGGCACGTGCGAGGGCACGGTCGAGGCGCCGCCTGGGCGGCCGCCGCTCATGTCGGTCGTCTGCAGCCGGTTGATGGTGGCCATCATCTTGGCCTGGAGCGCAAGGTTCTGCGCGACGGCGGCGTCGTCCTCGGCGGTGGCCGAGGCCTGCACGGCGCGCGACTCGGCGTCGAAGAAGAGGTTGGCCGGGTCGAGGTTTTGCGAGCCCTGCGTCTTGGTGATGGGCTGCGTCACGAGCATCTGGCGCGCGCGCACGACCTCCGCCTGCAGCGCGAGCTCCTCGAGCGCCGAGATGAAGGAGGCCGACTGGAAGACCGTGGCTATGGGCGAGCAGATGTTGCCCGCGGCGTCGGGCTGGCTGCGGAAGAAGACCTCGGACGAGAAGTCCTGCTTGTAGACCGAGTCGGAGTTGGTCGAGAAGATGCGGTACTGCCGGCGGTAGTTGGACTCGCCCACGTAGATGAAGGAGAGCTCGCACTGGCCCACGTCGGGCACGACGGGCACGAGGTTGACCGCCGCGCTCGCGGCGCGCGCGGGCGTGCGCAGCTTCTGGTCCGAGTCGGCCGTGATCGGCCGCTTCTGCGCGCGCATCTCCGACTGGTCGGGCGGGTCCTTGCGCCGGTTCTCGTAGCCCTGCGCCGCGGGGCCCATCTCGCTCTGCGCGGCCATCGCCTTGCCCTTGATGAAGTTGCTAAAGGGCGGCGGCGCCTCCTCCTCGAGCGAAACGATCACGAAGCCAAACTGCAGGAAGTGGTCGATGACGTTCTTGGCGAACGGCACCCACACGTCGTGCAGGTGGCGCGCGAAGGTGTCCTTGAGCGGCACGTCGCGCCCGTCGCGGCGCACGACGCAGCCCGAGCTGAGCAGCTGGCCCAACAAAATGGTGCGCGCCGCCTGGATCGAGGGCGAGGCGTGGTACAGGTGGTTGAGCGCGTAGAGCACGTCGTTGGAGATCTTGATCTCGCCGGGCGAGCCGGCGTCGATGGCCGAGAGCGGGCTCGGGTTCTCCTTGCCCTTGATGAAGTTGCTAAAGGG
>PAQM01000015.1 GCA_002709305.1 Crocinitomicaceae bacterium | reverse complement strand
ATGCTGGTGCTGCTTCTGCTGCTGGTGCTTCTTCCGATGCTGGTGCTGCTTCTGCTGCTGGTGCTTCTTCCGATGCTGGAGCTTCCTCTGATACTTTAGGTGGAGCTAAAGCTTCTAGTTGCTTAGCTTGAATTTCCTTTGCTCTTGCTAAAGATAAATCTGCTTCTACTTTTAATTTATCTGCCTTTAATTTAGCCTTAGCCTCAGCTATTTTTGATGCTTTGGCCTCTATTTTTTTAGACTTTTCTTCAATCCAATTACTAAATTTTTCTTCCACTTGTTCTTCTGTTAATGCTCCTTTTAGAACACCCTTAATTAAATGATTTTTATAAAGAACTCCTTTATAAGACAAGATAGATCTTGCTGTATCAGTCATCTCAGCACCATCTTTAACCCAATTTAATGTACGGTCAAAATCAATATTGATTGTTGCTGGATTTGTATTTGGATTATAAGTTCCTAATTTCTCAATAAAACGTCCATCTCTTTTCGCTCTACTATCTGCAGCTACAATGTGGTAAAAAGCTTTTCCTTTTTTTCCATGTCTCTGCAATCTAATTTTAGTTGCCATTTTTTTTTTTTACAATTTGAAGTACAAAACTCCTGTTTATAAATTTATTTAACCCTACCCTAAATGATAGGACGGCAAATATACTACTAAAATTATTGAAAACCACCTAAATATGATTTTTTATACAAAAAGGTTGTAAAATACATAATATTAATCTCCATTAGTTTAATTATCTTCATTCCCTACTTTAGTATTTAAATCAAAAAATATGAATAGAATAATAATTTTAATTTTTGCACTACTTACATTATTTAGTCATTCTCAAGAAACAAAAAAAACTAAAAATTTATCAGAACTCAATATTCATGAAATCATGAAGGGAAATGATTTTATTGGACACCAACCTTCTAATATTGAGTGGGATCAAAATGGAGAATACATATTTTTCAAATGGAATACTAAAAATGAACCTATTAGCTGTGAATATACTTACAATTTAAAAAATAAAGAAATCAAAAAAACTAACACCGATTTTTATGAAAAAATTAGTAAATATCATAGGACTTCTTACTACTCCGAATCTGGAGATTTAATCTACTATAACAAAAATTTAAAAGAAAAAATTATATCAATTAATGAATCAATAGACAATGTTCAAGAACATAATGATGTTATTTACTTCCAAATAAAAAATGGTATATATAAATACAATAAAATAACTAGAAGTATCAAACAAATAGTAGAGTTTATAAAAGGGAATGATACAAAAAAAATTAATTCTAATAAAAATATTGATTATATGGAATTACAAGAAATAGAACTATTTGATTTCCATAAACATGAAAAAGAAAAAAAAGAATGGATAAAAAATAGACAAAATAAAAAACAACAAAAATCAATATACTATCCTAAAGGTTCTATTAGTAATATTCAAGTTGGATATGATGGGAATTTCATATTGTTTAGAATAGATGAATACCCAGAATTAAAAAAAACAAGTATAGAGCACCATATTTCAATAGATGGCCACACATACACTAATGAAGCACGTCCAAAAGTATCAGATAAAGATCCAAAACATAAACTTGGTATATATAACAAATCATTAGACACAGTATATTATGTTGATTTTTCATCACTTAAAAATATTAGAAAAAAACCTGAATATCTAAAGTATTACATAAATTATAAACATGAAAAATATAAAAAAAACAGAAATATAATTATGCACAAAGCAGTATTTTCTAATGATGGAAAAAAAAATATAATGGATGTTAGAAGCTATGATAACAAAGATCGCTGGATTATATCCATTGATCTTCCATCAGGTAAAATAACAACACTTGAACATCAACATGATGAAGCATGGATTGGTGGCCCAGGAATTTCAGGTTGGAATATGGTTACAGGGACACTCGGTTGGTTATCTGATAATGAAACTATTTATTTCCAATCAGAAGAAACTGGTTACTCTCACTTATACACATATAATACATCTACTGGAGAAAAGGAAGCAATAACGTCGGGTCAATGGGAAGTTCATAGTGTAGAACTTAGTAAAAATGGCTCTATATTTTATATTCATGCGAATAAGACACACCCGGGAAATCGTAATTTCTACCATTTACATCTAAATACTAAAAAATTAATTCCAATTCTAGAAGGTGATGGTAATTATCAAGTTACAGTATCACCAAATGAAAAAGACCTTGCTATTAGGTATTCATATAAAAATAAACCTTGGGAATTATATCTTGCTACTAACAAACAAAACACAAAAATTACTCAAATAACATCATCAACTTCTAAATCATTTAATAATTATAATTGGTATAACCCTGAGGTAATAAAAATAGAATCTAGAGATAGTAATACTTTATATGCAAGAGTATATATTCCTGATGACTCAAAAAAAAATAATGCGGCAATAATTTTTGTTCATGGAGCAGGATACTTACAAAATGCTCACAATTATTGGAGTGATTATTATAGAGAATATATGTTTCATAATTTACTAAGAGATAATGGTTTTACAATTTTAGATATTGATTACCGAGCGAGTAAAGGATATGGAAGGGATCACAGAACTGCCATTTATAGAGAAATGGGTGGAGTTGATCTAACAGATCAAATAGATGGAAAAAGATTTTTAATAGATTCATTGAAAATTGATTCAAACCGAGTTGGAATTTATGGTGGTTCTTATGGAGGTTTTATAACATTAATGGCCTTATTAAAAACACCTGGAGAATTTAAAGCAGGAGCAGCTTTGCGTTCTGTAACAGATTGGTTTCATTATAATCATGAATATACAAGTAACATTTTAAATTATCCTACAACAGATCCGGAAGCATATAAAAAGTCATCTCCTATTTATTATGCGGAAAACTTAAAAGATAGATTACTTATGCTACATGGAATGGTTGATGACAATGTACAATTTCAAGACATAATTCGTCTAACACAACGTTTTATAGAATTAGAAAAAAATAACTGGGAATTAGCTGTATTCCCTGTTGAAGGTCATGGGTTTAAAAAATCAAGTTCTTGGAATGATGAATATCGGAGAATTTATGAATTATTTTACGAAGAATTAATTCTTGAGAAAAATGGAAATTAAAGAAATAAAAAATCTAAAAACAATGTTAGAGAATTTTAAAATTCTAAAAGAAGTCTACCCTAGATTAACTTTAAAAGAATACAAAAATAAACTTAATGATATGCTCTCTAACAATTACAAACAAGTGGGAGTATACAACAAAAAGGAATGTATTGGACTTACCGGATATTGGATAGGAACAAAGCTATGGTGTGATAAATATTTTGAGCTAGATAACATCGTAATATCAAAAAAGTATCGTTCAAAAGGAATAGGTGAAGAATTATTTAAATACATGGAAGCAAAAGCAAGAAAAGAGAAATGCTCAATGATTGCTCTTGACACATATACTAATAACTTTAAAGCACATAAATTCTTTTACAACCAAGGTTACATCCCAAAAGGATTTCATTTTATCAAAAAACTAAAATAAAAGCAGAAGAAGCTTTAAGACATAAATGTAATGAACTACTAATTACTACAAATTCAATCTTTTGCCTTTTCAAACTTAGGAGAAACTATAAAAATATTATCAGTAAACCTTGGAGAAACTACATGTAGTTTACCTTTTATATTGATTGTTGTTAGAGAATTAAAATTATCTTTCGATTCAATAATTATTTTATCATTTATAACAATACCTATTTTGTCTACATAATTTAAAAATTCTTTTGTATTGTCTTTAACAGCTATAATCTTAACTATATCTCCTACTTTAGCCTCAGAAAGTAGCTTTCGAAACGGAATAAAAATTTCACCATCAGCATTAGGTATAGCATCACCATGAGGATCAAATGAAGGGAAATCTAAAAATTCATCTAATCTATTAATTAATTTTTCAGAATATATATGCTCTAACTCCTCTGCTAAATCATGAACTTCATCCCATGAAAAATTTAATTTTATTTGCAAAAAAGTTTCCCACAAACGATGACGACGAATAACCATCATTCCTGATTTTCGTCCTTTTTTAGTTAATGAAACTTTTCCATATTTTTTATAATTGACTAATTTTTTTGCATTCAATTTTTTAACCATATCACTAACCGTAGCAGGTTTTACATCCAAACAAGAAGCTAATTTATTTACCCCAACCTCTCTCTCAGTAGATTCGAATATTGTTAATTGAACAATTGATTTTAGATAATTTTCCTCTGTAAATGATAACATATATCAAAAATAAAAAAAACTAAATAAAAAATAGTTAGATTAAACTAACTTTTTTAGTTTTGCAAACAAAATATTATGTCAAAAAATTTAACTTTTATTTTATTTATATTTTGCACCTCTATAATTTTTTCACAAGAAACTATTCAGGGGATTGTATATTCTGATAGTGAAACTATACCCTATGTGAAAATAATAGTGAAATCTCTAAAAATTAATACGATTAGTGATATTAATGGAAGATTCAGACTAGAAAATATTCCTAATGGAATGTATGAATTAAAATTATTTGCTTTTGGATTTAAACCAAAAACTATTTCAATAAAATCCCCTTCTTCTTCAATCCTTAAAATTAATATTGAAAAAGAATCGCAAAATTTTAAAGAAGTTGTAGTCAGTGGAACATTAAAAGAGACCTCTAAAAAAGAAAGCATAGTTAATGTTGAAATATATAGACCTAAAATATTAAACAAAAATCCATCTCCTTCAATATATGAATCAATTGGAATTATTAATGGTGTTAGACCTCAATTAAACTGTAATGTCTGTAACACAGGTGACATTCAAATTAATGGATTAGAAGGTGCATATACAATGATGTTAATTGATGGAATGCCTATAGTAAGTAGTTTATCAACAGTTTACGGCCTTACAGGAATTCCAAATTCAATAATTGACAGAATTGAAGTTATTAAAGGTCCAGGTTCTACTTTATATGGAAGTGAAGCTATTGGAGGTGTGATAAATGTAATTACAAAAAAAACACAAAATGAAAACTTATTATCATTAAATCTATTTACAACAAGTTGGTTAGAAACTAATACGGATATTGCATTAAAATCAAATATTAAAGGAAAAGCTTCTATTTTAACTGGAATAAATTACTTTAAATACAATTATAAACGTGACAATAATCAAGATGGATTTACAGATGTAACATTACAAGACCGTATTTCCATTTTTCAAAAATGGAATTTTAAACGTAAAGATTATAAACTTTTCACATTAGCAGCAAGATATTTATATGAAGACCGATGGGGAGGAGATATAAATTGGAACCTTAATTTTAGAGGAGGAGATAGTATATATGGTGAAAGTATTTACACCAATCGTTATGAGTTCATTCTAAACTATGAACTTCCTTTTAAAGAAAGGATATTTATATCTGCTTCATTAAACAACCACAACCAAAATAGTTATTACGGAAATATCCCATTTATGGGTAATCAATTCGTTGGATTTAGTCAAATACATTACGATAAAAAAATTCGAAACCATAATATGATTTTTGGATCAGCTATTCGATTTACAAAATATGATGATAATACAACTGCAACACAGATTGATAATTCATCAACTAATACAAATAATCCCATAATAACTTATTTACCAGGATTTTTTATTCAAGATGAGTTGAAATTCAATAATAAACATAAATTACTATTAGGTTTTCGTTATGATTATAATACAAATCACGGATCAATATTTACACCTAGAATAGGATATAAATGGACAATTAGTCCAAATGATTTAATTAGAATTAATACTGGTACAGGCTATCGTGTAGTGAATATTTTTACAGAAGATCACGCGGCATTAACAGGAGCTCGTGAAGTAAGTATTTCTAATGATATAGAACCAGAAGAATCTTACAATGCTAATATAAATTTCAATAAAACAATTATTAGTAAAAAGAAACAATACATAAATATTGATTTCACTGGTTTTTATACATACTTCACCAATAGAATAATCCCTGATTACGATACTGACCCCAACTTCATTTTCTACAAAAATTTAAGTTCTCATGCTATCAGTCAAGGAATAAGTTTTAATATTACTGCTAACATAATAAAAAACTTATCCATTCAATTTGGAGGAACCTTTATGGATATTTCTACATATAATAATGGTATTAAAAAACAACAAATATTAACAGAAAAATTTTCTGGAACTTGGAATATAAGTTACAAAATTGAAAAATTAAACCTTAATATAGACTATACTGGAAATGTATATAGCCCAATGAGGCTTCCATTATTAAATGAACTAGATCCACGTCCTGAATTTTCACCATGGTGGAATATACAAAACATTCAAATTACATACTCATTATTAAAATCATGGGAAATATATGGTGGGGTTAAAAATTTGTTAAATTGGACACCAAATAAAAATGCACCATTTATAATTGCTAGAAGTAATGACCCTTTTGACAAAAATGTTCTATTTGACAATAATGGAAATGCTTTATCAACAGCAAATAATCCATATGCTTTAACATTTGATCCATCATATGCTTATGCACCAAACCAAGGAATTAGAGGATTTTTAGGCATAAGATATCTTATAAATTATAATAAATGATTAAAATAATATCATTATTAGTTTTTATAACTACATTTTTTTTAACATACGCCCAAAATAAATTTGAAGATTTATCTGGGTTAGATAAAAATTCATCAGAAATTAAAGTCGTTATGTTAACTGCTGATTGGTGTAATATATGCAGAATAAATGAAAATAAAATTTTACAAAAAAAATTCCAGAATATTTTAAATGAATACGACATCAGTTTTTATAAACTAAAAGAAAATTTTGAATCACCTATAAAATTTAATGATACAACTTACTTTTTTCAAAAAAATGGATTAAATCAAGGAAGACACCAAATTATCAAAAAATTTATAAAAAAAAATAAAATTAATTATCCTACATTTATATTTCTTAATTCAAAAAATCAAATAATAGATATCTGGGAAGGTTTTATAGATATAATAGATATAAAATACATAATCAATAGAATTTGATATTATATATATTAAAACATAAAAAACATATAGAAAGGAATAACAAATTGTAGAACTTTCTATTTATTTTTACTGTAAATTTTTTTTATGCCAAAATTATCAAACAAAGCAGTAAAAATGCCCGAATCACCAATTAGAAAATTGGTTCCTTTTGCTGAAAAGGCAAAATCTATGGGTAAATCTGTATATCACTTAAACATTGGACAACCTGATATTGAAACACCAGAAGTTGCAATAAATGCTATTAAAAATATTGACAGAAAAGTAATAGAATACAGCCATTCTGCAGGTTTTCAATCCTATAGAAATAAACTTTCTGAATATTATCAATCGGTTAATATTGATGTACTACCAGAAGATATAATAATAACAACTGGAGGATCTGAAGCATTAACATTTGGTTTTATGTCAACTTGTGATTTAAATGATGAAATTATAATCCCTGAACCCTTTTATGCAAACTATAATGGATTTGCTGTTTCTGCTGGTTTAAATGTAATACCAGTTACTTCAAATATTCAAAATGGTTTTGCGCTTCCTCCAATATCAGAAATAGAAAAGAAAATTAATCAAAAAACAAAAGCAATTGTAATTTGCAACCCTGGTAATCCGACTGGATATTTATACTCAAAAGAAGAATTATATCAATTAAAAGAAATAGTTAAAAAATATGATTTATTCTTATTTGCAGATGAAGTATATCGTGAATTTTGTTACGATGGAGCAAAACCACATTCAGTAATGAATTTAGAAGGTATTGAAGAAAATGTAATTATGATTGATTCCGTTTCTAAACGTTATTCAATGTGTGGATCAAGAATAGGTGCAATTGTTTCTAAGAATAAAAATATAATGGCCGCAGCACTAAAATTTGGTCAGGCAAGACTTTCACCACCAACAATTGATCAAATTGCAGCAGAAGCTGCATTATCTACACCAGAAACTTACTTTGAAGAAGTAGTGAAAGAATATGTTGAAAGAAGAAATATAACTGTAGAAGGGTTAAATAGAATACCAGGCGTATTTTGTCCAAATCCAAGTGGTGCATTCTATTGTGTTGCTAAATTCCCTGTTGATAATAGCGAAAATTTTTGCCAGTGGTTACTAGAAAGTTTTGAGTATAAAGGTTCAACTGTAATGATGGCACCAGCTAGTGGTTTTTATTCAACTCCTGGTTTAGGGAAACAAGAAGCTAGAATCGCTTATGTTTTAAATAAAGAATCTTTAAAAAATGCTATTAAGTGTCTTGAAGAAGCATTAAAAGTTTACCCTGGAAGAATTAATTAAAAATATATAGAATAAAAAAAGGGCCCTAAAGGCCCTTTTTTGTTAATTAAAATAGATTACTTTTTAACAAAAGTATTTCTAGAAATTCCCATTGAAGTCTTAACTTCATATAAGTACACTCCTGAAATTAAATCAGTTAAATCAATTGATATATTTTTTCCATTTAAATTAGTAGTACTAATTATTTTACCATCCAATGAAATAATAGAAACAGATGTAACTTCCTCAGAAGAAGTTATATTCAAAATATCATTAACAGGATTTGGATAAGCAGAAATTGTAGATAACTCTGTTT
Organism: Crocinitomicaceae bacterium; assembly: GCA_002709305.1. Classification (GTDB taxonomy): domain Bacteria; phylum Bacteroidota; class Bacteroidia; order Flavobacteriales_D; family Crocinitomicaceae; genus UBA4466. The sequence goes on along the minus strand of PAQM01000015.1, from coordinate 74,429 downwards.
CATCTATAGTAGCTACTGAATTCGATGTTACGTTAATAAAATCAACAAGCAACCAGTTTTCATCTGTACAGTTATAGTGACGGATAGCTACATAAACTACAGGTTGATTAGCAGCAATTGAAGAAATATCTACCTGCTCATCAAAAAATTGTTCACCAGCAGATAATGTTGTTTCGAAAACAGGTGCTGGCCAATTACCAGTTTGTAAACCTCCTAAATCAGAAGGCAAAAGTACATACATTGCATAATTCTCTTCATACCATCCTGAAGCAGTTGTTTCTGGGCTTCCACATCTCCAACTTAAGAATACAGAAGATTGATTTGAACAGTCAATGGCTGGAGAAACTCCAACATTATCTGGAGTGAGGGGAAGTTGAGTAGCACCACTCCATGAATTTGAAAGATAACCGCTAGTACCATCAAATCCAGGCGCTGTGATTTGTGGATTATTAATAGTAACAGCTGTCCAATTATTACCATCACCATCAAGATCATATGTCATCCATGAGGCAAAAGCAGCAGAATCTGCAGCTGAATAAATTTGAGCATTTAAAGCTCCGGCAGAAAATAAAACTGCCAATAAAAGTAAAATTCTATTCATTTTTTAAATTTTTAAAATTAGGAGTACAATATACAAAAACATTATCTTTGAATAGTATTATAAAGAATAAAATATTATTGAATAATCTTATCGAAAAATATAATATACCTGGACCAAGATATACTTCTTATCCTACTGTTCCTTTTTGGAAAAATAATCCTTTAAAAATTAAAGATTGGATTAATACTATATCTAAAAATAGTAAGACATTTAATTCCAACGAATTAAGCATATATATACATCTACCATACTGCGAAAGCCTATGTACATTCTGTGGTTGCCACAAAAGAATAACAAAAAATCATGCTGTAGAAACTCCTTACATAGATAGTGTTATCAAAGAATGGGAATTATATCGAAAAGTATTTAATTTCGAACCAAATATTAGAGAATTACATTTTGGTGGAGGTACACCAACTTTTTTTCAACCAAATCAACTTATTCGTTTAGTTAGTTCAATTTTTAATAAAAGTTCGATTAATCCAAATAATACAGAATTAAGTTTTGAAGCTCATCCAAATAATACAACTGAAGAACACCTTAAAAAATTGAATGAATTTGGATTTAATAGACTTAGCTTAGGTATTCAAGACTACAGTCCAATAGTTCAAAAAGCTATAAACAGAATTCAACCATTCGAAAATGTTAAACATGTTCACAATAAAGCAAAAGCAATAGGATATAAATCCATTAGTCATGATCTTGTTTTTGGTCTACCAAAACAAAAGATGGAAGATATCATTGAAACAGTAAGCAAAACAATTCAACTAAAACCTGATAGGATTTCACTTTACAGCTATGCTCATGTACCATGGATTAAAGGTAATGGTCAACGTGGATTTAATGAATCTGATTTACCTAAAGATTCGACAAAAAGAGCTTTATATGAAAAAGCAAAACAAATGCTTGAATCAGAAGGATATATTGAAATAGGCATGGATCACTTTGCTTTAAATCATGATAGTTTAACAAAAGCATTTAAAGCAAAAAAATTACATCGAAATTTTATGGGTTACACAACCCAAAAAACAAACATATTAATAGGTTTAGGGGCATCCGCCATATCTGACAGCTGGTTTGGTTTTGCACAAAATGAAAAATCAATCGAAAAGTATATGGATATTGTAAAATCTAAAAAAATACCAATTTTTAGAGGACATATCCTTAATGAATTAGATATAGAAATGAGAAAACATATTCTTAATTTAATGTGTCATTTTGAAACTGAATTTAATTCTAATTCTCAATTTAGAGAAAAACATAATAAAATTATAGATAGATTGAATGGTATGATTAAAGATGATTTAGTAGTTGTTAATGAAGACAAAATAACTTTAAAACAAAAAGGTATTCCTTTCGTTCGAAATTGTTGCATGGCATTTGATATGGATTTAGTAAATAAAAAAATATCAAAAAATATGTTTTCTAAGACAATATAAAAACAGAAAAAATCTTTCTTTCATTAAATGATATTTTAATAATGGCATAGTAGTTGTATGTTTAACATAAAACTATCAGACATGAAAAAATTACTTTTAATCTCAACAATCATTTTATTATCTATTACTTCTAACCAAGGACAAACTAACATTACAACTACTACTCCACCAGAAAGTAAAAAAAAGGTGCAAGTTGCAATTTTATTTGATACTTCAAATAGCATGGACGGCTTAATAGACCAAGCTAAATCAAGAATTTGGTCTATCGTTAATGAAATAAGTAATTTAAAATATAATGATGAAATTCCTGAAATTGAAATTGGATTATACCACTATGGAAATGATAAACTACCAATGACAAAAAATTACATTGAACAAATTCTCCCATTAACAAGTGATCTTGATTTAATTTCAGAAAAATTATTCGGTTTAAAAACCAATGGAGGAAGTGAATTTTGTGGAGCTGTTATTCAAGAATCACTAAACGAATTGAATTGGTCTAATGATACAAATAATCTAAAAATGATATATATAGCAGGTAATGAATCTTTCAACCAAGGACCTGTAAATTACAAAGAAGTATGTGCTAATGCATCTAGTAAAAATATATTCATTAATACAATTTATTGTGGAAGCTATGAAAACGGAATCAGAGAATTTTGGAAAGATGGTGCAAAATGTAGTAATGGAGATTATTTCAATATTGATTCTGACCGAGCAATTGTTCATTACAAAACACCATATGATGAACAAATAAATTTATATAATGATTCATTAAATAATACTTACTATGGATATGGTTCTATAGGAAAAAGAAAAAAATCTCTACAATTATTACAAGACTCAAATGCTGAAATGGAATCAATATCTGTAAAAACAGAACGAGCTATTGTGAAATCAAAAGGTAAAGTATATAAAAATAAAAATTGGGATCTAATAGATGCTGTAGAAGAAGAAGAAATTGATATTACAAAACTAACTGAAAATGAACTGCCAGATGAATTTAAAGGCAAAAGTAATTCTGAAAAAAAGTCTATGTTAGAAAAAGCTAAACAGGACCGAAAAAAATATCAAAAAATAATTGGAGATTTAGCCGTTGAAAGAGAAAAATATATTATTAATGAAAAAAAGAAAGACACAGAAAATCCAAAAGAAGATGACTTTGGTTCATCAGTTAATGAAAGTATCATGAATAAAGCAAAAAAAATTGGTTTTGATAAATAAGAGCAAAATTTAGATAGATAATAATATCTAATGCTATATATTTACATCAATTATTAATTATAATAGATGGCAATATATCTTGACAACGCAGCTACAACTCCAATAGCTCCTGAAGTTGTAGAAACTATGATTCCCATTTTAAGAGATGGGTTTGGAAATCCTTCTTCAACTCACTCATTTGGAAGAAAAGCAAAAGCTCTTATAGAAACTTCTCGTCGTTCTATTGCTAAACATATTAATTGTAAACCTTCTGAGATAATATTTACTTCTGGTGGTACAGAAGCAGACAATATGGCTATCAATTCTGCTGTCCATAAAATGAATGTTACTCACATCATAACCTCTAAAATTGAACACCATGCTGTTGGACACACAGCGATGAATTTAAAAAATGTAGAAGGAATAAAAATATCTTATGTAAAAATAGATGAAAAAGGAAATGTAGATCTAAAAGATTTAGAACGTTTACTCCAAAAAAAAGATAAAACATTAGTATCATTAATGCATGCAAATAATGAAATAGCAACTTTACTTCCAATAAAAAAAGTAAGCCAACTATGCCGAAAATATAATGCTTTATTCCATTCGGATACTGTACAAACAATGGCTCATTACTCATTTAATTTGGAAGAGCTAGATATCGATTATATTACTTGTGCAGGACATAAATTTCATGGACCAAAAGGAACAGGCTTTTTATATGTAAATAAAAAAGTGATTTTAGAGTCTTTTATCCACGGTGGCGCCCAAGAAAGAGGATTACGTGGTGGTACTGAAAATGTTGCTGGGATTGTTGGCTTATCAAAAGCTATGGATTTAGCTTATGAAAATCTTAATCAACATCAAAAACATGTGCAAACATTAAAAACATATATGATAAATGAATTGAAAAACATATTTAAGAACATTGATTTTCATGGCGAGATTGACCCTGAAAAGTCACTATATACAGTACTTAATGTTTGTTTTCCAAAAACAAATAAATCAAATATGTTATTATTTACATTAGATTTAAAAGGAATTGCTGTTTCTGGAGGATCTGCATGTTCTTCTGGGTCATCTGTTGGTTCTCATGTTTTAAGTGGAATTGATGCAGATTTAACTCGTCCAAACGCACGTTTTTCATTCTCTCGTTATACAACAAGAGAAGAAATTGATTTTGCTTTAGATCAAGTTAAAACAGTTTTTGAAAAAACTTTAGTTTAACTTCTTAGTATACTCTTAATGAAAAAAAGAGAAATATTGATTCTTAGTTCATGGTACCCGACAAAAAATAAACCATTTCTAGGAAACTTTGTAGTTAGAAATGCTCAATTGCTTAGTAAATATTATAGTGTAACTGTTGTTAATACCATTCCTTCAGATAACTTAAAAAAGTTATCATTAAAAGAAAGTAATAGAAATGGATATAGAGAAATTGAAGTTATTCACCCACGTGGCAAAAATATACTAAGCAAGAGAAGATGGCAGAAAAGAGCATTAAATTACGCCTTCTTAAAAACAAATAGATTTCATCTAATCATTGGACATACCTTACAGCCTAAAGGATTACAATTTGTAGCTTCAAAAAAGAAGTTCAATATACCACTTATTCTTATAGAACATGGGTCATATTATAGAATTGAATTAAGGAATAAATGGACTATTATAGAAGAATTAATACTTAAATACACACGTAAACATATAGATGAAGTAGTTGCTGTCTCAGAATTTTTAAAACAAGATATCAAAAGAGACTTTCCAAAACATAAAATAAAAATAATTGGAAACCATATTAATACAGATACTTTCAATATTGGAGAAATTAAATCAAATAAACGTACTGAATTTTTACATATCTCTACATTAGATGTAAAAACTAAAAATCCTCAAGGAATAATAGATGCGTGCCTATTACTAAGAAAAACAGAAAACAACTTTCATCTAACTATAATATGCGATGAAGACTACTCTGAATGGGAAGCAAAAGCAAAAGCAAAAGGATTGAGTCAACATATTAGTTTTAAAGGACCTTTAGCATGGGATGATTTAGTTCCATTTTATCAAAAAGCAGATGCATTCATACTAAATTCAGATTACGAATCATTCGCTATTGTAATTGCTGAAGCTTGGTCTACAGGTACACCCGTCATTTCTACCTCTGTTGGAATAGCATCTGAATTAGACCCTGTACTAGGTATTCAAACTGAAAAGAAAAATCCAGAATCAATTGAATATGCGATGAAAAAAATCATCAATACAAAAAGTGATTACAATAAAAATAAAATACGTGAAAAATCAATGGAATATAGTGAGCAAGTAATTTTGAAGAAATGGATGAAAATAATTGATAAATATGTTAAATAAAGAAATTGTATTTAATACAGTCAAAAAAGAACTAGAAAAGCGAAGCAATATAATTCAAGCAACATTTGATGATTTGAAAGACGCTTTATATTCCTCTTCAAAGAATACAGTAGGTGACAAACACGAAACAAATCGCGCAATGATACAATTAGAACAAGAAAAACTCTCTCAACAATTAGTAAACATAATCAATTTAAAGAATAGTTTAAATAAGATAAATCCTAAAGAACAACATAAAGTTGCACAATATGGAAGCCTAATAAACACAAGTGAAGGTTTTTTTTTCTTATCTATAGGACTTGGTAAAGTAAATATTAATAACGAAAAAGTATTTTGTATAACAGCTACAACAAGACTTGGAATATTATTAATCGGAAAACATATAGGAGATAATATCAGAATTGATAAAAAAAAAATAACAATATTAGATCTAATTTAAGATGAAATTATGAGGAAAAATAAAATACTAGATTACATGGAAGGTGTATTAAAAAATATACCAAATAATTGGGTAAGTCAAACAACTCACAGACTAGATATTTATAATGAAAAATTAGCTAAAATTGAATTTTTAAAAAAGTTTGAAGTATTATATAATAAAAATGATTTTCAATCATCATCACTTACTGAATTACCTACTGCTTTTGATTATATTAGATTAGGGCATCCATTGTCCTGTTTATTAGAATGGGTAATTGCTAAATTAAATAATATAGAAGCAAATAGTGTAATAAGCTTTTCTTCCAAAACAATTCCGATTTTAGCAATTTTAAGAAAGAATTTATTAGAAAAGAAAAAAACTCAAATAATCTATTTAACACAAGAGTCATATGATATTGATTTTGAGGTTATTAAATATGTTTATGAGTATGATTTTGAAGTGAAAAAAATTAAGCCAGAAGAAGAAATACCTCCATTCAAAGGAACATCAATTTTAATATCAAAAGAATGTAAATTTGATAATTTTAACCTCAACTCAAACATTGATTTTCTAATAAGTACTCACCCTCAATTAGGAAGTGTTTTAATTGTAAATGGAAAAGAAAATCAAAATTATATATCAGAAATTCAGCATGTAAGAAGAAGAGAAACAATTGCAATGACACCAACTAATTCTTTAGCTGCTTTAAAATCAATAATTAACAACTCTATTAATAGTAAAAAAACTAATAGCTTAGCAAATAACAAATCTAGTGTAATAAAATCAATTAAAGAGATTACAGGTGTTAGTACAAATCCTCTTATTGCATCTAGTGGATTATCTATTCAGTATGCAATTTTAATGGGGCTAATTCACGACGCAAAAGAAAACCATACAGAAAAAAAAATAAAAATAATTGTTCCTACAAATTGTTATGGTGGTACAAATGATCAAGCAAGAAGAATTGCTAGTTGTATTAAAAATGTTGAAGTACTAGATTTAGTTGTTGATAATGGAAAAGATATGGTAAAGAGCATTGATTTAATATTAAATCAGGTTGCTTTTGAAAACTCTATACCCTATATAATTGCTGAAATACCTACAAATCCTAGAGTTCAAGTCCCAGATTTATTAAAACTAAAAACTGTTTTAACTAAAACCCGTAAAACATCAAGTGGTAAAATTGCTATTGATCCCGTTTTTATTTTAGACCAAACATTTTGTCCTAATATTCAATTTTTGGCTAAAAATCAAATACTATCAACAATAAGAAGTATTTCATACGCTAGTGGATCAAAATTTGCAAGTGGTGGTCTATGCACTTCAGGATATTGCATCGGAAATATAAAAGCTAAAACATTAATGAAAAAAATAGAATTACATCTAAAGCTTTGTGATAATGAAGCGACAGAACTTCAAATTGAAATATTAGCAAAGCAATTACCTTCAATGAATGAGAGAATTTATAATGCTTATAAAAACACACGTGAATTTGTGAATTTTATAAACAAAGTTCTACCTGAAGCAAAAATTAATTTTGTTTCTAAAGAACTATCAGACAAAGGATTTACTCCATCAGTATTTTCAATAGATCTACCAACAAAAGGAAACACAAAAGAAGAAAAAGATTCTTATAAAAAAGATTTAAATCATAAATTAATCAATTTAATGATTACAAAAATACCTTATGAATGTAAATATTGTGTAAGTTATGGACAACTGAATGGATCCTACTGGACAATACCTGCAACATCAACTCAAGGAACTACTAAAGAGAGTGATAAAGATTATATTACTCGTGTAGCAATATCTGGAAATATAGATATTGAAATTCATAAAAAAATATTCTTGGATTTCACTAAACAAATTTAGATTAACAATAAACTGATATTAGTAAGTATATAAATAATCAATTCATTTTAAATCCATTAAATTTTTCACCCCTAGAAAGCGTTCTACAGTATACCCTTCAGCAAACTTCGCACCAATAGGCCTACCAAATTCCATCATTCGTGATTTTATAAAATCAAAAAATTCTTCTCCTGAAATTGGTGTTTCAGGCTCTTTTGATTTTGGATCAAAAAATTGTGTCTTAAAAGATTTAATGACCTCCATTTTACGATCAAAGTATGGGGTTATATCCAAAACAAAGTCTGGTTTTATATAATAATCTTGAATATAATGATATACCGATTTTGGTCTATGTGATTTTTGTATTTCATTATTAAATTTTGTTTTATATGAGCTTAAACCCGATAAAAAACAAGATTCAGAAACTAATTGTGCACCTCTTCCATGATCTGGGTGACGATCTTGAACAGCGTTTGCAAGAACAATTGATGGCTTAAATCTTCTTATTTGTTCAACAACTAAACGTTTATTATCCTCATTTATATCAAAAAAACAGTCCGCTAATTTCAAATTAACACGTGCATGAATACCTAATAATTCTGATGACTTTTTTGCTTCAAGATAACGCGTCTCAATATTTCCTCTAGACCCAAGCTCACCCTGAGTTAAATCAACTATTCCAACTGTAAAGCCTTCGTCAATGTGCTTCATTATCGTACCTGAACAAGATAATTCCGCATCATCTGGATGAGAGGCAAAAACTAATATATCTAATTTTTCAATCATAAATTTATTTTACTAATAGCTTTATATTGTTTATTTCTAAAAGCAGAAATAATAGTAAATAAAATAAAAATTACTACTGTAATAATAATTGAATTTGGTATTGTTCCTAAACCTTCACCTTGTGCATATGAATGTAAACCTACTAGATAAAAATTTACTCCAAAAAATGTAAAAAGAATTGCTGAATAACCCCAAAAACTTAATACATTAAATAAAAATTTAGATCTTAAACTAGGTATAAATCTTAAGTGTAAAATAACTGAGTAAACTAATATCGCTACTAAAGCCCATGTTTCTTTTGGATCCCACCCCCAATATCTACCCCACGATTCATTTGCCCAAATACCTCCAAGAAAAGTACCAATAGTTAACATAAATAAACCAATCATCATTGTCATTTCAATAACATGAGTTAGTTCATGAATATTCAGTGTCAATGTTTTTCCATTTTTTTTTGTACGAAAAGTGTACAATAACATATTCAATAAACCTAAAATAGATGAAATTCCTAGTGGCCCATATGAGCCAGTAATAATCGCAACATGAATCATTAACCAATAAGACTTTAATACAGGTTGGAGAGGTGTAATTTCTGGGTCCATTAGATTCATTTCAGTAACATAAATCATAAGTGAAGCTAAAATTGCTGTACCAGCAATAATCGCAGGATTTTTCTTTGAAAATATCAATCCAAATAACATAGATATCCAAGCAATAAAAATAACTGCTTCATATCCATTACTCCAAGGTGCATGGCCTGAAATATACCAACGCAAATAAATTCCATAGCCATGATACAAAAATATCAATGCAATAAAAAAGATTAAAACAATAGAAGAATATCTAAATATTTTCTCCGCTATTTTTTTTTGATAAACAAAAATTTTAACAAAAAATAAGAGTAACATTATTAAACCAAACAATAAATAAAAACGAAATGAATTTTTAAAAACATTCATTTTATTATAACTTACCTCCATCTCTATTCTTCTTTCGGATGGAACAATATCTTTTCCTACATTTTGTTGAAATTTCTTTAGTTTATTTAAATACTCTGTTGCTTTAGTAAAACTGCCTAATTTAGCTCCATTATCTAACTCTCTTAAATAATTAAGTGCTATAACTGATGAGATTGAATCCTTTTCGATTAATGACATATCCATTGGAACATACCACGCATTATTTGGATCATCATATAGTGGAATAATTTTCATATAATTCCAATTAAAAATTGATTGAACGACTTGATAACGTTCTACCATCTTAATTAATCTTTTTTCATATTCACCTCTTTGTGATTCAAGCATTTGATGAGCAATCGCATACTCTGATGACAACTTAAACTGTCCCTTATCATTTGTCAGATCATTATAGGAAATCAAATTAGATTTCATACCTAAATCTTGTCTTAATGATGACTTTCTAGAAACATGAATTATAGGAATTTTCATCCAATATTCTGGGTACATATGCATACTAATGATAGTCTGAATAGCATTAAAATCTCTATACTGATTACTTCTTGAAATTTTACGTAATATTTGATCTGCCAAAGTATGAAATGGAATTATTCTACCCTGAAAATCTTGAACTAATAGCTTCTCCAATTCTAAAGAATGATTTTCTGAAATAACACGAAAAACAGGTTCTGATTTTAAACTGTCAATATTTTTATTCTGAAGATATTCACTATTAACTTCTTTTATACCTTTAGCATTAAATGAGACGAAAAACAATAAAGGGATAATTAAAGAAATGATTTTATTACGTTTATTTCGAATCTGTTTGATTTTATTATTTAGTTCTCTAAAACGACCATTTGGTGATATCAATGATAAGATCATTCCAATTCCCATCAGTAAATAACCTAAATAAGAAATATTTGTACCCCACCAGTCATGACTTACACTAAGTCTAGTCCCACCCTCATCCGAATCATAACTAGATTGAAAAAATCTATAACCTCTATAATCCATTACATTGTTCATGAAAACCCTTTGATCTCTTGTATAATTTCTTTCTTCATCAATTATAGTAAGTTCGCTAGCAAAAGAAGAAGGTGAATTTGAACCAGGATAACGTTCTAATTGAAAGTCTCTGCATTTAACTGAGAACGGAACAGGTATAGTCATAGAACCATACTCCATCTCGTAAGTCAATCCATTAAAGGAAAAAACTTCATGACTAGGAATTACACCTTGCCCCCCTTCTAATACTACTTTATGTGTTTTTTTTCCATCAGTTAAACGTAAAGTCAAATAATCTGATCCAGATTTACGACTACCTGAAGAAACTTTCATACGCTTTGAATTTGGAATAATACCTTTAAAAACAAATTGTTCATCTCCAACTTGATAAAGTGTTGCTGTTTGAAGAAGAGATAATGTATCAATTGGAATAGTTTTATACATAGAATCCACTATTTGCAGTCCATCTTGCCTAACTTTCTGCATTTCTGACATGGGCAAATAACGAATCGGGTATTGAGACTTAATAAAAACTTTCAAACCTCTTTGAAAAACTTGAACTCCAGGTATTTCTTCTTCAAGATTGAAAGAAAATGGTATTTTACCTATCATTACGTAATCACCCTCTGAAATATAATTAGAAGTCATTCCATCATTAATAATTTCTATTGAGGAAGATAATATTGTATCATTTATAACTAATGAATCAACCATTTTTTTATTAAAATCAACATATTCAATTTTAATAGTATTTTGATGATTTGGGAACTCTACATCAAAACTAAAGTTATTATTAGTTTGTTCTGACATATATTTCTTTATATAATCAGTATACTGTAGCTTCCCATCATTTATTTTAAACCATATATATGGATCTGAGGAATAAATAAAATTTGTCTGTTCATTTTCACGAATCAACATCAAACCTTCAAAACTAAAAAAACGTGTTACTCCAGCTCCAATAATCATTATAATAAAAGATAAATGGAACACCAACATCGCTATTTTTTGACGTTGTAACATTTTGTAACGAAAAATATTTGAAATTAGATTAATACATAAATAAGCCAATAATATCTCAAACCAAGTAGCATTGTATACTAATATTTTAGCAGTTTGTACATCATATTTAGACTCTAATAAAGTTGCAATTCCAATAGCAAAAAGAAATATGAACATTCCCAAAGCCATCATACTCATTGAAAAAAGTTTACTTGCAATTTTATCCATAATTTAAAGTCTAGAATCTAAAAAAAATATATTTTATAATGATTTAATATAATTATCTACATTTTCTTGAATACGATCTGTAATATTTAATGTATCATGTTTTTTAAATTTTTTTCCTGTAATAACCTCATATAACTCTATATAACGATTTGTAACAACATCCACAAAAGAATTTGGCATATTAGGCATTCTCTGACCTTCTAATCCCTGAAAACCTTTCTCTATCAACCATTCACGAACAAACTCTTTTGATAATTGTTTTTGTACTTCACCTTTTTCTTGACGGTGTTCATAACCATCAGCATAAAAATATCTTGAAGAATCGGGAGTGTGAATTTCATCTATAAGAACAATCTCACCGTCCTTCATCCCAAACTCATATTTAGTATCAACTAAAATTAAACCTTTATCTGCTGCTATTTCGGTCCCTCTTTGAAACAATGCTCTAGTATATTCTTCTAATTTTATATATATTTCTTCTGCAACAATTCCTTGATTTATAATTTCTTCACGAGAAATATCTTCATCATGTCCTTCCTCAGCTTTTGTAGCAGGAGTAATGATTGGATTAGGAAACTTATCATTCTCTTTCATACCTTCTGGCAATGGTACACCACATAAAACTCGTTTACCTGATTTATATTCTCGTGCAGCATGCCCAGACATATATCCTCGAATGACCATTTCAACGCGAATGGGTTCACAAGCATAACCAATAGATACTGATGGGTCGGGTGTCCCTATTAACCAATTAGGAACAATATCTTCAGTTGCATTCAAAAACATAGTTGCAATTTGATTTAAAACTTGACCCTTAAATGGGATACCTTTAGGGAGTATATGATCAAATGCTGAAATTCTATCAGAAGCAACCATAATCAAAAGACCATTATCTAACGTATAAACATCTCGAACTTTGCCCTTATAAGATTTAATTTGACCTTTAAAATTAAATTTAGAATCAGTAATAACATTAGTCATTTCTTACTTTTTTATTTCATATAAAATTAACTAATCATTTATATCTTTCTAATTGATTTAATAGAAATATCTTAATTTTCTTCTGTTTCAAACGCATTAATAATCTTATTAACTAAAACATTACGCATAACATCAATTGAACCCATTTTAATAATCCCAATACCTTCAAGTTTTTGAAGCTTTTCTATTGCAAACATCAAACCCGATTTTTGTTGACGTGGCAAATCAACTTGTGACATATCTCCTGTGACAACAAATTTTGCAGACTTCCCCATTCTTGTTAAAAACATCTTCATTTGCATAGTAGTTGTATTCTGTGCTTCATCTAATATAACAAACGCCTTATCTAGAGTCCTCCCTCTCATGAAAGCCAAAGGAGCTATTTCAACTATACCATACTCTATCATATCTGCTAGTTTCTCAGGAGGTATCATATCACGTAAAGCATCATATAAAGGCATTAAGTAAGGATCTAACTTCTCTTTTAAATCACCTGGAAGAAAACCTAAATGTTCTCCTGATTCAACTGCAGGTCGCGTTAAAATTATACGCTTTACCTCTTTAGCTTTCAAAGCACGAACAGCCAAAGCAACAGCTGTATAAGTTTTCCCTGTACCTGCAGGCCCAACAGCAAAAACCATATCATTGCTTTCAATCAAATCAACCATTCTATGTTGATTAATAGTTTTTGCAGTAATCTTAGAACCATGATTACCATGAACTATAACATTAAAAGCTTTTTTGTTGTCTAATAGTTTAATACCATCTTCTTTTATTATTTCTTCAATATTACGATCAGTCAATAGATTAAACTTATTAAAATGACGAACCAATAGATCAAATTTCGATTCAAATTGTTCCATCACTTCTTCATCACCTTTTATGCTTATAATATTGCCTCTTGCAATAATCTTAAGTTTTGGAAAATAAGTCCTTATTTGCTTTAATTTGGCATTATTAACACCGAAGAATTCCAATGGGCTTATACCCTTAATTTCTATTTTTCTTTCCAACTAAAATACGATTATAATTTTTTAATATTAAACTCATTACACTTTTAATTTAGATCTAATTATATAAGTATAAAGAAAAGCTTTTTCTTATTTTTGAATCAAATTTATAAAATAATTAGGCTCGGTGCTTTTGATTTTTCACTGAAAATGGCAATAATAACATTAACTACTGACATGGGATTGAACGACCACTATGTCGCTTCACTAAAAGGATCTATCTTAAAATCAATTAAAGATATACATATAGTTGATATATCCCACAACGTAAAACCATTTGATATTAATGAAGCTGCATATCTTTTAGCATCCTGTTTTAAAGAGTTCCCAGAAAACACAGTACATATTATAGGTGTTGATAGTGAACCAATCGTTAATTTTAGCGGATCAGATGGAAGTTTTCCATCTATTTTAATCTATAAAAAACAATACTTTATATCCAATGATAATGGTTTTTTTGGATCATTCTTAAAAGAAGAAGAAGCTGATTCTTTTTGGCGAATTGAAGATATATTATCAAATCAAAAACTATTTAAATTTCCAACAAAAAATTTACTTTTAACTGCCGGTATATCTTTAATAAAAGGAAACAAAATTGAAACTATAGCCTCACCATTTAAAGTCTATAAAAAAGCATTCTCTCCTATCGCAATTATAGAAAAAAATCTTATTAAAGGATATATTATACATATTGATAACTATGGAAATGCAATAACAAATATTCACAAATCATTTTTTGAAAGATTCGGAGAAGAAACTTCATTCACTATATATTTTAAGAAAAAAGATTACTTTATAAATAAAATATCAAATTCATATAATGAAGTTCCACAAGGTGAAAAAGTGGCCTTATTTAATGAAAATAATTACTTGGAAATAGCTATTAATAGAGGTGCAAATGAAAACGGAGGAGGTGCTGAAAAATTATTTGGATTAAATATTAACGATATAATTCGAATAGAATTTACACCTCAAGGATCTAGAGAAACAATCGATTCATTTTTCACATGATTAACCGTATAGTAAAATTAGAATTTAAAGAAGATAAAATTTCAGATTTCTTATCGTTATTTGATCAAATCAAAAATTTCGTCAATGAATTTCCTGGTTGTTTAGGGATGAAATTATACCATAGCATTAATAATCCTAGTGTTATAATAACACATAGCTGTTGGACATCTGAAGAGAGCTTAAATAAATACAGAAATTCAAAAAAATTCAAGGAAACTTGGATAAAAATAAAACCTTGGTTCAAAGAAAAACCTTTGGCTTGGAGTATGCATGAACACTTTAATGGTTTTAAAAAGAAGAGTAATTGAACATTTGAATTAGAAATCTTACTTTTGATAATAACTTAATTAAATAAATAATGAGATCATTGTACCTAAGAGAAATTAAAGGGTTCTTAAGCTCAATCATTGGCTATGTATTTATCTTAATTTACTTAATATCATCAGGTATAATGCACTGGATTGCACCAACTGAAGCAAATCTATTAGAAGGAACAGAAGCTGACTTAATACCATTCTTTAACTCATCACCAATAATTTTTCTCATCTTAATACCTGCAATCACTATGCGCTCTATTGCCGAAGAGCGAAGAACAGGAACCATAGAACTATTATTTACACGACCAATTTCTGATCTAAAAATACTTTTAGCTAAATATTTCGCAAGTGTAACCTTAATGTTAATAGCAATACTACCAACATTAATCTACTACTATTCAATGATTCAATTATCTGAAGACCCTAGTAAATTTGACCATGGAGCAACAATAACATCATACATAGGATTAATTCTATTAGGCTCATGCTTTGTTGCAATAGGTATCTTTACCTCAGCATTAACAAATAGTCAAATCGTTGCCTTTATTCTAGCTCTTTTCTTTTGCTGGATTTTTGTACCTAATATTGGTGGGATTGCACTATTAGGTTCATATAACTTAATGGGCAGCTTTGATTCTATAGTTCAATACTTTGGAATGACATTTCATTATGAAGGAATAAAAAAAGGAGTTATTGATACAAAAAATATTATCTATTTTTTATCATTAATATATGGTTTTATCTACGCTGCTTTAACAGTTATTAAATCAACAAAAAAATAATTATGTCAAAGAGTATACAAAAAATATATAATTGGACATTTTTAACCATTATTATTGTCAGTATCATTTTAGTCAATGTAATATCTTCATTCATTAATAGTCGTTATGATATGACTAATGACCAACGTTACTCCCTAGCAAATGGAACAATTTCATATTTAAAAAATGTAGATAATTTTAAAACTCGCCTAAACTTAAAAATTTATTTAGAAGGCAAACTTCCTGCAGAAATAAAGCATTTCAGAAATGCAATAGAAGATAAATTAAAAGAATTCAAACAATATACCGGAAACAAAATTGAATATCAGTTTATTAATCCAAACATTGGTACAGATATAGAAAAACAAGAATTATTTGATAATATTTGGGCAAAAGGAAAGGGTATTCTACCCATGGATATAGTTTATAATAAAGATGGTTCTCAAAGTCAAATGATGATCTGGCCAGGTGCAATAATTGAATATGGAGGGTCAACAGTTCAAAGTATTCAGTTTTTACCGGGATCTAAAACTGGAAGACCTTATCAATTAAATAATATTTCTCAAATCATACAAAACTCTATTAATAATCTGGAATATATTTTAATCAGTTCTATAAGAAGAGCTACACAGGAAAAAAAGCCACGTATAGGTTTTCTTCATGGACATGGAGAATTAACTTGGCCAGAAACACAACGAATTAGAGCCTTGATATCCCCTTACTTTAATATTGCTGATGTAACTATCAATGATACTATACAGGTATTAAATAATTTAGATGGATTAATTATTGCTCGACCAAGATTAAAATTTAGCGATAAAGATCTTTTATTAATAGATCAATTTTTAATGCGTGGAGGAAGATTAATGTGTTTTCTAGATAAATTAAAAATAAATACAGACACATTAGAATCAATAGGTAGAGCTCATACAACAAGATATTCAAATCTTAGAATTGATAAAATGCTTTTTGATTACGGCTTAAAAATAAATGATAATTATATAATGGATGGACGCTGTCTTCCAAAACGAGTATCATTAAATAACCAATCTATTATACCGTGGTTCTTTAATATAATAGCTTCCCCTACTTCTCATCCAATTGCTAGAAATGTTGAGCCTGTAAATCTTGAATATGCGAATGAAATTCAATTTGTAGGGGAAGATCCTAATATTGTATTAAAACCAATATTAACATCAAGTTCAAATTCAATACCAACAGGATTAGCACCTATGATTAGCTTAGCATTACCATTAAATTATGGCAAGAACCCTCAATTAGTTGCAAACCCAGAAAACGAATCAAATAAAAAATGTTTAGCAGGGTTAGCTGAAGGTATTTTTAAATCTCACTACAGAAATCGTATTGTTGAAGGTTACAAAGATACACTATACAGAAAAAGTAAAAAAGAAGGAAAAGTTTTACTTGTTGGAAATGGAAGATTTATTGCAAATGAATACGATTCTATACCTAATAAATTCGGAACTGGATACCAATATAGACCGAAAAAAATAAATAACTTACAATTTAGTGAAGAGCTAATAAATATGAATATATCGCACTTCTTTGGCAACCAAGATTTCTTTCAAAACATGGTAGATTATATGTTAGATGACAACTCAGTGTTAGATATTCGTAGTCGTCAAATTGATATTCACAAAATCAACACAGAAGAAATTAAATCAAGTGCTAATTATTACAAAATTTTAAATTTGATTCTTCCTATTGGAATAATTTTAATAATTGCCCTATCATTTGGATTAATTCGCAAAAATAAATACACCTAAAATTTAATGAAATGAAAAAATTAATTAAACTAATATTCGCATTGGTTATTATTTTAGGGTTGACATATTATGTTAATATTCTTTATAAAAACAAAGGTAAATCAGATTTAGAACTAATTGAGTTTGCAATTAAAAACACTGAAAACATTGATAAAATAATTATCAACGACGCCTTTAATAGAAGTTTTGAAATTATACGAAATGAAGAAGATTGGACAGACAAAAATGGAAATTGTATACAACAAACAAACGTAGAATTCATTTTAGAAACATTTAGAAATATAGAGTTCAAAGGATATTTACCTGAAAGTTCACACGAAAAGTATAAAAAACTTATGTCTAGCCAACATTCAAAAGTGGATATATATGAAAATGGTGAATGGATAAAATCATGGTATATAGGTCCAAGTGCTCAAGATCATTATGGTCAAATAATGTTACTGGACTCTAAAAAATATGGAAAAAGTGACAATCCTGTAATTATGAAAATAAAAGGTGTAAATGGAATTATTGAACCTCGCTTTTTCGCTGATTATAGAAAATGGTTATGTACAGATATATTTACTTTAAAAATAGAAGATATTAAAGAGGTAGATCTAAAATTCTTTGATGAACCTGAAAGAAGTTTTACAGTAAGGAAAAATGGAACCAATATGAGTGTTTTTCAACAAGGAAAACCATTAGAATATGTAGACACAAGTATGATTTTTAGATATCTCAATAATTATCAAAAAATACATTATGAACAAGCTAATTTTGAACTAAATGAAAAACAAATAGATAGTCTAAAAAAAACTAGTCCTTTTTGCGTTTTATCTTTAACTGAAACAAATAATTCAACAACAAAACTTAAATGTTTTAGAATTAAAATAAATGAATACACAAATACAGAGCAAATAGAATATAGAGACACAGATAAAGACCGTTTTTGGATGGAATTACCAACTGGAGAGATTGTGAAATGTCAATATTTTGTTTTCAACCCACTATTATTAGGACATATTTATTTTCCTATGGATATTTCTATGCTTGATAAGCAAAAAAAATAGCTAACATTTTGTTAATAACTAACACGTAAAAGAACAAAATATAATATAAATAATTACTAATTAATTAATAGTTTTGAGTGTATTAAATAATAATATATTTTAAATGAATTTCGTAATATCAAGTGCATCTTTATTAAAACAACTTCAAAGAATTTCAGGAGTTTTAAGTACTAACAACACCTTACCTATCTTAGATAATTTTCTATTTGAAATTATAGATGGCAAACTTACTATATCTGCGTCTGACTTAGAAACAACAATGCGTACTTCAATGAAAGTAGAAGCAAAAGAAGAAGGTAAAATTGCGATCCCTGCAAAATTGTTATTAGATGTATTAAAAAATCTTCCTGATCAGCCATGTACTTTTTTAGTTAATAAAAACACTTTTTCAGTTGAAATAGCATACGATAATGGTAAATCTAAAATGGTTGGATATAATGGTGAAGATTTTCCTCGTACACCAGAATTAGGTTCACCTAGCTCAATTAATATTTCTGGAGAAATTATTTCAAATGCAATTAATAAAACATTATTTGCTACAGGTATAGATGACTTGAGACCTGTAATGAGTGGAGTTTTCTGTGAATTTTCTCCAGATAACATAACATTTGTAGCTACAGATGCGCACAAACTTGTTCGTTATTCAAGAACTGATTCTCAAGCTTCTGGAAGCTCTTCTTTTATTTTACCAAAGAAACCTCTAAACCTTTTAAAACTTAACTTAAAAGGTGATGAAGATGTTAAATTAGAATACAATGATTCAAATGCTGTATTTACATTTAATGAAAATGTATTAATATGTCGTCTAATTGATGGTAAATATCCGAATTATGAAGCAGTAATTCCTAAAGAGAATCCTAATGTTCTTAAAATTGATAGATTACAATTTTTAAGTTCAATTAAAAGAGTTTCTATTTTTTCAAACAAAACGACACACCAAATAAAATTAAAACTAGCTGGATCTGAACTTTCCTTATCAGCTGAAGATATTGATTTTTCGAATGAAGCAAATGAACGTTTAACTTGTAATTATTCAGGTGAGGATATGGAAATTGGTTTTAATTCTCGATTTTTAATGGAAATGTTAAATAACCTTGATACTTCAGAAGTTTGTTTAGAAATGAGTGAACCTAGTAGAGCTGGTTTATTAACTCCATCTGAGAAAAACAAGGATGAAGATATATTAATGCTTGTTATGCCAGTTATGCTAAATAGATAAATATATTTTATCTAACACTTTCTGCTTATGAAGTTTTAGATTTTATTTTTTAAACTTTTCTTTACTCTATTTGAACGAAAATAAAGAACATCTATAAAAAACAATAATTTCATAGATATACTATTAATTTGAGGTTGGTTGAAAAGCGAATCAAAAGTTCTAAAATAACTTTCATCTAGTTCTGTCTTAGAATAAAAAATATTATTCTTATATACAATTCTAAGTTCACTCCCAGGAATAAACACCCAACGATAATTTAAATCTAATGTAAAAGCATTATAACTAGTATTATGAACAGATTCGCCATTATCTTGCAATGGATTATAAGTAGTTGATGACATAATAGCATCATCTTCTAAGGTTGCAAAATTGATATATCTTACTTGCTGCCAATAATGTCTAAACTGTAAATCAATACTCATTCTATTAGTAAATAAAAACTCTGTAGATATTTTATTGACTACTAATTCACGATCGCGAAAACCTAGTAATATAAAATCTTCGTAAGAAGACTCTTTTGAAGTAACAAAACCATAATCTCCTCTTATAAATTCAAGTTTTGTATTCCAAATAAGAAACATTCTATCAGAAACACGTAACCTTGGACTTATATACATTCCAAAACCATATTGATCTCTTCCAAAAAATTGTTTAAACCAAAAATCACCATCTAAGGCTAACCTTTTACTATAATCTGAAGAATACATCCATTTTAACATTGCATTTGGATTAAATCTAACCTCTTTTCCAAACTTACGCGACTCAAAATGATCAATAATACCAAAAGGATAAATGTTTGCTGTAATACGAGTATATAATTGCTTCTTATGTAACCCTCCTAAATGCACTTTAACATGAAAATAATTGAAAAGTTGTGGCTTATACAACTCTTCATATTTTAAAGCAATAGATGCTGATCTTCTATAAAAAAACTTACTTGACTCAAAACTATTCCAACTAATAGCTGCATCATAGATTCGAGCATTATTATTATATAAAAAACCTAAATCATTTGGATTAAATCGGTCACTTTCCTCGCTATATCCAAATCTATATCTCCATATACCAGAAATCTTCCTAATAGAGGAAGATAATGCATACCCATATTCTGGTTTATCATTAAAAATAGATGAAAATTTTAAATCTGATGAAATTTTATACTTACCATTTGATGTATATAATTCGGCTGATCCTACAGTTACATTTGCATCATGCGCAACACCATTTCTCATAACATTAGTATTAACTAAAGAAATTGTACTATTATTCTTCAAATTTTGCGATAAAACAAAAACATTATAGTTAGTCAAAGGATTCGTTTCATACTGTCTTTGAACTCCATTACTATCCTCAATTGTTGCATCTAATCTAGACTCTAATGCATTAAAAACAGCAACTCCCAAACCTTTTTTTGTTCTTCCAGAAACTTTACTTCCATTAATTAATGGAACTTGTTGTAAGTTTCTAACAACTCTTTCACCTTTATCATAATCTAAGTTATTGTAAGCTGATCTATATGGTTGACCACCTATACGTCGAGAATAAAAAACTCCACCAATATTAAATAAATCTGTACCTTCTAAAAAAAAAGGACGATTTTCATTGTAATAAACTTCAAAAGGACCTAAATTAAGAATTTCATTATCTGATAAAGTTTGACCAAAATCCGGAATTAATATCATGTCTAGTGTAAAAGCATCATTTAAACCATACTTCAAATCGATCCCACCTGTTAAACGAGTATTCCATATTTGACTCTCTTCCAAATTATCATAAGTATTAACCAAATAACTAGTAGCGTATGGTGAAAAAGATAATCTGATTGGAGATTTAACACCCTGTACACCTATTAACTTACCTGATTGTGTTATCTTTCCAAATAAGTTAGGATCTACAGCGTTCCAAGTTGAAATTTCTCTTACACGCCTAACTTGTCGCCAAATATTAAAATTCCATTCTTGAACATCCTTATTAGGAAATCGTATAGCTGAAAAAGGTATTTTCATTTCAAAAGACCAACCATCATTACGCCTTGCTGTAGCACTTCTCCATACCGAATTCCATAAATAATCAATATCATTTATAGATTCTAAACCATCAATTTCGACCCCTGCAGATGTAACAACAAATCTAAATGCATTAACATTATTACCATAAGGATCAATTGAAACACCTACCCAATCAGCATTACCTGTTTGATCTCTTTGTGATAATGAATAACTAATAGAATCTGGGAAAGGATCTTTCAGAATACCACCTACATATATTGCCTCAGAATCATAATACAACCTTACTTCTGAACTAAATTTCGATGGACTTCCATATATAGGTGAATTCACAATAAATCCTGAAGCAATTTCAGCATCTTGCCAATGTTTTTCATTTAATTCTCCATCTAATTTTATTTCCTTATCATTAAATTTTATAAAATATTGCTTTTGAGCCGAACTAAATGAACAAAATAAAAATAAATAAAAAAATATTTGAGCATATACTAAGCTCATAGAATTGTATAAATTAAATTACAAAAATAATAGACTTAAAAATTTTATCAGATAGATTGAAACAAAATTTTATTAAAAAGAATCTACATAATTAATTTGATGCTATTGAATAATATAATTTACTAAATAGAATTCACTATCTTTGCTCTCTAATTTTATTTTCACAAAATGATCAATATAACATTACCAGACGGTTCCATTAAAAAAGTTGAAAATGGTACATCTCCAATGGATATTGCAAAAAGTATATCAGAAGGCCTCGCTAGAAATGTTCTTGCGGCAAAAGTGAATAATGAAGTTATTGATGCCAATAGACCTATAACAATTGATTCAAAATTACAATTATTAACTTGGAATGATAATGAAGGAAAATCAACTATGTGGCACTCTTCAGCACACCTAATGGCAGAAGCATTAGAATTCTATTTTCCTGGAATTAAATTAGCTATTGGCCCACCAATTAAAAATGGATTCTACTATGATGTAGATTTTATGGATTATACTATTACTGAAGCTGATTTGGAAAAAATTGAAAAAAAGATGAAGGAGTTAGCAAAAGAAAAAAATCCCTTTATTCGAAAAACTATTTCAAAAATTGAAGCAATCAATTATTTCAAAGATAAAAAAGATGAATATAAGTTAGAATTAATAGATGACTTGGAAGATGGGAATATCACATTCTATACTCAAGGAAATTTCACAGATTTATGTCGTGGTCCTCATATACCAAATACAGGTTTCATTAAAGCAATTAAATTAACATCAATTGCTGGTGCATATTGGAGAGGAGATGAGACAAGAAAACAACTAACGCGTATTTATGGAATTACCTTTCCTAAAAACGCAGAACTAAATGATTATCTTGAAAAAATTCAACTTGCGAAAGAGAGAGATCATAGAAAGTTAGGTAAAGAGCTTGATTTATTCACTTTTTCACAACGTGTCGGTCAAGGTCTACCGCTTTGGCTTCCAAAAGGAGCTTCATTAAGAGAGCGTCTAGAAAACTTTTTAAAAAAAGCTCAAAAAAAACATGGCTACGATCAAGTAATCACTCCACATATTGGAAGCAAAGAATTATATACTTGTTCTGGTCATTATAGTAAATATGGAAAAGATTCTTTCCAACCAATAAACACACCTGATGAAAATGAAGAATTTCTTCTAAAACCTATGAATTGTCCCCATCATTGTGAAATATATAAAGCGAAACCAAAATCATATAAAGATTTACCAGTAAGATACGCAGAATTTGGTACAGTCTACCGATACGAACAATCAGGGGAGCTTCATGGATTAACTCGTGTTAGAGGGTTTACGCAAGATGATGCTCATATTTTCTGTACTCAAGATCAAGTAGAGGATGAATTTAAAAAAGTAATTGATTTAGTGTTATATATTTTTAAAACTCTAAAATTTGAAAATTTCAAAGCCCAAATTTCATTAAGAGATCCTGAAAAACCAGGAAAATATATCGGTTCTGATAAGAATTGGGATAAAGCTGAAAAAGCTATTATTAATGCAAGTAATGAAAAAGATCTTAAAACTGTAATCGAATATGGTGAAGCAGCATTTTATGGACCAAAACTAGACTTTATGGTAGAAGATGCTTTAGGAAGAGAATGGCAACTAGGTACAATCCAAGTAGACTATAACTTACCTGAACGTTTTGAATTAGAATATACTGGAACTGACAATCAAAAACATAGGCCAATAATGATTCACCGTGCTCCATTTGGCTCTATGGAAAGATTTGTAGCAGTATTATTAGAACATTGTGCAGGAGATTTCCCATTATGGCTAACAACAAATCAAATTACAATACTACCAATTAGTGAGAAATATAATGATTACTGCAAAAATCTTTTACAATTACTAAATAATTACGATATTCGCGGATTCGTTGATGATCGTAATGAGAAAATTGGCAAAAAAATACGTGAATCGGAATTAAATAAAATTCCTTTCATGCTAATAATTGGTGAGAAAGAAGCAAAAAACAATGAGTTAGCTGTGCGTAAAAGAGGAGATGGGGACTTAGGTGCTATGAGCCTCGAAAATTTTGTAAAAATTATTAACGATAAAATTGAAAGTGAATTAGCTTTAAATAATTAAATTAATTAATGAGAAGACCTAACAACAGAAGAAGGTTTACAAGAAGAGAAGAAGAACCAGAGCATAGGATTAATGAAAAGATTTATGCAAAAACGATTCGATTAATTCGAGAAGGAGCTGAACCTATTATTATAGCAACATCAGAAGCTATTAAAAAAGCTGAAGAAGCAGAACTTGATTTAGTTGAAATTTCTCCCAAAGCTGATCCACCAGTATGTAAAATTTTAGACTATAAAAAATTCTTATATAATAAAAAAAAGAAGGCAAAAGAACTAAAATCAAAACAGAGCAAAGTTGTTTTAAAAGAAATTAGATTTGGGCCTAATACGGATGATCATGACTTTGAATTCAAATTAGCTCACGCAAAAAAGTTCTTAAAAGAAGGAAATAAAGTTAAAGCATATGTTTTTTTTAGAGGACGTACAATTGTGTTTAAAGATAGAGGAGAAATACTTCTACTTAGATTAGCTCAAGAACTTGAAGATTATGGTATAATTGAACAAATGCCTAAATTAGAGGGAAAAAGAATGATTATGATGATTAATTCTAAGAAAAAATAAAAACTAAAAAAATAGGTAATTAAAATTAAGTAAAATGCCAAAAATGAAAACTAAATCCAGTGCTAAAAAGAGATTCCAAGTAACTGGCACTGGTAAAATTAAAAGAAAACATGCTTTTAAAAGTCACATTCTAACAAAAAAGACTAAAAAGCAAAAACGTAATTTGACACACTCTGGCTTAGTTCATAAAGCCGATGAAGCGAATGTCAAACAACAATTATGTATGAAATAGTTTCATACAGGTTTATTAAAAATGTTAACCCGACAACGAGTAACTAAGACATCTTAAGTATTGATGCACTCTTTGTCAAAAAACTAAAATTATGCCTAGATCAGTTAATCACGTTGCGTCAAAAGCAAGACGAAAAAAAGTAATGAAGCACGCCAAAGGTTACTTTGGAAGAAGAAAAAATGTTTGGACAGTTGCTAAAAATGCAGTAGAAAAGGGTATGCTTTATGCATACACTGGACGAAAACAAAAGAAAAGAAATTTCCGTTCACTATGGATTATGCGTATCAATGCAGGTGCTCGTCAACATGGAATGAGTTATTCTCAATTTATGGGGCTAGTTAACAAAAGTAAAATTGAACTTAATCGTAAAGTACTTGCAGATTTAGCTATGAACCATCCTGATGCTTTTAAAGCAGTTATTGATAAAGTAAAAAAATAATTGCTTGACAAAATTTAAAAAAGCGCTCATATGAGCGCTTTTTTTTATATCTATTAAAAAAAAATATGATTTTAATACCATTATTAGATATATTAGCAATATTAAATAATAACTAATCAAAAAATTATGAAAAAAACAATTACACTTTTAGCATCACTTTTGATGTTTATTCAATTATCATTTAGTCAAGTTGGAGGTTTTTCAGTTGGTCAAACTGTAAGTGACTTCACAGTAACTGATGTTCATGGAAACACTCACACTTTAAGTAGTATAACAGCTTCTGGTCAATGGGTACTAATTGACTTCTTTTTCGTTACATGTCCACCTTGTCAATCAACAGTTCCATTCTTTAGTGAACTCCATCAAAAATATGGATGTAATGAAGGTGATCTATTCTGTATCTCTATAGCTACTGGAGATAGTGATGCACAAGTTCTAGCATTTGAAAATCAATATTCTATTTCTTCAGGACACAGCCCAGCACCGGCTGCTTCAGGAAATGAAGGGGGTGGTGATGCAGTTATAGCATCTTTTCTACCAGCTGGATATCCAACATACTGTTTAGTTGGTCCAGATATGAAGCTGAAAAATGCAGATATATGGCCTGTTACAGGAATTGGTGATTTTGAGACAGCAATGTCAAGTGCTGGATTTTCACCTAATGTTATGAATTGTTCTGGTATATCTTCATTAAATGAATCAAGTCTTAACAAAAGTGAAATATTTCCTAATCCCTCAAGTGGTAATATAACTATCTCAGTTAATTCAAAAAATGGAAATTCTGCAAGAATTGAAATAAGTAACTTACTTGGACAAGTAGTCTATACTTCTGAAAATGATTTAGTTGAAGGAGATAACAATATAAAACTTAATCTTTCTTCTTTAAATGCCGGACAATATATTGTTCGTATTTCAGATGAAAATACATCAATGACATCATCAATACAGATTAAATAATTTAATCTGAAAATTAATAAAAAAGGGTATCAATTTGATACCCTTTTTTTTATTCAACAACTAATCTTTTTTTATATACTACACCTTTTGTATGAATATTTACAATATAAATACCTGATGGAATTTTTGGGTTAACTACAATTTCTTCTTGTGTAAGATTTAATGATTTATAAACTACTCTTCCAGATAAATCAGAAATAATTAAATTATATTCTTTATTAAATTCTATATTTAAATTAAAACTACCATTACAAGGATTAGGATAAATTAAAAACTTATTCATATTCATATCATCTAGCTCCATTGTTAAAAATGGACAAACATCAATTAGATTTGAATTAAAAAAAGATTGTACAGAGTCTGAAATAGCTAATAAACCATTAACGTTCTCTATTGCTGTTGTTCCACTTCGATCATATAACACAGCAAAAGTATATTTTTCATGTCCTTGATATTCTAAAGTATCTTCAGTAATAGTCATTATAATTCTACGATCTCCAGGACTATTTAATGCTGTCATCTCTGACCAACTACCAAGGTTATTAGGATTACCTGAATAATAAAAAGATGTTGGCTGCCCAAAATTATTATAAATAATTGAACCATCAGGCAAAAAACCATTCATAATATTCCATATTTCAAAAACTCCTGTAGGGAAATTACCAAATCCTATAACACTTTCTAAATCATGACTCAAAGATACAATCCCAGAGCTAGGTGGATTATTTCCATAACCTAAAATTCCACTATAATTTTCATCAAAATCATCTCCATTATAACAATACATATTATTACGAGACGAATCACAACCAAAATAATCGTCAAAAGGATTACCAATATCACTATCACAAACAAAAGATGTTTTGAAATCATATATTGGTTCTGAACTACGATTAAATATATCAACATCTATAAATGTTGTATTATCTAAATAATTATTCGAATTAAATTGATAAAACATAAAATGAACTTCTATACCAAGAGGCAAACCACCTGACCCATGAATGTCATACTTGTCATTCATGATTTTATAAATAGCTCTATCACCCTTTATACAAGGATAATCACCATCTAAAGGATTATAATAACCATCATTATTTACATCTACAAAAGGAGCTAAATAATAACTTAATCCAAGAGAAATATCACCATGAGCAGGCCAATTCATTATTGAAGCAGGAACAATGTACGCAGGTTGGTTATAATTTACTATATGACTATCTATTTCTGATTTTGTAATAGACCAAATAGACTGTAATAAAGGATTTGGAGTTACTGCTACAGCTGAATCTACGGTCAATGGGCCTGACCATAAATCATCATTTATACCATATAAATCTTGCGCAGCAAGCATAATTTGACCATTTATATCCAAACCACCAAACCAAATCACACTAGAATAAATTGTATGTGAACCTGAACCTATAGGAACCTCATAGCCATGATTATCAGTAAAAGGATTATTGAAAAAAAATCCAAGGTCAGTGATTGTTGCAGAAACATTATTTTGATCTAAATTTATTTGGGAATTCAGAAAAAAAGTAAATCCAATAAGTATAATTAATAAAATTGATTTCATAAATACATAAATATTATGATAATAATAACTAAATATAATTATAAACAAAGAGTCGCTCAAAATTGAACGACTCTTTAATTTATATAATATTAAATAATATTATTTATCATCAACCTCTTCAAAATCTACATCTGTTACTTCATCTTCTGAACTACTAGATTCAGTTGAAGCATCTGAATTAGGAGTACTTCCACCTTCATTAGCAGCATTATACATATCTTGAGCTGCTACAGAAAATACTTGATTTAATTTTTCCATTGCTGGATCTAAGTTTTCAATATTCTTCGCTTCAAATTCTTTTTTCAATTCAGCTAAAGCATCTTCAATTGGTTTTTTCTTATCATCAGAAATTTTATCACCATACTCTTTTAATTGTCTTTCTGTTTGAAAAATTAAAGAATCTGCTTTATTTATCTTATCAACTTCTTCTTTCTTCTTAGCATCTGCATCGGCGTTAGCCTCAGCTTCAGCTTTCATTCTTTCAATATCCTCATCTGACAAACCTGAAGAAGCTTCAATTTTAATAGATTGTTCTTTTCCAGTTCCCTTATCTTTTGCAGAAATATTCATTATACCATTGGCATCAATATCAAAAGTCACTTCAATTTGAGGTACTCCTCTTGGTGCTGGAGGAATATCAGTTAATTGAAATCTACCTAATGTCTTATTATCATTAGCCATTGCTCTTTCACCTTGTAAAACATGTATATCAACAGAAGGCTGGTTATCAGCAGCTGTAGAAAACACTTCAGATTTTTTTGTTGGAATAGTTGTATTAGCCTCAATTAATTTAGTAAAAACACTACCCATTGTTTCAATTCCTAATGAAAGTGGAATAACATCTAAAAGAAGGACATCTTTAACTTCTCCTGTTAAAACACCTCCTTGAATAGCAGCACCTATTGCAACTACTTCATCAGGGTTCACACCTTTAGAAGCCTCTTTTCCAAAAAACTTCTTAACTGCATCTTGTATTACGGGTATTCTCGTAGAACCACCTACTAATATAACTTCATCTATATCACTAGTAGATAAACCTGCATTTTTAAGAGCAGATCGACAAGGAGCAATAGTTTTTTCAACTATTTTTGATATTAACTGCTCAAATTGAGAACGTTGTAAAGTTCTAACAAGATGCTTAGGAACACCATCTACAGGCATAATATATGGTAAATTGATTTCAGATGAGGTAGTTGAAGAAAGCTCTATTTTAGCTTTTTCAGCAGCTTCTTTTAATCTTTGTAGAGCCATTGGATCTTTTTTCAAATCCAAACCTTCATCTTTTTTAAGCTCTGCAGCCAACCAATCAATAATTGCTTGGTCTACATCATCACCACCTAAATGAGTATCTCCATCAGTAGATAATACTTCAAATACTCCATCCCCTAATTCAAGAATAGATACATCATGTGTTCCTCCTCCAAAGTCAAATACAACAATTTTTTGATCTACACCTTTTTTATCTAAACCATAAGCTAATGCTGCAGCAGTTGGCTCATTAATAATTCTTTTAATAGATAATCCAGCAATTTCACCTGCTTCTTTAGTCGCCTGTCTTTGTGAATCATTAAAATAAGCAGGCACTGTAACTACAGCTTCTGAAACTTCCTGGCCAAGATAATCCTCTGCTGTTTTCTTCATTTTTTGAAGAACCATAGCAGAAATTTCTTGCGGAGTATATTTTCTATCATCTATTAAAACACGTGGAGTATTATTATCTCCTTTTACAACTTCGTAAGGTACTCTTTTAACCTCCTTGCTAAGATCACCAAATGTTGATCCCATAAAACGTTTAATCGAGTATATAGTCTTTGTTGGATTAGTAATTGCCTGACGTTTCGCAGGATCACCTACCTTACGTTCACCACCCTCAACAAATGCAACTATAGATGGCGTCGTTCTTTTTCCTTCTGAATTTGAGATAACTACAGGCTCATTACCTTCCATAACAGAAACACATGAATTTGTAGTACCTAAATCAATTCCAATTATTTTTCCCATAACTTTTTATATATTAAAATTTAATTCAACTTTTAAATCACTAAATCATAGTCAATCTCTATGCCATTAAAATTTTAATGAATTTTTTGACAATTTATATGACATTTGTGTCATTATAAGAAGAAAATGAATGAAATTTCATGCCGATTTGACAGTAAAATGTTATAAAAATGATTATTAATCAAGAGATTTATATGAATTCTCTGTCATTTCCAATAACATTTCATACTGCTCTGGAGAAAGATCAGAATGATAATATCCTATTGGATTTACTTTTTTACCATTTTTAACAACTTCATAATGCAAGTGTGGACCTGTTGATCTACCAGTTGAGCCAATAAGCCCAATTAACTCTCCACGTTTAACTTTTTGACCCTGTTTAACTTTAAATGCACTCAAATGTGCGTATCGTGTTTTATATCCAAAACCATGGTTAATAACAATTGATTTACCATACCCCCACCTCTTAGATTCTATGAGTTCAATAAATCCATTTCCTGTTGCATAAACTTCAGTTCCTGTGTTTGCGGTAAAATCCATACCGGAATGCATCTGTCTAGTCTTATAAATAGGATCAATTCTATATCCAAAACCTGAAACAGGTCTTTTTAATTCAGAATTACGAACTGGCTGAATAGCAGGTACGCATGCCAATAATTCTTCCTTACCCTTCGCAAGGTTCAATAATTCTCTAAAAGATATACTTTGAGCATTCAATCTCTTTTCTAACTTATCTATTTGTATAGAAGTTTCTTTAATTAATTCACCATTTGTCATATTAGACAAATAAGAATATCTATCACTACCCCCTGTACCCATATTTCTAAGTTCTTCTGGGAATTTCTCAGCATATAGAGCTACACGATATAGATCTTCATCACGATTTTGAATTACATCCAAAACTTCATTTACTAAAATCAAATCTTTTTGAATACGTTTTAATTCATTATAATTTACATTCAAATCAGATTGCAATTGTTTCTCTCGTGGCGAAGTTATTCCTTGGGTAAAAAAAAATGCAAAGATTAAACCAAAAAGAATACTAGGAGCAATCCATAAAAGACCAAGCAAAACCCTTTTTCCAAATGAAATATGTACTACTTCATATGATAAAGTATTAGGATTATATTTATACTTATTCTTTGAGATACTCAAAATTACAAAGAATCTTTTTTTTTATACAAAGAATTTATGGTAGAATTAAATTATATACTATTAAAAACAAATAATACTTAAATTGTGGAAGTATTAAATTAAAGTAAAAACTTTAAATTTGTTTAATTACATTTAGTAGAAATAAGACCAATCTAATAATGACAATTCTAGAAATACGAAACGCATTTTTAAAATACTTTGAATCAAAAGGACATGAAATAATACCTAGTGCACCTATGGTTGTAAAGAATGATCCTACTTTAATGTTTATAAATGCAGGTATGAATCAATTTAAAGATATCTTTTTAGGAAATTCAACACCAAAACATCGTCGTATCGCTAATACTCAAAAATGTCTCCGTGTATCGGGAAAACATAATGATCTAGAAGAAGTTGGTGTTGATACATATCATCACACAATGTTTGAAATGTTAGGAAATTGGTCATTTGGTGATTATTTTAAAGAAGAAGCTATAGAATGGGCCTGGGATTTATTAACAAACATATATAAAATACCAATTGAACGTATATATGTAACAGTATTTGAAGGAGATAAAAATGATGGGGTTCCTAAAGATGATGAAAGTCTTGAAATATGGAAGAAATATATTGAAGAAGATCGAATTGTTTTTGGCTCTAAAAAAGATAATTTCTGGGAAATGGGAGAAATTGGTCCATGCGGACCATGTACGGAAATACACGTTGATTTAAGGTCAAATAGTGAACGATTAAAGACGGATGGAAAATTAATGGTAAATAAAGATCATCCTCAAGTAATTGAAATTTGGAATAATGTTTTCATCCAATTCAATCGAAAAAAAAATGGAAAGTTAGAAGCACTTCCAAAAACACACGTAGATACAGGAATGGGTCTTGAACGTCTAGCAATGGTTCTTCAAGGAAAAAAATCAAATTATGATATAGACTTATTTCAAAGCCTTATAAAAGAAATAGAAAACATTTCCAATGTCAAATATGGAGATAAAGAGGAAACAGACATAGCTTTACGCGTAATTGCAGATCATATTCGTGCTATAGCATTTTCTATATCCGATGGTCAAATTCCTTCTAATACTGGAGCAGGGTACGTCATTCGTAGAATATTAAGGAGAGCAGTTCGTTACGGATACCAAACACTTGGATTAACAGAACCATTCTTATCAGAATTATTTCATGTTTTAGTTAAATTAATGGGTGAAAATTTCCCTGAGATTAAACAACAAAAAGATTTAATATTCAGAGTAATATATGAAGAAGAAATTAGTTTTTTCAGAACATTAGAAAAAGGTATTCAACGAATGAATATTATTATTGAGAACACAAAAAAAGAAAATAATAATATAATCAATGGAGAAAAAGCATTCGAATTATATGACACATTTGGATTTCCATTAGATTTAACCTCATTAATTGCTCGTGAAAATAATTTAACAATTGACGAAATAAGTTTCCAAAAAAAATTAGAAATTCAAAAATCTAGCTCTAGAGAAGCTACATTAATACAGACAGATGATTGGATTGAAATATACGAAGACTCAAAACAAGAATTTGTAGGGTATGAATTACTTTCTACAAAAGTTAAAATTGTAAAATATAGAAAGGTAACTCAAAAGAATAAAGAATTTTATCAAGTTGTTTTTAACTTAACTCCTTTCTATCCTGAAGGTGGAGGACAAGTTGGTGATAGAGGATATATTGAAACCAATAATTCTAAAATTGTAATTTTTAATACAAAAAAAGAAAATGATTTAATCGTCCATTTAACAAACGAATTACCAAAAGATATAAAATCAACATTTACAGCAATAGTTGACAAAGAAAAGCGTGAAGCAACAACAAAAAATCATTCTGCAACTCACTTGTTACATTATGCATTAAGAACTGTTCTTGGTAAGCATGTTGAGCAAAAAGGATCATTAGTGAACTCTGATTACTTAAGGTTTGATTTCTCTCACTTTTCGAAGGTAACTGATGAAGAAATATTAAAAATTCAAGAAATTATATCAGATAATATTCGATATAATCTAAAATTAGAAGAGAAACAAAATGTCCCTATTGAAATGGCTCAAGAAATGGGAGCAATTGCTTTATTTGGTGAAAAATATGACGATACTGTTCGAGTTATACAATTTGGTGATTCAATTGAACTTTGTGGTGGAACACATGTACAAGCAACAGGGGAAATTGGACTCTTTATAATTACCTCTGAAGGTTCTATTGCATCTGGCATTAGAAGAATTGAAGCTATTACATCTAAAACCGCTGAAAAATATTATATAGAAAAATCTTCTAAATTAAATCAAATAAATTCGTTATTAAAAAACCCAAAAGATTTAGTTAAAACAATTAATGAACTGTTAAATAAAAACAGCTCTCTAACAAAAAAGATTGAACAATTTCAAAAAGAAAAAACAAAATCTACTAAATCTAAGTTGAAGCAATCCATAAAAGAATATAATGGTATTAATTTATTATCGGATATTATAGAATTAGACGGTAGTTCAATAAAAGATATATTATTCCAATTAAAAGCAGAAACAAATAATTTTATTGGTATTATAGGAGGAATAGATAATGATAAATGTACCTTAAGTATTATTGCTTCTGACAATATAATCAAAGAAAAAAAGATTCATGCTGGAGATATTATTCGTGAAGTTTCTAAAAATATTCAAGGAGGTGGAGGTGGTCAAGCTTTCTTCGGAACAGCAGGAGGGAAAAATCCATCTGGATTAAAAAATGCTATTAAAGAAGTGATTGAAAAGCTATAATATTGAAAATTCCAAAAAATATTTTACTAATTACGTTTTATTGGCCACCTGCTGGTGGTGCAGGTGTATATAGATGGCTAAGGTTTTCAAAATACTTTAAAAAAAATGGCTATAATCTTACTGTATATTGTCCCGAAAATGCTAATTGGCCAATAATAGATAATGAACTAACTGAACAAATACCTAAGGAAATAAAAGTTATTCGAAGAAAAATATTTGAGCCTCACAAATATTTAAATAAAAAAAATTCTAAAGGAATTGGTTTTAGCCAATCTAAAAAAGCTGGGGTAATTCAAACATTAATAATATGGATTCGAGGAAATCTATTTATACCAGATGCACGAATGTTTTGGATAAAACCTTCAACAAAATTCTTATCTAAATATTTAAAAAACCATCCAGAGATAAATACAATTATCTCTACAGGACCACCTCACTCAACACATTTGATTGCGCGAAATCTTAAAAGAAAATTTGGCTTGAAATGGTTAGCAGACTTTAGAGATCCATGGACACAAATTGATTTCTATGAAGATTTATTACCCAGTAAGTATGCAAATACTAAACAAAAAAAATTAGAAAAAATGTGTCTAATTGAGGCAGACGAAGTAATAACTGTAAGTGAATCTTGTGGCTTAGGTTTGGAAAAAATTAGCTCTAGAAAAATTCATGTCATTACAAATGGATATGACTTCCCAACATTTGATAGTTCTGAAATAAAACTTGACAAAGATTTTACAATTGTACATTTTGGTTCAATGCCTTTTGCCCGAAACCCAAAAGTTCTTTGGGATGCTCTTTCTGAATTAATTAAAAAAGAAGATACATTTGCATCTAAATTAAAAATCAATTTGATAGGTACAACAGATTATCAAGTAATTGATTCAATAAAAAAAGCTGGACTTAAACCCTACCTTAATTTAATATCGACAATAAAACATTCTGAAAGTTTAAAAATGCAACGTAAATCTCAATTACTACTACTTTCAGTTAATAATACAGGAAATATTAAAGGTATAATTACTGGTAAATTTTTTGAGTATCTTGGAGCAAAAAGACCTATTATTGGTATCGGTAAAGAAGGAAGTGATTTAGAGAAAATATTCAAAACTACACAAGCAGGTCATTTTTCAGACTTTCAAGATAAAGAAAGCACAAAAAAATTTATACTAAATAGCTTCCATTTATACCAACAAAACAAACTATTTAATACAGCAATTAATATTGAACAATTTCACTCAGAAAGTTTAGCAAAAGATTTTATAAAATTAATTTAATATATAGTATAAATTGATTCAACTATTTGTAAATAGTAGGATTTTTATATACCTTGCAACCGATTGTATATCATATATTTAAGAAGAATAGTATTATGAAATATAGAATGCTCTCCCTATTCTCAATTATCCTTGCTATTTCAATTAAAAGTATTGAAATATCAGCTAAAGATTATCATAAATTAAGGGTATTGGTACGCGCTATTCCACCAAATCCATATTCTCCTCAAATTATTCCCTTAACTTTCAATAATGAAGTTGATAGCATTGTTTTTGAATTAACTCAAGCACAAGGAATAAAAGAAATGTACTTAGGCTCCAATGATAGTATCACAAATGAATTTAATGCCTACCAAAAATTAAAATCTTTAGCTACAGAAAAAGAATTAAACACATTATTAAAACATAACTCTCCAATTGTTAGAGTATACGCATACCGTGCATTAAGCATTAATGAAATGGATATAGATTATACTATAGAAGCTTCATTATTTAACGATACTACATGTTTAGAATGGTATATAGATGAAATTCCTACTAAAACTAGTGTTGGTGAAATAATCCAAATACCTTTTAAGGAATAAAACAATTGATCTAAAATCAATCTTTTCTTGTTGCATTTGCAAATATTAATACATCTTCTGAAGATATAACATCTCCCCCAAGAATTATCAAACGTTCTATCACATTTCTAAGTTCACGTATGTTTCCAGACCAATCTATTTTTTTAAGAGCTGTTAACGCTTCATCATGGATAGATTTTTTTGGTATACCATGCTCTGCACAAATCATACTTAAAAAATGATTTGTTAAGAGTGGTATATCTTCTCTACGTTGATTTAAAGAAGGTACATGAATTGGTATGACAGCTAACCGATGATATAGATCTTCGCGAAAATTACCTTCATCTATTTCTTTTTTTAAATCCTTATTTGTTGCTGCAATAACACGTACATTAACTTTAATGTCTTTCTCCCCTCCTACACGTTGAATTACATTTTCTTGCAATGCTCTTAAAACCTTCGCCTGAGCACTAGGAGACATATCTCCTACTTCATCTAAAAATAAAGTGCCGCCTGAAGCTAATTCAAACTTACCTTTCTTTTGCTTAACAGCTGAAGTAAACGAACCTTTTTCATGACCAAATAATTCACTTTCTATAAGCTCTGAAGGAATTGCAGCGCAATTAACTTCAATAAAAGATTGTCCCTTACGATTACTTAAATCATGTAATGAACGAGCTACTAGCTCTTTTCCCGTACCATTACCACCTGTAACAAGAACACGAGCATCTGAAGGAGCAACTTTCATAATCATATCCTTAATATCATTTATTGCTTCTGTTTCACCAATAATAGAAGAACCTTTAAATTTCTTTACTGTCTTACGTAATATTTTTTTCTCTTCAATTAAGACGCTCTTATCTCTAGCATTTCTAATAGTAACTAAAATACGATTAAGGTCTAATGGCTTCTCTATAAAGTCAAAAGCACCTTTTTTTATTGCTTGAACTGCCGTCTCAATATTCCCGTGTCCACTAATCATAATAACAGGAGATTCAAC
Organism: Crocinitomicaceae bacterium; assembly: GCA_002709305.1. Classification (GTDB taxonomy): domain Bacteria; phylum Bacteroidota; class Bacteroidia; order Flavobacteriales_D; family Crocinitomicaceae; genus UBA4466. Next base: position 37,279 of record PAQM01000015.1, on the reverse strand, counting down.
CTTCAATCTTTGCAGCTCATCTAAAACTTCCATACCATCAATTTCAGGCATTTTTATATCGCAAAATATAATATCATAAACTTCAGATTTAGCTTTTTCTAATGCTACTTTTCCATTATCCGCTTCATCTACTTCAAACTCTTCAAATTCAAGAATTTCACGTAGTGCTCTACGTATGGATTGTTCATCGTCTACTATTAATATTTTACTCATCGAATTCTATTTTTGTTAAATATAATTAATTGATAAAAAACCACACTAGAATATAATAAGAGATTAATTAGTCATTAAGACACCCTCTTTTAATGAAAAAGGTGAAATCATTATTTTTTTAATACTAAAATGATTGATTACCCATAAAATTTTTAACGCTGCAATTGGAAGCATTCTCTTTCTAAAATCAACAATCCAATTATTATCAAGCCTCTGTTTTAATGTTGATGTAATAATCCAATCTAAAGTTAATTTCACTTTTTCTAAAGGTATTTCAATAGAACTAGAATATTCAGTAAATGACTTCATATAAATCATTTCATATATAGTTTCAAAACTACCCGAAGATCCAATTAATATATCTGCATCTACTTTAGTGAAAAAAGTAGACTTTTTATCATTCAAAAATTTATATATCAATTTAATAATATCCTGTGTACATTGTTCAGGCTCATTAAATAATTGGAAAATTCGAGAAACACCAATATCCAAACTAGTCATTTCATTTATACCTTTTTTATCTGCAAAAATAAATTCTGTACTACCTCCACCAATATCCATAACTATAGCTGGTTGAAAAAAATCATATCCCCACTTTACTCCTCTATAAATATATTCCGCTTCTTTAAATCCATCAATAATATTAATGTCTATATCAAGTATATCCTTTGCATAATCAACTAATTCATAGTTGTTTTTTGAAGATCTTAATGCGCTAGTTCCTATTGCTTGTATAGATTTTACATGAAAAATTTCACATTTAGATTTAAATAAATTTAATGTCTCTTTTGCCCTATTTAAGGCATCAACTGTAATTATACTTTGATTAATACCTCCCATTCCCAATAAAACAGACTCTTTTTCAGTATGAATCAAGTGCAATTTTCCGCCGTTAACTTGTGAAATAAGTAAATTGAAAGTGTTTGTGCCAAGATCGATAACAGCTATTCGCATAAATTTTAGGATTTAGCCAACCATTTAAAAAGGTGTTTCAAACGTACACGATGACCAAATTGTAATATCCCATTTTTATATAAACGTGAAGCAATAGCTAACATTATGATTGAAGAAATAATTAATACAATTAATGTTAAATATATTTCATAAACATGTCCAGGACCATAATAACCTTGAGATAATTTAACCATCACCACAACAGGTGAAGTAAAAGGAAGATAATGAAGAATATCTCCTAATGGACTTTCTGGATAATTCAATATATAGTAACCTGAAAACAAAGCAAATAATAATAAAAAGATCAAAGGTATAATAAACTGTTGACCATCACTTTCAGACCCCATAGTTGCTCCTATAGAAGCAAATAAAGCACCATAAAAAATATAACCAGAAATAAAAAATAAAATAAAAAAGGCTGTCATATTAAAAAATTGAACACGGTTATATATTAATTCAATAAATTGATTGTATTCACGTGATGCAAAAATCGTTTCTTGATATGACTGATTTTCTGATTGTATTTTTAAATCATCAATATTAACATTAGCAGCATCTAACATATCTGGAAAAATATTTTCTCGCATAAGATATAAGCCTAAACCTATAATCAAAATCCATATAATAAATTGAACTAAGGCAGAAAGCCCCACTCCAATAATTTTTCCAATCATCAATTGATTTGGTGATACAGAAGCTAAAATAACCTCAACAATACGATTACTTTTTTCTCTAGAAATAGAACGCATGATTGTCATGCCAAATAAAAAAATGAAAATAAAAATAATAGCTCCATAGAAAAACCCAACCCATGATCCTATATCAGACGACTCATTCTTAGGATCATATACATCTCTAAAGTATACAGACATAGGCTGTTTTATCTTTCTGAAATCTTTCAAAGACAGCGAAGTAAATTCCTTAACCATAACCTCTTCCAATCTACGCTCAAAATGATATCGTAATCTTGTTTGCATCCGAATAGATGGACTATCACGATAAAAAACAAATCCCATTTTATTCGACAAAACCTTTTCATTAACCTCAAGCAAAGCATCAAATGATTGATATTTTTTTCCATTAGCAAATTCATTCATCTCAATATATCCATCGGCAAATGAATAGGATATAGATTTATCTTCGCTAGAAATAATTCTATTTTGCATTATTCCCGTAGGATCAACAATTAAAACATTCCAATGTTGCTTAGAGCTACCACCAAAAGCGAATAATAAATAAATGAAACATAAAATTATACATGGCCCAAGTAATGAAAGTAAAATAAAAGACCTTGATCCCATACGTTCTTTCCATTCCCTTATGGCAATCAAAATACTATTCTTCATTTGATTCTAATTTATTTGAGTTAACTAAATCAATAAATATATCTTCCATTGATGGTAAAACTTCCCATGCAGCCTCAATTTTCACCTGTCCAATTATTACTTTAAGTAAATCTTCAAAAGAGCTATCACCTCTCATTTTTAAACGTACTATGAATCTATTTTCTCCTAACACCTCTTTATCCTGAACTTCAAAACCAGTCCATAATGCGTTAACAAAAGCAATCATGTTTCCCTGAAAACGAACCGCATACAATCCAGAATTTCGTTCAGTTTGCAACTCATGAATTGTCCCCTCTTTTATATTTTTTGAATTATGTATTAGAACTGCTCGGTCACAAATCTCTTCAACACTTTTCATATTATGTGTAGAAATCATTACGGCTTTACCAGTAGATTTCATTTCAATCAACTCTTGCTTAATTAAATCAACATTTACAGGGTCAAAACCACTAAATGGTTCATCTAGAATTAAAAATTTAGGCTCATGTAAAATAGCACAAACAAATTGAACCTTCTGAGCCATTCCTTTTGATAATTCTTCTATTCGCTTTTTGCGCCAATCATTAATACCAAAACGTTCAAATAAAGAATTAATCTTATAATTAAGATCTTTTTTTGATAGACCTCTTAATCGACCTAAAAAAATCGCATGAGATTCAACCGTCATATTTTTATATAGTCCTCTTTCTTCTGGTAAATATCCAATTTGGGATAAATGATTTTTTGTTATTAAACTTCCATAAAATACTATAGAACCCGAATCCTGTTCAATTATTCTATTAATAATACGAATTAAGGTTGTTTTACCTGCACCATTCTGGCCTAGTAAACCAAAAATTTCTCCTTCATTAATAGTTAAAGAGATATCATTCAATGCTTCCTTACGAAAAAAGGACTTACTAATATTTTTGACTTCTAACATCGAACTCATTCTGTTGTGAAGATAATTAAAAATGATTTCTAATTTTAAAATATAAGAACTTATCTCTTGCTCAATTACACAAAAATCTTAGACTATTATTTTTATATTTGAAAAAAGCTCATAAAATGAAAAAATATCTTTTTATATTATTTCTGACACCTCTATTAAGTATCGCTCAGAAGAAAAAAGACCTACAAGAAACAATAATTAAATACCAAGACAGTGTATTTAACTTAAAAAATGATATTCAAGTACGAAACGTGCAGGAAGATATTCTGAATAAAGAAATATCTAAAATTAAACTAGAACTTGAGAATAGTAAAACAGAAAATGAATCTTTAACAAAAGATAAAAATAGAATATCAAATAATATGAAAATATTATCTGAAGATCTTAATAAATTAGAAAAAAATAAACAAGATAATATCAAAGAAATTAACCTTCTACAAGAAGAAATTTCTCAATATAAAGATTCTTTAACTGCTCAAGAAGAACAATATCAATTACTTCTTAATCAAAAAGAATCAAATGAAAATGAAGAAAATGTACGGCAAAAAAAAGCAAAACACGCTTTTGATATTCATATTGAAAAAACAAAAAACCAAAATAAACAAACGTCTAATAATTCAGACAATAATGATATTCCAATATTTGCTAAATCAAATAATTCAGCTTCAAACTCAAAATTTTCTAAATCTAACATTAATGGAACCTGGGATTTAAATTCCAATCGAACAATTGTAACGAACAACAGTTATACTTATGGTCATTATGATAATAATTCTTCTAATATGTTTTTTATAAATCCTTCAAATTTGTCAAATCGAAAAGTTTGGAGCGATTCGGATAAAAATTATAGGCAAGAATATATCCAGAAACAGATGCAAAAAAAAGAACAAAAAAAATTCTTTATTAATAAACTATCATTTATAAAACCCAATATTTGTACTATTGAATTAATTAGTGGAGAAACTATAACAACAATTTATGAATTAGTTAACAACAAAATAGGAGAGCAGAAAGGCCCTGGATGTTATTCGATAAAATATATAAATACTGACAAAAATGAGTTTTATATAAATATTTCAAAATATAACTCTTCTTACTATTATACATACGAATATAGAAACTTAGTAGGTCTATTTGATTATTCGTTAGAGGATTTTCAAGACTTGAGAATTAAAGGCGTAGAATATGGCGATTATAAAAATTTTACTGACGATTATGGATTAATGGGATTTTTAAAATGAAAAAATTAATCTTTATTCTAATCTTTATTCCAACTATTGGGATTAGTCAAAATGGCCCATTTTATTTTACCCATAATAATATTCAAAGAGAGTATTATTTACACATTCCAAATAATTTACCAGCAAATTCTCCTATTGTATATGTCCTTCATGGATGGGGAGGGAATGGTTACAGTATAATGTCAACATCAGCTTTTAATATTTTAGCAGACCAAAATAATTTTGCAGTTTGCTACCCCACGGCACTAAATGGTAGTTCTGGCTTGACAGAATGGGATGTTTATGGATTATCCGATTTAAACTTCCTAAAAGAATTAAATGACTCTTTATCTCTTACACACCAACTAGATATAAACAAAGTTTTTGCAACAGGATTTTCGTGGGGAGGAGAAATGTGTTACCATATAGCAACCTGTCAACAATCAAATATATTTGCTGCTATCGCACCTCTTGGTGGAGCTATGTGGGACTTTATGACTATTAATTGTATTACGACAACAAATATCCCTGTATTTATACTAAATGGTACCAATGATAATGAATTTAATTACAATGGTGGATATTATCCAGGTGTTGGATATTATCTACCTGTTGATTCAACTGTTTCCTATTGGAAAAATCATAATTCTTGTAGCTTTGAAACTACCTATACTCTACCTGATATTAATAATGATAATAATCTTACTGAAGTGAGAAAATATAAAAATGCTATTACAGGAAATCAAGTTTGGTTATACAAGGTAAATAATGGTCTTCATGAATGGTTTGATATTGCACCATGGGGTAGTGATGATTTTTGGGCAAGTGAAGAGATATGGAACTTCTTTAACCAAATAAACAATAATACTACAAGCATATCCGAGGAACTAAATCCTCAAAAAAAGAAATTAATTAAAATAACCGATTTATTAGGTAGAGAAACATCATCAAAACCAAACACTCCACTTATATACATTTATGATAATAATACAATCGAGAGAAAAATAATAATCAATAAATAAGATAAATTCTTATTTAATAAATATTCTTTCCGTTGTTTGGAAACTTAAATTCCCTACTCTAACAAAATAAATACCTGTCTCTAATGAGCTAACATCAATAACACCTGAAACCTTTTTATTTTCAGGTTGTTTTGAACCTAAAGTCTTAACAACTTGACCATTCATTGCTATTAATTCCATAACAACACTAGCATCTCCATAAATACCATCTACATTAATATTTAAATTAGCATCAGATTGATGTACATTCATCTCTAAATTTGAGTAATATGGATTATCGATATCAATACCAGCACTTCCAGCTAATCTAAATGAAAATATTCTTGTTCTAGAAGAACCACTAGAACCCAAATATTCTCCTGTATACCAAAAAGTTCCTCCATCCGGAGCTAAAGACATATGACTATAATCTCCATAACGATCTGCAAAAGTCTGTGAACCTAATCCATCAATTGCAGTTTGTTCAGCAAACGTCATTTGTCCAAGTGGATCAGTACTTAATCTTCCTGTATATCTAATACCTGGATAAATTGAACTAGAAGAAATACTATATCCTAGAGCAATATTTCCATAATTATCCATCGCTGCACTACTCATAAATCTACTATCAGTTGTTGGAGCGTAAGTTCCAGATTGATAAACTGACCAATTTCCATTATTTGCGTCTCTTAATTCATACCACCTAACACCAGATCTATTAGATCCTAAATCGACAGCATGAGTTAAAACTACCGTATTGTATCCTGTCCATCTCATATGTTGAGCACGATACATTAAAACACCTTGAATTGCATCAATTCTTTGTGAAGTGTTTGGTTGAACAATATTTGCAAAGCCACCCGTAAAAACGGCATCAAATGATGCTACCGGTATTTGTTGAGAAAGTGATACCGAAGTATTTCCAGTATTAGTCCAATTTGTATTCATCTCATACACATGAATTCGATCTTGAGATACACCCCAAAAACCATTATCTGCTAAGTTAAAAAAGTAACAAGGAGTACCGTTTGGAGGTAAAGGACCATCTGCGTCTGCTGGTAATGGACTTCTAAACCCTCCGCTTGCTAGACTAGGAAGACTTAAAGAAACCATTTGCGCTGTTGGGTCTCCAACTAACATTTTGTCTCTTTGAAAAACAACAGCAGTATGAGTAGAATTAGAGGTCATATAATAACCATCCCACCAAATCGAAAATTTTGGATAATCAGGAAATTGTGAAAAAGTGTAGCTATAAGCGTAATAAGATCCCGTTGGGTCATTGGTTTGTGAAATAGCTATTAAAATTCTATTTGGATTAGAATTGAACTGAGAAATAAACCAACGATCAGCATGTCTATCATACATAACAATTGGATCACCTGCATTATTACTACCCGACCATAATGCGCTTAAACTAAATGATCCACCAGGTACTACATTACCAGAACTTGTATAACAACGTATACTAGTGTTAACACCTTGAACATAATAATTTGCGCTTGCCGCTCCAGTAGGGTCTGGTGGCAATCCACTTCCACTCTGTCCATTCATATTTACAATAGGTGCTATACCAGATTTTGTACCAGCAACATTTTGAACCACAGGATCATTCTCTACAGCATTTTGTGCTTCTAAATATCCATCACGTTCAAAATTATTACGAATTTTAACCTTAGCTTGAGAAGAAATATCTCCCTCTTCTACTTGAGGTAAATCTCTAGCTGGAATAGTATGAATAAAAGAAGAAGGCTGGAAAGTTGTTACTTGCTGACCATAATTATTCGTCTCAACTGATTTATAGCTCATCCCTTCTTCTAAATTCGAAGTCTGAGATATAACAAAACTAGATATTGATAAAAAGATTAGTGTAATTGTATTTACGTTCATATTTCTCATTTTTGTTTGATAATAATTTTCTAAAATTAATACTTAATTAGAACAAATAATAATATCTAAAATGATAAAATTAAAATCTAGCGATTAATTTTAAATTAAATCGACGTGCAGTCAAATTATTTGGGATTGCATAAAATCTACCTTCAGTATCTTGGACCCATTGTTTAGATAACATATTATTTATACCAAGTAAATTAAATACTTCAAACGAAATTATGAGATCGCTGAAATTTTTAGTCCAAAAAGACTCCTTATTTCCTTTATTATAAAGAAAATCATAAGATGTACCAATATCTACACGAAAATAGGAACGAAGCCTTAAAGTATCCTTATAACGCTCAAAATCAGGTGGGCCATATGGAAGAGGAGCACCAAATTGCATTCCCATTTGAACTGTTACATTCTCATAAACAGGCATTCTATCTTGAATTAATGCACCAAAATTAAACCATTGATCAGTTGGCCTAGGAATATGACCGGGATAAACACGAACAGTATCAACTACTGTTTGATCTTCACTATACCCAAATATTATCTTATCTCCAGAAGCATTATAATACTCATCATAAAAATCCCCCCTTATATCTTCTTTTGTAGAGAGTAATCCTAGTTTAAAAAAAGACTCTATTCCCTCCACAAATTGACCATGAAGATTTAAATCTATTCCATATGCATATGCTACAGCATTATTATTTGCATAATATCTTGTTCTAACATTATCAATTTCATATGGATTTACATCCCACAAATATTTATAATATGCTTCTGCAGTAAATTTAAACGGTGTTTCTCTTTCCCACATACCAAAATAAACATCAGAACCTAAGACAAAATGAGCTGACTTTTGTGCCTTAACATCTAAATTTAAATTACCATCAAGAGTCCTAAATTCTCTATAAAAAGGTGGTTGATAATACATGCCTGATGAAAAATAAATACTCATATCTCTACGTACTACCTTTTGATCTTTTATCATATAAGACCTTGGGAAATATTTCAATGATAATCTTGGGGTTAAAAAATATTCGCCATTTGCTGTTGTATAACCACTTCTTGTACCAATACGAAAAGCAAGCTTACTTGGTGATTCTGTAATAGTATCGGTAAATGTTTTCTCAAATTTTCTTTTTATTCCACCTTCTTTGACTCTATATTTTTTAGTTAACGAAATAAATTTATTTCTTTGATTTCTTGACCAAATTGAATTAAATTGAATATAACCTGTATATCTATTTGATTGAAGGCTTAAATCACTCTTTAAAGATTCAAATAAATTGATTTCATTTGTTCCAGATTGAGGGATAGAATAACCAGCAGAATCAACTAACTTCCACTCGCTTAATTTATCATCAAATTGATCTAATTGAAAATTAATACCCCACTTTAACTGATGCTGCTGAAATCTTATTTTTTCTTCATCATTATACCCTTTTTTAAAGGTATGAGAACCATCATGATAAACGTTTATAATTTTAGAATTTAATCTATTGCGAGCATGTGAAAGATATGAGCCAATACCTAAAACAGCAATCGAATCACCAAACTCTTCTTGAGCAGGATCTGTTTCTAATTCATTTATATAATACTCTGCAAGAATGTCAAAATTTTCAGACTCTATAGAACTAAAGATAGTAGCATAAAAATCAAGATTTGTTTTATCATTCAATTCCCACTTTAATGATGTCCCTCCCATCATTGTTGTAAACTCCGTTTTTTCCTGCCCTTCAAAATATACTCGAAATGAATATGCTTCATTCGCTGTACCAAAATCTGTCTCTGATGAGACAGGTGTAAAACGAAAATTATTGGAAGAAAAATGTCCTATTATAGACCAAGTTAAATCCTCTGTAATAGAATAATTAGTTAAAAATTGTGCATCCCAAAAAACAGGATTATATGACCCTTTTGTTGGAAGAGCATTTAATAAATAACCAATTGATCGATATCTTGCCCCTACTAAATAATTAAATCTAGAATTAACCGAATGCTCTACATGTGATTCAACGCCAAGTAACGAAGCCATTAAAGAACCCTTTAATTTTGTAGGCGTTTTATACTTAATATCTAAAACTGAACTCAATTTATCTCCATATTGAGAATCAAATCCACCACCTGAAAAACTTAACGATTCTACCAAAGCAGAATTAATAAAACTCATTCCCTCTTGCTGTCCAGTACGTGTTAGAAATGGTCGATATATATTAAAACCATTAACATATACTAAATTCTCATCGTAATTTCCACCACGAACATTATAATTAGTTGTTAATTCATTGTTAGAAGTTGCAGCAGTGGTATATACGAGATACCTCTCTGTATTTCCCATTGGAATATTCTGCCAATCTATAACCTTTAATTCCGGTATATCAAAAGGATCGACTTGTCTTGCTTGAACATCAACCTCATCCTGCTGTAAGAATTGAAATCTTATTTCTCCCAAGTTATTAATTCCTGGTTTGAGTAATATATTTTTACTTTTCTGTAAATTAGATAATCTAAATTCAATTTGAACAGAATCAATAGCGTAAAATTCTAATTCAAATAAGCCATTCTTATCAGTATATATGATATTATTTATTGCTTTTTTAGCTATAACTTTAACATTATCAATTGGAATACCTTTTTTATCAGTGCATACACCAACTACACTAATCTCTTGAGAAAAAGAATGGCTCGTTATTAAAAAAACAAGAAATATTAATATTCTATACATTTTACAATAGTACGTTTAGAAACGAGTAATTAAATAGTTTATTTCAATAGATCAATTTTCTCTAATAACTAAAAAATCTTTTTCTTCAGGATTAATAACCTTATATAACATATCAATTCGCTTTGAAATATTTCCGTCAGGACAAAAAGAAAAAATATTTAAATATCGTTCTTGCATTTGACCATTAGGAAATAACTTATCATATATTTGATCAATATATTTCATAGATTTTGTATGATTTTCTTTTGATAGCTTAACCAACTTTGATTTAATTCCTTCAATCTGCTTATTTAACTTAACTATCTCAGAGTTTTTATACCTTTCCATAGTTGAATCAATGGATAAAATGGACTTTTCAAGTTTTTTAACAAGTTGAGACTCTATTAAATCTATTTCATCAAAATTTAACTCTTTACTAGAATGATACTCAATAAACTGACGCTTAACAGTATCTTTTTCTTTAAAAAGATCCTCTAAAACTAAATCAATTTGGTCAATCTTTTTAGAAACTAATTTATCAATCCACATAATAGAAGTCCGAATTCCAATAATTGGATAAGTAATATTAGTTGAATCAAAAATACCCTTCAACTGTAGCCAATAAGAAATTTCACTTCCACCTCCTATATAAGCTAGATTTGGTAATATTGTTTCTTGATATAAAGGTCTTAGAACAACATTAGGAGAAAAACATTCCGGATTCAACTGTACTTTTTTTAATATTTCTGATTCAGAATAAACTCCTAAACCTTTAATTTCAAATCCTTCATCTGTCTTCTCTATACGTTGACGGAATCCATTTTCAATGTAAAACAAATTAATTTCTCGAGCAAATGCTTGAATCTTAAACCCATCAATTTCTAAATCTTTATTCGTTTTAGAAACTGCCTTATATGAAAACTGATCTTTCAATTCCCTTTCAATAGTTGAAACAAACATTTTTTTTAAATTCTTGTTGTCTCCATCAATAATAACCAAACCATAGTCTTTAAATAACTCATGAACTAAATTAAAAGTGGCTTCGGCTAAATCTTCACCATCATAAATCTTCATTAAATCATGTATCTGGGCATCATTATTATTACCAAAAAAATCAAGGATTTGTTCTTTAATTTCACTAAATCCATCTAAATTAAATCTTCCTACAGGACCTTTTTGTTTTGAGTCCCAAGTAATCTTTTTACCATATAAATTAATGGATTGTATTTCTTGAAAATCATGATCTTCTGTTGCCATCCAAAATACAGGAACAATATTAATCTCTTTATTTTCTTGATTTAACCTATCAGCTAATTTAATTACGTTAATAATTTTAACTAAAAAGTACAAAGGACCAGTAAATAATGATAGCTGATGACCTGTAGTCACAGTATATGTATTATTCAACTTTAACGATTCAATATTTGACATTACCTTGTCCTTATTATTAACCCCAAAATATTTTTTTTCTAATTCTGAAACTAAAACTGAACGATGCGATGCTGCATAATTTCTTTTTTTATCAAAAGCTTGATCTTTAAAATTTGTAATTCTAAAATCACGATTTATATATGACTTATATAAGCCTTGATTATTAATCAAATTAATATGTTGAGAATTAAATAGATTTATATCTTTTTTACTAAAATGGAAAAAATGCATATGACAAATTTAATTAAGCTAATGAAAAATGGGAAAAATAATTTCGAGAAACTATATTTGACAAAATTCAAAATTTTATGGAAGCAATAATCAAAACGAATAAAGGAAATATGAAAGTGGATTTTTTTGAAAAAGATGCACCAAAAACAGTAGAAAATTTTATCAAGCTAGCGAAAGAAGGTTACTATAATGACTTAAAATGGCATAGAGTCATACCTAATTTTGTAATCCAAGGTGGTTGTCCTAATTCTAAAACTGGATCTAATGGACACGTAGGTGCTGGTGGACCAGGATATACAATCGATTGTGAATTAGATGGTGAAAATCAATATCATGAAAGAGGTATTCTTTCTATGGCTCATGCAGGAAGAAATACAGGGGGCTCTCAATTCTTCATATGTCACTCAAGAGATAATACAGCTCACCTAGATGGAAACCATACCTGCTTTGCTAAGGTTTCTGAGGGAGTTGATATAATCGATGAAATTAGAGAGGGCGATAGTATTGATACAATTGAAATTATAGAATAGCATTTCTGTGAAAAAAAAAGCTATTATAATTGGTTCTGGTCTAGCTGGAATTGCTACAAGTATTCGTCTTGCAAACAAAGGTATAGAAACCCATATTTTTGAATCTAACGCTTTTCCTGGAGGAAAAATCAATAGTAAATCTAAAGACGGGTATCGATTTGACCAAGGTCCATCAATATTAACTTGTCCTGAATATATTGAAGAATTGTATAAATTATGTGGAGAAGATTTTGGGACATTCAAAATGGCTAAACTAAAATCCTCTTTTAAATATTTCTTTGATGATGGATTGGAAGTACTATTAAAACATGACCGTGAATCAATTGTTAAAGAAATCTCAACAAAACTTGATGAAAATCCAAAACAAATCGAAAAATATCTCGATAAAGCTGAATCTAATTATAAACTTATCGCTCCTTTATTTATTGAAAAATCATTACATAGATGGAAAAAACTAATAGGTAAAAAACTAATAAAGGCATTAATTAATATACCTAAGTATAGGTTGTTTAAAACAATGCATCAAGAAAACACGTCATTTTTCAAAAATAAAAGAACAGCACAAGTATTTAATCGTTTCGCAATCTATAATGGAAGCCATCCATACCACGCTCCAGCAATGCTAAATATGATATCTCATTTAGAAATTAATATTGGTCCATACCTTCCAAAAGGAGGTATGATTCAATTAATAGAATCACTTGTAGATCTAGCTAAAAAACAAGGTGTAAAATTTCACTTTAATGAAAAAGTAAAAAAAATTAATGTAAACAAAAATAAAATCATAGGGATTTCAACTGAAAAAAACGAATACTATTCTGATTTTGTTATTAGTAATATGGATGTTTCTTTAACCTATGAAAAATTACTCCCAAATTCTAAACATCCAAAAAAAACATTAGCACAAGAACGATCAAGCTCTGCAATTGTTTTCTATTGGGGAATAGATCGGTCTTTTGATAAATTAGATGTTCATAATATGATTTTTTCCGATGAAGACAAAGAAGAATTTGACTCTGTATTCTACAAGAAAAAAATATTTGAAAAACCATCTATATATATTTATATCTCTTCTAAAATTGTAAAAAATGATGCCCCTGATGGCTGTGAAAATTGGTTTGTATTAATAAATGCACCTATTAATAATGGACAAAATTGGGATGATGAAATTAAAGTGAAACGTGAATTTATAATTCAAAAAATGAACAAATTACTTAAAAGCGATATTAGAACTAACATTAAATTTGAAGAAATCCTTGACCCAAGAAAAATTGAAAATATACACAATAGTAAATTTGGTTCTATTTATGGTAACGCATCAAATAGTCGTTTTTCTGCATTCAATAGACATCCTAATTATAGTAAAAAAATAAAAGGATTATATTTTGTTGGAGTTTCTGTTCATCCTGGAGGTGGAATACCTTTAGCATTATGTAGTGCCAAAATTGCTACTGAATGTATTGTGGAAGATTACAATCTATAATTATTGTTGAAAAATAAATTAAATCAACAATCAAAAAAAGAGTAAATTTGTTTTTATGGATTTTGTAGTATCAGCCAGAAAATATCGTCCCAATACCTTCGATACAGTTGTAGGTCAAAATTCAATTACATCAACTTTACGAAATGCAATAAAAAATGAACATCTAGCACAGGCTTTTCTATTTTGTGGATCTCGTGGTGTTGGTAAAACATCTACCGCTAGGATTCTAGCTAAAACAATTAACTGTTCTAACAAATCTGAAAAAATTGAAGCCTGCGAAAAATGTGATTCGTGTTTATCCTTTAACTCTGGATCATCCCTAAATGTATATGAGTTAGATGCTGCATCAAATAATGGAGTCGATGAAATCCGTAACCTAATAGACCAAGTTAGAATTGCACCACAATTAGGAGAATATAAAGTTTACATCATTGATGAAGTTCATATGCTCTCTCAAAGTGCTTTTAATGCATTCTTAAAAACATTAGAAGAACCTCCTAAACATGCTATTTTTATTCTTGCAACTACAGAAAAACACAAAATAATACCTACTATTCTATCACGGTGTCAAATATTTGATTTTGCTAGAATTAAAGTAAAAGATATTGCAGACCATTTAGCATTAATTGCAGATAGAGAAAAAATTTCTGCTGAGCCTGAAGCATTACATATTATTGCCCAAAAAGCAGACGGAGCATTAAGGGATGCACTATCTATTTTTGATCAAATCGTAACTTATTCTGAAGATAATATTACCTACGAAAATGTTATTTCAAATTTAAATATACTTGATTATGACTATTATTTTAGTATTGTTGAAAGTACATTAAAAGAAGACATTCCAAGTGGTTTAATAATCTTGAATGAAATTATCGAAAAAGGCTTTGATCCACATAATTTTATCGTAGGTTTAGCAAATCATTATAGAAACTTACTTGTTTGTAAAGATCAAAGAACAGCGGAACTACTTGAAGTAAGTGAATCAATCAAAAAAAAATATATTGCACAATCACAAGAACTTAATCCAAATAACTTAGTGCGTGCACTTGGTGTATTAAGTAAAACAGATGTCGAATATAAGATATCAAAAAACCAGAGGCTATTAGTTGAAATGGCAATTATGCAATTATGTTCTATTAAACAAGAACTAGAAAAAAAAAAATCCTTAACTGATATAGTAGAGATAATTCCATTTGAAAATGAAGAAATCAAAGACTTCATAACAAAAGAAAATACTACAAATAATACTCCTGAAAAAGAACATCAAAATATTTCAAGAAAAAAAGATAATATACCTACGGATAAAAAAGAAGATAAAAATTCCAAAGTGAAAATATTATCAATAAAGGAAATGCTTCAGAAAAACGAAGAAGTTAACGAAGAAAAAAAACTACTCGAAGAAAATATACCTAAAAATGAATATACACTTGAAGAACTTAAAATAGCATGGGAAAAATTCGCTTTCAAAATGAAAAAACAACGAAAAGAGACCATCTATAATGCATTAATTAAAAGAGCTCCCAAAAAAAAATCTGAAAATGAATATATTTTAGAAGTAGATAATCAAATTCAAATCGATTACATCAATCCATTATTTGAAGAACTAACAAGTTTTATAAGATCTGAATTAAACAACTACCTTATAACCTTTAAAATGGAAATTTCTCAAAATCAAAAAATCGATATCCAATTTCAAACAGGAAAAGAAAAATTTATGTCATTAGCGAAAAAAAACCCTAACTTACATAAATTAAAAGAAAGACTTAATTTAGAAATTGAATATTAATTTCCTGTTATCTAGTATTTTAGATATACATATAACAATATAAAAATGGAAAAAGATAAGAATATGGCCGTATTGATAGACGGTGATAATATACCTTCAAAATACATTAATGAAATGATTGAAGAGATTACCAAATATGGAAATCCAACAATAAAACGTATTTATGGAGATTGGACAAAGCCACAACTTTCTAAATGGAAAAAAATACTACTTGATAATGCAATTACTCCAATTCAACAATACAGTTACACATTGGGTAAAAATGCAACTGATTCAGCAATGATTATAGATGCAATGGATATCCTTTACTCCGGTAAAGTTGATGGTTTTTGTATCGCATCTAGCGATAGTGACTTTACACGATTAGCAACTCGAATTCGTGAAACCGGACTTACTGTAATTGGAATTGGCGAAAAGAAAACTCCAGACCCTTTTATTGTATCTTGTGATAAGTTCATTTATCTTGAAATTCTTCAAAAAATAGATGAAGATAAAGACGATTTAGAAAGCAAACGAAAAATAGAGAAGATAGAAGTTATAACTCCAAAAGTAATTAGATTAATTACTCAGACTGTAAATGATACCGCAGATGAAGATGGTTGGGCTTTTTTGGGAGATGTTGGTGGATTAATACAAAAAAAACAACCAAATTTTGATTCCAGAATTTATGGTTTTGAAAAATTAACTCCACTAATTAAATCAACTGGAAAATTTGAAATAGATCAAAGAGAAAGCCATAAAGGAAGAGCTAAATTAATCTATATTAGAAGAAAAAATAATCGGAATTATTAATTTTAAAAAACAAAATATATTATGCGATACATATACATACTTTTCATTTTTTCTTTTGTAAACTTAACACTAGCTCAACAAACTAACGAAAGCATTGATGTCGGAGGTATTAATAGAGAATATATTCAATACCTTCCTGTTGGTTTTAATCAAAATACAGAATCTCTCCCTGTAGTATTTGTATTACATGGATTAGGTGGATCAAATTCCACGATGACTAATATAGGATTTAAGCAAATTGGGGATTCAGCAAGAGTTATTTCTATATATCCACAAGGAATTATTAATGCATTTGGACAAAGCTCATGGGATAATGGTACTTTGTTAGCTCCTATAGCTGATGATGTAACATTTTTTAATAATATGATTGACCATTTAATTCAGAATTATAATATTGATCAAACAAGAATATATTGTACTGGAATATCTATGGGAGGTATTATGAGCTATCATTTAGCTTGTGAATTAAATGAAAGATTTGCAGCAATTGGAGCAATGTCGGGAACTATGGCAACCGATGACATTGCTAATTGTGTTCCTACATATAAAACTCCTGTAATACATGTCCATGGAACAGCAGATGCTACTGTACCCTACTATAGCTCACCTCTTCCTTCATTAAGTTTAGTTGGGGAGACTATGAACTTTTGGATTAATGTGCATCAATGCTTATCCTCAGCTGACTCAACCCAATTACCCAACAATGCTGCAGATGGTCTTACTGTTGACAGATTTATATATCAAGCTTGTACTCCAGAATCATCCTTAGAACTCTTGCGTGTGAATGGTGGAGGACATACATATTTCTATGAGCCTGTTAATGATTTTACAGAAGCAGCAGAAATTTGGTTGTTTTTCAGAAAATGGTTTCATTATATGCAACAAATTAATATATCCGATATACCTAAAGACTCATTTACAATAAGCCCTAATCCTTCAAATGGGTTATTTAAAGTCAAAGCTAAAAAATCAAATAATATTTATGTTTATAATCTGTCAGGTCAACTAATTCATAAACAATTAATTTACAGCGGGGAAAATATCTTAAACCTATCCGTTCTCAAACGTGGAGTTTACATTTTAAAATATGGTAGCAAAGGAGAATTAAATAAACGTATAAGTATTCAATAATTTAGAATACTCTGTATCATTTGATTCTATAATTCCTTCAAAACTATATTCAATCATATCCTGAATTTTTAAAATTTCAGGATATTTAGTTGCTACTATTTTATTTAATTGAGCTTTTTTTCCAATAATTTGTATCTCATGAAATTTAGTATTATTTATAATTTTAAAAAAAACCTTGTTATTGGAAAGTTTTCTGTACACAGGAAAGTATATATCTTTGTCTAACATAATTCTAAGTTAGATAATGTTTGCAAATAAAACTCATAAAAAAGCAAATGAAGTATTTAAAAGTGGTGATCTTAAAAAATCAATAATACTTTATTCAAAAGCATTGAAAGAATCACCTAATGAACCTATTATATTTTCTGATAGAGGGGTTGCATACCTTCATTCAAAAGAAAAAGAAAAAAGTTTAGCTGATTTTAATCGTGCTATTGAACTTGAACCTGATTACGGATATCATTACGCAGCAAGAGCATTCGCTAAAAATAATTTTGGTGATATTGATGGAGCTATTATGGATTACGAAGAAGCCATAAAAATAGATCCGGATGATTTCATTGGTCAAAATAATCTAGGTATACTATTAGAAAAAAAAGGATATCAAAAAGAAGCTGAAAAACGTTTTAAAATTGCAGATTCATTATCAAAAATGGAGGATAAATTATTTGATGTAATTGAAGACATAGAAAAAACTAATAATAAGAATAAATCAAAAAACAAAATCAATAAAAACAAAAAATCAACTAAATCTGAATTGAAAAAGCTTTTCACATCAAAAACACAATTTCAAGAATTTATTAAGTTTTTAAAAAATGGTTTGAAAATTAAATGAACAAAAAAGAAAAAATAAAATATATCATTAAATCTCTGGAGAAATTATATCCTAATACACCTATACCACTAAACCATAAAGATTCATATACGCTTTTAATCGCCGTATTATTATCTGCACAGTGCACAGACAAAAGAGTGAATAAAGTAACACCAAACTTATTTAAATTAGCAGACAATCCTTACGATATGGTAAAATTGACAGTTGATGAAATTCGTCAAATAATTCGCCCTTGTGGACTTTCTCCCAAAAAGTCTCAAGCAATCTTTACTCTATCCGAAATAATTATTAAAAAGCATAATGGAAAGGTACCTAAAAGCTTTAAACTATTAGAAGAACTTCCAGGAGTAGGTCATAAAACAGCTTCAGTAGTGATGGCTCAAGCTTTTGGTGTACCAGCATTCCCAGTTGACACTCATATTCATCGATTACTAACTCGTTGGGGGATTACTAATGGTAAAAATGTAAAACAAACAGAGAAAGACGCAAAAAAACTATTTCCTAAAGAACTATGGAATAAAATTCATCTACAAATAATCTTTTATGGTAGAGAGTATTCACCATCAAGATCACCAAAAGTAAATATAGATTTTATTACAATGAATATAGGTACTATAAAAGCGAAAAAAGAATTAAGACCTTAATTATTACAAAGATTTCCTATTTTTAGAATAAATAAAACAACAATGGAATATTTAAATAAAGTTTTTTTAGATAATACTATTCTAGAGTGGTTAATTGCTTTAGGCTATATTGTAGGATCATTTATAGCAGTTAAAATAGTGTATTGGATTATATCTAATGTAATAAAAAAAATAACAAAAAAAACAAAAACAAAGCTTGATGATATATTAATAGATAAATTAGAGAAGCCAATTGTTTACTCTATTATTCTATTAGGTTATTGGATTGCTATTCATGATCTTCATTTTAGTGATAAGAGTATTCTTACATCTCTAGAAAGTATAGGTTTTTTTGCAACAATTATTATACTGACATCAATAATCTCAAGAATAGTTGATGCATTTGTAACAGAGATAATATTACCTTATGCTGAAAAAACAGAAAGAGGTCAAAATAACTTTCTTTTACCTGTTATCAGAAAAACTTTAAGATCTGCCATATGGATATTTGGTGTAATTATAGGACTTGATAATATTGGCCTTGATATTACAGCTATGATTGCTGGACTAGGAATTGGTGGTCTAGCTTTAGCATTAGCAGCTCAAGATTCTGTGAAAAATATTTTTGCAGGTATTATGATTTTTTTAGACAAACCATTTAAAATTCAAGATAGAATTCAAATTGAGGGATATGATGGAATAGTTGAAGAAGTGGGTTTAAGAAGTACAAGACTAAGAACACTAGATGGTCGTATTGTGACAATCCCAAATAGTACATTTACTGATAAAAGTGTTGTTAATATTACATCTCAACCGTCATTGAAAATTAAGTTAAATCTAGGTTTAACATATGATACAGATGAAAAAGGTATGCAGAAAGGAATTGATATACTTAATCAAATTGTAGCTGATAATCATGATATACTTGATGAAACTTGTGAAGTTGGATTTAAAGATTTTGGAGATTTTTCATTAGGCATACTATTTATTTATTTTATCAAACCAGAGTCTCATTGGTTAAATTCTCAACATATAATTAATAAAGAAATATTGAAAAGATTTAACGAAGCTGGTTTAGAATTTGCATTTCCAACCCAAACAATTCTGAAAAAAGAAATTTAATTCATTTTCTTTATACTGTGAGTAAACGTTCTATTTACTTTTTAGGATTAATTACACTATTAATCTTTCCTATTCCAACTTTTATTATACTTTATTGGTTTGAAAATATTTCACCTTTAGAAATATTACAACTATCTAACCTATCAATACTAAAATTAACTATTGGAATAGAGCTAGGGATAGTATATGCGTTTATAGCATTGCTCTTAATAAAAGCACCAATCTTTGAAGGTATACCCTATCGTATTGAAAATATTATAAAAAAAATGAATCTAAACTTATTCGACTGCTTATTCATATCTATTTGTGCAGGATTTGGAGAAGAGCTGTTATTTAGATCTGGATTTCAATTTTATATCGGACCATTCATAACCTCAATTATTTTTGTTGCAATTCATGGATATTTAAACCCTTTAAACTGGAAATTATCTTTATATGGATTAGTTGTTTTACCATTTATATTTTTAATAAGTTATGGTTATAAAGAATTTGGTTTATGGTTTTGCATTGGCGCACATTTTTCATATGATTTTGTTCTATTAATGAATCTTAGAAAGAATTAATATTATCGAACAATTATTGACAATCTGGTTGTCTGTTGAACTAACAAACAATTAGGTATTGTAACAATTCTATCAACTTCTAAAACCTCAAAATAACGAAGGGAACATAAATCTTCTGGCAAAGTCAAAATGGGTCCAGCACCTGACAAATATAATTCCCTTAATTTTCTACAACTTGTTAATGAATTTGGTATTTCAAAAATGTTATTTTGATTTAACTTCAAAAACTGTAATTCACTACATTGTCCAATTTCTTCTGGAAGAAACTCAAAACCATTAAAATTTAATTGAAGTACTTCTAATTTTTTTAAATTACCAATTCGCTTTGGTAAGGTTTTTAATCTATTATTATTCAAAAGAAGTTGTTCTAAATTAGGTAATTCGCATAATGACTTAGGAAGCTCCTCTAAATCATTATATTGAAGAGACAATACTTTTAATTTCTTTAAATTAGAAATCGAATTAGGAATATAATGTATATTATTTCTTCCTAAATATAATTTTTCCAAATTAACAAGTTCACCTATTCGATCTGGAATAGAATCAATCTTATTCCCATATAATCTTAATACTTTTAAATTAGGATTAAAAAATACTTCTTCAGGGAATTCAGTCAATCCTTTTCTCGAAAAATTTAAATTATTCCCTTCCCTAGCAGATTTAAAATCTTTTAATCCTCCGCAACCGAAAAGAATAATTAAAAGAAATAAATTTAAATATCGTATCACCATAATACTAAAATAATTATTTATAATTTCATTTTTAAAGTGTATCTTTCAAAAACAAGAAACTCTATTTATAATACAATAATTAAAGAAATGAAAAAAATAACATCAATATTATTCGGAATTACATTAACTATAAGTTTTGGAATTAATGCACAAAACAAAGAACAAGGAGAAAAAGAAAATGCTGAAATTACAGCAAATAAAATTGCTAATGAAATAGCTGAATGCCTTCATCTATCTGATGCTCAAAAAGAACGTGTAAAAATTATAGAGCTTGGAATTATTGAAAAGAAAGAAGGAATTAAAAACAGTGCAGAATATTCACAAGAAGAAAAAGAAAAATACTTTATAAGAATTAATAGAAGAAGAATTGAAATGATAAATAGTATACTAGACCCTAAACAAAAGGAGCTAGATTGTAATCTGAAATAGAAATATTAGATTAAAATATAAAAAAGGCTTAATTAAGCCTTTTTTACTTAATAATATCTTTAAATATTGCTCTAAACTTATCAACTTTTGGCCTAACAATAGATTTACAATATGGATTCTGAGGATTTAACTCTAAGTAATTTTTATGATAATCTTCAGCAGGATAAAAATGAGTACAAATTGTTATCTCTGTAACAATAGGTTTATCCCAAATATTAGAATCATTTTGTTTCTTTTTATAGAATTCAGCCTTTTTTTTTTGTTCTATATTATGATAAAAAATCACTGACCTATATTGACTTCCTATATCATTCCCTTGCCTATTCAACTGTGTTGGATCATGTATATACCAAAAAACTTCTAATAATTTATCAAACGTTATTTCATCAGAATCATATAAAATCCTAGTTACTTCTGCATGATTTGTTTTTCCAGAGCAAACATCAGTATAATTTGCAGTTTCTTCATTACCACCCATATAGCCAGGAATAACATCTAAAACTCCTTTTAAGTCTTTAAAACAAGCTTCAATACACCAAAAACATCCTGCTCCAAATGTTGCCTCACTTAACATATGAAATAAACTTAATTAACATTTATTCTTTTTTAAACTTTAATGATATTGAATTAATACAATACCTCAAACCTGAGGGAAGAGGACCATCTTCAAAAACATGGCCCAAATGAGCATCACATTTATTACAAACAACCTCATTTCGAATCATTCCAATAGAATTATCAATAACCTGTTTTACATTATCCTCAAATGCAGGAGCATAAAAACTTGGCCAACCTGTTCCTGAATTAAATTTCGTTTCTGATAAAAAAAGTAAATTATCACAACAAACACAATAGTAATTACCCTTATCTTTATTATTCCAATAATCTCCGGAAAAAGGAGGTTCAGTACCTGATTGTCTAGTAACTATGAATTGTTCTTTTGATAGAATTTTTCGCCACTCTTCATCTGTTTTTTTAACCTTACTAGAGTCATCTAAATTAAATTTTTTTATATCTACCTTTGAAACAATATTATAATTACCATTACAGCTAATTAATGAAGATTCTTTTTCTTCCATACTTGATAGACAGCTCAATAATAAAAAAGAAAAAAAACAAATAAATATTTTAATCATACTAAAAATTATATTGTATTAAACACAATATAGGAGTACTTTTGTAAAATAATGTTAAATTATTCCAAAAATTTCTGGATTATATCATTTGGACTCTTATTCTTTATGATGAGTTTTAATTTAATTCTACCTGAATTAAATGAATTTATTACAAAGATGGGAGGAGCTGATCAAAAAGGACTAATCATTTCCATATTTACAATATCAGCATTAATATCAAGACCTTTTTCAGGTAAATTATCAGATACAATAGGTAGAAAAAAAGTTATGTATATAGGAATAGGCGTCGCAATAATAATATCATTACTATATCCTTTATTCACATCTGTGAGTTTATTCCTAACATTAAGGCTAATGCATGGATTTAGTGCTGGTTTTCTTCCAACAGGTGCAACAGCTCTAGTTACAGATATATTGCCAGAAAATAAAAGAGGTGCTGGAATGGGAATTTGGGGAGTATTTATTTCAATTGGCTTTGGCGGTGGTCAAGCAATAGGATCAATTATTCGTAAAGAATTAGGTATGACAAATTTATTTATTGCTGCCTCTATTTTAGGTTTAATTTCATTGATTTTAATTTTATGTTTAAAAGAAACTCTACAAAATAAAGTAAAGTTTAGATGGAAACTTTTAAAAATAAATTGGAACGATATAATTGAACCAAGTGTCTTACCTGCAGCAATAGTTATGTTTCTTTCTACTTTCTCATCAGGTATTGTACTTACAATAACACCAGATATGTCTGACTTTTTTAATATAGAAAATAAAGGTTGGTTTCTTGGCTTCTATGCATTTTCAACTATATTTATTCGAATATTAGTCAGTGGACTTTCAGATAGAATAGGTAGGCAAAAAACACTAATTTTTGGACTATTTATTATGTCTATAAGTATGATGTTAGTTACATTTTCAAGCGAATGGAAACTTTATACAATTGGTGCTATTCTGTTTGGTATAAGTACAGGTATTTCAAGTCCTACACTAATGGCTTGGACAGCAGACTTATCTCATAAACAAAGAAGAGGAATTGGTGCTAGCACATTATTCATTGCACTAGAACTAGGTATTATGTTTGGCTCTGCATCAACAATATTTACTTATGATAACACGCTATATACAACTAAATATTCTTTTATTGCAGGGAGTATAATGGCAATGATTGGTATAATATATTTAATCTGGCACTTAAAATATCGTTTTTCAAAAAGGTAATTCATCATCTATCTTTAAAAATCTCCTAATATACTTTACGGCTATATATATAGGTATAGTATCAATTATTGCAAAAAATAACTTAAACAAATAACTGCTAAGAATAAACATAATTAAAACAGAATAAACATCTTCACCAGATTTTATTGGTATACCATCTGCATAATAATGTGTTACTAAAATAACAGCGATAGAATCAATCATCTGACTAGTTATTGTTGAAACATTATTACGTAACCAAAGAAAACGTCCCCGTGTTTTTTTTTTAAAATAATGAAAAATTCTAACGTCTACAAATTGAGCAATTATATATGCTATCATAGATGCAAAAGTAGCACCAAATGTCAATGTACGTATTTCATAAAAAGAATATCCATGAGGCACAACAACCTGACCATCAATAATATCAATTGGTAGCTTACCATTAGAGAGTAAAGAATCTGGTGCTTCCAGCCATCCTCCAAACCACAAGACTAAAATGACCCAAAGATTTAAAATCAATCCTGCCCAAACAAGCATATTTGCACGTTTTTTTCCAAAGATTTCAGAAATAATATCTGTACAAAGAAATGTTATAGGGTAAGGTAATACACCTACAGCTACAATAAAGCGAATATCCGAATTTGACCCAATTCCAAAATATTCTGAAAGATCGATAAAACGAGAGACACCAAGAACATTTAAAAGAGTTAAAGATCCTAAGAAGACTCCAGATAAAATTATAAAGACCCACTCTCTTCTACGTGCTAATTTTATTTCTTCTATAGTTTCTTCTTTATTAAACAATACTTTAAAATTTATTCAAAAGGATAAAAAAATAACAAGTCTTCAATAGAAGAACTAAATTTCTGTAATTTTAAGTATATTAGATAATTAAATCAATTTTTTTGGAAAGAATAAAAGAAAAAGAATTAACAAAACTATACTATTCTATTGGAGAAGTAGCAGAGATGTTTAATGTCAATACATCTCTTATACGGTTTTGGGAAAAAGAATTTTCTTCAATAAAACTTAAAAAAAATAAAAAAGGAAATAGATTATTTACTCCTAAAGACATCCTAAAAATTGATGATATTTATCATTTAGTAAAAACTCTAGGATATACTCTAGATGGCGCAAAAAAAGCAATGAAATCAAATTCTAGTATAACGTCAGATGAAACAAAAAATGTAAATCAAGAGGTTATTCTACGTTTGGAAAAAATAAAAGAAAAATTAATTACATTAAAATCTTAACTTATTTTATAAGATTTAAATTTCTCCATAAATTCTTTTTTACTGATCTCAAAGTCATAATTACAATAACCTATTTCTCTTAATAAACAAGTAAGTATTTTACCTTCCTTATTTTTCTTATCATTTTCTAGCATTTGAACCATATCGTTAATTGCTTGATTAGAAAAATATGGCATTTCATAATTTGAAGTAATAACCTTTTTGATAATCTTATAGTCATCTTTACTTAAAGAAGAATAATCAACTGAAAAAGATGATTCCATTAACATACCTATAGCTATAGAATGACCATGAGATAAATTCAAGGTAGTATTATAATATCCCTCAATAACGTGACCTATTGTGTGACCAAAATTTAATATTTTTCTTAATCCAGATTCAAAAAAATCTTTGTTTACTATATTCTTTTTAACCTCAACACAATCTTTTAAAAGAATTTGATCAATATTTCGAAAATCATCATATTGTTTAACAACTCTATTAAAAATCTCTTTATTATATATTAATCCATATTTCATCATTTCTGCTAAGCCACTATAAATTTCACTTTCGGGTAAAGTATCTAAAAAAATAGTGTCAATAAAAACAGCTTTTGGATTAGAGAAAAAACCAATTTGATTCTTAAATTTCCCTAAATTAACTCCAGTCTTACCTCCAATAGAAGCATCGACCATACCTAATAAAGATGTTGGTATATTAATAAAATCACACCCTCTTTTAAACGAGCAAGCAATAAACCCCCCCATATCAGTTACTACTCCTCCTCCAAGATTAATAATCAGATCATGTCGACCTATTCCATATTCTGTCAAGGATTCCCAAACAGAAATAGAGGATGTTATTTGCTTATTATTCTCACCTTCAGGTAAAACAACAATCTTAGCTTTATTAAGCGATTTAAATTTCTTAATTAAATGATGCAAACAATATTTATTAGTATTTCCATCGACAATTATTACTTTTTTAGAGGAAGAATATTGAGATAATAATTTTTCAAAAGAAGAGTCTAACAAATCTCCTATCTCGATACTATATTTACCAACATCTAAAGAATACATGAAAAAATAAATTTTTAGTAAAAATAATCAATTGTTAAGCATTCCAAATAAAAAGATGGAAAGGAGAGATATATAATAATTAAAAGCGATTAAATTTGCTATATGATCTCATTCGAAAATACTAAAATAGCATTTCATAGTAAATCATCTAAAGATTTAAAAAGAGCATATTGGCTATTTAAAATAATAGCAAATCCTAAAATTGTTCTTTTTGGTAAATGGCTAACTAATATGGCTATTAAGATTAATCTACCAATTCGAAAGATTATAAAACGAACTATATTTAAACAATTCTGTGGTGGTGAATCTATTTTTGAATCATTAAAGTTATCAAAACAATTATCCAAGTATAACTTAAAAACAATTCTAGATTATAGTATTGAAGGTAAATTAAAGGAAGAAGACTTTAATCATACTGTTAATGAGATTATAGCAACAATTAATGAAGGGAAATCAAATAAAGATATTCCTTTTGCTGTATTTAAAATAAGTGGCATTTGTTCATTTAGTACACTTAAAAAAATGAATAATGGAACACATAATATTGATTCAGAAATAAACAAAGAATACAAAAAATTAAATGCCCGAATAGATCTTATTTGCAAAGCGGCATATAATGCAAATGTTCCTGTCTTTATAGATGCTGAAGAATCATGGATTCAAAATTCTATAGACAACTTAGTGAAAGAAATGAGTATCAAGTATAATAAAAATCGTGCTATAATTTTTAATACGGTTCAATTATATCGTCATGATAAATTATCTTTTGTAAAAAATGAAATAGAACATGCTAGAAAAAACAAATATTTCTTAGGATTAAAGCTTGTTCGTGGAGCATATATGGAAAAAGAAAGACAACGTGCAGAAAAAAAAGGATACCCTTCTCCTATTCAACCAAACAAAAAAGTATGTGATGAGCATTTTGATAAAGCTATGGAAATTATACTAAAAAATATAGATGTTACAGCTGTATGTGTTGGAACACACAATGAAAAAAGCTCAATTAAATTGACTGAACTTATGTCTGCCTATAAAATTAAAAAAAATGATCCTAGAATTTATTTTGCTCAATTATTAGGTATGTCTGACCACATTTCTTATAATTTATCTCACAATGGTTATAATGTAGCAAAATATATACCCTATGGTCCAGTTAAAGAGGTTTTGCCTTATTTATTAAGAAGAGCAGATGAAAATACTTCAGTTGCCGGTCAAACAACACGTGAGTTATCACTAATTAGGAAAGAAATAAAAAGAAGAAAAAAACAGAGTAAATAATGAAAGATAATTTATTACTTTATTATAGTAACATATCCATTAAATCTATATTTTTCATCGTTAACTAAATCTTTACAATCAATCACCCAATTATACATTCCATCTTGAACAATACCACCATTAAAAGTACCATCCCATCCTATTGATGGATCATGACTTTCCCAAATCAATTCTCCCCAACGATTATATATATATAAATCAAATTGATAGACATCAATTCCTATTATATGAATATTCCACACTTGATTATACTCATCATTATCAGGTGTAAAGGTATTAGGAGCATAAATAATAACATCATCTACAACGGAAACATATTTAGTGACTGTATCATTACACCCATATGCATTAGAAACAATTAAAGTTACAGGATAATCAGCAGTCTCTAATAATGGAAAAACAACATTATTTACATCCTCATTAACTGAAGAGTTAGGATTTCCACTATCAATCTCCCAATTCCAAGAAGTTACATCCACAGAACTTTGGTCAAATAAAGAAACAACAGGGTTAAATGAAATGACATTATTTGGGCTAATCATAAAATCAGCAGTTGGATAATCATATACTTGCACTAAATCATTATAAGATATAACATATTCACAACTGTCATCAGTTAATATTGTAACTGTTACTGAATATAGACCTGAAAATTGATAGGTATGAGAAAAATCATCATTTCCATTTATAACCTCAATCACTCCATCTCCAAAATCAACTGAAGTTGATAAAATATTAGTTGAAGGTGTAGTATTAATAAAATTAACTGTATGAGGTAAACAACCACTTAATGTATCTCCAATAATACTAGGAAAAACATTATTAGGTTCTGTAATTGAATAATTTAATTCAAACAAACAATTATTAGAATCTAAAACATTTATAATGTAATCTCCTGCACAGAGCATTATTCCATTTCCTAACTGATCTCCATTAACACCACCAAGCCAAGAATACGAATATCCTGGTGTACCTCCGCTAGGAATAACTATAACAGAACCATCACACTCACCATAACAGCTAGCAGCAGTTGGAATATAAGTCGCCGTTAATTCTGAAGGTTCAGTAACTATAATCTCTATATTATCACTACATCCCTGAGTAGAATATACAATTACATTGTATACACCTGCTGTTAATCCATCAACAGTAAATGTATTAGCAGAAAAAATTGTTGTACCTCCATTAATAGAATAACTATCAATATTATTACCTATAATAGTAAATGATCCATCATTATATCCATAACAGCTTACTTGATTAATTAAGGTGTCAGTAATCATGGTAGTTAACTCTGTAACTGTTATTATTGCTTGATCAACACAACCATTACTATCTACTTCGTATATATAATCACCAAAAGGCATTGTCTGAGGATCATAAGGCATTATTAAAGAAACACCTAAAGGATTTGTCCAAGAACCATTACTAGAAGCATTAGGCCCTAAAAATTGAAATAAATCTACAGGAAGTCCACTAGCACAAACTTGAATAGTTGAATCTATTCCTGGATTTGGAACATCCGAGGTATAAATTATTATATCATCAGAATTTGTACATAATGGATGTCCTTGAGGATAAATTGTAAGGGTTAATGTATCTTGAGAATTGATATTAGCAATTGGGTCTAGTATTGAAGGATCATTAAATACATTAGTTGGAGCCCATTCATAAACTAAATCAGGAGAACAATTTGATAGCCAATTTCCACTAATACTTCCTGCTAAACCTGGTCCTTCGCTTACAATAATATTTCCATTATCATCAAGAACTTGAAATGAGCATTCATTTACAAAGGAACCAATAGCATTAAATGTATAAAATACTGTCGCTCCAACTGGAACTGTAAGATTAATACTATTAGAGAGTCCTGTCGCTATTGTATAATCTGTCGCAACCCCATTTATTGTTATAGTAATTGTATTACCATTCCACCCATCACCAAAGGTATCATCTAGATTTAATATATAATTACAATCCGATACTGCTCCAACAACCTGACCATCCAGCTGTATTGCTGAACCACCACAAATTGTCGTATCATTTCCCGCAAAAGGAACAGGGTTTTCATTTACAGTTAACACAAAACTTGTGTCATGAGTACATCCAAAATCATTATGCACAAAATATTGATATGTGAAAGAGCCTGATGTGTCTGGTAAAACAACTAAATCATTACCATCAGCAGATAAAGAAGTTTGGAAAATAGGATTAAACCAATACGAAGAATCTAAACCAGCGCCAATATCTGGAGTAAAATTAGTAACCGATGGATAATATGAAGGATCCAAATTTAAACCAAAACTAAATAATGTACCATCATCTAACGCCCAATTATCAATCACTGTCAAAGTCCATATACCATTCGTTGGACAACCTACTAAATTAGATAATGGATCTATTGATTCGTAGGTACCCCCTGGAATAGTATTTGTAAAAGGATTATTTGCAACCCATTCAACCCATGTTTCTGTGGCTCCTGGTGCAAAACAGTATGTAAATGGGACACCCATTGTTGAAGGGTCACTACAATCAACATTGTCAGCTTGAACCGGTATACCTATTTGAGTTCCACCACCTCCTTGTTGATGAAGAATTGCATTTTGACCATTTGGACATTCAATCATAATAACTAAATCTCCCATATATGAATGCTCTAATTCAAGACATATATCTTGAATATCATTAACATTAGCAATAGTAGTTCCGGAATAAAATCCAGTTTGCATAAGTTGAATATCTTGAGAAACACCTAAAAGCGTATCGGGTAAACATCCATCATCTATAGTTAAACTACCTACGAATCCTGTCCATTCAACCTCATATGAATCTGGGTCAGCAGAAACAGAATAGGATTCTCCAAGACAGATTGTTGTATCACCAGGAAAGGTCGAAAAATCAGGTAAAGTTTCAACTAATACTGTCAAATCTATTAGATTCGGATTACTACAACCATTATCGTCAGTTACAAATAATTGTACTTTATATTCTCCCGGTATCGAATATGAGTGTGTTACATTTTGACCATTAGCTGTTGTACCATCCATAAAATCCCAGTTATAATCTACTAAATTAAATCCTGGTTGAGCAAAAGAACCTTGATCCTGAAAATCTATATTTTGATTTAAACAAACACGTATACTATCGGGTGTAATACCACCAACAATAATTCCTCCAGCTTGAGGATTATTACAAGGTGTTTGACAAGTAGCACTTGCTGTAAACATACCTGTACCAACACCATTTGAATAAAATTGAAGAGTAATGCAACCTGTAGGATTTAATGCTGTAGCCTGAATGACAACTCCTTGTAATTGATTAGTTGTATATGTACCTAATGTATTTGCGGCTACTGAATTACCGTCAAATACAGCCATATAATCAACATTTGGATTATTTTGAGTACCAGTATTTGTTGGATCTAAACTAAATAAATTAAATACTATAGAAATAATATCTCCAGGGGTATCAGGACAAATAGTTATTGTAATATTCTCATTATTACTATAACCTGTTCCACCTTGCCCTCCCGAATCTATTATAAATCCATTACAGGTATTGAAAGTTGCATTATTATTAAGTGATGTAAAATCAATCGCAAATTGAGAAAACAAGGTAATAGGAAATAATAAAAAAGAAGCTAAAAAAAATGCTAGTGAAAAAAATCTCATAATTGAAAACTTAATTAAATTACACTAATAATACTACAAAAAATAAAAATGGTTGCTTATAGTTTTAATTTTTATTATTCACAGATTATTATACCCTGATTTTATATTTATGTACCTTACTTTTTTCTATTATGTTATATATAAATTTCATTATTATTGTAGAATGAAGATTCTATTAATACTATTACTGTTTTTTCCTTTGATTAGTTTTAGTCAAGTATGGATTGGAGATTATAGAAATTATGAAAAAATTATTGGATGTAGTCTAAATCCTTCAACTTTTGAATAACCTATTCATATATTTTTTAGTTGAATTATATAAAATTTTTTAAAATCTATTACGCTATTTATCTTATTAAATTAAGATGCCCCGAATGATTGTACCTAGCTCCATTCAATCGATCTTTAAATTTAAGATGCCATATATATGTGCCTGGTTGAACTATTTTTCCGTTATATGTACCATCCCAACCTACATTAATATTTCGAGATTCAAATATGGTCTGACCCCAACGATTTCTTATATATAATTCAAAATCTGAAGCATCAATCCCAGCAGTAAAAATTGGTTTGAATGCTTGATTAAACTCATCACCATTAGGTGTAAATGTATTTGGAATATAAAAAATAATTTCCTGAATAATTGATATAACTTGAGAAACCGAATCTACACAACCTATTGGAGAATATGCATAAAGGGTGACTAAAAAAGATTCACTTTCATTATTTGGAAAAGTATGAATAGGATTAATATCAGAAATATTATCTGTATTATCGCCAAAATCCCAAAGATAATTATCCGCTCCAAGAGAAGAATTAGTAAACTCAACCTCTGTGTTTAGACTTAATAAACTATATGATGAAGCAGTGAAAGAAGCAACAGGATTATTTTCTATATAAATATAATCATCATATGTGACAGAATTAGTACAACCATTAACTGAAGAGGTTGTTAATGTAATATCATGTAAACCACTACTGTGAAAAACATAGTTGATCGAATCACATGAACCAACTATGGCACCTTCACCAAAATTCCATATACAATCTTGTAGAATGCCTGAAGTAGTGTTTGTAAACATAACTTCTGAAGGTACACAACCTTGAAGATAATCCGCAACAAAAGATGGGTCCGGCAACGGCTCAACATAAATAGTAACTTCTGAAGTATCAACACAGCCATTATCATCAGTACCTGTAACAGTATAAGTTTCAGTAGCTAATGGCGCAAATAATATATCATCAATTATACCATGATTCCAAACATAATTCTGAGCACCTGAAGCATTTAACGCAGTTGAATCTCCAATACATATAGTGTAGTCAACTCCAGCGTCAACAATAGGTAAAGGATTAATAATAATTGAACTTGAACCAACAGAAACATTAGAACAAGCTTGATCAGTAATTGAAGACATTATATATTGCCCCTCTATATTACCTAGACTTATAGTTGATGAAGAAGAAGAAATTGAATAAAGAACTCCATCTACCGTATAATCTAAATTCCATGGCCCAGTTCCTGTAACATCTGCAAAAATATCATTGATACTATCACCTATACAATAAGAATCTCCACCATAAACATTTGAAACTGTTGGCAGTGTCTGAGTAATAATACTGTCAACCCCAAAAGCAATATTAACACATCCTGAGTCAGCTATACTTGTAATATTATAAACTCCTGGTATTGATCCTAAATTCAATAAAGTATCATTATCTGTATAAGATTGAGGAATACCATCTAAAGTATAATCAATGGTAAATGGTCCATTTCCATTAACTTGAACCATAATATCGTTAATAGAGTCTCCAAGACAATATATACCACCTCCTGAAATTGATATAACCTCAGGTAAAACTGGAGATACATCATTAGTATTTATTGAACAAGTAATCTCATCTGAAAAATATGCTGTAATAACTACGGGTGAACCATCAGATACAATACCTGAGATAGTGTAGTTATATAAATTATCATCTACAAAAGGAGGATTTAATGTTTGAGAATATGTACCTGAAGAATTCGTAGCTTCAATAATTAATGTTCCAGTTACTGGATTTTCGATATAAGAAATATCACCTGAAATACTATAAGAATTTCCATTTTCACAATCACTTAAATTAGCTGTTAAATTAGTAAATGTACAATCGCAAGATACATCAATTAATACACTATCCGTTGCCGAACAACCAGAAGCAGGATCAACAATTGAAGCTATATAATTTGTAGTAACAAAAGGACATGCAACAGGGTTTTGAATTAAAGTATCTGATAGACCATATGAAGGTGTCCATGAATAATCATATGGAGGAGGAGCGCATATAAAAGAAACATTATCAAGGCTCCAATTATCACAACCTACACAGGATGTAAAGGAGGTTTGTCTCCATCTAAACTTTGTACTAAGCGTTTGAGCAGGAGGAGGAAGAAAAACCGCCATTGTCTGCCAATTATTATTAGCATCCCATAAGGACTGTAAATAAGTTGATATTACTGTATAAGTTAATCCCCCATCTGTAGAATATTCAAATACAATATCTTCACCTATACCTGAATTTCCACAAGGTGCAAAAGTACTTGAATTACCCATAAATAAAGAAAAGCTCATCACTCCACAATTTGTAGTATTTACTGCAGCTGTAGTTGCATGGCGTTCTGCACCAGTACCATCAAAATACAATGCGTTTCCAGACACACTTCCACAACCACCTCCAACAGTACCTGATTCAATTATATCCCACATTGTCATATCTAAATCTGGATCAAAATCATCAATTATTGAACCTGCATTATTATTAACCAAAACCACATCTAAATTTGCACAATCATTACAATTAATATTATTCATACTAGTTATAGCATCAATCTGTAATTCTTGAACAATAACTTCTACACTATCTATACATGAATGGATTCCATCAGTATAAGTAACTGTATAATATGTATCTGTTAAAGGAGATACCAACTGTGAATTTGGATTGTTTGTTCCTGAAACATTATGCCAATCATAGTAATAACCACAATCGTTTGGAATGATTTCAACATTATCAAGTCCCCAATGATCAAATTCAGTATTTGTTGCATTAGGTTGAGTCCATTGAAACATTGTATTAGTAGTCCATGCTGCTGCTGGAATAGAATAACAATAATTAGCCCAATTATAATAAGGACCAGTACTATTATTTGTTGGTTGAAAATAAAATATATCAACCCATGATGCACCACCATCAATAGAATATTGAAAATAAACTCCTTCATCAATTAAATCGGGATCATCACAATCATCGCAACCACCACAAGGATTATCATCTCCATAATCAAAATCAAAACAAACTTGACCTCCACAACTGACATCAAAACCATTAGTTGTTAGAGTTCTTGGGAAAGGTACATCACCAAACCAAGCACTAGGTGTTCCATCTAAAGTTGGGCCACATGGATTTGTATACAATACTGTGCTAGAAGAGGCCCATCCAGCACCAATTGAACCACTATCAAAACTTGTAGATAATACTGGTGATCCTGCCATACCAATTGCAGTTAATTCAACAAATGAACCACAATTTATTGTAATTGGATTTGGAGAAATACTAACGTTACATTGAGAGTAAACACAAGTAGAAAATGCTAAAATTATTATAGTGAATATGTTTATTATACTTTTCATCATAAATTAATAACATTGAATTCCAAAAATTCAAAGTCTGTTAAAATTGAATCTGACATCCCTGGTGATTTGACATTAAAATGTGAAAAAATATAACCTCTCTTATCAATCTTTGAAGAACAATCTCCTACAAAAACTTCTCCTGCATTAAGATGTAATTCTTTTAGTGACTCCTGTCGATATAATGTATTACAATTATAACAAGTACCATCTCTATAAATCTTTAATTTCCAATTTACATTTAAGGATTTGTCTGTTGTATTAGTAAAACGAAATAGAACAAGAGTTTGATTATAAACTAATTCTGAATTACACTCCTTGAAAATATATTCTATTTTAACACCTTCTATCGTTTTATATTCAGTCCAATTTGATACAGGATCTATATCTAATGAAGAAGAAAAACAAAAACTTGATAAAAAAAATACTAATATTAAAGAAAATACTACTCTATTCATTTTTTTGTTTTGAATAATAACTAATATACTCTATTTATCTTAATAAATTAACTAGACCTGAAATAACTCTGGGTTCATCATCTGCAGACAATTGATATGTTATTTTCCAACTATATACACCATCAGCCATAACTTGACCTCCATATGTACCATCCCAACCAATCTTATCATCATGAGACTCCCATATTACTTCTCCCCATCTATTAAATATCAATATAGTAAAATTATAAGGATCATAACCTGAAGTGAAAATTGGTTTAAATGTCTGATTATATTGATCCCCATCAGGGGTAAATGTATTAGGAACATAATATATTAATGGCTCTTCAATAGTAATATCAACATATGCTGTATCAACACATCCAAGCAGTGAACTA
Organism: Crocinitomicaceae bacterium; assembly: GCA_002709305.1. Lineage (GTDB taxonomy): Bacteria > Bacteroidota > Bacteroidia > Flavobacteriales_D > Crocinitomicaceae > UBA4466. Next base: position 1,243 of record PAQM01000015.1, on the reverse strand, counting down.
GCAATCAACTGCACAGTATAATTCGATTCTACCTCTGGATAAATGTGTGATGGACTAAATTCAGAAGAATTTGCTCCATCACCAAAAGACCAATCATAACTAACTGCTCCAAGAGAAGTATTTTGGAAATTAATTTCTGGAGAAAAGCTAGAAATGGATGTGGTCGATGGGATAAATGAAGCCGAAGGTACTTCTTCTACAAAAATATAATCAGAGTATGTTACTGAATTGGTACAACCATTCTCAGTTGTAGTAATTAAAGAAACATCATATGTTCCTGAAAGATTAAATAAATAATTGACATTAATACATCCTGAAATAGGACTTGCTCCTTCTATATTCCATATACAATTAACTAAATTACTTGAAGCAACAGTATTATTGGTAAAAGTAACATTCAATGGAGCACAACCAGATAATTCATCAGCACTAAAACTTACTAAAGGGAGTTCTTCAATTACAATAGACATAGTATCAGTAGTTATACATCCATTGTTATCAGCTGTAACAATATAAGTTGTATTAGCAACCGGAATAAAATCTGCACCATCCACTAGCCCATTATCCCATACAATAGGAACACCCATTGGATTAATAGCTGTAATCACAGTTGTATCACCCTCACACACTAATTGATCTAATCCAGCATCTATTGGCGGATATACCGCTAATATTGTTATTTCTTGAGTTACTAAACTTTCATTTCCACAATCATCTACAATACTATAAGTTCTTGTTATTATTTCACCATTACAAACATTACCATCTGAAACATCACTAACCCATGTAACAATTGGATTAATAGTACAATTATCTATCTCATCATTAACTACTAATATATCTACAGGTGGAACATCTATTAAACCTGGAACAGAAACATTTGGTGGGTTTGATGCTGTTGGAGGAGTTATATCTATTACTGTTATTGTCTGAGATACTGTTGAATTATTCCCACAATTATCTGTAATAGTCCATGTGCGTGTTATTATCTCTGGACAACTACCTCCATCAGATACATCTGTTCCTAAAACCGAACCTAAACCATCACAATTATCCGTATAACCTAAATTACCAGCTATAGGTACATCACCTATACATTCTACAGTAGTATCGAATGGAACAGGATCAAAAACTGGTGCTTGTGTGTCTATTACTGTTATTGTCTGAGATACTGTTGAGTTATTCCCACAATTATCTGTAATAGTCCATGTGCGTGTTATTATCTCTGGACAAATACCTCCAT